>JBAQKF010000001.1:0-116624 GCA_049300695.1 Usitatibacter sp.
ATTCGAGGCTCGGCTACTACACGAACTTCGTGAATCTCCTCGACCTGTGCGGCATCGCGGTGCCTTGCGGATTCAGGGACGATGGCCTCCCCGCGGGCGTGACGCTGATCGCCCCGGCCTTCGGCGAGGACGCGCTCGCGGAGGTGGCGGCACTCCTCCATGCCGCGGTAGGCGGTCCCATGGGTGCGACGGGCCAACCGTTGCGGTCGCGGCCACCGGCGAGTGTGGCGGAACCGCGCGCGGGCTGCGTCGAGCTCGCCGTCGTGGGCGCGCACCTGTCGGGAGGCGTGCTCAACTACCAGCTCACGCAGCGCGGGGCGACGCTGCTGCGCACGTGCCGCACCGCGCCGATCTACCGCCTTTACGCGTTGACCAACACCACGCCGCCCAAGCCTGGGCTCAAGCGCACGTCCGATGGCGGACGTAGCATCGAAGTCGAGGTGTGGTCGCTGGGTTTGAGCGGGTTCGGCGAGTTCACGGCGCAGGTCCCGCCGCCGCTGGGCATCGGCACGGTGGAACTGGAAGACGGTGCCGAGGTCAAGGGATTCATCTGCGAATGCCATGCGCTGGAGGGCGCGATCGACATCAGCCACTACGGCGGCTGGCGCGCCTATCTCGCGCATGCGCCACATCAGCCCGAGCGCGCCTGAGATTGCGAGCGGAACACACATGGCTGACACTCGCGTTGCGTTAGGACCGCCTTCATTCGACGCCGAGGCGTACGTCGATGCGGCCTCACGGGCGCTCAACCTTCCGCTCGATCCGGCACATCGCCCCGGGGTCGTCGCGAACATGGAGCGCATCGCGCACTTCGCGGCGATCGTGATGGAATCGCCGCTGGACGAAGGCTTCGAGCCGGCGCCGGTGTTCCGCGCGTGACCCCAGTAAGCCGTGGGCCCCTGAGCGACGGCGCAAGCGCGTTCGAGGTGGCCGCGGCAGTTCGCTCGCGGGAAGTGAGCGCGACCGAGGTCGCGGAGGCCGCGCTCGCCCGCATCGCTTCGCGCGATCCCCACATCAACGCCTACACGCTGGTCACCGCCGAACGCGCCCTTGCCGAAGCGCGCGCACTCGACCGCCGGCTCGACGCGGGCGACGACGCCGGTCCGCTCGCCGGCGTGCCCTACGCGGTCAAGAACCTGTTCGATATCGAAGGGGTGGTCACGCTCGCCGGGTCCAAGATAAATCGTGAGCGCGAACCGGCGCCCGCCGATGCCGTGCTGGTGGCTCGGATGCGAGCGGCCGGGGCGTTGTTGACTGGCGCGCTCAACATGGACGAATACGCCTACGGCTTCACGACGGAGAACACGCACTACGGGCCTTGTCGCAACCCTCACGATCGTGATCGGATCGCCGGCGGTTCCTCTGGAGGCTCGGGCGCGGCGGTCGCGGCGGGCGAAGTTCCGTTGTCGCTCGGATCGGATACCAACGGATCGATTCGCGTTCCCGCGTCGCTGTGCGGCGTCTTCGGACTCAAGCCAACCTACGGCCGGCTGAGCCGGCGCGGAAGCTTTCCCTTCGCCGCTAGCCTCGACCACGTTGGCCCTTTCGCGCGCAGCGTCGCTGACCTCGCGTTGTGCTATGACGCGTTGCAGGGGGCGGACACCGCCGATCCGGCCTGCGCAAACAGGCCGCCGGAACCCGTCGCAACGCTGCTCGCAGACGGTAGATCGCTGCGCATCGCCACCGCTACGGGGTACTTCGAGCGCTTCGCCTCGGACGACGCGATCGAGGCGGTCTCACTGACCGCAAACGCGCTCGGGGTGCGCGCCCGGCTGGAGATTCCCGGAGCAGCACGAGCCCGCGCGGCCGCCTTCATCATCACCGCCTCCGAGGGGGGGACGCTGCACCTCGCCGACCTTCGCCGGCGAGCGAACGATTTCGAACCGCTCTCGCGCGATCGCTTTCTCGCCGGCGCGCTGATTCCCGCTGCCTGGGTGAACGTGGCGCAGCGCATTCGCGCTTGGTACCGCGCGGAAGTGTTGAAGCTCTTCTCGGAAGTCGACGTCATCATTGCGCCTGCTACGCCCTGCACTGCCACGCTCATCGGACAGGAGGGGATGACGCTCAATGGCGAGTCGCTGGCGGTGCGACCAAACCTCGGGATGTATACCCAGCCGATTTCCTTCATCGGATTGCCTGTCGTGGCCGCGCCCGTCCTGCGCCCAGGCAGGCTGCCGATCGGCATCCAGATCATCGCGGCGCCGTGGCGAGAAATCGATTGCCTGAGGGTAGCGCGCAGG
Source organism: Usitatibacter sp. (assembly GCA_049300695.1). Taxonomy (GTDB): domain Bacteria; phylum Pseudomonadota; class Gammaproteobacteria; order Burkholderiales; family Usitatibacteraceae; genus Usitatibacter. The sequence goes on from JBAQKF010000001.1 coordinate 2,241, forward strand.
CTGGAAGCGCTGGGCATCTTGTCCGCGCCCTTGCCCTCGAGCCTTGCATCGGTCCAGGCTTGACGAAGCTCGACGCCGGATTTCCCGTGGCGTGCGCAGTAAGTCGCGGCGCCTCGGCGCTATGCCGCGGCGCTGTCGGGCCCCAGCAGCGTCGCGAGGGCGCCTGCCACCACTTTCGTTGCGCGGCGAAGATCCTCCAGGACGAGGTTCTCGTCGGCGCGCTTGGCGTTCGCCTCCACGATCGAACGCGGCCCGGCCCCGTAAAGGACAACGGGAACCCCGGCCTGCGCATAGTGCCGTGCATCCGTGTACAGAGGCACGCCCATCGCGGGAGCTGCGGAGCCGAACACGCGGACCGTCTCATGTTGTATCGCGGTCACCAGCTTCTCCTGGCCCGGCAATGGCGTAAGCGCCCGCGCGAGCAGCAGTCGGCGGATCTCGACGCGCGTTCGCGGATGCCGCAACTTCGCTCGCGCAATTGCTTCGCGAATCTCCAACTCCACTGCCGCGGGGTCCTCCTCCGGGATGATCCGGCGGTCGAGCGTAAAGCGCACCCGATCGGGCACCACGTTTGTGTTGATGCCACCCTCGATCAGGCCGATGTTGATCGTGGGCGACGCGATGCCTGGCACGCTCGATCGTAGTTTGGAGTAACCGTCGCGCAGGGCGTATAGAGCGGCCATCAGCTCGACCGCGGCAGCGAGCGCATCTACTCCCGTCTCCGGGAGCGCCGCGTGCGCCGCTTCTCCCCTCACCGTGACCTCCAGGTGAAGGGCGCCATTGTGCGCGGTCGTCACGGCATACGAGAATCCTGCTCCGATAGCGTAGTCGGGTCTCGTGAGCCCCTTCTCCAGCAGCCAAGCCGGCCCGCATTCGCCGCCCATCTCCTCGTCGTAAGTAAGGTGCAGTTCGACAGCGCCCCTGAGGCGCTCACCGGCGGCGGCCGCACGCTTCAAGGCGTCGAGCGCGAACGCAAATGTGGCGAAGTCGGACTTCGAGACCGCCACGCCGCGGCCATACATTCGCCCTTGCTCGATGCGGCCTTCGTACGGCGGTCTCGTCCATCCGTCGCCCGGGGGGACGACGTCACCATGGGCGTTGAGCGCGATGACGGGTCCATCTCCGAAGCGATGGCGAACGATGAGGTTCGTCACAGAAACGAGTCCGTGCGCGGCCACGACATCGGCCGGCACGGGATGGCGCTCGACCGTGAAGCCGAGGGACTCGAGGGCCTCGGCGGCCGCCCGGGCATGCGGCGCGTTGTCTCCTGGCGGTGTGTCGCTTGGCAGGCGCACGATTTCGCGCAGGAACGAGACCGAATCGTCGAAGCGCGCATCCACCAATGCGTCCAGCGCGCTCACGGGTGGAAATTCTCCAGGAAATGCAGCAGCACCGAAGTGGCGACTTCGGCATCCTCGGCGCTCAGGGACTCGAGCGGATTGTGGCTAATGCCGCCATTGCCGCATCGCACGAAGAGCATCGCCGTGGGCGCGATCCGCGCGATCTCGATCGCGTCATGTCCGGCGCCGCTGGGCAGCGATCGCGCCGCGATGCCGTGCGCCGCCACGCTCCTCGCGAACGCCTCCTGCAAGCGGGGGTCACAGGGCGTGGCGTCGGTCTCGAAATACGGTTCCCATGCGATCGACACTCCGCGCTCCGCGGCGATGGAGCGAAGCGAGGCCTCGAGCTCGCGCACCGCATCACGCCGGACCGTGTCCTCTGCGGATCGCACGTCGATGCTGAAATCCACCGAACCCGGGATCACGTTGGCTGCCCCGCCACCCGCGACGGAGAGCTTTCCGACAGTCCCCACCAGCTCCTTCGTCCGGGTGACGCAATGGCGTTCGACTTCGAGCGCCATCGCGGCCGCAGCAGTCAGCGCGTCGCGACGACCATCCATGGGCACCGTGCCGGCGTGCCCCGCCACGCCGGTCACCCGCACCTTCACACGCGTCGTCCCCGCGATGGAAGTCACCACGCCCACCGGCAGGCCCTCGTCCAAAAGCACAGGACCCTGCTCGATGTGAAGCTCGATGAAGGCGAGCGGCGGCGAAGCGACGCGAGAGAGCGCCGCCACGCCGCCAGGATCGCCGCCGAAGGCCATGAGCGCGTCTCGCATCGCCATGCCATTTCGGTCGCTCGCGTCGAGCGCATGGGCCGGAAGCCGGCCCGCAAATGCGCGGCTGCCGATCAACGTGGTGCCGAATCGCACGCCCTCCTCGTCGCCGAAGGCGACCACTTCCAGCGCGAACGGGAGACGAGCATCGCGCTCCTGCAGGTCCTTCGCGCAGGCGATCGCGGCGAGGATGCCGAAGGTCCCGTCGTAGCGCCCCGCGTCGACCACAGTATCCATGTGCGATCCCGCGAGGACCGCGCGTGCTCCGGGCTGCACGCCTTCGTAGCGGCCGACGACGTTGCCAAGAGCATCGAAGCCAGCCAACATTCCCGCTTCGCGCATCCACGCCGCGATCTGCTCCCCTGCATCGCGGTGGCGCGGCGTGAGGTACGTGCGCGTAAGCCGCCCGTCCTCTTCCGTGAATGCGGCGAGCCGGTCGGCCTGCTCCAGGATCCGGGGGCCGAACTTCATATATCCAACGTCCCGAGGAACTGCGTGATGCTCCAAAGTGACATCGCGACCGGCCCTGTCACGCGCACTCCTAACGGTTCAGCGGAGCGCCGCGCACCCGGGCACGACGGTGACTGTAGGATGTTCGCGACCATCTTCAACAATTGTGATGGCACCATTGACGAAGACGTTCGGAAACACCAGTGATAAGACGGGGAACTGTTCGGATAACACAGGATTTGTCATTCTGCCTTCATACGGCTACGGCGGCCAGCGCCAGAAAGACGCCGGTGCCCTCGAAGCGCCAAATAAACGCTGAGGGGAAAATTTCCGATTTTTGTCCCGCGCTTGAGCGCGGCTGGCCGGCGGGCTCAGGATCCGGACGTTCGGGGGGCGCGCTCAATGTCGCGAGTGGGTGGCACGAATGCGCGCGGGACGAGCTTCAACCTCTTCTCTGTCCATAATGATTTGACGCTATCGACTCAGCCTTACGAGCGAGTCTTCGATGTCTTCGGGTGTGATGATGTGAATCGGGGGAAACCGGTCGCCCGATTCCCCCCGGAAAACTGGAGCGGCAGAAGAGTCTCGAACTCTCGACCTCAACCTTGGCAAGGAGCCAGATACCTTCTAACACTCCCAAACGACAAGGAATTATACAATACGGTGTTGTTCCTTGTTGAACTAAGGACGTGAAAGGTTGTGATCGATGAGCGCCGAGCCGAAGGGTACGAATAACGCGACGAAGCCCGAGACGGTGCCGGTAGCGCCGGTCACGGGCGGCATCATCGATCGCACGAAGAGAGACGCGGGCACGGGCTTCGTCGTCGGCGCTGCGGTCCCTACTACGGAAGGCGAACGTCCATGATCATCGACAAGAGTGCGGGGCCGATTATTGAAAGGTACAAGGCAGCACTCGCCGAGAGCAGCGCCGCAGTGACGCGCCTGCATGCGGCGCTCGCATCCGGCGAACGGAATGAGGACGTGTTGCTCAGGCTCACGGAAGAAATGGAGCGGACGCACCACGCCGCGCTGTTGATCCGCGCAGAACTCGCCGCCGTTCGCCTCGACAAGTCGTCGTGAGCGGACTAGGTGGAAATCGACGGTGGCGAAGGTTTACGGGGAATGCTGCATCTGCGGGCTAGAGAGAGAGCTATCGTTTGAGCACGTCCCGCCACGGGCCGCCTTCAACAACAGCCGCGTTTTTCTCGTTCGTGGTGAGCACCTATTCGGTGGCACCGGGCTGATCGATACAGATTCGCCAGACGCGCGCCAACAGCAGAGGGGTGCCGGGGCCTACACGCTCTGTATCCCGTGCAACAACACGACAGGGGGTTGGTACGGCGCCGCGTATGCGGACTGGGCACGGCAAGCCGCGCTCCTCCTCGAAGCTTCGCGCGGCGAGGTCGTGCTTGCATACCCGTTCAAGATTTTCCCGCTGCGAGTCGTCAAGCAACTGGTCTCGATGTTCATGAGCGCCAACGGGCCCGAGTTTCGCAGGAAAGCGCCTTACTTGGAGAAGTTCGTCATGGATAAGCGACAAACTGGATTGCCGTCGGACATCCGACTCTATGCGGGCTACAACCATGGTCGATTCAGCCGCACCACAGGCATCGTGGGTCTAGTCGATGACGGCACGGTGCACGGGCTATCGGAGATTACCTACCGGCCGTTCGCCTTCGTGATGGCGCTCGCCTCACCGCCGCCGAATCGCCAAATGATCGATATCACGTCATTCGCGGAGGCGCACATTGATGATCCGCGCGTGCTGTACCTCAGCATGCCGGTTCTGAACGTGCGTTCGCAGTTTCCGGCAGACTATCGCAGCGAGGACGAGATACTTCGCGCCGCCGCAGCGCACGCGAAGAGACCATCCGCCACGTGAGCAGCCGGAGACCTACATGGATGTAGCAACTCTCATCAGCATGTTTGTTGGCGCGGCGGTCACGTGGTTGTTCGCCCACCTGTACTACAAGCGAGCGGGTAATGAACTCCGAGCCGAGGCGGCCGATCTACGGAAACTGATCTCGATGCTCCTCTTGTCGTTGGAGCAGCAAGGTCTCGCCAAACTCAATCGCGATGCATCTGGCAACATCACGGGCTACATCTACGAGCACGTCGCAACTGGCGGGGTGAAGGTGGGCGGGTCGGCGCCGGTTGAATTCATATCGGCCAAACCGGGGAGTGCATCGTGAACCGAATATCTATCGTCTTCGTGATGGCACTCGCCGCATGCGAGGCGGGCGCCGAATCCATTCCGACGGAAAAGTGGGTCCGCATCACTTCATTCCATGAGGTTGAGACGACTACGCTTGGACGCACGGCGACGGGGGTTCGTGCGTGGACTCGGCAGACACAGCTTGATGACTATGCCGAAATGGCCGTGCTTGAGGACTTCGACTGCACAGGGCGACAAATTACGCAGCGTGTGGCTCGATATGAAAAGCGGGATGGCACGAGCGGCACGAAGACTTTCAAGGAGCCAATCATCATCTATCCCGCGCCATCGACTTTAGACGCGATGCGATTGGCGCTCATGTGCGGTGACTTCGCGAAGCGCTACGCACCGGAAAAAGAAAAGAAATGAAGCAACCTATGCGCATCTTCCGAGTCTTGTCGGTTCTGATAGGCATCGCGCTTGTCGTGCTCGGCGTGATATGGCTGATTTACAAACTCTCGGGACAGGAGACGAAAGACACGATAGGTCAGATCGCTTCTCAAACGGGCATCGGAACTCAAGTAATTCCTTGGTCCGATCGAGCAGAAATTGCGGCGAAAAAGCTCGTTACGAAAAACGAGTTAGGAATAGCCGAGAGCGTCCAACGAATAACGCACCCCACTGGCAAGAGCCCAACGTTCAACCGCTTTTCTATTTCCAAATTGTCGAATCGAATTCTTGTTGAGATTGTGGTCGATTGGAGAGGTGGCTTCGTGGGCGGAAACTACTCCACCGTGGTGCTATGGGAAATCAGTGATAAGGGTCACGTTGGTGCCAAAGTGACGGCAGATTCAGCGCCTACCCACATTGGAGATCGAAACAAGGACGATCTAAATGAATATTTTCGGACGAAGGTGTATCCAGCCTTTTTCTCCGACATCGGAGGTTGACGCTGTGCGCGATCGTGGCGCGTTAGGAGGTTGACGATCGAGCCGATGGAAATCGACGAAGTGCGGGGTCGCCTTCACCTGTGGATCGGCGCCCTCCTAGAGTGCCAGCATCTCCTCAGTGATGCGGCCCGAGCCCTCGGCGCTCGTGATGCCACGTCCATGGGTAGCACACATGAAGGCGCCCCACCCTTCACAACGTGGACCGAATTGGATTCGCTGCACCAGCGTTTCACCGCGCTCGCAGTCGTGTTCTTCTCGCAGGTCTTCAATACCGGCTATGGCGCGGCAGGCGTCGCGGCGAGCAACATGAAAGGCGTCGCGGCGAAGGAACGCGAAAACATCGTCAGCGCGTGCTTTCCTCCGGGAAGTGAGCGAGCGGCATTCGACGCCCTGCTGCAGACGATCCTCGCCGCCCGCGACGAGGTCATCGCCCACGCCGACGCCGCCCACTTCGACATCACCCATACCGACGTCACGACAATTTCGGATGCGCACTACGAGTGCCTGAAGTGTATCGACGTCACCGCTTGGCGCGCTACAACTTCAAAGCTTCGGAAAGAGATCGAGCGTCGACTTCAAGCTCTCGGCGTAGGCGCTTCGGTCGTTCTTCGCGGAGGCGCGGGACCTTGACGCGCCGGTGGGCGGGCCGCTCTTCTCCTTACGCAACGCCTAACTGCTCTTCTAGCACTTTCCTCGCCACCCGAAGTCGTTCGCCTCGTTCGACGCCGCGTAGATCGCCAAAGATTTCGCGCGCGCGCTCGTATGGCCCGATCTCCTTTTCGAGGGTCGGAGCATGGCACGCCAAATACCATAGTTGAAGCACCGACGCCTCGGTGGATAGCGTCCCGAAATTGCTCAAATTCATGACCGCCCAAAACGCTACCGACTCCGTGTCCTTGGGGTTGAAGTCGAGTACCGCATCGGCATCATCGCGAGCGTGCTTTAGGAAGTTCTGAGGCTTGCGCATCACCGCGAAGTATTCGCTGGCGGCGATGTTGTTGGCCTCCTGCGCCAACTTATCCCATGAGGTTTTCGGGTGGTGAATTTCGACGAGGTCGGAGATGATCACCGATGCGGCGCCAACGAGCGTGTGTACGGCGACGGGGTCTTCGCCCTCGAACAGCAGGCGAATCGCCGCATCCATTTGACGTCGCGCCGCGTCGAGCTTTGATATGCGAATCGGTTCGTCCATCGCTATTTAAGGTTGAATGTCCCTGACACCTCGACATTCTCCACCTGTCAGGATAGCTGTCCACAGGTGCGGCCATCCACGTCACTCGGCGTCAAGCCGGGTCCGGTGATCTCCCACTTCTCGTACCTCTTCGCGATCTCCTCACGCGTCGCCTTGTAGCGCGCTCGAATCCATCGGCGACGCACCGGGTCGAGGTACTCGAACGCGAACAGGGTGAGGCAGTGCATGCGGCCGATGCTATTGGCCGCGATGCTCACTGCGCAAGCCAGCCTCGACAGGTGACCTCGACGTGTCATAGGCTTGCGCGTCCTTCCGCAAGGCGGCCTTGCAAAGGCTCGCCCCCTAGTCACCCTAATGTCTAAGCACCATTTTGTCCCTGAATTCCTACTCCGCCATTGGCATTCGGGACCTGATAACCGTCTCAGTCGCATCGGTAGGGAACGCGACGCCATTGTGCACAAGAGACGCTCCGCGAAGATGTGCGCCCGTCACCGCGATGTTTATAGACTGCGTGGCACGACCGATCCCGAGGCACTTGAATCTATATTTCTAGGTGAGGTCGATAACGATGCCGCGCGGGTTCACTGTCACCTAATCGCAATGGGCCGCTCACATGAATATTCGCCTGACGAGCGGATTGCATGGTCGCGCTTTGTGGTCGCACTTATGCGGCGACATCCGACCTACATCCGGTACCTGCTTCGACGTGGCGCGGAGGAATACGAAAAGGCGGTCGAGGCCTTTAAGGCTGATCATGGCGGGACGTTGTCAGCAGAGTTCGAGGAATGGCTGGCGGGACCCGGCGCGATCAACAAGCAGAACATCGGCCTTACCAACGTGTTCACCCAACTGGTGAATTCCGAACTAGTAAACAACGCAGTTCTCAAAGCGCACTGGAAGGTTCGACGTCTCGATGGTGCGAAATTCGACCTACTGATTGGCGACAGGCCGGTAATCTACGGCGGCGCTCTGAATGCCACATTCCTCCTAACGCTTCCTCTCACCCCGCATCATGTGTTCTTTGCGTTCAACGATCCTGAGACTGGACGAAGGATCGACGCCACGCCTCCGACACAAGTCGTCAAGATCGCGAACCTCGATACAGTTACCTTCGCGTACACGCATGTGTTCGCCACATCGGATGAGCAACTTCGATTCGTTAGTAATCATCTCAAGCCAAAGCCCATCCCGCCTATAACTTCGCGACCGATGCTCGACAGGTCGCCTTGACGGGGCGTAGGCTGCGCGCCATGGGAGGTAGTCCAGATGAAGATCGCCGTTGGTGGGCTGTTGTTAGTGGTCGCTGTCCTCGTTGGAGTAGTAATTTTCCAGTTGGTTAAGAGCGATCGACAACAACTCCAGATAGCTGCGCTAACGGACGCGATCGCGAACAAAACTGCTGCCCGTGAGGATTTCGAGCGGCAGAAGGAATGTGCGGCGCAATCCGAAAGGGAATTTCGCGCTTTGGGTTGGGAGAAAGAAAATCAGGCAGCCATTTTTCCGGCTGCTTATCAGAGCCACTTCAACGCGAAGTTCAACAAGTGCTTCATGTCTCTTGAAAGCCATAGCCCCGACGGCAAAGTCACGAGTCGATCGCTATTCGATGTGTACCAACATCGGGACTACGCGACCTATATGTGGATGGTCAGTCCGACGAAGAAATACTGGGAGGTCCCGCCGACAATCTGTACGCTAACCCCAATAGGCTCGGACGAAGTCACCTGCAAATCGGACGAGGAATACAAAGCGTTTGTCGCGCTCTACATGGAGTGACCGCAGTTACCCGTCAGTGCAGCGTGCCGCGATCGTCGAGCAACGCGCGCACGAGTTCGAGCGCTCCGCCAACTTCCGCGCGGGAAAGGCGCTCATTCGTCACACTTCCGACCTCGCGCGAGTAGTAGGGGCACTCGGTTCGCTCACCGGCGAAGCGCATCCCCACGACGCAGCGTCGGCCCTCGCGCCACTTCGCAGAGAATCCTTCTCGGTGCGACGTCGGTCTTATTCATCTCCGCATCGTGGATAGCCACAGGCTCATGGCGTGAGCCAATCCCACCTCGACAGGCGGCCTTGACGGGGCGTAGGCTGCGCTGCAATACGGGAAGAACCCGGGGCGCCAATGGAGGACGCACGATGTTTGATTCCGGAATCGACAGAACTGTCGTCCTGACCGCAATTGCTCTTTGGTTCGCGCATGGGTGGTACCTCAATATTCGACTAGAGCGAGTACACCGAAAGCTCGATTTGATGCTGGCGAGCTTCGACGGCCTGCGGATATACCTCTACGAAATTGATCCACAGTTCGACGATGAGCGTAAGAGCGCCGACGCGTTAGGCGCGTTTCTAGGAGATCACGATGAGCACCGAGCCGCTATCGGATAGCGCACGAGAGCACCTCAACAAGATCGTCGTCGCTGCGATGACGAGGTTCTTGCTTCCAAGCGGCGACCCGGTGCCAGAGAAGGCGGCCACCGTCAAAGTCTTGAGCGACGCGAGCGTCGAGTTGCGCGCCGATGCTGAACCCGACGTTGAAAGGATCTACGCTGCGATGGTGGTGGCCTACAGTGACCTCGGGTTCCTTCCCAACTCTGAGGAACTCCGCAAGAGCATAGAGGCGCTGGCGCGGCTCTACCTTCATCGGAAGATTCTCTGAGGCACCAGTATTCCCTCAATGTTCAGGGGAGGTACAAGACCAATGCGTTCGACCTTCGTCGTTCTCCTGATGCTGCCCACCTTAACTGGTTGCGCCGACATCATGGGTGCTGCTATGAATGTTCAACCGGGACAAACGATAACCCTAGTGACCGCATCGTCGAGCCAAGTAACGCTGGAATATACGCACTCCTATAGCTGGGAACTCGGGGCGGCTGGCCGCTTTGCGGATGAGCAATGCCAACGTTTCGGGAAACACGCGGCGTTCGTAAGCAGTGTTCGGGAGAATATTGACAGGAGTTTGGCGACATTTAGATGCGAGTGAGGCGTAGGCTGCGCGCCATTAGACCAAGGGCGGAGGAGCAAAATGAAATCCATTATTCAGCGATGTGCAGTCGGCATTTTCTTGTTCATAGGCGGCAACTGTCTTGCAGTCTATTCCGGGGCTTGGATCGACTGCGGAACTTGGACCAATGGTCAAGGCACCAACGTAGCGGACTACCAGCACTTCTATCTCACCGGCTTGATGGATGGCCTTGCGTTGGGGCGAGGCAGAGAATTCTGGCGCGCTGACGGAATTGAGGTTTCCCGCGACCAAGTCGCCCTATGGATGGACAAGTACTGCCGCGAGAATCCTCTCAATTACGTCATCACGGGCGCGGTTCAATTGTTCGATGAGCGAACGAAGAGCAAATTCGCGCCACCAACAACGTTGGTCCCCGATCCAAAGAAGTGACCTTCCCGTCCCGGTTCCGTGGGCTCTGGAGCAGCGTGCCGCGATCGTCGAGCAGCGTTGCGCGCGATCGTGGCGCGTTCTTGATCTCGCTGGAGGTCGGAGTAAAATGCCGCCCATGACCTTCGCCCGCCTCGCCGCCGCCGTCCTCGATCCGCCCGGGAGCCCATGAGGCGATCGACCTGCTATCACGACAACAACCCCGCTTCGGCGGGGTTGGTCGTTTTTGGGGATGTAAAGGCGCGCTTATTCACGCACGTAGGCGCGCTAACTCGTGATCGCCCATGAAGAACACAGCGACGTGGGTCGATCGCGGCTACTCGCAACGACTCGGGCGACAACTCTACGAGCACGTCATGTCCGTACCGCGCGATTGCATGGTCACGCTTAAAGGCGCGCGCGCCTCGTCGCTCTATCTGATGGAAGCACATGACGCGAAGGTGGGCTATGGCATGAAGCGCGGCACCGTGGTCGTTTACATCGACAGTTCGACGAGCACCGACATGCTCACGCTCGACGTCGCGCCCTACGACAAGCAAGGCCGGGTGCTATTCAAGGCGTGGCACCCACTGCCGGAGCTTGTGCAGATCACGCGGCATTGCTATGAGCGGTTGTTCGAGCGCCTGCGCACGAATTCGCGTGAAGAGGTGGTTGCCGTCATCGCGCGTCTGATCGAACTGGAAGGGCCAACCGTCATCGGACAGGAAGTGGCAGTTGTCATCGACGGCGTAGGTCGCTTCCACGCGGTTTCGGTGCACGCGCTCAATGGTCGCATCGGGTCGCGCGCGTGGCTCATGAAGACGTTCATCGGCGAGAAACACCGCTAGTCGCGAAGACGGGAGGTTCCACGTGTTCGAGCCGTTGATGGAGACGCTACGCACTGAGTTAGCGCGCTTCCGCGAGCTTCTCGATGATATGAGCGTGCTACCTCGGCCGACTTTCAAGATGGACGCCGAAGAGCTTGAAATTGAAATGTCGATGAGGGGCCTCATCGTTCCCCCGGCGAGGTTCCTGCGTGCAGCGTTCAATCTGATTCTGAAACTGGACAGCGCTTGGGCAAAGGCGCGCGCGGAAGGGAGCGCCGAAGAAAACCGACAACGAATCGCGCAGGTGGCGTCGTATCTTGAAGACTGCGCACGGCACTACCATGCCGCATTAACCGAAGTGCGCGACAACTTGGAGGCCGACGACAAAACGTGGCGGGAGGATCAGGTTGAATTCTTCCGTGGGCTCGATCTGGTCATCGATGGGTCCGAATTACTTTGGGAGCAGGCGCGCCGACTCCACGAGAGCACGCTGAACTAAGTATTCTCCACCCCTCTTGCCGCTGTGGTGCTCACTGGGTCGGCGGGTCTTTCTTCCACGCCCTCGTCGTCTTCACCTTCGAGCGCGTCGACCGCTGCCTCGATCGCGAATCGAATTCCCGGAGCCTAAGTCGGGTTAGGAGACTTACTTAGCGCCCTAAGTCCTAGCTTGTATTCATCGAACAGCTTTGCACACGTGTCGGCGGAATAGAACTCTGGCACTGACCCTCCGCGCATTTGAATCAGGGTCTGCCTGATGATCCCCGTGTCCTGATCAGATACGCCGTGCCGGGTAAAGAAGATTCTTTTCGATCTTCTATCGCTCACGCTCGGCCACAGGACGGCCATGTTGTTGGGGTGAAACGCGAAACCTAAGAAGATCAGCGTTTCCGAGTTGAGCACCGCTGACTTGATGGCAGCCAGCGATTTCGTATCTGCGACTTGCTCTGTGTACGTGCGCAGACTCGACATGACGCTGTCGTAGTTGAGGCGCGATGATCCCGCGCCAAACTCTACGGAGTGCAGATCCCCAATCGTTCCGTACGGGTGAAGAATTGAAACAGTACCTGCGATGGTCCGGGCCTCCTCCTTAGGAATGAGGAAGTGGGCCGCTATCGCCTCAACTAAGAAATGCTCGATGCACCGGTCGTAGTTGAAGCAAATGATGGTCACGTTGGCAAATAGCTCATTGCGCCTCTCGCGGGGAATGCCACGATGGAGCCATCGAAAGAACGGCTGATACCACGTTGACTCCAAGGCCTCAAAATTAATCGTGTTGTAGATGTTGTCCCGGCTAAAGGAAAGCTTGCTCGCGTTCTCGGCCTCGGCGATCGACCTAGCAATTGCGAGCTTTCCACATACCGCGATCCGAGGATCACCTTGGTGCGTGTCTATGAAATCGTCTATCGACGGCGACAAGGTGACACCGTCCCGGATTGCCCAGCACGCCTGAAGGTACTCATTGATCTCGTTGCCGTGCTTCGCTCGAAGAACTTCGTAGATTCGGGGATCCCCGGCTCCGACAAGCTTGCTGAAGTGCTCAAACTTCAGGTCGAGCTTTGTCGCGATTGTCTTCTTCAGCTTGTCACCGACCGGAAGCCCGGCCTCGTAGCTGGCCCCGGCACCAACGACGAATACCGTATTGGGGCGAGTCCGCTCGGCGTCGCCCATTTCAGCCCTCAGCCTTCGTAGTGACGGACAGCGACCTTTCGCCCTTCAAATCTGGCATGGAGGAACTCCTACAATGAGGCGGGCGATGACTCACGGCAAGGCGAACGCGTTGTTAGGTTGCACGTTTCGCTTCAATAACACCTCGGCAAACCTCAACGCACTCATCGCAAATCCGCGCGAAGATTCCGCCATCGATAAGAAATTGAACCTCGCTCGCCTTCTTTTGGCAGAAAGAACAATCCTTTTCAGGCGCGACATATTTCTCCTCCCTTTCGGGTGATGTCGGAGCGTCCGCCGATCCAACAATTTGAATAGTCACATTGTCGTTTAGGCTCAATGTTCGTTGACCCCAATCCAGAGTGTAGTAGTCGTCACCATCCCAGCGATTTCCTTCAACATGGAGGGAGGTGAGCGGCACGCCAACTCCTGCGAATTTTGCGGGATTGCTATCTATGCGGATATATACGCCCTCATTTGCGTTGAGGTCGATCCTTAGCGGAGGGTCACCATTAATTTGAATGCGAAATTGCTTCTTCATCGACGTGCAACCTAACAACCTAGTTGAGTAGCCGACCACGCTGCCCGTGCCGCGGAACGCGGCCCACGATGCGTCACGGTAGGCTCATACGCGTTGTTAGATGGCACGGACCTTCGCATTTCTGAGCTTTGTCCGCAATTCGCGGTATCTCACGCTGGCAATTCGGCGCTGTAGCTTCACCTTCGCCTTCCTCTCGTCGAAAGTGCGGAGATGTTTGCTTCGTGACAACGCGTTGTTGCACCCGAAACAGCAAAGCACGAGATTGTCCGCAATAGAGGAGCCCTTCATGGCTCGGGAAGTCACGTGATCGAGCGTATAGCAGCGAAATATCGACAGCGCGCGCAGCAGATCTGCCTCGCAATAGCGACAATAGCCCTTGTCACGCTCGAAGACCTGACATTCAATCTCGAATGCGACGGTTCTCATCGCGACGCCTCCTCTGTAATCTAACGACCCAGTTGAGCGGCTGGCCACAGCCGCGCCGCCCACGATGCGTCACGGTAAGCTCGAACGCGTTGTTAGCCATCATGGCTACTTCTTCTTCTTCGCTGAACCGCGCCCGGTGTGCGCGGACAGCGGCTCTTCGCAGTGGTGGAGGGTCTCCCCTGTTTCATAGTCGGTAACCTTCTCGAGGTATTTATCGTTATCCCGGTCGATGAGCCGCTCGCGTTCGACAAGCTTGTCGAGTCGGTGGGAATGACTAGGGCCCCGCTTCGCTTCAATGTACGGCTTCTTCTGCCCGGGTCGCCGCGCCTTCAACCCGAGACCGTCCCGGCCAGTGGCCGACTCTTGGATCGAAACGTGAATGTTCCGTTTGGACCCTCCACAAAAGGGGCAAACCGCGCGAGCCTCCGCTGTGTCCCGAGCTTCGTCAATCGGAGTCCCGCAATCCGCACACACGCTGTTCTTCATCACCTCGGACATGATGGCTAACGACTCAGTTGAGCGGCCGCCCGCGATGACGGTACCGCGAGAAGAGGCGGCCCACGATGCATCACCGTAAGCTTGAATGCGTTGTTAGGTGTCACAATCCCCTTACTTCTGCCCGGCTGGCGGCTCCCGCTTTGGCTCAAGGTCCGCCTCCGTAATCCGCCTTCCAACCTTGCGTACTTGATCGAAGATCGCACTCCTCTCTGCTTCGTAGACTCTGCCCGATGCAGTACGAACCTGCGCGATATAAGCCACCGAGGCGAAAGCCTCTGATGCTTCGTTTTCTGACCAAATGTGCCAATTTCCATCGAAAGATCGGCTATCAGAGAAGTCGGTCAATTCTGTAGCTGAGAGCGTCTTGATCAGCTTTCCGAAGACGTCGAAGACGTGAACGCGCAATTCAATCGCAGCAATTGGCTCCTTCGCGCGGACTGTATATCCAATGTGATACTGATACTGGCCCGACGAGTAGCGTTCACCGGACTTATATTGCACATCGATTCCGGCTGCGCCATCAACGCTTGCTGGAGCGGCGTCGTCGCGCACAACGAACCACTCCCGCTTCAACGTTGAGTCCTTGTTCGTCTTAATGTTGTAGCCAAGGTCCGTGACTACGCTACCTCCGGGGTATCGTTCCATCGAGATCACGCCGCGTCCGGGCGAGGGTGCAACAATAGCCTTTGGTTGCTGCGCAAAGGCTGTTCCGACGATGGCAAGAACGACGACTGGGAATGCGATGGTGCGCATGAGACCTCCCTGCTTGTTGTGACGTCTAAGATCTACTGAGCGCCCGGCCACCATGACTGTGCCGCAGAAAGATGCGGCCCACGATCGCCACGGCAAGCTCGAACGCGTTGTTAGATGGCAGCTGGGTGCAGTCCGGGGACATGGGTAACAGAGTTGTCTGGGGACATAGGTAACACTCCGGCACCCCTCAGGAGGTGCCAATGCCCTGGAGCCAGACGACACCCATGGACCAAAAGACCAAGTTCATCGCCGACCACCTCAGAGGAACGTTTTCGATCTCTGAACTTTGCACCAACTACTGCATCAGCCGCAAGACGGCCTACAAGTGGATCGACCGCTATCTGCATGATGGCCCTGGCGGACTCGAAGATCGATCGAGGAAGCCCTACACGGCGCCCAACCGCACGCCGCAGCACATCGTTGACGCGCTATTGGAAGTGCGTGGCCATCATCCCTCCTGGGGCGCGGGCAAGCTGCTCGCCTTCATCGAGCGGCGCCACCGCGGCTGGGAGCTTCCTGCGCGATCGACCGCGTGCGAGATCCTCAAGCATCATGGCTTGGTCGCGAAGAAGAGAAGCCGGCGAAGGATCGGCCACCCCGGCGAGCCCAATGCCCCGATGCTCGCGCCCAACGAGTGCTGGTGCGCCGACTTCAAAGGGCAGTTCAAGACGATGGACGGCGTGTACTGCTACCCGCTCACGGTGACCGATGGGCACAGCCGCTATCTGCTCGCGTGCCAAGGGCTCAGCTCGACCAAGGTTGAGGAGGCCAAGCCCGTCTTCACCCGCGTCTTCAAAGAGTACGGATTGCCCACCAGGATCCGCACCGACAACGGTGTGCCGTTCGCGACCAACACTCTCGCGCGGCTATCGAAGCTCTCAGCATGGTGGGTGCGCCTGGGCGTACTGCCCGACCTCATCGAGCCCGGCAAGCCGCAGCAGAACGGTCGCCACGAGCGCATGCATCGGACATTGAAAGCCGAGACGACGCGACCACCTTCTAACTCGCGCATCGCACAGCAGCGCCGCTTTGACCGTTTTCGCGCTGAGTTCAACCTCGAGCGCCCACACGAGGCGCTGCAGATGCAGACCCCCGCCTCGCTCTACGCAGCCTCACCGCGGCCAATGCCCGACAAGCTCCCGCCGATCGAGTACCCCGATCACTTCGAGGTGCGCTACGTGAGCGCCAATGGCGGCATCCGCTGGGAATGCCAATGGGTGAACGTCTCAACTACTTGCGCAGGCGAATACGTCGGCCTCGAGGAGATCGACGATGGAATCTGGAATGTGTATTTTGGCCCGCTAAAGCTCGGCCGGTTGCTGGAAAGACAGATGCGAATCGAGGATGCCTACGGCAGACTAAAGCGCCACCATATGTAACCTATGTCCCCGGACAAAAGTGTTACCTATCTCCCCGACTGCTCACTGCCTCACGATGGCTCCTTGTTCGACCGATCCAACCGCCTGCTACTCCCAAGATCATCGCGATCCAGACAAGGGCGGCGAATGATTGAATGACATGTGCTACATCTGACCAGTCGTCAATGGAGATGAACCAAGCCACGAAGACCAAGTGTTCAGCAAGGAACACTATGCCACCGGCGATCGCTGCGCCCAACAATCCGACCCGACTACGATAAAGCGGCGATGTAACCCGCCGTGCCCGCGAGAAAGACTCGAAAGAACAGATAGAGGATTGAAATAGCGGCTGGAAGGCGAGCAATCCACGCATAGTTCGAATTGGCTATGGAAAGGGCGATCAAGGCCATCGCGACAATGACCGGGATACGAATGTCGTTGAGAAGTCGCAGCGCTACATTTCGGGTTGCCATCTAACGAACCTGTTGAGCGGCGAGCCACGATGGCTGTGTCGCGGCCAGACGCGGCCCACGATGCATCACGGTAAGTTCGAACGCGTTGTTAGCCATGTTCTCTCCCTGTGGGCAGTCCGTCGCCAGATGGCTTGCGCCGTGTGAAGTGATCAATTGTGCCGAGCACAAGCGCAACGGGTAGCGCGACAAAGAACGTGAGCGCCAACGCCCCGAAGTACGCGATACCAACGGCGTCCATTACGAAGGATGGTACGAATTCAATCGCAGGTGAGTAAACGATGAGCGCACCCACAGCGATTCCCACTGCTAGGTAAGCCAATATTCGAAGCGCCACCACTCGCGCGGTAATCGACTTGAACATGGCTAACTACCTAGTTGAGCGGCCGGGCTCAACGACCGCACCGCGGACAGACGCCCACCATGCTTCACGGTACGCTCCGACGAGTTGTGAGGTGTCACCGTGGCCATGACGTTTCTGCAATGGCCAAGATAACAATGACGGCACCGATCGCAAGCAGCCAGACGGAACGCGGTCTAAGCTCCAAACGGCGCTCAAGATTCATCACCATGGCGGATGGATTCATTTCGGCGAAGCGCCACAGCCCAGCGCACGCAATGCCGCCAAGCAAGCCAAATGCGGCGCTCATTCGCGCTGGCAAGGGAAATAGCAGGCCCGCCACAAATGGCAGAGCGTACCCGACGACCGCGCCGAAGAATGGGAAATACAGCCACAGTACGGTGCCGGACGGGGCCCACGGACGCACAAGGCGAAATACCACGGCCGGAAGAAGAAGCGCAGGAAGAAAAAGAGCGCCGCCGATGACAAAGATGAATATCAGCGAGGCGATCCCAAGCCACGGTGGATCGCTTGTGCTCCCAAGGCTGACATACACCATCCAGACGGTCACCGCCGTCGCAGCGATAAGCGCCCCACCGTATGCCACGAAGAAGAGGCCGGAGGATTCAAAGTTGCGGTTGGACTTCGAAATCACCACGCTATTTTCCTGTGACGCCTATCGAATGGAAGGGACTGCCACTGCTCGCGCGGGCCAAGTTCAAGCCACTACGCCACCTGTAACCTATGTCCCCGGACAAGAGTGTTACCTATCTCCCCGACTGCTCATACTGGCCACCTCTTTGAACGCGCCGATAACTTGAAGCAGGGCCTCTTGATCTAGCGAGAATGCACCGGACACCACGTAGCTCTTAGACAGATGATCCGCGGCTCCGATTCGGAATTCAATTGTGATGCCACTCGCACTGCCTGAAAAGCGAATGAAAGAGTCGTACGTTCCTTCGAGTTGCACAGGCGCTCGACGATTCAGCACGAACGCGTCCAAGGCTGAGACGAAGCGTTCGACGTTGAGCAATTGTAGGTCGCCATTTCGGCCGTGAAAAATGTCGCCGCTTCCCGTTCGTACTGATGCTTCGACCGCCCATGCACTGTACGCATGGCCATGAGATTGGCGATCGATGAGCATCCAGCTATTGCCGTCCGGAGAGACAATCTTCATTGACGCCTAACGACCTAGGTGAGCGTCCGGCCACGATGGCCGTGCCGCAGCAAGACGCGGCCCACGATGCGTCACGGTAGGCTCCGCGTCTTAGACATTGCCGCCTCCTCCGCCGACAATGGGGCGACGAGCTTCTTGCTCGGACAGCGCGTCCATTCGCTCGGCCCCAAAGCCAGCGCCGGTCGCGAACGTGTCGGCTCGCGTGGAATTCTCGCTCCCTGCCCCGAGTGTTCCGACAACGCGAACGACCAGCCAACCGAATGCGACAACGGCGATGATGAGAAGGAACGTGATATGCATTTCACTCATAGCGGCCTCCAATGGCGCAAGACTATTGTGCGCGACACTAATCTTCGGGTGATGCCCCACGTTCGCGGTGAGACAGGCTCCAGCAAGAGGCTAAGCCGCACTCGCCTTCGAGCGAGTGAGGAAGGCACGCGCTGCCTCTTCCCAATTAGCTCCGTCGAATACTAATACGGGCAGCGTTTCGACATTCACTGCGGGGATGCATCGAAGGTTCGCCACCCAGAGCTTCGGATTCAAACGAGGTCGGCTGAACGGGTGAACACCACAGTAACGACAAAAGTAGTGCTTTGCCGTCTTCGTGCCGAACTGGTAAAGCTCCAGTGCATCCTCTCCTGAAAGAATCTTCAGGCCGGACTCATCAGTCCCGTGCCACAGCGCTCCAATCCGACTGCAGATTGAGCATGTGCACCGCATCGCACTGGTGACAGGGCCCCTGACCAAGAAGGTCACCGCGCCACAGTGACATGCTCCGCGAAGTTCAGGGTCGATATTCGTCACTTTGTACTCCTGACCGTGGGCCCGCGTCGGCCGTCGTTGTCTTCACAGACTGCCTTATCCTTCGCTCGACCGTTGAGCCACTGGCCACAACTCCGCTTTCGCACCGGCGAGCACGCAATCCATTGCGAGGACGGCGCGGCCACGCTGCTCATTCGTCCGCTCCAACGCGTTGTTAGGCGTCTGTTGCCGCAAGTCGCTGGGCCTCCTGCCAAAATGAATCGTAGTGCTCACGAGAGTGGAATGCCCTTCGAGGCAGGTAGTGATACCGCCCCGGCTGAACCTCCAGAAGTATTCGCTCCTCGTTTCGGCGAACGCCATTCAGCGCTCCCCATTTCATGAGATTTTGATTCGCGGAGGTTTCCTCAATGAGACCCTCCGGACTAAATGTGAACGTGTGCGGGCCCAAGACGCCGTGCGTTCTCTTGAGGCGATACAGATGCGTGGCCAAGCTGGCAGCGAAATAAATTAGAAGTGCGCCCGTGGCGCCCAAAGCCGAGGAAGACGCGAGGATCTCCCAATCGAACGGATCCGAGCGGTCCACGAACCAGACGAGGGCAGCAACTAGGACAAAGTACACCAGCCACGCGAACAGGGTGCTCCGACTTGAGAAGAAGAGAGATGTGTTCATCGCCGCGATGTCCGACCGTGTGAGTTCGACCGTCACGGGCTCCATGAGATAGACGCCTAACGACCTAGTTGAGCGGGCACAATGACGCCCCCGCGGACAGACGCGGCCCCCTACACGTCACGGCAGGCTCGAACGCGTTGTTAGGTCTCAAAGACGTACCCCATGAGATGGTCATCAACTGCGGCACCATTAATGATGTAGGCACGCTGCCTCTGGCCCTCGAGCTTGAACCCGAGATGCTCATACAGGGCGATGGCGCGAGTATTCGTCGTCATCACAAATAGTTCAAGCCTCGACAAACCCACGGTCGGCGCCCATCGAAGCGCCTCACTCATGAGGTCCGTCGCAACACCACGGTGCCAGAAGTCCCGCAGCACGCCGAGCGCGAGATGGGCGGAATGACGGACACGAGGAACGGGCGAACCGACGATCTGGAGGAAGCCGACGAAACCACCATCGTTCTCAGCGATGAGATTTCGACTCGTTGGAACTTGAAGCGCCCGTTCAATTTGTGAGGCAACGTCTTCCGCGCTCGCCAAGTACTCTCCCGCCCCGTATAGCAAGAAATCCGTTTCGGCAAAAAGCGCACGTCGAAATGCCACCAGCTTCTCTGCATCTTGCGGCACAACGTCGCGAATCCTCACGGCTTCTCTTTGAGGTCTATTGACCCAGTTGAGCGGCCCGCCACGATGACCGTGCCGCGGAACAGATGCGGCCCACGATGAATCACGGAAAGCTCCAACGCGTTGTTAGCTAGCACGACCCACCCTTTGAGTTGGGTCTGGGACAGGCAATAGTGCAATTGATACTGCAGCGATTGCCCCTAGCAAGACACCCGCCACGAGGCTCATTGCGCCCGACGTCACCGCGAACAACGCTCCGAGGCCCGCGACAACGACCGCTTGACCGAGCACTGACGCGACGGCCGAGATCCGGAGCCTTTCCGAAATGTATTGAACAGCGATCACTGCGGGGATCACGAACAGCGCCGCGAGAAATGCCCACATGAACGAGGCGAGAAATAGCCAGACCAGCATGGCCCAATTTGCGCCTGCACGTATGACGAGGTCGACACCCCACACCACGAAAATAGTGACCATGAGAATTGATGGCACGTGCACCAAGACCCACCACACTCGGCGACGCGGCGACAAGCTTCGGATTTGCACCTGCGCTCGCTCCATCGTGCTAGCTAACGACCCAGTTGAGCGACCGGCCACAGTGACCGTGCCGCGGGAAGACGCGGTCCACAATGCATCACGTCCGCTCGGACGTGTTATTAGGTTGCAACACGGCTTGATCCTGTGGCGTACCCAAGCGCTCCCTCGAACGGGCCTGCGGCACCAAACCAATTATCCTTGATCTTTGGCTTCGCAGCGCCGTGAATTTCGTTTGCCACGGAAAGAATGTCATCTCGCGCGCGGTATGTGTTCTCCTTGGTGACAAGCGTTTGCAATATCGTTTGCATTCGCGGAACGTATTCTCCGGCTGCGTGCGTGACGATGTGCGAGATGTGCTCAGGCTTCCCATGCGCGATTAGATCGCGAAAAGACTTCAACAGCCACACGGTGCTGTGCGGTCTCGCCTCTCGGCTTGGTTCTGCGATTTCGCAGAGTTCGAGTACTTTTCTGAACCGGCCATCAAATCCGCGATATGGCTGTTTCGAGAAGAATTCCCGTTCGGTCTTCCAGATTCCCGGCGCCAAGAGTTCGCCGACATAGTTTAGGTAGGCCTCTAGAGCGTGAAATGCAAAGACCATCGCAATCATGTCGTCGTAGAGTGAGCCCTGCTCAAATCGCTCTGAATGGGCGATCTGACGGTCGACGACACGCCACAATTCCTTGTGGAGGAAGTGCCTGCCCTGTACCTGTGTCTCAACGTTCGACATCTTCCTGTTGCAACCTAACGACCTAGTTGAGCGGCCCGGCACGGGCTCATTTCCGCACCGGCGAGCATACATTCCAAAGCGAGCACGGTGCGGCCACGATGCTCGCCGGACCTCTCCAACGCGTTGTTAGGCATCATCTTCAGGGAACAGCATCGCAATGCTCTCCGGACTCAATTGCTCCGGCGCCTCATAGGCAGGCATGCCGCCCGCGTCGTTCCATCGCCGTAAGTGTCTCAGCAGAATGTTTCCGTCGCACGATGGGCACGCACGCCGCCTTGCACGGGGCTTCGAACCCACGAGAAGGAGTGTTCTGTGTTTCTTGCAGCGCTGACAATTGAGGCTCAGGCGCGCAGGCCTAAGGCTGTTCCGCGCTCGCGGCAGTGCAACAGACAGCGAAGCGAAGTCTTCGACTTGGTAGAACGTTGAATTGATTCGAACCCGATTCAAACTAGCAATGCGCTGGAGCGGTTCCAGTCGCCCTCGCTTCGGGACAACGTTGATGAGCGAGAACCGCTCAAGCTTCGGTAGCCCGGTGAGCGGCTCAAATGAATCAACAAAAAGGCGCCGACTGCTTCCGTCCCAGCTTGGAATAGTGCGGAGGTCCAACTCTTTGAGGTTAACCAGTGACCTCAGCGGCTCGAGGGAATGGATTCGGCGGAAATGTCGAAGCCAGAGCGACTCAATTGCGGACGAGTCACGCAGCACATCGAGCGTCTCCGGATCTTCGAGGAACATGATGCTTAACGACCTAGTTGAGCAGCCAGCCACGATGACCGGACCGCGGAAAGACGCGGCCCCCTGCACGTCACGGCAGGCTCGAACGCGTTGTTAGGCGTCACTTTCCCTTCCCCAAAGCAATTACGCACTGCTGGACGTCAATTCCAGCACCCACGGGAACAATTCTCAGGAATTTGTTGTTCGGCTCAATACCGTCGGGAAGCCCGATCTCAATTGAAACGTAGCCCTTCGCCTCAAGTTCGCGGACATACCTGATCGCTCCAGAATTCTCGAGGTCCCACACTGAAAGGTAGTGGTTCGGGGACGCGTTAACGAGGTACTGCAGGGCATTCAGTGACACCCCTAGGAGTTTCATCGACTCCTCATCGAGGTGTGCGACCTTCTGCTCAATTTCCGCGCGATCAGCAGCGCTCACAACAATCGGTGAAACTGCCAATAGGGCCGACAACAACAAGGCGCGAATGCTCAAGGTACTTTCTCCTCGATCAGATATGGCGAATGCGTCACCGCTCGCCAGTGACGCCAACGACCTAGTTGAGCGGCCGGGCACGATGACCGCGTCGCGGGAAGACGCGGCCCGCCAACGCATCACGGTAAAGGTCCAACGCGTAGTTAGATGGCACCTTCCCTAAGCTCCCTAATTTGACCCAAGCGCCGCTTTTCATACGCCGCCCAATACTCATTGAATTTGGGCTCCCCGATGAACGGAAACTGGACGTAGTAATGCTTCCCGGACTTCCCATTGAAATGTACGACGTCATTTCCGGAAATTGGCGTCTCGTCGCACCAAATTCCTTCGCTATCGCGAACTGTAGCGCGATAGAGTGAAATTGCCACCGCCTCAAGATCCAACACGTAGGATGCGAACTCACCCGCTATAACGAGGAATCGACTGTCCGTGGAGAGATCGGTTGGCACTTTTGGTGGATCAAAATTGTCGCTAGTTACTAGAACAATCGTGCTCCACAGCGCCATGAAGCGACCTTTCGGGCAGGTGACCGAAATTCCGTGGCCAACTGCGCCCATGTGAAATTCGCCAAGGCAATTTGTGGCGACTTCGAAATTTCGTGGCAATGCCAATTGAGGTGCCATCTAACGTGTTGTTGAGCCGCGCGCCGACGTTGCGCGTCGGCTCGAACTAGATGTCATGCCATTACCAATCGGCAGCATCGATACCATGACTTTGCAATATTTCTCGCCAATCCTCACTCGCAAGTCTGACTTCGACTAATAAGTCGCGCCAATCATCATGGGCCCACTGAAGCTTTTGGCGAAATGCACGCATATCTCCTTTCGAACCCCACAGGACGGCAATATGGACTCTGGGCGGAGGCCCTGCGGATTCTGCCCACAATTCTGTTTCACGCAATCCTGACAGAACAGACGATAGATCCTCTGCTTTGAAAAGGCGTTTCGCCTCGGAGATAACCACTTCCTCAATTGGATATGGAGTCGGCATAACGACCTAGTTTAGCGGCCACGAAGACCGTGCCGCGGACCGACGCGGCTCACGACGCATCACGGTCGGCTCCAACACGTTGTTAGATTTCACCTCTTCACTCACTTCCCCGGCTCTTTGGTCGCCATCCGATAGATTCCGAGAACGAGAAATATGAAGCCGATGAGCGGAAGGAAGCTGAGTGCAGCCGCGACTAGTGGCGGAGCAGTGGCAATAACTCCCGGAATTGACTGCGGCACCATGGTGAAGAGGGCGCCAATGCCGACTAGGACAAGGCCATTGAGTTGCCGCGGCGTCATGTTCATCGCGAGATGTCCCTCGGGTGAAATCTAACGACTGAGTTGAGCGCCGCGGGTGCGGCGTATTCGACTTGGTACTTTATCTCTCACGCGTGCGCTCCAGCGACTAGTTAGGCCGCATCTACGACAGACCGAGAGCCCGAAGCTCGTTCAACCATTCTTCTCCTAAGAAAGAATCTCCTCGTGCTCCGAATACGACCTCGTCGATGAACTCGTTGATGCAAGACGCTACCACCTTGGTCTCCCCGCCGTCGTGATCCGAAGACAACACGGAGCCGCTTTTGCTTTCAAAGTATAGGAATCCGCTGGGATCGCCGCCAAAGGCGATATTGCCCTCGCCCTCAGGGACCAGTTCTTGCCACTCCAACAGGTCATAAATGCCTTTCACGACTGGCGGAACACCAAAGATGCGAATCACATCTAGATCTAGCCCGTTCCACGTCATGAGTAGGTCTCGATGTTGAGCAGAGAGTGGACGCTGTAGCTTCGACTCCAGACTCCGGAGTGCCTCCGCTGAAGCACCCGCTGCCGGGATCGTGCTCAAGTCCTGCGAGATAAGACGGGCTGCGCGCACAGGTGGCGTGAGTAGGCGTTGAATCTTGCTGACAGCCGTCATGATTGCGGATGCGGCCTAACGACCCAGTTGAGCGGCCGGGCAGATGACCGTGCCGCGGCAAGACGCGGCTCACGATGATTCACGGACTGCTCCAACGCGTTGTTAGGCATCACTTGGCCGATTCAACGGCTTGCTTCGCTGCCACGTTGCTTCGAACTCAGCCGAATCGATGCGGAATGGTTCAAATTCAACTGGATCAAGCGCTCCTTCCCCGAGCATTCCAAATTGATCCTGTGAATGAACGGCGTCATATTTCAGTATGGCACCCGAATCGTAAATCTCAACTTGGCGTGTGATGAGATGTTCGCTATCCGTTTCGAAGTACCACCACGAACTGCCCCAATCGTCGTGTTCGTCACCCCGACTCTCGTTCCACCGGCTCTTAAAGTACGCGGACACTGTGATGCCTAACGACCTGTTGAGCGGCCAGCTACTGAAGATCTTGCCGCGGGAAGACGCGGCCCACCATGATTCACGGTCGGCTCCAACGCGTTGTTAGGCGTACGCTTCATTGGCTAGTGGTGCTCGCTAGGAATGCCCGTTTCACTTCCTCTATTCCGGCGTCAAAATCGGCACCGTCAAGCTCCGTGGCGAGATGACGAATGAACGGATCAAGTCTCTTGATTCCAAGACGGACCGCCGAGCGTAACTTCTCCATTTCCTTCACCAGCGCGGCGTGCTCCTTGGCGTGTGGAAGGCGCTCAAGATTGTCCATCAGGTATCGATGAATGAGTCGGTTTCGGGCGGTAAGAGCCTCCGCAAGGGACTGCTCTATTCCGTCGCTGACGCGGGCGTGTTTCCTCAGCATTTGAATCAGCTGACCAGCCGTCTTCTTTTCTTCATCGTCAAGAATGGCCCGACAATGCTTGGGGTCTAGGCCTTGTGTGCCGAGGCGCGCCAAAAGGGATAGGAAGTACGCGACGGAGTATTCGAAGGATTGGCAGTCGAATAGCGCGGCGCCCGCCTCGAAGTAGACCGGCGCGAGAACGTTCCTCTTCCGTTGCTCAAACTCGTCCACAGGCTCCTCGTACGCCTAACTCGTGCTTACACAGCGCGTGATAACACGGCGGTGTCGGGATAACACAGCCCGGTGTTGAGATAACACAGGCGGCTGTTGGGATAGCACAGGACTTGTCTCCAACTTGTCACTCAGCGCCTCCCAATCCCCGCCTGTTGTCGTCTAGCGGCACACCCCGGCAACCCGGGCTCCCGGGGCTGTGGTGTGACCCGCTCCGCGAGGAAAGCTTACCTCGTGCCCCCGAACCCGCGCCACTGGGAAGGGTCGGGCCCGGGCACCTCAAGTCCTACCTGCGCATGTGGGGGACTCTCGGCGAGCGAGCTAGTTGAACCGCCAAACTAGGCCCCAATCTACGGTGGAGAGCATCAGAGCGCCCACTCGCCTACTGCGCTATCGATCTGGACGAGAACATGAAAGCCACCATCCACCACCGCCGGAACATGCATCCGGGAGTCCCAATGACAATGGCCAACCTGCGAAGGGTGGCCTCCGTCGAAGGTGCGGCACCCATCACGATCGAGGACCTCCTTGACCGGGCGTTCTCGCTCACGCAGAACGTCGACGCGAACTGGGCTGCCGCACCCGCGCCGGGTGTGACGCCTGAGACCTTCGAGGGCGAGGGTGTGCGCTCGACGTCCGTTGGCGACGTGGCTGAGATCGAAGGCGCGTGGTGGCTGCGCGCGGCGGTCGCGTGGGAGCGAATCGAGCAACCCGGGCCCGCGCTTATCGATCGCACGCGCGAGGCCAGTGGCAAGGGCTTCGGAATCATCGGTTCGAAGCCCACGCCCGGGAAGTAGTGACCGCAGATCGCAAGATCAGGCCACCACAACTTCTCCCGGGGATCTAGAGCTTCTAGCTGGTAAGCGAGAACCCCGCGCTGATCCCCCTACGACCCGCAGGAATTGCCCTAGAACGCGCGCAGCACCTCGATCCTACCCATCCCAATCTACCGGCGCTTCCGCGCTGACCCAAGGCGCTTCTCGTCAATACCCCCTTGCCCTCCACCTGCGGGCCGGATTTTTCTTGCCCGGACCGGTCCTAACGCGATCGCCTCGTCGTTTTTTTCCTCCCCCGCCCCGGGTCGCGGTTCGTCACCGTTCACGCTCGGATGATATCCACTTGCTGACCCATGCCTCGTGCGAGCGCAGCGTAGTCGGCTGCTGCTTCATGTGATTGAAAGACACCACTCACTCGCACTACCTTCTTGCTGCCGTCATTTGCCTTCACAACAACCCAGCCGTGTAGAGGTGCATTCGATTTTGGTGATCGAGAAGCGCGTGTTGCCTCACGGCTCGGGGTTTCAGTCTCGAAGAGTTCAATTGTCTGAGGCGTCTTTCTTTTTTGCATGTTGTGTCTCCGTATCGCGTTCATCGACGTGATGCGCTCGCTTTGCGCTCGCATCAATGTGTCGTCCTCTTCAGGTTGTGCTTATCGATCAGTTCGGCCGCCTTGTTCTCCACAGGTACGAGATCGGCCGCCTTCCTGATCTCCGCGTTGCGTACGTTCGTCCTCGCGATGCTCTTCTGCGCAGCGACGCGTCCTGCCCCTGCGGCGCCGGGCTGATCTCGCAGCACTACGGGATTGATGTAAGCAGTGGCGGCGTTGGGGTTCTTGATCTTGGTGAGGTCGACGCTGTTCGCGCTGCCGACGATCTCCCGAATGTTGTATCCGAGGTTCAGCCATTCGCGGATGTACTTGTCGTCGGCCTTCGCCTTCACTCCCACTTCCGCGAGAGCTTTCGCGACATCGTCCGGGGTTGGTTGTGGAACTTCCTTTTCAGAAACCGGGGTTGCCTCTTCCGGCACTTCGCAAGGCGCCGAATCCTCGCGTGCGCGTGGGGTTAGTTCATGTACTACTTCCTGTACTACTTCCTCCGTTATATGCGCCGTCGCATTCGGCACAATTGCACCCCTTGTGTCGGCACAATTGGCGGTCGGATTCGGCGCAATTGAATTGCGCTGATCCGGCACCTTTGAATTGTGCTGATCTGGCGCAATTGAATTGTGCTGATTCAGCACCGTTTCACGACACAGGCGCCACACGATGATCTTGCCGGTATCGCCTTTGCGCTTCTTGGTGTCGATGATCAACTTCAGCGCTTCCAGTTCATTCCACGCCCGCGAGACGCGCCTGCGGCTGAAGAGAACTCGACCGGCCATCGTCTCGGCGCTCACGAAGATGTCGCCCCAATCGTTCACGCCAGCGTGCGGCGCCATCTGTACGAGCACGGAGCGCTGATCGGCGGTCTTGACGGGCGCCACGAGAGCGGCCCACACCAGCGCCTTCAGATTGCAGTAGGGTTTCTTCCTCTTCACGATGGCGCTGGGCGCGATGGTCGGCGCGGGTAGCTGCACTTCATTGGCTACGCCGCAGCGCTGATCGCGACCGCCTTCGCCTTCGCCTTGCGCTGCAGAATTCGGATGACGATCTTCTGCATCTTCACGCGGTGGGCCAGCGATGGGCTTCTACCGCCGCGCGTGATGATGGCGCCGGTGTCAACGAGTTCCTGTCGGTGCCATTTCAGGAACCACGTGAGCGATGAGTCGTTCGGAAAATACACTGAGCCATGAAGCCTTCGCCAATCCGCGAGCACCATGTACTCAACGTCGTCAGGTAGTTCCTGCTCGGTGAGCACTTCTACAGGCCCGGGCCGCTTACTCCCACCGGAGTTCTCGCGCGCCGCGATCGTTGCGGGTGAATCTAGTGTCGGCTTCGAATCAAGTTGAGGCTTTGCCATTTTGCGTGGCCCTTCTCTTCGTGACGCCCCCATAGGCGACACGGAAAGTCTGACCTTGCAAAACCTTGTTATCTAGCGATAGATGCGCCGTTTTCGGCGTTTTCGCGGGGGCTCTGATAGAGCGCCCGTGGCGCGGGCCTCCTGCGGGTGCTGCTGCAGGTATTCGCGCGCGCGCTGCAGGGTGATCGCCTTGCGGTGCTTCACCCATTCGGGGAGCTTGTTGTAGTCGATCATCTGCAGGGTCTGGTCGAGGAGCTTCTGCGCCGTGGCCTTCGTCCCATGGGAGAAGTACAGCTTGATCACCTCGGAGAAGATCGCGTCCGTGTGCGTCACGGAGATGAACTTCGCCTCGTGCCTCTTCTTCGCGGCGACTGCGCGCGCCGCCGCGAGGGCTTTCTGGCGACGAGCCTCCTTGCGGAGGAGCCGCTTCTTTTCCCGTTCGTGCTTGAGGGCCGCGACCTCCGGCATTACGAGGTGGCCCCAATCGCTCTTGGCCGCGATGAGGACCCTCGTCACCCGATCGAACACGAGATCGACAGGAGCCCGGCCATCCACTTTCACGCGTTGGATGATGACAGGGCTCCCGTCGTCTTTCATTGTTCAGCCGAAGGCGCGTTGAATCACGGCGCGCTTATCATCGACGTTCGCGTGCGCGTAGCGCGCACTGGCACTCAACGTGCGATGCCCCATGGATTGCATGATTTGGTGCTGCGACGCGCCCTTCCGTGACAACTGGTGGCCGTGCCCATGGCGCAATTCGTGGAAAACGTGGCCATCGAGTCCTGCCGCCTTGGCGAGGCGGTCCCACAGGTTGTCGTAGTTGAAGGGCTTGCCGGAGCGAGACGCGAAGATGCGCTCGTCAGGCTGCAGTCCACGACAGGCGCGCTTCATGTGCTTACGGGCATCGGTCGACAGGCTCACCGTGATGGGGTCGCCGTTCTTCGTGACCTTCACGAAGAGCGTGCCCTCGTCCAAGTCGACGTCCTTCCGTTTCAGGTTGGTGAGGGCTCCGGCGCGTAGCCCCGTGTGGTACGCGACCACGATGAGCGCTTCCATCTTGCCCCATCGCTTGTCCAACACACGGGCGGCGGCGCGGACGCGATCGACCTCCTCGGGACGCAGGTACCGCTCAGGGTCGGCGGGCTCGGGGTGGCGCTCGATGCCCATGAAGGGCGAGACGAAGCCCCGCCGCAGGAGCTTGTGCTTCTTCGCGAACTTGTAGAGGCTGCCGATCTGCGCGAGGTAGCGGTTGACGGTCGAGCCCGCGAGGGGCTTGCCGGTGGCAGTGGTGGGCAGCTTGCCGCCCTTTAGGCGCCCGCGCGTGGCCAGCTTGGCCATGGCGTCATCGGCCTCGTCTTCGGTGATCTCGGCGATGTCCTTCTCACCGAACACCTCGACCCAGTAGCTGACCCGGGAGATGGTGGCTCGATCCCAGTCTTCGGCGGCCATGAACAAGACCGCGACGTCTTTCAGAAGTGCCATTTTCGAACTCCTTCAATTTGTGGTTGACCTGAACCTTTTCGGATTCAAAGTCGCTTGGGGGCATCACAAAAAGAAGGTTTCTACTGAAGCACTTGCCCTAAATTTGGAGCGGCAGAAGAGTCTCGAACTCTCGACCTCAACCTTGGCAAGGTTGCGCTCTACCAACTGAGCTACTGCCGCATTGAACGACGAATTATAGCGTTTTCAGCGACTTCCTTCAACCCGGAGCGCCTCTAATCGCCCTTCCCAGGGCGCTCCACGGCCCACGCGGCCTTCAAGTAGACCCCCATGGACCACAGGGTAATGATGGCCGCGACCCAGATGAGCCCGCGCCCCACGTTGACAGTGTGGAACCACCCGAAAAGCACGTCGTTGAAGAGCAGGAACGGGATCGCCACGAGTTGCGAGACGGTCTTCACCTTGCCCAGGATGTTCACGGCCACGCTCTTCGATTGCCCGATCTGCGCCATCCATTCGCGCAGCGCCGAGATCGTGATCTCGCGCCCGATGATGATGAGCGACACGAACGGATCGACGAGGCCTTTTTCGGTGAGCACGATGAGCGCGGCGGCGACCATGAGCTTGTCGGCCACGGGATCGAGGAACGCGCCGAAGGACGTCGTCTGGTTCCACCGCCGGGCGAGGTAGCCGTCGAGCCAGTCGGTCACGGCCGCCGCGATGAAGATCCACATGGAGGTCACGTTCGCGTTGTGCTCGCTGATCCAGTCCTCGGGCAGGTAGAGCACCGCCACGAAAAGCGGGATCGCGATGATCCTGAGCCACGTGAGGAAAAGCGGGAAATTCATGTCAGTGAAGCTCATCGTATATGCGTTCGGCCAGCGTGCGGCTGATGCCCTCGACGCGCGCAAGATCATCGATACTGGCAGCGATCACCCCCTGGAGTCCACCGAAATGCTCCAGCAGGCGCTGACGGCGGCGCGGGCCCACGGAGGAGATTTCCTCGAGACGCGATGCCGTCCGCGCTTTTCCGCGCCGTGCTCGATGCCCGGTGATGGCGAAGCGGTGCGCCTCGTCCCGCACCTGCTGGATGAGGTGCAGCGCCGGGTGGTCCGGCGGCAGGCGGCGGGGACCTTCCTCGCCCGCTATGAAGAGCTGTTCCATCCCGGGCTTGCGCTCGACGCCCTTCGCCACTCCGACCATCGGGATTTCGTGGAGGCCCAGGTCGTTCATCGTGGCCATCGCGGCGTTCAGCTGCCCGATGCCGCCATCGATCAGGATCAGGTCGGGGCGCTTGCCCTCGCCGTTGGCGAGCTTCTTGTAGCGCATGCCGAGCGCGAAGCACATGGCGCCGTAGTCGTCCCCGGGTTCCACTCCCTTCACGTTGTAGCGGCGGTATTCGGAATTCTGCATCGCGCCCTTGTCGTACACGACGCACGATGCGACCGCCGCCTCGCCCATGGTGTGGCTGATGTCGAAGCATTCGAGGCGCTGGATCGACGTTTCGGCGCCGAGGAATTCCTGGAGCGCGGCGATGCGCACTTCCTGGTTGGCCTGCGTGGCCAGGCGCTGCCCGAGCGCGAGCGACGCATTGCGGCGCGCCATGTCGAGCCAGGTGCGCGATTCGCCCACGGGGCGCGTGAGGACCTTCACGGCACGCCCGGCGATCTCGCCCAGCATCGCCTCGGTCTCCGCGGCGCTCTCGACCTGGTCGCAGACGACGCGCCCGGGAACGCGCTGCTGCGCGTAGTGCTGGGTGATGAAGGACTCGATCACAGTCGCCGCGTCGCTGCCGGACGCGTTCGACGGAAAGAAGCTGCGATCGCCGAGGTGGCGCCCGCCGCGCACCATCGCGAGCGTGACGCACCACGTGCCCTGGCTCTCGATGGCGACGATGATGTCCACGTCGCCGGCGCCCGTGGCTTCCACCGCTTGTCCCGACAGGATCCGCTGCAGCATGCGGATCTGGTCGCGATACTGCGCGGCCTTCTCGTACACCTGCTCTTCGGCGGCGAGCTGCATCCTCGCAGTGAGGTCCTCGATCACGTCGGATTCCTTGCCTTCGAGGAACTGCTCGGCGTTGAGGACGTCCGCGGCGTACTGCTCCTTCTTGACGAGCCCCACGCACGGGCCCGAGCAGCGATGGATCTGGTGCAGCAGGCACGGGCGCGAGCGATGCGCGAACACCGTGTCGTCGCAGGTGCGGAGGCGAAAGATCTTCTGCAGGTGCCCGATCGTCTCGCGGATCGACCAGGCGCTCGGATATGGCCCGAAATACTTGTTGCCCTTCTGGTGCGCGCCGCGATAGAAGCGGATCTGGGGATACTCGTGCCCCGTCACCATGAGATACCCGTAGCTCTTGTCGTCGCGGAAGACGACGTTGTAGCGCGGGTTCAGGCTCTTGATGAGGTTGTTCTCGAGCAGCAACGCCTCGGCCTCGGTGCGCGTGACCGTGGTCTGCGCCGACGCGATCTGCGAGACCATCAGGGTGGTGCGCGGGCTCGGATGGCTCTTCTGGAAGTACGACGAGACGCGCTTGCGAAGATCGCCCGCCTTGCCCACGTAGATGGGCTCGCCCGCCGCATTGAAGAAGCGGTACACGCCCGGCATGTTGGGCAGGCCGGCCAGGAATTGCGCGGAGTCGAAGCTCACGACTGCCGGATGCGCGCCAGGTTCTCGGTGGCCGCGAGGTATGCCGCGTTCGCCCTGAGCGTCGCGCTGGAGATTGTCTTGCCGCGCATTTTCTCGAGCCGGCGCGCGAGCACCGGGGCCACCGGCCGGCGCTCGAGGCCTTCGAGCATGGTGTCCTGCGCGCGTGGATCGTTGCAGAGCAGCACCATGTCGCAGCCCGCGTTCAGCGCCGAATTCGCGCGCGCCATGACGCCGCCGGCAGTGCTCGCCCCTTCCATCGAAAGGTCGTCGGAGAACACGAGCCCCTGGAAGCTCAGCTTCTCGCGCAGGATCTTCTGCAGCCACACGCTCGAGAATCCCGCCGGCTTCGCATCGACCTTGGGATAGACCACGTGCGCCGGCATCACGCCGCCCATGCCCGATCGCACCATGCGCTGGAACGGAATGAGGTCGCGCTGCGAGATCTCCGTGAGCGTGCGGTCGTCCACCGGCACCTCGTGGTGCGAATCGGCACGAACATAGCCGTGGCCCGGGAAATGCTTGCCGACGCTTGCCATGCCCGCCGCGTTGAGTCCCGCCTGCAGCGCTTCGGCCAGCACCGCGATCGTATTGGGATCCTGGTGCAGCGCGCGATCGCCGATCACGCTCGATTCGCCGTAGTCCACATCGAGCACGGGTGCAAAGCTGAAGTCCACGCCATGCGCCTGCAGCTCGCTGCCCATCACAAAGCCGCAACCGCGCGCGGCGGCAAGCGCCTGCGCCGGATCGCGGTCCCAGAGCTTGCCGAGCTCCCGCATCGGCGGGATCGTCGTGAAGCCGTGCTTGAAGCGCTGCACGCGCCCGCCCTCGTGATCGACCGCGATCAGCAGGTGCGGCGCGCGGATCTCGCGGATCGAGTGGGCGAGCTGGATCAACTGCAGCGGCGCCGCGAAGTTGCGCGCGAAGAGGATCACACCACCCACCTGCGGATGCTGCAGGCGCTCGATGTCGTCCGGCGTGAGCTCGAGGCCGCCGACATCCACCATCACGGGGCCGAGTTTCATTTTCCTTCCAGGACGACGAAGGCCATGGCCACGTCGCCATCGTCGGTGAGGGAAATGTGGGTGCCCGTCACGCCGATCTTCTTCAGGTGGGAAGCCATGGCGTGGTTGGGTTCGATTCCCGGCTTGCCCTTCGCATTCCGGGTCACGGTAATGCTGTGCCAGGTGAAGGGCGCATGGATTCCCGTTCCGATGGCCTTGGAGAAAGCTTCCTTCGCGGCGAAGCGCTTCGCGAGATGCGCGCCCTTGTCCTTCACCCGCGCGAGCCGCGGCCGTTCGGCCGGCGTGAGGATCCGGTTGACCAGGCGCTGTCCGAACCGGTCGAGACTCTTCTGCATTCTTTCAATGGAACAGACATCGGTTCCAATTCCCACGATCATCTCGCGCCCGCCATGAGGTGCTTCATCTCGCGCACCGCCTCGCGCATGCCGACGAAGACCGCGCGGCTCACGATCGCGTGCCCGATATGCAGCTCACGCAAGCCCGCGAGCGCCGCGATGGGCTCCACGTTCGCGTAGTTCAACGCGTGCCCCGCATTGAAGCGCATGCCGAGCGAACGGATCGCATCGCCCGCCTTGCGGACTTTCTCGACTTCGGCCACGACGGGCTTCGCCTCTGCATCGCGGCCCTTCGAATGGAATGCGTCCGCGTACGGACCGGTGTGGATCTCGCAGACGCGCGCGCCGATGCGCGCTGCCGCCTCGACCTGCGCGAGCTCGGCATCGATGAAAACGCTCGTGACGATGCCGGCGGCGGCGAGCTTCGCGACCGCATCCTTGAGTTTCGCTTCGTTGCCGACGATGTCGAGCCCGCCCTCGGTGGTCACTTCCATGCGCCCCTCGGGCACCAGCATCGCCATCTCGGGCTTGATGGCGCATGCGATACCGACCATCTCGGCGGTCGCGGCCATCTCGAGGTTCAACTTGATGTGCGTGAGGTCGCGAAGCCTGCGCACGTCCTCGTCCTGGATGTGGCGGCGATCTTCGCGCAGGTGCACCGTGATGCCGTCGGCGCCGCCCAGGTGCGCCTCGACGGCGGCCCACACCGGGTCGGGCTCGTAGGTGCGGCGAGCCTGCCGAATCGTCGCGACGTGGTCGATATTGACGCCCAGCTCGATCATTGCGAGTCCATGGGTCCCGCACGATCGCAGGAGAGCGCGAATTTTACCCCGGTCACAGTCACCGCGGGAAATCTGGCGTGTTCTGCGATAGATATGTAGGATGCGTCCTAAGGTATTCAAACAGGGACAAGAAACATGAGCTTGCGCGCACGCTTTGCCTCTGCAGCCGCAGTTTTCGCGCTGCTCCTCTCCGGCGCCGCGTCGGCGCAGACCCTCTACGTAGCGACGGGCTCCAACGGAGTCGCCGGACAGCTATTCTCGGTGGATCCGACGACGGCAACGGCGACCCTGGTGGGCCCGATCCTGGAAGGCGCCAGCCCGATCAGCATCACGGGCATGGCCTTCGCGGGCGGCACGATGTACGCGGTCTCGGGAGGTTCGCCCACCGATGCTCGAAGCCTCTTCACAATCAACCTGCAGACCGGCGCCGCGACGCGCATCGGGGCCGCGGGTGTACTCCTGGCCTCGGATCTTTCATTCGGGCCCGGCGGGCTTTTCGCGTGGCAGCAGGGCGGAGCCAACGTGCTCTCTAGGGTGAACACCGCGACGGGCGTACCCACGCCGTTGGGCGCAGCGGGCCTCGGAGGGACCACCGGGGGCGGGCTCGCCATCAATTCGGCGGGAACGGCCTACGTCTCGGTCACGGGCGGGAACGGCACGCTCGACACCGTCAACACCACTACGGGTGCCGGGACCGCCGGCCCCGCGATCACCGGCGCCACTTTCACGAACTCGATGAACGCCATGGCATTTCGCGGCGCGACGCTCTTCGCAGTCAACAGCAACAACGGCGGCACCGCGTTGACGAATCTTGTGACGATCAACACGACGACAGGCGCCGTGACCGTGATCGGCGCGCTGCCGAACAATACCGACGCGATGGCCTTCGGTGCCCTGCCCGGCGGCATCCCGACGCTGAGCGACTGGTCCCTGATCCTCATGGCGTTGCTGCTCGCCACGCTGGGCTCCGCGACGCTCGCATCGCGGAAGCCCTAGCCGAAGGGGCCTGACGGAAGGCGTCAGGCCGATTCGTCGAGGCGCTGCAGGTCGCGCACCAGCGTGCGTGTCGCGAGCTCCTGGCCATTCAGCGAGATGTTGATGAGCATGCGCATCAATTGCTTCGACTGCGCGATGGTCTGCGGATCGTCGAGGTGGCCGCGCTGTAGATCCAGCAACGTGATGCCTCGTACCCGCACCGCGTTCGCCTGGACCCCTGCATCGTCAGCCAGGGGAACGGGACCCCGTTCGGCAATGTAGAGGTATTCGCGCTCGGCCAGGATGGGCGCGCGCGTATCGGCCTCGCGCGCGAGCTCGACCGCGTAGCCCAGCTCCTGCAGCAGCGCGAGCTCGAAACGGCGCAAGACCGGCTCGATATCGCGCGGGGCCTGCGGCGCGGCCTCTGCAACGCCGTTCGAGGCGCTCGCCCTTGAAAGCGCGCGCAACCGCGCGATCGCGGCGTCGTATGCGCCGAAGAGCGCTTCGTGCGGATCGTCGCGCGTCGTGAGCTTGAGCAAGAGCTCGTTCAGGTAGAACGCGGAGAGAAGACTTGCTCCGCCCAGCGGGGTGGCGGGGACTGCAGGCTCCGCCGTCTTCAGCGTGCGAAGCTCGCCACGCCCGAACCAATCGAGGGCCAGCAGCTGGAAAGGAACAAGGACGCTGCGGGTCGATGATTTGGGACGGCGCGCGCCCTTGGCGACGAGGCCGAGGCGCCCGTGCTTCTCCGTCCACACCTGGAGGATCAGGCTGGTCTCGCGATAGGGATAGCTGTGAAGGACGTAGCCGCGATCCATGGTCGTGTCATTCCCGCGAAGGCGGGAATCCAGCCCTAGTAACCAAGTTCCCGCAACGCCCGCTCGCTGTCGGCCCAGCCGCTTTTCACGCGCACCCAGACCTCGAGGAACACTTTCGAGCCGAAGAGCTCCTCCATCGCGTGGCGGGCCTCGGTGCCGATGCGCTTGAGCATGGCGCCCTTCTCGCCGATCACGATGCCCTTGTGGCTGGGCCTGTCCACGTAGATGGTGGCGGCGATCCGCCGCAGGTTGCCTTCCGTCTCGAACTTCTCGATGTCCACCGCCGTCGAGTAGGGAAGCTCGTCGCCCAGCAGGCGGAAGATGCGCTCGCGCACGAGCTCGGCCGCGAGGAAGCGCTCGGGCCGGTCGGTGATCTCGTCTTCGCCGTAGATCGCTTCCTGCTCGGGCAAATGCTTGCGGATCTCGCCGAGCAGCGCCCTCACCTGCGTGCCCTTGGACGCGCTCACCGGAACGAGCGCCGCGAAATCGCGCTTGGCGTTCGCTGCGATGAGTGTCGCCGCGATTTTCGCCTTGTCAGCGACCTTGTCCACCTTGTTCAGCACGAGGATCACGGGCGCTTTCGGCGGCAGGAGCTTCAACACCGGCTCGTCTCGCTCGTCCCAGTGTTGCGCGTCGATCACGAAGACGACCACGTCCACCTCATGGGCTACCTGCCCCACGGTGCGGTTCATCGACTTGTTGAGCGCGTTGGTGTGCTGCGTCTGGTAGCCGGGCGTATCGACGAAGATGTATTGCGCGCTCCGGTCCGTGAAGATGCCCTGGATGCGATGGCGCGTGGTCTGGGCCTTGCGCGACGTGATGGCCACGTGCGCGCCCACGATGCGGTTGAGCAGCGTGGACTTGCCGACGTTGGGACGGCCGACGATGGCGACGGTCCCGGTGCGGAATGCTTCGCGGTTCATGATTTCTTCCGTCGCGGCGGTTTCTCGAGTTGCGCGAGCACACTCTCGGCCGCGGCCTGCTCTGCGGCCCGCCGGCTGGCCCCGGTGCCCGAGGCGGAAATTCCCAGGTCGTCAACGCGGCACTCGACGATGAAGGTCTGCTCGTGCGCCTCGCCCTCCGTCTTCTGCACGGCGTAGCGCGGGAGTGCCAACCCGCGTCCCTGCAGGAGTTCCTGGAGCGCGGTCTTGGGATCCTTGTCCACGGGCTGGTTCTCGGCGGATTCGAGGCGGCTTGCGAGGAGGCGCTCGACCGCCGTGCGCGTCGCATCGAACCCCGCATCGAGGAACACGGCCCCGAGCAGCGCCTCGACCGCATCGGCGAGGATCGAGGGACGGCGAAAGCCGCCGCTCTTCAATTCGCCTTCGCCCAGGCGCAGGCGCCCGCCCAGGCCCAGCTCGATCGCCACCTCCGCGAGGGAACGCTGGTTCACGAGGGCAGCGCGAAGCCGCGAAAGATCGCCTTCGGGAAGCTTCGGAAACCGCTCGTAGAGCAGTGTCGCGACCGAGCAGTTGAGCAGAGAATCGCCGAGGAACTCGAGCCGCTCGTTGTGGGGCGTGCCGAAGCTGCGATGCGTGAGGGCCTGGCGCGCGAGATCGGGCTTGCTGAACGTGTGGCCGAGGCGGCGCTCCAGTTCGGCGAGGTCGGAGACCGACGCGCCGCGGGCCGCCCTGCGCGTCACTGCGGCTGCTGGGGCGCGGTGGTCACGAAGAAGTCGAGGCAAGCCGATATGTTGGCCACGAGCCCTACTTTCTTCGACCAGGAGACGGAGATCACGGTCTCGCCGCCTTCCTTGGTGATCTCGAGGTCGTCGGGGTGCACGTCAGCAACGTTCTCGATGTTGTTGCGCTTCTCGAACGCGTAGCGGATTTCGCGGACCGAGCCCTTCAGGTCGCCGTTCGCTTCCATCGCGGAGAACATCTTCTTCACCGAGAAGTATTCGATATAAGCGGGGACGAGCTTCACGCCCATCACGAAGATGAAGCCCCCCACCGCGAGCGTGACGATGAGGCCGACCAGCGAGACACCCCGTTGCCTGACCATGCCCATTCCCCCTAGTCGATCGCGTTGCCGATGCGCTTGAAGTCGCCGAAATTCATCCACACCAGGAAGGCGCGCCCCTTGATGTGGTCGTCGGGCACGAATCCCCAGTAGCGGCTGTCGCTGCTCTGGTCGCGATTGTCGCCCATCATGAAATAGCTGTCCGCGGGGACCGTGCAGCTGAAACCGTCGTCATTGTATTCGCAATTTTCCCGGTGGGGGAACTGGCGGACCGTCGCGAGGTCCACCGGCGGCTGCCCCGGGACGATCATGATCTGGTGCTTGTGGTTGCCCAGCGTCTCGATGCTGGTGGGCAGGCGCAGGTAGTTCATTTCCGAGTCCGTGTAGAAGCCGCCCGGCTGCACGTCCACGGGTTGCCCGTTCACGGTGAGGCGCTTGCCGCGATAGACGATCTTGTCGCCCGGCAGTCCCACGACGCGCTTGATGTAGTCGACGCTGGGATCGGCCGGATAGCGGAACACAACCACGTCGCCCCGCGCGACCGGGTTCACGTCGATTACTTTCTTGTTGATCACCGGGATGCGGATGCCGTACGTGTACTTGTTCACGAGGATGAAATCGCCCACCACCAGCGTGGGTTTCATCGAGCCCGACGGGATCTTGAAAGGCTCCACCCAGAACGAGCGGATGAGGAAGACCACCACGATCACCGGGAAGAAGGCGCGAGCCATGTCCACGACGATGGGTTCGGCTTCGGTCGCGGCGCGCCGCGGGCGCGCGAACTTCGCGTCGTAGAGCCAGAGCAGCCCCGTGATCACGGCGGCCAGCAGCAGCACCGCCGCGAAGTCCGTGAACTTGAGCAGCAGGCCCATCACCGCGATGAAAAGCACGGGCCACGCCACCTCGAGGATGCCCTTGCGCGTGTCGCTGCGGACGGATCCGCCGCGAATGGCGACCCAGTCCCATCCGATGAACGCGGTGCTCCCGACGGCGGCGATCATCGCGATCATTTCCCAATCCAGACCCTGCTGCATCTTCGATTTCTCCTTACTTGCTCTCGACCTGCAGGATGGCGAGAAACGCCTCCTGCGGGATTTCGACGCTTCCCACTTGCTTCATCCGCTTCTTGCCGGCTTTTTGCTTTTCCAGGAGCTTTCTCTTGCGCGTGATGTCGCCGCCGTAGCACTTGGCAAGCACGTTCTTGCGCAACGCCTTGATGTTCTCGCGCGCGACCACATCGGAACCGATCGCCGCCTGCACCGCCACGTCGAACATCTGGCGCGGGATCAACTCGCGCATGCGCGTGGCGAGATCGCGGCCGCGGTACTTCGCGGTCTCGCGGTGCACGATGAGCGAGAGGGCGTCGACCTTGTCGCCGTTGATGAGGATGTCGAGCCTCACCAGGTCACCGGCGCGGAATTCCCGGAACTCGTAGTCGAGCGACGCGTAGCCGCGCGAGTTGCTCTTCAGCTTGTCGAAGAAATCCATCACGATCTCGTTCAACGGCATGTCGTACGTGAGGATCACCTGGCGCCCCACGTACTGCATGTTCACCTGCGCGCCGCGCTTCTGCTCGCAGAGAGTGATCACCGGGCCCACGTACTCCTGCGGCATGAGGATCGTCGCGCGGATGATGGGTTCGCGGATCTCCTCGATCCTGGACGGATCGGGCAGCTTGGACGGGTTGTCGATCTCCGTCACGACGCCGTCGCGGGTCTTCACCTGGTAGACGACGGTGGGGGCCGTGGTGATGAGCTCCACGTCGTACTCGCGCTCGAGACGCTCCTGGACGATGTCCATGTGCAGGAGCCCGAGGAAGCCGCAGCGGAATCCGAAACCGAGCGCCTGCGACGTCTCCGGCTCATAGCGCAGGCTCGAATCGTTCAATTGCAGCTTGGCGAGCGCATCGCGCAGCGCCTCGTAGCGGTTCGATTCGACCGGATACAGGCCCGCGAACACCTGGGGCTGGATTTCCTTGAAGCCCGGCAAGGGCTCGGTGGCGGGATTGTCCGCGAGCGTCACGGTATCGCCGACCTTCGCGTCCTTCAGGTCCCGGATGCCGGCGATCACGAATCCCACGCCGCCGGCCGAGAGGCTCTCGCGTGCGACCGACTTCGGCGTGAAGACACCCACCTGCTCGACCAGGTGCAGCGCACCGGTCGCCATGAGCTTGATGCGGTCCTTGGGGGAGATCACGCCGTCGATGACGCGCACCAGCATCACGACGCCCACGTAGTTGTCGAACCACGAATCGATGATGAGCGCCTTCAGCGGCCGCGCGGGGTCGCCCTTGGGCGGCGGGATGCGGGCGATCACGGCTTCCAGCACGTCGTCGATGCCCTCGCCCGTCTTGGCGCTCGTGCGGACCGCGTCGTGCGCCGGGATGCCGATCACGTCCTCGATCTCCTGGATCGCGCGATCGGGCATGGCGCTCGGCAGGTCGATCTTGTTCAGCACGGGGACCACAGTCACGCCCAGCTCCGTCGCGGTGTAGCAGTTGGCGACCGTCTGCGCCTCCACGCCCTGCGAGGCGTCCACCACGAGCAATGCCCCTTCGCAGGCCGAGAGCGAGCGCGAGACCTCGTAGGAGAAATCGACGTGGCCCGGTGTGTCGATGAGATTCAGCTCGTACTCGCGCCCGTCGCGCGCCGTGTAGCGCAGCGCGGCGGTCTGGGCCTTGATCGTGATGCCGCGCTCGCGCTCGAGGTCCATGGAGTCAAGCACCTGCGCCTCCATCTCGCGCGTCTGCAATCCGCCCGTGCGCTCGATCAACCGGTCGGCGAGCGTGCTCTTGCCGTGGTCGATGTGCGCGATGATCGAGAAGTTGCGGATGTGGTCCATGGATAACGCTGATGACGCAAAAAAGGGCACCCGGTCGGTGCCCTTTTGCAGTGCAACATTTTACCTCATCCGGGCAAGGCGCGCATCCACGACGTCGAGATCGAGGTGGTAGTGGCAGAGCTCGCGCTCGCCGTCGAGGAGGACCGGCACCAAGTCGCCCCATTTCTCCTCCAGGTGCGGATGCCTGTCGACGTCCACGATCTCGACGTCGAAGTCGTAGCGTCCCTGGAGCTGCCTCAGGGCCGCGAGCATGTCCTCGCACAGGTGGCAGTACTCGCGGCCGAGAAGCGTGAGCCGGGGCCGGATCAACCGACCTCGGGGCGGAACGTGATGAAGCGTTGACCGTCCTGGTCCCTGATGAGCAGCGACACGGGCTTCTTCAGATCGAGCTTGGACACCGTCTCCCTGAAGGCCTTCACGCTCGTGATCTCGGTATTGTTGATGCGCAGGATCACGTCGCCGGGGCCGACCTGGGCCGCGGCCGCCGCGCCGTCGGAGGCTTCCACCATGACGCCCGAGGCGATCTTGAGCGTCTTCTTGTCCTCGGCGCTCAACTCCTTCACGGCGAGACCCAGCTTGTCGGTCCTGACCGCCTCCTTCACCTTGGCCTTGGCTCCGGCGTCGGCGACCTTCTGCGCCTCTTCAGGATCCTTGAATTCCGCGATCGTGACCGGGAGCTCGCGCGCCTTGCCGTTGCGCCACACGGTGAGCGTCACCTTCTGGCCGGGGCGGATCGCGCGGATGGAGCGCGAGAGATCCGCGGAGCCTTCGACGTTGCGGCCGTCGATTTTCTGGATCACGTCGCCCACTTCGACACCCGCCTTCGCCGCGGGCGAGTCGGCTTCGACGTTGCCCACGACCGCGCCTTCGGCCTTCGCGAGGCCGAGGCTATCGGCGATGTCGCGCGTCACGTTCTGGATGCCCACGCCGATGCGGCCGCGCGTGACGTGGCCCGTCTTGATGATCTGGTCGGCCACGTTATAGGCGTAGTCGATCGGGATCGCGAAGGAGATGCCCGCGAAGCTGCCGGTGCGCGAGAAGATCTGCGAGTTGATGCCCACCACCTCTCCGCGCATGTTGAGCAACGGGCCGCCCGAGTTGCCCGGGTTCACGGCGACGTCGGTCTGGATGAACGGAACGGCGTCGAGATTCGGGTCGCCCGAGAGGTTGTCGCGGCTTTTCGCCGAGACGATGCCCGCGGTCACGCTGTTGGCGAATCCGAAGGGCGAGCCGATGGCGATCACCCATTCGCCCACGCGCAGCTTCGACATGTCGCCGATCTTCATCGTGGGAAGGTTCGTCGCGTCGACCTTGAGCACCGCCACGT
This sequence comes from Usitatibacter sp., assembly GCA_049300695.1. Taxonomy (GTDB): domain Bacteria; phylum Pseudomonadota; class Gammaproteobacteria; order Burkholderiales; family Usitatibacteraceae; genus Usitatibacter. Next base: position 44,858 of record JBAQKF010000001.1, read on the forward strand.
CGCTGCGCGTATCGGCTCCGACCACCTTCGCCTTGAACTCGCGCTTGTCGTTGAGGCGCACCGTGATTTCCTCGGCGTTCTCGACCACGTGCGCGTTGGTCACGATATAGCCGTCCGTCGTCACGATGAACCCGGAGCCCAGCCCGTAGGGGCGCAACGGTCCCTTCGGCGCATCGGGCTGCTGCTGGCCGCGTCCGCGCGGGGCCTGGCGCTGCTCGGGCGGCATGAAGCGGCGGAAGAAATCGTAGAAGGGATCGTCCTCGGAAAGCCCGGGCATGCGCTGCGTGACGCGCGTCTGCGTGTTGATGTTCACCACGGCCGGGCCGTATTTCTCGACGAGGTCCGCGAAGTCCGGAAGGACGAGCCCGCCCGGCGCGATCGTGGCCGGCGTGACCACGTGTCCGGGGGGCGGGGTTTGTTCGGCCACGGCCGGGAGGCCGAAGGCAAGCATGGCGCCGAGGATGGCTGCAGGCAGTCGTTTCATTGTCGTTTCTCTGGTTATGTGCGTCTGGTACTGGAAGCGTAGCGAATTTTCACGGACGCCGGGCGACGCTGCGCGCGACCTGCTGGGCGGTGGCGAGGGGCACCTCGCCCAGCACCGAGACCAGCGTATCTCCCATGGGGTGCACGAAGAATGTCGTGGTGCCGTCCTCGCTCGAGGCTTCCGCCGTGCGCGGCGGCGCCGAGTTGGCCTCCACGAAGACCGAGATGCTCGCCACGCCGTCGCTGAAGACGATCTGCGAGACCGGCGCGGGACGCCCGGGCATCGATCGATGCAGCTCCGTCACCTTCTGGAAGCCCGTGGGCGGATCGTTCACGGCCCAGCCGGTCTCCGCGCCCTTGGCCTCTTCGCGCGGGCGCGCATCGGTGAACCAGCGTTTCACGCGGGCTTCGAAAGTCGACTTCACCTCGCTGCGCGGCACGGCCTGGCCGATGCGAAGCTCCGTGAACGTGTATTGCTCGATCACCTGGTTCTGCGCGTTGAAGGTCTTCGAGCGGATGATGAGGCCCGTGTTGAGCTCCGAGCACACGCTCTGCGAATAGCGCAGCGCGTCCCGGGGCTCGAGCTTGATCCACTGGCAATCGAATCCGAGCACGCTCTCGGTCGCGCCGAGCGAGGGCTTGTAGTTCGCCGCCACGGTCGCCGCCGGCGCGGAAAAGATCGCGGGGAAGAATTTCGCGCTCACGCGCCGGTCGAGGCGCACGGTCTTCGCGTCCGGGAAGTAGCACAGCATGTCGTCGTTGTGGCGGACGATCTCGTGGGGCGGGCCGTCGAGCGGCTCGATCCTCTCCTGCTCGTCGTTGCCGACCGCGATGTGGGTGATGCGGATCGTCGAGGCGCGGTCGCCGTTGCTGTGGGCGTAAGTGCCGGCGTAAGAAGCGTTACGCGCGGCCTGCGCCGCGCGTTGGAGCCATTCGAGGGGATCGTTTCCTGGAGGCGCAGCCGCCGCACAGCAGGCCGCGCCAAGCGCAAGTACTGGAAGCCATCGGCACCGGGCCGGCGAACTTGATGCGCTCATCGGGCCGTCGCGGGCGCCTGGCTGCTTACCTGGCGATAGAACTCGGGCGACGGGATCTGGCGATGGACGGTAAGGTAGTCCTGCACGTTCAGCACGGGCTGGTTCGATGAGACCGCCACCGTTCCGTTGGCCGGGACGTTGGCCGCGACGCTGGTCGCCGCAGCCTGCGTCGCCTTCGCGACCTCAGGCGCGGTGTGGATCTGCCCGCCCTGGAGGCCGAGCCATCCCACCACCCCGACGGTGGCCACGGAGGCCGCCGCCGCGAGCGCGATACGCGTGAATGCCGTGTCCAGGGTGCGCCGGCGCGGTGCCAGCACCGTGGGCTGCTCACGCAGCGCCTCGAGAGTGCGATGAGGAAATCCGGATTCGCGAGGCGCGTGTCCGCGCATCGTGTCGCCGATGACGTGATACACGTACCACGCTTGTTTCTGGTCCTCGCTGGCGCAACACGCCTGGACGACCCGCCCGGCCTCGTGGGCCTCGAGCTCACCATCCATCAGCGAGGAAATATCTTGTGTCATGTCCTGCTCCTGTCAGTCTGCCCCCCGTCTTTCGCGGGAGATCGATCGATCCCTACCAGCGTTTGTCCTTCGTCGTGCCCAGCTGCGGGCGGAGCTTTTCGGCCACCGCCTCGCGCGCCCTGAAGATTCTCGACCTGACCGTGCCGATCGGGCAGTTCATGATCTGCGCGATTTCCTCGTACGACAAGCCGTCCAGCTCCCGGAGTGTAATCGCTGTCCGGAGCTCTTCAGGCAGCGCCGCGATCGCGTCGTTCACCGTCTGGGCGATCTGCTTGGTGGCAAGCTGGCTCTCCGGCGTGTTGATATCCCTCAACCCCGTCGCGTCCTCGAAACCTTCCGCCTCCTCGCTGTCGAATTCCGTCGAGGTCGGCGCTCTCCGCCCCAGGGCGATGAGGTAATTCTTCGCGGTGTTGATGCCGATGCGGTAAAGCCAGGTGTAGAACGCGCTGTCGCCACGAAAATTCGGCAGCGCGCGGTATGCCTTGATGAACGCCTCCTGCGCCACGTCCTCGATCTCGGCCGGGTCGCGGATCAGGCGTGACAGCAGCCGCTCGAGCTTGCGTTGGTACTTGGTGACGAGCAGCTCGAAGGCATGCTTGTCGCCGCGCTGCGCTCTTTCGACCAGCTGTTGGTCGATCTCCCGGTCGCTCATTCGCCCCTGGCTCGGATTCGTGGCGGGCGCAATACCTCCCAGGCCCGGTTGGACGGCCGGCGCCACGAAGGGCTTGTTGGCCTCCTGCGGTATTATAAAGCTCAAGGATTTCATTCCTTTGGCTCGTGTTTCCGGAGTATCACCAACTGACCCGGGCGCGTCCAAAAGGTTCCACTCTTGTAGGGTTATTTCCTCCGCGCCGAGGCCCCCGTTTTGGCACCCCTTTCGAACCGCTACGACGTGCTGATTCTCGGCAGCGGGCTGGCCGGCATGTCGGCAGCACTCCGCCTGGCCGAGCGCTACAAGGTCGCCCTCGTGACGAAGCACGAACTGCTCGACGGCGCCTCGAGCTGGGCCCAGGGCGGAATCGCCGCCGTCCAGGACGATGCCGACTCGGTCGACGACCACATCCGCGATACCCATGTGGCGGGGGCGAACCTCTGCCACGAGGACGCGGTGCGCTTCGTGGTCGAGCACGGACGAAGCTCCGTGGAGTGGCTGGTGGCGCAGGGCGTTCCGTTCACTCGCGACGACGACAACGCCGAGGAGCTGCACCTCACGCGCGAAGGCGGTCATAGCCACCGGCGCATCGCGCACGCGGCCGATGCCACCGGCAGCGCGGTGCAGAAGACGCTCGTGCAGCAGGTGAAGACCCACCCGAACATCGAGGTGCTCGAATGGCACATCGGCGTGGACCTCATCACGTCGCGCAAGCACCTGGGCGACGTGCTCTCCCCCAATCGCGTGTGGGGCGCCTACGTGCTCGACATCAAGTCCGGGCACGTGAAGGCGCTCGGCGCGCGCTTCACGCTGCTCGCCACCGGCGGCGCGGGCAAGGTGTACCTGTACACGACCAACCCCGATACCGCCACGGGCGACGGCATCGCGATGGGATGGCGCGCCGGCGCCGCCGTCGCGAACATGGAGTTCATCCAGTTCCACCCGACCTGCCTCTTCCACCCGCACGCGAAATCGTTCCTCATCAGCGAGGCGGTGCGAGGCGAAGGCGGGTTGCTCAAGCTTCCGACCGGCGAGCGATTCATGCCCTGGCACGACGAGCGCGCCGAGCTCGCTCCCCGCGACATCGTCGCCCGCGCGATCGACTTCGAGATCAAGAAGCGCGGCATCGATTGCGTGTACCTCGACATCACGCATCGCGGGCCCGATTTCATCCACGCGCATTTCCCGACGATCCAGGCACGCTGCCTCGAGTACGGCATCGACATCACGAAGGAGCCGATCCCGGTCGTTCCCGCGGCGCACTACACCTGCGGCGGGGTCGTGACCGACCTGCGCGGGCGCACCGGTGTCGAGGGACTCTACGCGCTGGGCGAAGTGGCCTGCACGGGGCTGCATGGCGCCAATCGCCTCGCGTCGAACTCGCTCCTCGAGTGCCTGGTGTTCTCGGAATCGGCGGCGAAGGACATCTCGACGCTGCCGTCGCTCGACATCCCCGCCCTGCCCGCGTGGGACGAAAGCCGCGTGACCGATGCCGATGAGGAAGTGGTGATCTCGCACAACTGGGACGAGCTTCGCCGCACCATGTGGAACTACGTGGGCATCGTGCGCACGACCAAGCGCCTGGAGCGCGCGCGCCACAGGATCCGCCTCCTGCAGGACGAGATCCAGGAGTTCTACGCGAACTTCCGCGTCTCGAACGACCTGATCGAGCTGCGCAACCTCGTGCTCACCGCGGAGCTCATCGTGCGCTCCGCCCTCGAGCGCAAGGAAAGCCGCGGATTGCACTACAGCCCCGACTACCCGCGCACGCTCGAGGTCGCGCGCGACACTGTCCTCGTGCCGTGAGCGCGGTCCCCGTCCTTACCACCGGGGAGATTCGCGCCGTCGAGGAGCGCGCGAAAGGCGAGCGTCTCATGGAACGCGCGGGCCGTGCCGTCGCCGAGATGGCGCGGCGGCTCGCGACCGATACGGGATCGCCCATCCTGGTAGTCGCAGGGCCCGGCAACAACGGCGGCGACGCCTGGGTGGCCGCGTCGCTGCTCGCCGAATCGTTCCATCGCGTGGTCGTTCTCGATGCCACGGGCACGCCCCCGAAGGCTTCGGAGGCGCGCCTGGCCCGCGATCGGTACGCGACGCGCGGCGGCACCGTAGTGCGCGAGTGGCCCGCAACTCCCAAACCCGCGCTTATCGTGGACGGGTTGCTGGGCATCGGGCTTGCGCGCAACGTCGAGGCGCCGTTGTCGGACGTGATCGAGCGCATGAACGCGAGCGGGGTGCCGATCCTCGCCATCGACGTCCCGAGCGGGCTGGATAGCGACACGGGTGTCGTGCGGGGCGTTGCCGTTCGCGCGACGCACACGGTCACATTCATCGCGCACAAGGTCGGACTGCACACCGGCGATGGCCTCGACTATCGCGGCGTGCTCGAGCTCGATGACCTGGGCACCGCGTCGCTCATTCGCGATTCCCGCGGAACGTTGCTCACGCCGCAGATCGTTTCGGGCTGGCTCGCGCCGCGCGTGGTCAATTCCCACAAAGGCGACTTCGGCGCGCTCGCCGTCATCGGCGGCAACCGCGGCATGGTGGGCGCGGCACTGCTCGCCGCGCGGGCGGGATTGCTCTGCGGCGCTGGAAAGGTCCGCACCGGCTTGCTGGCGAGCGACGCGCCCGCCGTCGATGTCATTCATCCCGAGTTGATGCTGGGAACGGTGGACGACGCGATGGCGGCCGACGTCGTCGTTGCCGGCCCCGGAGCGGGACAATCTCCATCGGCGACATCGGTCTCGATGTTCGAACGCACGGTCCTTCCCGCACTCATCAATTCCTCGAAATCCCTCGTGCTCGACGCGGATGCGCTGAATGCCATCGCCTTCAATGCGGCGCTGGAAAGCGATCTGGCCGCGCGCAGGAAGGGGCACACGGTCCTCACGCCGCATCCCGGCGAAGCGGCCCGGCTGCTGCACAAGAACAACGCCGACATAAACAACGACCGGCTCGCTGCGGCCCTCGCGCTCGCGAAGCGCTTCAAGGCGAACGTCGTGCTCAAGGGTGCGGGCAGCATTTGCGCTGCGCCCGACGGAAGCTGGTCCATCAACACGACGGGAAATCCCGGGCTTGCCTCCGGCGGCAGCGGCGATGTGCTCGCCGGCATGGTGGGCGCGATGCTCGCGCAACGTCTCGAACCCGCGAAGGCGCTTCAATATGCCGTCTGCCTCCACGGCGCCGCCGCCGACTCGTGCGTCGCGCGCGGCCTCGGCCCCGGCGGACTCACCGCCTCCGAGGTTGCCTTCGAGGCCCGGCGCGTGATGAATGACTGGGCGCGTTCCGCGCGTTAAAGCCGGTTGACACAGAGGGAGCACGAGGCACAGAGGGAGCGAACCAAGTTCTGTTTGCGCATCCGTCTGCGAGCATCGGCGTTACATGGCGAAGCGCCGCACCCCTCGCATCAGGGTCAGTACGTTGAAGTTGATGAGGAGGCCGACTTTCAGGTGCAGGAACTTCAGGTAGGTAAGAACCTGGGCGCCGTGAATGGGCAGGATCGAGCTTGCGGACTTCACCTCGATCAAGACTGCGTCCTCAACGATCAGATCGGCACGGTAGGCCCCTTCGATCTCATGGCCCCGGTAGAGGATCGAAATTGGAACCTCCTCGCGAACAGCAAGTCCCCTGTCGCACAGGCTGCGGACCAGGCACGATCGATAGGCACTTTCGAGCAGCCCCGGCCCCAATTCCCTGTGAACATCGATCGCGCATGACAGGATCTCGTACGTCCGCTGATCGCGGCATCCCAATTCAATTTCACTATCCATTCACATATAACGGTTTCAATTGAATCTCCGCTGACTTCCTCTGTGTCTCCCGCACCCTCTGTGTCAACCGGCTTTAGTTCTTTAAGTAGAATCACCGAATGAGCGAACGCGAATCGATGGTCTACGACGTCGTGGTCGTGGGCGCCGGGCCCTCGGGCCTCGCGACCGCGATCCGGCTGAAGCAGCTATGCGCCGAAAAGGGCAAGGATTTCAGCGTCTGCGTCGTCGAGAAGGGCTCGGAAGTCGGAGCGCACATCCTCTCTGGCGCCGTGATCGACCCCAGGTCCATGGCCGAGCTCTTTCCCGGCTGGAAGGCGCAGGGCGCGCCGCTGAACCAACCCGTCACCGAGGACCGCTTCCTCTTCCTCACGAAGGAAAGCTCGTGGGCCGTGCCGGGCTGGATGCTGCCCGCGTGCTTCAAGAACCACGGCAACTACATCGCGAGCCTCGGCAACGTCTGTCGCTGGCTGGGGACGCAGGCCGAGGCCGCCGGCGTCGAGATCTATCCGGGCTTCGCGGCCGCCGAGGTGTTATTCACCGGCGACGGCAAGGTGCGTGGTGTCGCCACCGGCGACATGGGCATCGGCAAGAATGGCGAGAAGACTTCGCGCTTCCAGCCGGGCATCGACCTCATCGCCAAGTACACGATCTTCGCGGAGGGCTGCCGCGGGCACCTCGGGAAGCGCCTCGAGAAGCGCTTCAACCTGCGCGAGGGCCGCGCGCCGCAGGTCTACGGCATCGGGCTCAAGGAACTCTGGGAAGTAAAGCCGGAAAAACACGTGCCGGGACTCGTCGTGCACACCGCCGGATGGCCGCTCGACAACGGTACCTACGGCGGATCGTTCCTCTATCACCTCGAGAACAACCAGGTTGCCGTGGGATACGTGGTCGGCCTCGGGTATCGCAATCCGTACCTCTATCCCTTCGAGGAATTCCAGCGCTACAAGACGCATCCGTCGATCCGCGGATTCTTCGAGGGCGGCCGGCGAATTTCCTACGGCGCGCGGGCGATCGCCGCGGGCGGGCTCCAATCGCTGCCGAAACTCACATTCCCCGGCGGCGCGCTCGTGGGTGACGATGCGGGGTTCCTCAACGCCTCGCGCATCAAGGGCACGCATGCCGCGATGAAATCGGGAATGCTCCTCGCGGAAGCGGCCTTCGAGGCGCTCTCGGCGGGACGGCAGGGCGACGAGCTCAAGGCATACCCCGCCGCCTTCGAGAAGAGCTGGCTGCACGACGAGCTCCACCGCGCGCGCAACTTCAAGCCGTTCATGGCGAAGGGCCTGTACACGGGTAGCCTCATGGTGGGCATCGACCAGGTCGTCTTCGGCGGCAAGGCCCCGTGGACCCTCACCCACAAGCACGCGGACCACGAGGAGCTGGAGCCCAAGGAGCGCTTCGCGCCCATCGAGTATCCGAAGCCCGACGGCGTGCTCACCTTCGACCGCCTTTCCTCGGTTTTCGTCTCGAATACGAACCATGAGGAAGACCAGCCGTCTCACTTGAGGATCAAGGATCCGGCCATCCCGGTGGCGGTGAATCTCAATGTTTACGCGGGGCCCGAGACGCGCTACTGTCCTGCTGGAGTGTACGAGTTCGTGACGGAGGGGGCGGCTCCACGCCTCCAGGTGAACGCCCAGAACTGCGTGCACTGCAAGACCTGCGACATCAAGGACCCGAGGCAGAACATCGAGTGGGTCGTGCCGGAAGGCGGCGGCGGCCCGAATTACCCGAACATGTAACCGGGAAAGGGTAGGTTCAAGTCCGTGGTGAAAGGAGGAGCGAAAATGAAAACCGTGGCCGAATTGCTGAAGGCGAAGCCCGCGCGCGTGGTTTCCATTACACCCGAGCAGACCGTGCTCGAGGCGATCAAGGTGCTCGCCGCGGAGGACATCGGGGCGGCGATCGTCATGACGGGCGACCACCTCGCCGGCATCTTCTCGGAGCGCGACTACACCCGCAAGGTCATCCTGAAGGGCCGTTCCTCGGACACCACCCGTGTCGAGGAGATCATGACGGCGAACGTGATCGTCGTGAGCCCGCGCACCAAGGCGCGCGAGTGCATGCAGCTCATGACGGAGAAGAACATCCGCCACCTGCCCGTGGTCGAGGAAGGCCGCGTGGTGGGCATGGTGTCCATCCGCGACATCGTGAGCGACATCATCGCCGACCAGGACTTCACAATCGAGCAGCTGGAGCACTACATCAGCGGTCAGTAGTGGGCTGTGACCCCATATGTCCGGACACGGTGTTCACGTACATGGCCCTCACGACCATGCAGTCGAACATGAGGCGCACAAGGCGGGACTGGGGCAACAAGTCGCCATCTTCACGGCGGTGCTCGCCACCGTGGGCGCGGTCGTGAGCTTCTTCGGCGGCGACACGCAGAACAACGCCATGCTCTTCAAGAACGAGGCGGTGCTCGAGCGCGCCGAGGCCTCGGACCAGTGGAACTTCTACCAGGCGAAGAGCATGAAGCAGAACTTCGCCGAGATCGGCGCGGCGGTCGCGGCCGATCCGAAGAAGGTTGAATTCTTCCAGTCGGAGGCCAAGCGCTACGCCGCGGAGAAGAAGGAGATCGAGGTCGAGGCGAGGAAGCACGACAAGGCCTACAAGGAGTGGAACGAGAAGAGCGAACACGCGCTCCATCCGCACCACTACCTCGCCATGTCCATGACGCTGCTGCAGATCGCGATCGCGCTCGCCTCCATCACCGTGCTCACGCAGAAGCGCTGGCTTCTCGCGGGCGCCGCCGCCTTCGCCTTCACCGGCGCGGTCACCGGCGCCCTCGCCTACCTGATCTAGGCCTGGATGCTCGAAGTCCGCGGGCTCGCGAAAGCCTTCGCGGGGGGAGCGCCCCTTTTCGATTCCCTCGATCTCACCGTCCCCCGCGGTGAGTGGGCGGCGATCGTCGGCGAATCGGGATCGGGAAAATCCACGTTGCTCAATATCGTCGCGGGCCTCGACCGGCCCGATCGCGGCGAGGTGCGCCTCGATGGGCATGCGCTCGACTTCGGCAACGACGACTCGCTGACACTCTGGCGCCGCAAGAATGTCGGCTTCGTGTTCCAGGCGTTCCACCTCCTGCCGTATCTCACCGTCGAGCAGAACGTGGCGCTGCCGCTGGCGTTGCTCGGCGCGGGCGCGCGCGAACGTTCCGAACGCGCGGCGATGATGCTGGAAGCGGTCGGGCTCGCCGCATTCGCTTCGCGCCGTCCCGGCTCGCTCTCGGGCGGCGAGATGCAACGCGTGGCGATCGCGCGAGCGCTGGTGCACACGCCCTCGCTGGTGCTCGCCGACGAGCCCACCGGGAATCTCGACGAAGCGAACGCAGCCGCGGTGCTCGATTGCCTGCGCTCTGCGGTGAAGACCGCGGGCGCGGCGGCGCTCATGGTGACGCACTCGCAGAAGGCCGCGGCCACGGCCGATCGCGTGCTGAGACTGGACGGCGGAGCCTTGAGATGAACGCCCGCACCGCGATGCAACTCATCCGGGGCGCGCTCGCCGCGAACCTGTTTCGCCTCGCGCTCACGGTCGCCTGCATCGCGCTGGGAGTGGCACTCGCCGGCGCCGTGCATACGGTCCACACCTCGGCGCTCGCGGAGGTCGATCGCGCCGCCCATGCGCTCGCCGGCAAGGCCGACCTCGAGATCCGTGGACCTCGCAACGGCTTCGACGATGCGGTCTTCGCTCCGGTCGCGCGATTGCCCGGCGTGCAGGTGGCAAGCCCCGTGCTGGAGATCGAGGCGCCGCTCGCGGGCCGCGATGAAGCGCTTCGCATCGTGGGGATCGATGCCTTGCGTGCCGTTCGCATGCAGCCCGCCTTCGTCGTCGATGCCGCGAAGACCGGCGCCAACGAGGCTTCCTCGATCCTCGATTCTGATGCACTGTGGCTGACGCCAGTGGCCGCGTCGCGGTTGAAGCTGCAGGCGGGAGACGACCTTCGCGTGATCGCCGGGACGCGCGCCATCGTGCTTCACGTCGCCGGAGTGCTGCAGGGAATGCAATCGGCCGGGGAGTTGGGCGTGATGGACATCGCCGCGGCCCAGTGGCGATTCGCCCGCGTGGGTTCGATTTCGCGCATCGACGTGCGCCTGCGTCCCGGAGTGGATGTCGCCGCATTCCGCGCGCAAGCGGCGAAGATCCTGCCGCCGGGCGTGTCCGTGATGGAATCGGCATCGCTCGCCGGGCGCGCGGCAGCCATCACGAAGGCCTACCGCGTGAACCTCGATGCGCTCTCGATGGTGGCGCTTGCGACCGGCGCGTTCCTCGTCTTCTCCACGCTCGCGCTGCAGGCGGCGCGGCGCCGAAGCGAATTCGCGCTCCTGCGCGCGCTCGGCATCACGCGGCGGGGCCTTGCCGTGCTGCTGGCACTCGAAGGCGCATCGATCGGCGCCGTGGGGGCGGTCATCGGCACGGCACTGGGACTCGCCGGCAGCCGCGAGGTGCTCACGCACATCGGCTCGGACCTGGGCGCGGGATTTTTCAGCGGCACGAGCGCGGTCTTCGCACCCGATTTCGCGGCGCTCGCCTTCATCGCTTTCACCGGCATCGGCATGTCGGTGGCCGGCGCGTTGTGGGTCGCGCGTGCCGTGGGACGGATCGAAGTAGCCGAGGCGCTTCGCGATCGCGCCGTGGACCTTCCGGGATCCACGGGCGGCGGCGGCAAGCTGGCCCTGGCGCTCTTCGCCCTGGGACTGCCGCTCCTCATGCTGCCGCCCATCGACGAGCTTCCGCTGGGAGGCTATGCCGCCATCACGCTCTGGCTCGCCGCCTCCGTCCTTTCCGTGGCGCCGGTGAGCCGCCTCCTGCTCGCGCGACTGTCGCCCGAATCGCCTGTCGCGTGGCTCGCACTCGCCCAGGTCCGCGATCTGCCGGGCCATCTAGCGGCAAGCGTGGCCGGCATCGTGGTGAGCGCCTCGCTTTGCGTGGCGATGGCGATCATGGTGTTCTCGTTTCGCATCTCCCTCGAAGACTGGCTGGGCGGCGTCGTGCGCGCCGACCTCTACGTGCAGTCGGGGGCGAGCGGCGGCGACGGCTACTTCTCGCTCGAGGAGCAGCAGGCGGTGGCGCGGCTTGCCGAAGTGAAGTCGGTCGAGCCGCTCCGGTTCGAGCGAATCACGACGAATCCGGATATCCCGCCGCTGACGCTCGTGGCACGCCCCGTCGACGAACAGGTGCTCGCCGGATTCCAGGCGGAGCCTCCCGGAATGCCTGCGCGCGGCGCCGAGATTCCCGTGTGGATCTCGGAAGCCACGCACGACCTGCAGCGATGGAAGACCGGCGATCGCATCGAGCTGCCCATCGCGGGCCGTGTACAGGCGCTTCGCGTGGCCGGATCGATCCGCGATTTCGCGCGCACCTGGGGCGCGATGATCATTCCCCTCGACGATTACCGCCGCGTCACCGGCGACACGCGCGCCAACGACCTCGCAGTCTTCCTTCCTTCGGGGACAGACCCCTTGAAGGCCGAAGCCGCGATTCGCCGCGCCCTGCCCCACGCGACGGCACTCGCCTTCGAGGATTCGTCGAGCCTGAAGCGCGTGTCCCTCGAGATCTTCGACCGGACGTTCGCCGTCACCTACGCGCTCGAGGCCATCGCCGTGATGATCGGGCTCGCGGGAATCACGAGCAGCTTCGCGGCGCTCGCGTGGTCGCGGCGACGGGAGTTCGGCGTGCTGCGATTCCTCGGATTGAAGCGCGGCGAAGTCCTGAAACTCCTCGCCATCGAGGGCGTTGCGACCGGCGCGCTCGGCGCGGCGATCGGCCTCGTGTCCGGTATCGCCGTGAGCTTCGTGCTGGTTCGTGTCGTCAACCGCCAATCGTTCCACTGGAATCTCGAAGTCCACTGGCCCGTCGCAACACTCGCCATCCTGATGGCGGCCATCGTGGCGCTCTGCGCCGCGGGCGCGCGCGCCAGCGCTGCCCTCGCGGTGCGCGACGAAGCCGTCCGCGCGGTGAAAGACGATGCGTAGGCTCCTTCGCGCAATCGCCCTGGCCGCCATCGCCTCGATCGCGATGGCCGCCACCTACGCGCCCGTCGTCCCCGGCAAGGCCATTTCGTTTCCGCGCGATGCGGGCGCGCATCCGGAGTACCGCATCGAGTGGTGGTACGTGACGGGAATGCTCGATACCAAGCGCGGGCCCATGGGATTCCAGGTCACGTTCTTCCGCGTGGCCAATCCCGATGCGAGCGCGAATCCCAGCCGCTTCGGCGCGCGCCAGCTCCTCTTCGCGCACGCCGCGCTTTCCGATCCATCGAAGGGGAAGCTCCTGCACGACCAGCGATCGGCCCGCGCGCTGGAAGGCCTCGTCGAAGCCTCGAGCGGCGACACGGACGTGCGCATCGACGATTGGACGTTGAAGCGCGAGACCAACGGGTATCGCACGCACGTGGAAGGGGAAGGATTCGCGCTCGATCTCGCGCTCGAGCCGACCCAACCCGTCCTGCTCGAGGGCGTTCGCGGTTTCAGCCGCAAGGGGCCGTCGGAGTCGCAGGCGAGCTACTACTACAGCGAGCCGCAGCTCGCGGTGCGAGGCCGCGTCGTCTCCGGGAAGGACGCCTTCGACGTGGGCGGCACCGCATGGCTCGATCACGAGTGGTCGAGCGAGATGCTCGCCAATGACGCGCTCGGCTGGGACTGGGTCGGCCTCAATCTCGATGGCGGCGGCGCATTGATGGCCTTCCGGATCCGCGGACGCGACGGAGCCGTGCTCTGGTCGAGCGCGACCCTTCGCACGCCTGATGGCGGTTCGCTGCTATCCACGCCGCACGACGTGCGCTTTCGCGCGCGGCGCACGTGGAGCTCGCCGCGCACGGGCACCGACTATCCCGTCGCGATGGACGTGGAGATCGACGGCAAGCTCTGGCGACTCGATCCGCTGATGGACGACCAGGAGCTCGATGCACGCGCGAGCACCGGGACGCTTTACTGGGAAGGCGCCGTTCGCGTGGAAGGTCCCGACGGCATTCGCGGCCGCGGCTACCTGGAGCTCACCGGCTACGGCGAGCGACTGAGGCTCTGATGGCCGCCGACGAGAGCGTTCGTTCCGAGGTCGGCCGCATCGCACCCATCGAAGGATTGCGGGGCATCGCGGTCCTCTGGGTGATCGCCTTCCACTGCTGGGTGCTGCGCCCGAACGACCCCTGGGTACTCATGATCAAGAGCTCGCCGCTCGATCCTCTCGTGCGCAATGGCTACCTCGGTGTCGACCTCTTCTTCCTCATCTCGGGATTCCTCCTCGCGATGCCGTGGTTCGTGCATTCGGATGCGGGACGCGAATCGCCCTCGATGAAGAGCTTCTACGCGCGCCGGTTCTGGCGGATCGCACCCGCGTTCTACGTGCAGCTCGCGTTTCTCTTCCTCATCGTGATCCCGATGTTGCGCGGCTACGACTTCTGGCGCTACGACAAATGGGTCTATCTCTACAACTTCTTCGCGCACCTCACGTTCCTCCACAACACGACGCCGCTTTCGAGCGGCTCCATGGCGGTGAACGGAGCGCTCTGGACGCTTTCGGTGGAAGCGCAGTTCTACCTGCTGCTCCCGCTCGTGATGCCGCTCTTCGTGCGCCTGCCCTGGTTCACGTTCGTCGCCGCGGTCGTAACGGCACAGCTCTGGCGAATCGGGGCCCGCGACGGCCTCGAGCCCCTCGTGCAGGCCGAGCTCGCGTTCGGCTCCATCTGGAGCTGGCCGGAACGCGTTGTCCGCTATCTCCTGGCGCACCAGCTGCCCAGCTACTTCGGGCATTTCGGCGCGGGAATCCTCCTGGGAAGGATGTGGCTCTGGTGGCGCGACCGGGGGCTCGCCGCGTGGTGGATGGACGCGATGCTCGTGGCCGCTTTCGCGTTGCTCTGCTACCTGCTCGCCGTGGATGGCGAATTGCTGGGCGACATGAACTGGTCGGTGCCCGTGCTATCGCTCGCGGTATTGATGTTCTGGGCAGTGATGCGGCCGGGATCGATCGCGAGGAATGCGCTCGGCCGCGGGCCCCTTGCCGCCATGGGACGCATCAGCTACTCCGCGTATCTCTATCACCTGCCGTTGCTGCTCATCGCCAACGAGTACCTCGTTGACGCGCCGGTATGGGCCGTGATTCCGGCCTACCTCGTTGCGACGTTCGCGATCTCGTGGCTTTCGTGGAAGTACGTCGAGCAGCCGTTCCTGCGCCGCTACGTGCGCGCGCGGGAACCCACGGCAAGCGCCGTGCCGATCGCCAACACCTGAAGGGTCGCAACGCCCCAGAGCACGGCCGTGTAGTGACCCGCGTCCATGAAGGGGCCGAAGACGAGGGGCGCGAGCGCCAGTCCCGCGTCGATGCCCGAGTACACGAAGCCGTACACGCGGCCGAAGGCGGCGGCGCCGAAGGTCGCGGTGGCGGCGCGGCGCACGAGCATGTCGCGCGACGGGCCGATGAATCCCACGCCGAATCCCATCATTCCCATGAGGGGAACGACGGTCCATGCAGGCACCGTGCCCGACGCGAGCGCGATCGAGCACAACGCGGCGCAGGAGAGCGAGACCATGATGCGGAAATCCTCGCGCTCGCCCCTGGCGGCGAAGAATCCTCCAGTGCCCACGCCGGCGGCGCTGCCGAGCAGGTAAGCGGTCAGCGCCGAGGTCGCGATGGGAAACGAGATTCCGTACGTGCGCTCGAGCAAGGGCGGCGCGAAATTCTGCAAGGCCCCGAACGCCATCACCGAGATCAGGAAGAACGCGAAGCACATCCACACGACAGGCACGCCGAAGAATGCGAAGGAGCCGCCCTTGCGCTTCGCGGCCTCGCCCTGGGGCAATCCTTCCGAATCTTCCAGGAGGCGGCGATTGGCGAGGAGGAATAGCAGCGCCAGCGCGCCGACGATCGAGGCGCCGACACACGCCGCGCGCCAGCCGCCCCATGCCGCGATCGCCAGGACGAACACCGGCGCCGCGGCCCAGCCGAGGCTTCCCGAGAGGCCGTGTACCGAGAACGCATGGCCCAGCCGCGCCGTGGAGACGCGCCGGTTCATGATCGTGTAGTCGGCCGGATGGAAGACGCAATTGCCCACGCCGGCGATCACGGCGGCACCCAGCAGCATCGTATAGCTCTGCGCGAGCGAATACGCGATCCCTGCCACCGAAAGTAACGCCACGCCACCACAGAGCACGCGCATGCCGCCGAAACGATCCACCGCGAATCCCGCGAGCGCCTGGCCGATGCCGGATACGACGAAGAACACCGTCATGATCGCGCCCACCTGCGTGAACGTGAGGCTGAACTCCTGCATCAGCATCACGAAGAGCGGCGGGATCAGGAAATGGAAAAAATGCGAGGTGCCGTGCGCGAACCCCACGAGCGAGATCACCGTGGCGTCCTGGCGGAAGGTCGGGTTCGCGGCGGGCGTGGCGACGGACATGCGTCCATTCTAGCGGACAGTTAAACTAGCGGGACAACACCACCTAAGGAGGAGGAAACCATGCGTAAGAGCATCGCGCCGGCATTGCTGGCATCCACACTGTGCCTCGCCCTCGCCGGCCCCGCCGGCGCGTGGGAGCCCACCAAGCCCGTCGAGATCGTCGTGGCCGCCGGCGCCGGAGGCGCCTCGGACCAGATGGCCCGCATGATGCAGGCGGCCATCCAGAAGAACCATTTGATGAAGCAGCCGATGGTCGTGTCGCTCAAGGGTGGCGCCTCGGGTGCCGAGGCCCTGATGTACATGAAGTCCGGTGCCGGCGATACCAACCGGGTGCTCATCGCCTACTCCCTCATCTACATGCTGCCGCTATCGGCGAAGATCCCGTTCAACTGGCGCGAGTTGACGCCCGTGTCCGTGGTCGCGCTCGACGAGTTCGTCCTCTGGGACAACGTGCAGCTCCCGTACAAGACCACGAAGGAATTCATCGAGGCCGCCAAGAAGGCCAACCCCGAGTTCAAGATGGGGGGCACGGGCTCCAAGCGCGAGGACAACGTACTCACCGTCTTCATCGAGAAGAAGACGGGCGCCAAGTTCGCGTACCTGCCGTACAAGTCGGGCGGGGAAGCGGCCACCCAGCTCGTGGGCAACCACTCGGCCTCCAATGTGAACAACCCGTCGGAGAACCTCGAGGTGTGGCGGGCGAACCAGGTCCGCGCGCTCTGCGTGTTCTCCAACGAGCGCATGCAGTACAAGGCCAAGGTCACCGAGACGCAGTCGTGGAACGACATTCCGACGTGCCCGTCCGAAGGCCTCGACGTCACGTACCAGATGCTTCGCGCGATGTTCCTGCCGGGCAACATGCCGCCCGAGGTGACCGCCTTCTACGTGGATCTCTTCAAGAAGGTCACGCAGACCACCGAGTACAAGGACTACATGGAGAAGCAGGCGTTGAAGCCCGTCTTCCTCACCGGCCCCGAAATGCTGAAGTTCCTGCAGGAAGACGAGGCGCTCAACACGAAGCTCATGACCGAGGCGGGGTTCGTCGCGAAGTGAGCGAGCAAGCGCAGGGCCCGGACGCGGCCGACGACGCCGATACATCACCGGCCGTGGTCGGCAGGCGCCCCGTCGAGGCGGCGACGATGGCCATCGTCCTCGCCTTCGCGATGCTGATGATGTGGGACAACCATCGTACGGGCATCGGCTGGGATTCGACGGGACCGCAGGCCGGCTACTTTCCCTTCTACGTGTCGCTGATCCTCGCGGGCGCGTGCCTCTTCGGGCTCGTGCGGGAGCTTCTCGGGCGCGGCGCCGACGAGATCTTCGTGCGCCGCGCGCAGTTCAAGCGCGTGATGCAGGTCTTCGTACCCACCCTCCTCTACGTGCCCGTGACGCAATGGCTGGGCCTGTACGTATCGAGCTTCATCCTCATCACGGGCTTCATGATCTACGTGGGAAAGATCCGCGCCTGGATCTCGATCGTGACGGGCCTTGTCTTCTCGGTGGCGATGTTCGTCACCTTCGACGTCGCCTTCGACGTGATCATGCCGAAAGGTCCGCTCGAGCGCTGGCTCGGGTACTAGATGAGCGCCACGAACGAAGAACTCAGCATCCGCGCCGCGTTGCAGGCGGGAATGGCCCATCAAGAGGCCGGCCGCATGGACGAAGCCACGGCGATCTACCGGCAGGTGCTCGCGCGCTCGCCGGGCCGCCCCGAAGCCATGGCGCTGCTGGCGGCCATCGCCCACGCGTCGGGCCGCCCCGCGGAAGCCGTGGAGCTCCTCACGCGCGCGATCGCGGTCTTTCCGGGCAACGGCACGTATCACCATCGCCTCGGACTTGCCCTCGAGGAGCTGGGACGCTTCGACGAGGCGCTCTTGGCCCATGCCAATGCCATTGCACTCGGCAATACTCCCGGAGCGCGCGCCGGATTCGGCCGAAGCTTCGCCTTCGCGCAACGCATGCCCAACGACGCGCGCCTGGTCACGCTCGTCGTGCACGCGATCGTCGAAGCGTGGATCCGGCCCGCGGACCTGGCGGGATCGGCAATCACCCTGGTGCGCGCGAGCCCCCTGCTGCGCGATCCGATCGAAAGCGCGCGCCGCGGCGAACTCACGCCCGCAGCCACCGACGCGCTGCTCGCGCGGCGCGAGGTCGTCGAGGGGCTCTCCCATCCGCTGCTCGTGGCCATTCTCGAAAACACGCAGGTTTGCGACTGGGGACTCGAGCGTTTCCTCGGTGCGGCACGCGAAGCGCTGTTGCGCGCCGCGGCTGCGGGCACAGATCGCCCCGAGCTCACCTTCGTGGCGTGCGCTCTCGCGCGGCAGTGTTTCCTCAATGACTACGTCTACGCGACCGCGCCCGAGGAATCGCGCGCCGCCGCCGCGCTTGCCGAGCGCCTCGTGCAGGCCGCGCGCAACGGCAAGCCGGTAGGCCCGGTAGCGCTGGCTGTCCTCGCCACTTACATGCCGCTCGATTCCGTTGCCTGGCCCGCGGACTTCGCCCAGCGCTCGTGGCCCACCCCGGTCCAGGCGCTCATCAAGCAGCAGGTCGTCGAGCCCGCGAAGGAGCGCGAGCTGCGCGGCTCGATCCCTCGGCTCGGACCGATCGACGACGAAGTTTCGCTGGGCGTGCAGCGCCAATACGAAGAGAGCCCCTATCCGCGCTGGGTGCGCCTGCCGGTCGAACCGCCCATGGCGTTCGAAGCGCGCCTGCGCAATCTCTTTCCCGATCTCGATGTCACACCGGTCGCGCCCGGTCGCGTGACCGATGTCCTGGTGGCCGGCTGCGGAACGGGACAGGAATCCACCGATCTTGCACTGAGCATCGCGCCTTCGCGCGTACTGGCCATCGACCTGAGCCTCGCGAGCCTCGCCTACGCGAAGCGCAAGGCGATCGAAGCGAATCTCGCGAATGTCGAGTATGCGCAGGCCGATATCCTCGCGTTCGAGACCCCTCGCACGTTCGATTTCATCTCGAGCATCGGCGTGCTCCACCACTTGCGCGATCCAATGGAAGGCTGGCGCCGTCTCGCCGCGCTCCTGCGTCCTGGAGGATTCATGCTGGTGGGGCTCTACAGCGAGCTCGGCAGGCGAAACCTCGAGGCGCCGCGCGCGCTCATCGCGGAGCGTGGCTGGAAGGCCAACCCCGAGGACATCCGCCGCAGCCGCGCGGAGATCCTGCCCTCGCCGCAATTCGCCAGTGTCGCATCGCTGCGCGACATGTATGGAACCAACGAGTGCCGCGACCTGCTCTTCCACGTCCAGGAGCATCGCTATCGGCTGCCGCAAATCAAGCAGATGATCGAAGGCCTTGGGCTCGAGACGCTCGGCCTCGGAGTCCCCGCGCAGGTCGCGCGCGCTTTTTTCGGGCGTTTCGGCGCCGCGCGCGCAAGCGATTTCGACGCATGGGACGAATTCGAGCGCGCACATCCCGGCACATTCTCGGGGATGTACATCCTCTGGTTGCGAAAGCCCTGATGGAAGCCTTCGGCCTTCTCCTCCTCGGCTTCAAGGCGCTGCTCACCTGGAAGATCCTCGCGCTCATGCTGGTGGGCCTGTCGCTCGGAATCTTCGTGGGCGTCCTGCCCGGCCTGGGCGGCCCGAACGGCGTGGCGATCCTGCTGCCGCTCACGTTCTCGATGGATCCGACGACCGCCATCGTGATGCTCTCCTGCATCTACTGGGGCGCGCTCTTCGGAGGAGCGATCACCTCGATCCTCTTCAACATTCCCGGAGAGGCGTGGTCCGTCGCAACTACGTTCGACGGCTACCCGATGGCGCAGAACGGGCAAGCGGCCGAGGCGCTCACGGCGGCATTCACCTCGTCGTTCTTCGGTTCGCTCGTCGCGGTTCTGCTGATCACGTTCCTCGCGCCGCGCATCGCCGACTTCGCGCTTCGATTCGGGCCGCCGGAATTCTTCTCCGTGTACCTGCTCACCTTCTGCTCCTTCGTGGGACTCGGCAAGGAAGAAAAGCACAAGGTCATCATCTCGATGTCGCTGGGCCTGATCCTCGCCGGCATCGGCATGGACACGGTATCCGGCCAGCTTCGCATGACCTTCGGCAACGAAGAACTCCTCCGCGGCGTGAATTTCCTCGTCGCGGTGATCGGGCTTTTCGGCATCAGCGAGATCCTGCTCACGATGGAGGAGCGCCTCGCGCTTCGCGGTCACGTGGCGAAGATCAGTCTCAAGGTCGTGCTCTCGGTGTGGAAGGATCTTCCGAAGTACTGGGTGACGCTGGTTCGTTCCGCGGCCATCGGCTGCTGGCTCGGCATCACGCCGGGTGGGGCCATCGCCGCATCGTTCATGGGCTACAACATCGCCAAGCGCATGTCGAAGGACAAGGACTCGTTCGGCAAGGGACGCATCGAGGGCGTGTTCGCGCCGGAGACCGCGGCCCATGCGTCCGGCACCGCGGCGCTCCTGCCGATGCTGGCGCTGGGGATTCCCGGATCCGGCACCGCGGCGATCCTGCTGGGCGGACTCATGGTGTGGGGATTGAATCCCGGCCCGATGCTCTTCGTCGAGCACAAGGAGTTCGTCTGGGGCCTCATCGCGTCGATGTACCTGGGCAACCTCGTGGGCCTCGTGCTCGTGCTCACGACCGTGCCGCTCTTCGCCTCGGTGCTTCGCGTGCCCTTCGCCGCCATCGCGCCGATGATCGTGGTGTCTTGCGCGATCGGTGCTTTCGCGATCCAGAACGCGATGTTCGACATCTGGCTCATGGTGGCCTTCGGCGTCGTGGGATACGTCTTCAAGAAGATCGGCATTCCGCTGGCGCCGCTCACGCTGGCGCTCGTGCTCGGGAGCCGCGCCGAAGATTCGTTCCGCCTGTCGATGATCGGTTCCAACGGCGACATGGCGGTGTTCTGGTCCAACGGCCTCGTGGGCACGATCACGACGCTCGCCCTCGTCCTGCTCTTCTGGCCGCTCATCGGGCGCCTCTTTCAGCCTCGCGCAAGCAGGTAGTCCGCTAAAATGGCCGCATGAGCCAGGCCATCCTCCAGGAGGTCCGCGAATCGCTGTCACGCCCCTTCGGTGACGCCATGGCCGCGCGCGTGCCCGAGGTCGTCGACCTGCTCGAGCAGCAACTCGCGATCACCGAGGATCGCGGCAAGTGGAAGCCGCTGAGGGGCGCCATCGACCTGCTGCGAAGCCTCCAGCCCACGCTCGCCAAGCGCGTGGCGAAAGAGGTCGCGATGCGTTTCGACGCCAAGGTCGATCCCTCCGAGGGCTTCAGCAAGACCCAGCGCTTCACGCTGGATTCCCTCTCGCTCGTGGCCGATGAGCAGGTGCAGGAGGAGATCGCACTCGGCAACACCACCAAGCGCCTCAAGGAATCCCTCGGCGACGAGCTCTTCGCGCTCACACAGCGCGTCGCGAACGTGATGCACAGGGATGACCTGGGCGACGATAACAATCCTGTGTTCCCGCGCATCTTCGCCCGTGGGTTGATGGATGCGCTGAGCGAGAAGGGGTCCGACGACGGAAGCCGCCTCGCCGCCTACTCGGGATTCGGTCCCGTGGTGCTCGAGGAAGTCGCCGCCGCCTATTCGTCCACGAACCAGCTGCTGCGCGACAAGGGCGTGCTGCCCGACTTCAAGCGCAGCTACGGCTCGATCGTGCAGGCGCAGGCACCGCGGCGCACGGTCGCCGCCCCGGCCCCGGTCCCGGCGACGAGCGATGCCGCCATCGGAACTGCGGCCTCGTCGCCCGCCCCGTCCCCGCTCGATAACCTCTTCGCACTCGCCTCGGGACAACCCGTCGCCCGTCCCGCCGTTGCGGCCACGGCCGCGCCGGCGCCGGAAGGCACCGTCAACATCAACGTTCGACCGGAGCTTCTCGAGGCGCTGAAGAATCTCGAGCCGCGATTGGCCGCGCTCATGGCCCCATCGCAAGGTGTTGCGCCACGGGCCGCACCGGTGTTCCCCGCGAGTTCCGCCGCCGTTCACCAGGCCAAGCAGGAGATGGGAGGCTCTCTTACTCCCGACGACGTGGTCGTCGCCGACCTCGTGGCCGCCCTTTTCGACCGCCTCTTCGCCGACACGCGCCTCACGGACACGACGCGCGCGCAGGTCGGACGCCTCCAGCTACCCGTGTTCAAGGCCGTGCTGCAGGACCGCTCGTTCTTCACCGACCGGCGCCATCCGATCCGCGGCCTCATCGACGCGATGGCGGAGCTGGGCGCCACCGACGAGGCCGTGACAGTCGACGGCAAGCCGCCGTCGCGCTGGATCGCGAACTCGGTGAACGAGATCCTCGAGCGCCATGCCGAGGATTCGCAGGTCTTCGCGCAATCGCTCCAGAAGCTCACGCAGATCCTCGAACGATATCGCGAGGCCGCGCTCGAGCAGGATGACGATATCCGGATGCTTCGCGACAAGGAGGTCGGGCTTGCCGCCGTGCGCGAAGCCTCGCTCGCCATCGCGCACCGCCTCTCCGGGGGAAACTACGCGCGCGAAGTGGAGGCCTATCTCTACGGACGCTTTCGCCAGGTCATGGTGCACGACTTCCTCAGCGGCGGCGACAATTCGCCCAACTGGAATGCGGACCTCGAGATCTGCGACGACATACTCTGGGTGCTCACGCCGCACACCACGCCCGAAGACCGGCAGCGCCTCGTCTCGTTGCTGCCTTCGCTGCTCTTTCGCCTCAAGATGGCCTACCAGCGCGCCGGGCTCTCGCAGGACACCGCGGGCATCCTCGTCGAGGAGGTACGGCAGCTGCTCGATGAAGTGATGACGTCACCGGTCGCGACGGCACACGGCGCGATCCGAAAGGACCCGCCTCCCATGCCCGCGGAGGACTACACGGCGACGTTGCGCGTCTCGAGCGGCTCGCTCGCCGAGGAAGGCCTCACGCGCGGCGTGTGGATGGAATTCACCGAAGACGACGGTTCGAAGCGCCGCTGTCGTCTCAATTGGATGAGCCCGGTGCAAGGCACCTGCGTCTTCAAGGACCTCGAGAAGAACCGCTCGTTCGCCATCTCCGTGGACGACCTGCGCGACCGGCGGCGCAACGGCAAGGCCGTGGTCGTCGACGGTGCCGGTGTAGCGCAATCCACGATCGACGGCGCCATCGCCGACGTCGCGCGCAACCTCGGCACTCCGCAGTAGGGCCGGCCATCGACACGATCCTCGTCGAGCGCGAAGGGACGATCGCCACTGTCGTCCTGAACCGCCCCGAAAAGCTCAACGCGCTGACGCGCACGATGTGGAAGCGGCTGGGCGACGTGTTCATCGAGCTCTCCACCGACGATTCCATTCGATGCGTGATCCTGCGCGGCGCTGGCACGAAGGCGTTCGCGCCCGGCAACGACATCTCCGAGTTCGCGACCGAACGCTCGAACGTCGAGCAGGCGCGCGCCTATGGCGAGGACATGCGCCGCACGATCGAAGCGATCGGTGCGTGCCGGCATCCGGTCGTCGCCCAGGTCCACGGAGTCTGCGTGGGCGGCGGCCTCGAGATCGCGGGCCTCGCGGACATCCGAATCTGCGGGGAATCGAGCCGCTTCGGCGTGCCCATCAACAAGCTGGGACTCGTGATGGCCTACTCGGAAATCTCGTCACTCATCTCGCTCGCGGGCGAATCCAACGCGATGGAGATCCTGCTCGAAGGGCGCGTCTTCGATGCGAAGGAAGCCAAGGAGATGGGCCTCGTGACGCGCGTGGTGCCGGACGACCAGGTCGAGCGCGAAGCGCGGGAGACCGCGCAGCGCATCGCAGATGGCGCGCCGCTTGTCGCGCGCTGGCACAAGAAATTCGCGAGGCGGCTACGCGACCCAAGCCCGCTCACGCCCGCGGAGTACGACGAAGGTTTCGCGTGCTTCGGCACCGAGGATTTCCAGGCAGGATACAAGGCGTTTCTGGCAAAGACGAAGCCCGACTTCAAGGGAAAATAGCGCCATGAGCACCGAGAAGCGCTGCCCGTGGTGCCTCGGCAGCCCCGAGTACATGGCCTACCACGACGACGAGTGGGGCCGCCCCGTCCACGACGATCGCATGTTCTTCGAGTTCCTCATCCTCGAAGGCGCGCAGGCCGGGCTTTCATGGTCCACGATCCTGCGCAAGCGCGAGAACTATCGAAAGGCGTTCGCGCAGTTCGATCCCGCGAAAGTCGCGCGCTTCACGCCGGCGAAGGTGAAGAAGCTCCTGCTCGATCCCGGCATCGTGCGCAACCGCCTCAAGGTCGAAGGCACCGTGCGAAATGCGAAGGCGTTCCTCGCCGTTCGGAAGGAGTTCGGCAGCTTCGACAAGTACGTCTGGCGTTTCGTGGGCGGCAAGCCGATCGTGAATCGCCCGAAGGCCATCAAGCAAGTGCCCGCCTCCACGCCCGAGTCCGATGCGCTCGCGAAGGACCTCAAGAAGCGCGGCTTCACGTTCGTCGGCTCCACGATCATGTATGCGTTCATGCAGGCGACGGGGCTCGTGGACGATCACATTGTTGGTTGTCCCGCGAAGAATCCGGCAAAAGGCTTTGGATCCGCAGATGAACGCCGATGAACGCAGATACCCCCAACAGCACCATTAACTATTCGTGCCCACGTTTGCAGTGTCGAGAAGCAAGCTCTGATCGGTTCTATCCGCGTTTATCTGCGTTTATCTGCGGATCCAAAGAAGTAGCGCCCTGCAAATGAAAGGCCCACTGGCGGGGATCAAGGTCATCGAGCTCGCGCAGATCATGGCGGGCCCGACGTGCGGCATGCTGCTCGCCGACATGGGCGCCGACGTGATCAAGGTAGAGAAGCTTCCCGGCGGCGACGACACGCGCGCGTATGCCGAGCCGTCGATCAAGGGCGAATCGGCGCCGTTCATGATCCTCAACCGCAACAAGCGCGGCATCGCGGTGAATCTCAAGAAGCCCGGCGGCCTCGAGGTCGTGAAGCGCCTCATCGCCGGCGCGGATGTCGTGACCGAGAACTATCGCAAGGGCACGCTCGAGAAACTCGGCCTCGGATATGACGTCCTCCAGGAGCTGAATCCTCGTCTTGTGTATTGCGCCGTGTCGGGATACGGCCGCACCGGCCCCTATGCCGACAAGGGCGGCTTCGACCTCATCGCGCAGGGCTTCGCGGGAATCATGAGCATCACCGGCGAGCCCGGCGGCCCTCCGGCCAAGAGCGGCACGTCGATCGCCGATATCAATGCGGGGATTCTCGCCGCGCTCGGCATCGTGTCGGCGTTGGTCGCGCGTTCCACGACGGGGCGCGGCCAGATGGTCGAGACCTCGCTCATGGAGGCGGCGATCCAGCAGACGTACTGGCACGCCGCGATCTTCTTCGCCACCGGCGTGAATCCCGGGCCCACGGGTTCGGCGCACCTGCTCACCGCGCCGTACCAGTCATTCCCCACCAAGGACGGGTGGATCAACGTGGGCGGCGCCAACCAGGCGAACTGGGAGCGGATCGTGAAGGTGATCGGCGCACCGGAGCTCGCGCACGACACGCGGTTCAAGACCAACGTCGATCGCCTGAGGAACATCGACGCGCTGGTACCTCTCATCGCCCAGCGGATGCGCTCGCGTTCCTCCGCCGAATGGCTCGCTGCATTCGATGCGGAAGGCGTGCCCGCCGGTCCCGTCAACAGGATCGGCGACATGCTGAACGATCCGCAGGTGCTGGCGCGCGACATGGTGGTGGAAGTCGATCACGCGAAGGCCGGACGCGTGAAAGCGTTGGGCATGCCGGTGAAGTTCTCCGAGACTCCCGGCGAGGTGACGCGCGCCGCGCCGCTCCTCGGCCAGCACACCCGCGAGGTGCTCGAAGGCCTCGGCTATTCGAGCGCCGAGATCGACAAGCTGCACGATGACGGCGCGGTCCTCGTTTCGCGCTGATGGCCACGATCCTTTCGCTCACGATCCTCGGCGTTTCGTCGCTCGTGACGTCGTTCATCTCGGGCATCCTCGGGATGGCGGGCGGCATGATCCTCATGGGAATCCTGCTCGCGATGATGCCGCTCCCGGAAGCGATGATGCTGCACGGGATCACGCAGCTCGCCTCGAACGGCTGGCGGGCCCTGCTCTGGCGCGACAAGGTCGACTGGCGAATCTTCCGCGGCTACGTTCTTGGCGCGCTCACGATGCTCGTCGTCTTCGCCATCGCGAAGCTCGTGGTGAGCAAGCCCGTGGCGTTCATCGTGATGGGACTTACGCCCTTCATCGCGATGCTGCTGCCCGAGGAGCTCCACCTCAACGTCGAACGCAAGGGACAGCCCTACGCGTGCGGCCTTGTCTGCTCGGCGCTGGCGCTGCTGGCGGGCGTGTCGGGTCCGATCCTCGACGTGTTCTTCGTGCGCTCCAAGATGGGCCGCCACGCCGTCGTCGCAACCAAGGCGATGACGCAGAGCTTCAGCCACATCTCGAAGATCATCTACTTCGGAGTCTTCGCCGCCATCGAGGGCAGCGCCGAGGTGAACCCCTGGATGGGCGGAATGATGGTGATCCTCGCGTTCACGGGCACGTCACTCTCGCGCCATGTGCTCGAACGGATGAACGACAAATCGTTCCGCTTGTGGACGCGGTGGACGGTGCTGACGCTGGGAGTGTTCTACCTGGGGAGCGGGGTTTGGTCGCTGGTTCGCGCCTGAGTCGGCGCTAGGCCACTTGCGCGTGCAATTTGATACCCAGCGCAGAAACGACCTTCAGCACCGTTTCGAAGTCCGGGCTCCGCTCGCCGGATAGCGCCTTGTAGAGACTTTCGCGCGACAAGCCCGTATCTCTGGCGACCTGAGACATGCCCTTCGCACGCGCGATGTCACCGAGCGCCTTGGCGATGAAGGCCGCATCTCCATTGGCATCGTCCAGGCTCGCTTCAAGATAGGCAGCCATTTCCTTTGCGGTCCGAAGGTGCTCGGCCACGTCGTAGCGGGTGGTCTTCGTCTTAGGCATCTTTCTTCCTTAGAGATCTCGCGCCAATTTCAGCGCGTTCCTGATGTCGTTCGCTTGTGTCGCCTTGTTGCCGCCCGCCAGCAAGATCACGATCTCGCGGCTTCGTGGCTTGAAATAGACCCTGTAGCCTGGGCCGTAGTCGATTCGGAGCTCCGAAACACCCTCGCCCACCGGCTGCGCGTCACCTGGATTGCCCAAGAGCAGTCGCTCAATGCGGACCTGAATGCGCGCCCGCGCCCGAATGTCCTTGAGCCCGTCCAGCCACGCAGCGAAGGCATCGGTCTTGACAGCGCGCAGCATGGGGTAGTGTAGCCGCGTGGCTACATATTGTCAACTGGCGCACCGGCCACTCGGCCCCTCAGTGACGAAACTGGGCAGGACCAGCCGCTCCCCAGAGAGTCATCGCAACATCTGCGGCGGAACCGGGCCATTTCCGGTTTCGTCGCCGATCATCAGGATGTGCTTGAGGGATGCGACAGCCTCGTCGATCGTCGCACAGGCTTCGGCCACGCGGCGCGCCGTCAGCACCAGCGTCTCCGGCGTTTCGCAATGCTGGCATGTCAACTGGACGCTGAGCGCCGACAAGCTATCAAGCGCCTTGCCGGCTTCGGCCATGACCTCCTTCCCAAAGGGAGACGGAGCGGGTGGCGGCGTCCTCATGATCGCTAGAGCCTCGCCAGGTATTCGATCATCTTCGTTATGTCCTGGCTCTTGTCGAAATAGCCGTCAACGTCGAGTCGCGCGGCCGCTTCGCGATAGGCCGGAGTCGCGTGGTTCGAGAGAACGAGCCGGGTGAGTTCCTTTCCCGGAGCGAGAGATTGCGTCGCCTCGAGCACATCGAACCCGTTGCCTTCGGGCAATGCGAGGTCGACCACCACCACGTCGGGGTCAAGAGCCGCGATTTCCCTGATCGCGACCGGGGCGCTGTCCGAGCGCCCGAGAACCGTGGCACCCGTGCCCGTTATCAACTCCTCCACGAGATTGCCCATGATCAAGGAATCTTCCACCAGGTAAACACGCAATGGACCCGCTCTCCGCATCATGCCCTGCTCCCCCGACAGCCTCACGGGCTGCGCGAGGCTCCATTACGGGCGTGCCGCGCGCAGTTCGGGGTCGGTGAGCGCCGAGTGGCGGATAGTCCGCGGACGCTTTCTGCTGTAGGTGGATTCCGACGTGTCAGCGAGCGAAGTCCACGGCGGTCGTGTTCGCGCCACAAAGCAACACGCCAATCACCCTCTCGGACGATGGTTTCCACGCGCCCGAGATGATGGCCGCGACCGCAGCCGCGCCACCCGGCTCCGCGACAATCCGCAGCGTCCTCCAAAGCGTGCGCTGCGCTTCGCGGATCGCGTCATCGGTCACGAGCACCGTGCCTTTAAGATGCTGCCTGGCGATCGGGAACATGAGCGAGCCCACGCGCTTGGGCGCCAGCGAATCGGCTGCGACGCCGCCCGCGGGTGAATCGACAGGCTCGCCGGCAGCAAGCGCGCGCGTGAGCGTGGGCGCCTCCTCGGGCTCGACGCCGATCACCGGCACGCGTCCGCGATACCAGGCCGCGATTCCACCGACGAGCCCTCCTCCGCCGACGGCCACGAGCAACGCATCCAACTTCGGCGCCTGGGATTCGAATTCGAGGCCCACGGTGGCCTGCCCCTGTAGCGTCTCGTACTGGTCGTAGGCATGAATCGCAGTCGCCTTCGATTGCGCGACGAAGGCCTCGCTCGCCCGCAACGCGTCATCGTAACGATCGCCGCCCACTTCGAGACGCGCACCGTAGCTGCGAATCTGTTCCATCTTCGCGGGGGATGCGACGGTCGGGATGAAGATCGTCGCGGGATGCTTCGTCTTCATCGCCGCAAAAGCCGTGGCCGCACCATGATTGCCACCCGACGCTGCAACGACTCCCGCGGGACCGATCTCGCGCGTGAGCATCTGGTTGAAGGCGCCGCGCGTCTTGAACGAGCCCGCGTGCTGCAGGAACTCGAGCTTGAAGACGATGCGCCGGCCCGGGAGACCGAAGTCGGCGCCGTCGACCTCCAGCACCGGAGTCTTGCGCACGTAAGGCGAGATGCGCGCATAAGTCGCGCGGATCGCCTCTTCGTCGAGCGGAGATGACATTGGTTCCTCTATCGCAGGTCGGGCTCGAAGAAGACCCAGCGCACCTGCGGAAAACGTTCCTTGAAGACGGCCTCGATCCCGTTGATCGCCTCGGCCAGTGCATCGACGCTCGGCTGCGGGCGCATCTTCGCCTTCACCGCCACCATGACATCCGAGCCCATGTGCAGCGTGAGCAGGTCGATCACGTGCTCGACCGCGCCTTGCGCGCCTAGAAACTCCAGCATCGCGGCGCGCACCGGCGCCTCCACGCCCTGCCCGATCAGCATCGCCTTCACCTCGACGGCCACGAGGATCGCCACGATGACGAGCAACACGCCGATGCCCACCGTGCCCCAGGCGTCGAATATCGGATTGCCCGTGGCCCACGTCGCGCCGACCGCGACGAAGGCGATTACAAGGCCGATCAGCGCGGCGAGGTCTTCGGCGAAGATCACGGCGAGCTCGCCGTTTCGCGTCGTGTGGAACCATGAAAGAACGCCAGCACGCCCGCGCATCTTGTTCACCTCGCGCATGGCACCCCACATGGAGAAGCTCTCGGCGCAGATGCCGAAACCCAGGACGCCCAGCGCGATCATCGGATTCCTGATGGCTTCGGGCTCCATCACCTTGTGCCAGCCCTCGTAGAGCGAGAACATGCCGCCCACGCTGAAGAGCATGATCGCGACCACGAAGGACCAGAAGTACGTTTCCTTGCCGAAGCCCAGCGGATAGTCGTGATTGGGCGGAAGCTTCGAGCGCTTGAGGCCGAGCAGAAGCAGCACCTGGTTGCCGCAGTCGGCGGTCGAGTGCACGGCCTCGGCCAGCATCGAGCTCGATCCCGTGAGCGCCGCAGCGACATACTTGGTCACCGCGATGGCGCCGTTCGCACCGAGCGCGTAGACGACGGCCTTGCCGCTATCGGCGCCCCCGGCCACCTATCGCCCCGTCACGCGGTGCGCAGCGCGTTGTGCTCGATCCAGTCGGCGAACTTGGCGAGGAACTTCTCCAGCAATTCGCGCGTGGAGTCGTTGGGAATCTTGCCGCCGGGCTCGATCATCTTGTCGACCAGGCCCACGTAGAGCTCGGGCATCTGCATCATCGGCATGTCGAGGAAGACCACGCACTGCCGGATCTGGTGGTTCGCGCCGAATCCCCCGAGCGGGCCCGGCGAAGTCGTCGCCACGGCGCACGGCTTGCCGTTGATCGAACCCTTCCCCCAGGGCCGCGATCCCACGTCGATCGCATTCTTGACTGACGCGGGCATGCCGCGGTTGTATTCGGGCGAGACGAAGAGGATCGCGTCGCAGACGGACATCTTCGCCCGGTAGTCGGCCCACGCGGACGGGGGGTTCGCCGTCTCGAGGTCCTGGTTGTAGAGCGGGAGCGCGCCGATGTCGACGAACTCGAGCTCGAGGGATGCGGGTTGGAGGGAACGCAGCGCCTCGGCGAGGCGGCGCGAGAACGCCTCCTTGCGAAGGCTGCCGATGAGGACCGCGACGCGACGCTTTGCCATTGGGATCTCCTGGGGTTCGCTTATCATGGAGATTAGCATTCCCCGCGGACCCGCTCCTTGCTCGCCACGCCCCCGACGTTTCAATCCCTGTTCGCGCCGATCGCACACGATGCGCCGCGCACGTTCGTGTTCCGCGGCAACGAGCTTCTGGTGCGGGATGGCGGCTTCACGCTTCCGGATCCCGCCGTCGTGAAGACGCTCGCGATTTCAGCAGCCAACGTCTTCCCCGTCGGGATCTTCGACAAGGAGTACTGCTGCACGGCCTGGGTTGCCAGGGACACGCCGGCGCCCGCGGGGCATTTGTTCAAGGGATTGCGCGCGATGTTCGGCCAGCTCGATGAATCGACGCTCGCGGTGGCCGGTCGCGCATTCCAGATCGCCGACTGGGCACGCAACCACCGCTATTGCGGCGCGTGCGGCAGGCCCATGACGCCGGTCGCGGGGGAGCGCGCCATGCGCTGCGAGTGCGGGCACGTGGCCTATCCGCGCATCGCGCCGGCGATGATGGTGCTCGTGAAGAAGCGCGACGCGATCCTGCTCGCGCGCAACGTGGCGGTGCCGGCGGGCGGGCGCATGAGCGCGCTGGCGGGATTCATCGAGCCGGGCGAGTCCGTCGAGGATGCGGTGCATCGCGAGATCCACGAGGAAGTGGGCCTCTACGTGAAGGATCTGCGCTACTTCGCGAGCCAGTCGTGGCCCTTTCCCGGCTCGCTGATGATCGCTTTCACCGCGGAGTATTCGAGCGGCGAGATCCGTGTCGATCCCGCCGAGATCGCCGAGGCGCACTGGTTCGGACCCGGTGAGAAACTGCCCGAGCTCCCACCCACGCAATCGATTTCGCGCGCGCTCATCGAAGCGAATCGCCCGGGCCGCAAATGAGACACTGGACCTGGATCGTTCCGGTCGCCTCATCCGTTCTTTTCGTGGTGGCGTTCGCGATCGGGGTCTCGCCGGCCGTCGCCGCGATCTGCACGCTGGCGATGGTCGGCGCCGTCGTCGCGGCCGTGCACCACGCCGAGGTCGTCGCCCATCGCGTGGGCGAGCCCTACGGCACCCTCGTGCTCGCCGTGGCCGTGACCGTGATCGAGGCCGCGCTCGTGCTCTCGATGATGCTCGCGGGCGGCGAAGGTGCAGCGGTCCTCACGCGCGACACGATCTTCGCCGCGGTGATGATCATCTGCAACGGCGTCGTGGGCCTGTGCGTGCTCGTGGGTGGGCTTGCGCATCGCGAGCAGTCGTTCCGCGCCGAAGGCTCCGCCGCCGCGCTGGCCGCCCTCATGACCATGTCGGCGCTCTCGCTCGTGCTGCCCGACTTCACGACTACAACGAGCATCGGCACCTACAGCCACGGGCAGCTTGCCTTCGCGGCGGTCACGTCGGCAGCGCTGTGGGCCATCTTCGTCTTCATCCAGACGGTGAGGCACCGGGATTATTTCCTGCCGGAAGCCGACGTAGCCAATACGGACGTTCACGCGGAGCCGCCGGCGAATCGCGAGGCATGTGTGAGCTTCGCGCTACTGGTGGTTTCGCTGGTGTCCGTGGTGGGGCTTGCGAAGGCGCTTTCCCCGTCCATCGAGCACGTCGTGGACTCCCTCGGAGCGCCGAAGGCCGTGCTCGGAATCGCGATCGCGATGCTGGTGCTGCTGCCCGAGACGTGGGCCGCAGTGCGGGCGGCGAAGGCCAATCGCCTCCAGACGAGCATGAACCTCGCGCTGGGATCGGCGCTCGCGAGCATAGGCCTCACCATCCCCGTGGTCGCCGTCGCCGCGATCGCGTTCGACCTGCACCTGGTCATGGGACTGGAGCCGCGCGACATCGTGTTGCTCGCGGTCACGTTCGCCGTGAGCATGGTGACGCTGGGCACCGGCCGCACCCACATGATGCAGGGCGCGGTCCACCTGGTGCTTTTCGCGACGTACCTGTTCCTGTCGTTCGTGCCTTAGTTCGGGGACAGACCCCGAAGGCCGGCGGCGCTCGGGGTCTGTCCCCGAACTAAGGCGCGACGGTGGCCTCGGCGCCGCTGCGCTTCAAGGCATCGGCGACGAAGCCCGAGCGCTTCATCTCCTCGATGAAATCGTAGAGGTAGTGGGCGGCGGCATCGCGACCCTTCGGCACGCCGCTCGCCTGGCCGATCACCATGAAGTTGCCGGGGATTACGCGATAGGCCGATTCCTTCGCGGCGATCGCCGCCAGCGGATTCTTCACGCCCGCCACGGCATCGAGACGCTCGGCCTTGAATTTCTCGAACGCGGCGATTGAAGTCGGCGCGCGCACGAGCTCGGCGTTCTTGATGTTCCGCGTGAGATAGAGGTCATAGGCGGTCTTGTTGCCCACCGCGATCCTCACGCCCTTGCGATCGAAGTCGTCGATCCCCCGGAGCGGAGAATCGTTGCGGACGAGATAAGTGCCCTCGATCTGAACGTACGGTTTCGAGAACGTGATCTCGTTGGCGCGGAGCGGATCCACGGCGAGGAACGCCACGTCCCACGCGCCCTCCTTCACCGCGTCGGCCATCTTGCCGGCCGTGTCGTAGGTGACGTATTCGATGCCGAGGCCCAGGCGCTTCGCGAGCTCGCGCGCGAGGTCGGGCCCCACGCCGCGCGGCGCCCCACCTCCGGGATCCTTCTGGGCGATCACGGGATTGCCGAGGTTGATGCCCGCGCGCAACACGCCCTTGGGCGCGAATTCGTGGCGGAGCGATTCCGGGACGGTTTCGTTCATGGCGCATGAGGCGAGCGCGAGCGCGCACGCGAAAGAAGTGAAGATGCGAATCATGACGCCATTGTTGCATACTGCGCGCGGAGCATTGATCGAAACCCATGCGAAGGATCGCCCATCTTTCCGACCTGCACTTCGGCGGCATCGCGCCGAGCGTGCTCGCGCCCTTGCGCGACTGCGTGCGCAGGATCGAGCCGCACCTGGTGGTCGTCACGGGCGATCTCACCGTGGGCGCCGGCGCGGGCCAGTTTCGCGATGCGAGGGCGTTCCTCGACACGCTGCCCGGTCCCCAGGTCGTGGTGCCCGGCAGCAGCGACGTCGCGTCCCGCGGCATCCTTCGCACCACCCCATCGCTCGCCGCCTATCGCCGCTTCGTGGGCGATGACGTCGAGCCGGAATATGCGGACGACGTCCTGGCGGTGATCGGCGTGAATACGGCGCAGTCGCCGGCGGAAAACAACGGCGACGACGATGCCCGCCGCGCACGCACGCGCATCCACGGCCTCGACGCGCGGGTGGTGCGAATCGTGGCGACCCATCGCCCCCTGCTCGACACGGGCGCCGACCTGGTGCTTACGGGATCGCGCCACGAACTGGGCGGGCGACAGTCGCCGGCTCCACTCGTCGTGCAATCGGGCTACCTGCCCTCGGGCGCCTCGCGTGCCGAAACCCTCTCGCTCCATGCGCTGCACATCGAAGGTACCAGCGTCGTCGTCGAGCGCTGGTCCTGGAACGGCCATTCGCGCCGCTTCGAGGCTCAGGGACGAGAGACGTACGGGTTGCCGCGCTCGTAGAAGCGCAGCAGGCGGCGCGCCCAGTGGCCGGCGTAGTCCACGCCGACGCGGGGGCGGCGAACGACGCGCACGGGCTCGTCGTCCTTCGGATCCGCGATGAAGAAGTCGCGGCTCACGAGATCGTGGCCATGCAGCCGTTTGTCGATGCCCATCGCGCGGCAGACAAGCCCCGGGCCCTGCGTTCGTCCCTCGACGCCGCGCACCGGCTCCAGCGCGCGCAGCAGCACCGCCGAGGCGTGGCCTTCGCGCTCGGTCACGACATTCATGCACCAATGCATCCCGTAAATGAGATACACGTACGCGTGACCCGGCGGGCCGAACATGACGCGCGTGCGGGGCGTGAGTCCGCGCGACGAATGGGCCGCGAGGTCGTGCGGCCCGAGGTACGCCTCGGTCTCGACGATGCGCCCGATGCGCGCAACGCCGCCGACCACGTGAACGAGATGCTTGCCGAGGAGCTCGCGCGCCACGAGCTGCGTGTCCCGGTCGAAGAAGGATCGCGGAAGCCGGGCGCTCAAAAAAGAAACCCGGCGTGGGATAACGCCGGGTTAAAGCCCTTGCCGTGGGAGGCGACGGCAAGTCTCCAGAGGCCATACTCCGCCCCAAGACTTTCGCCAACCTTTCCCATCAGCGGCGCATCCGCGAATTTCTGTGTCGAATTGTTACCCGTCAGGTGGTCGTCGCCACGTGATCGTTATCGTCTTGCTGGTTCCTCTCGAACTTGAGGAATTCGTAGTAGCCGCAACGCGAGCTGTCGGGATACTTCCGGCACACCGCGGGGCGCCCCTCGTACATCGTGCAGCGGCGCGTCTCCTGGTCGAGCATCATGCACGCCGTGATGAAGTGCTTGTCGCTGCGATGGCGCATGACGCGGACCTTGCCGGTCGATTCCATCTTGGTGTACTTCTCCTTCGCCGCGCTCACGCTGATGTCGAAATGGCGCGCGATGCGCTCGAGGTCGCGCTTCGTCACCTCGATATCCGTGTAGGTGCAACAGAAGGCCGGGCACTTGGCGCAGGAGTAATGGACTCGCACGGGTACGGGGAAAGTCTTCTTCATCAGAACGGCTCGCGGGTGATTGCTTTGGTGAAAGTCTGGCCGTCCACCGTGTACGTGAGCGTCGCCGAGTCGGTGCCGGAGAATTGGATCGACATCGTGCCTACTGCCTGTGTGGAGATGTTGGCAGGATTGAATGCCGCGCCATAGAAGTTGAAGGCCGGCATCGACGTGGCGTACAGCGCGCCGCTGTAGGTCGTGCTGCCCGTCCAGCTTCCGCCGGGCATCACGTACCACCGGGGCTCGCCGGAGGGGCCGTAGGTGTAGATCACCGAGAAGAGCGTGCGGTACTGCTGGTTCACCGAAAGGCCCCAGCCCGATTCCGTCGACGTCCACCACAGGTCGGCGTAGTTGGTGACCGCGCTGCCGTCCGCGACGCCGAAGTTCTGCCGCTGGATCGCCTTGGTGCCGGATACGCCATTCACGGTGTAGGAGAGCACCGCCTGGTCCACCGCGGAGAACGCGATCGTGGCGCTGCCGACGCGTTGCTTGGTCACCTGCGACGCGTCGAACGGCCCGCCGGAGGGTGGCCCGGTGGTCGAATACAGGTCGCCCGTGATGGAGGCAGGCGACGACCACATGCCGCCCGGCATCACGAGCCATGTCGGAGATCCGTTCGGCCCGTACACGTACCACGCCGCGAACAGCGATGAGGCGTGCTGCGTGATGCCCATGCCCCAACCGGACTCCGACGGGTTCCACCACAACGCCGTGTAGTTGAGCGTAGGAACGATCGTGTTGCCGGTCGAGCCGCTCGGCGGAGATGTCGTCCCGCCCGAGGGCGCGAGGTACTTCGAAAGACCCGCCGTGAAGGCGAGATCGAATCGACCGAAGAAATCGAACCCCACGCCCGGTGTGCTGCATGACGTCGTTCCACCGTAGAGCTGCCCGATCACGTAGTGGCCCGTGTTCAGGAAGAGGGCCGAGCCGCTGCTGCCGGGCTCCGTGACACCGCTGTTCCAGTTCACTTCCATGAAGGTCGCGCCCGAGGCGGCGGTGCCCGGGCGGCAATTGAAGGACTCGCTGCCCGAGGACGTGCACGTCGTATAGTCCGAGATGCTGCCAAAGCTGATCTTCTGCGGGCCACCGCGCGGATTGTGCACGCCGACGACGCTCGCGCCCACGGCGGCCGGCGTCGAGCCCACGCTCCAACCCGCGTACATCGCGCCACCGGGCGGCGGCTTGGCCAACTTCATGAGCGACGTATCCGTGTTGACGCTGTTGTAGAGGAGCGTGGCACCCCCCGTGAGATCGGTGACCCCCGAATAGGTTACCGAGCTGTTGCACGCCGCCGAGCGGAAGAACCAGTAGGACTCGAGCGTCGAGGCCGCGGGCTGGTTGTCGATGCAGTGGTTGGCGCTCAGGAAATAAGGGATCGATGTCGAGCTGTCCAGGTCGGATAGCAGCGTCCCCGTGCAGTAGTAGCTGGTGCCGGCATCGGTGAACAGCATCCGCGCGACCGCGTTGCTCTCGATGTTCCAGGTGGCGAGGTAGCACGCGACGTCGTTGTTGCACGAGCCCGCGGTCACCCCACCCACCTTCGCGGCCGGCATGGCGAATCCGCGGCCCGGCGAAGTCACGAGGTGCGAGAGCTGCGGCGCGGCGAGATCCAGCTGCGCGGGCGTGGAGCCCACGGGAAGCTCGATCTCCACCACCGCGGTCGAGCCCTCGATCACGGGCGACCAGAACAGGAGCGCGCTTTCGGAGACTTCCCCCGCGGCGAGGTTGCGTCCGACGGTCTCCTGGAGCTCTTCCGCGCTTACTTCGATCACGGGACCCATGTCGGGCGCGTAGAAGCGAAGGAGCGTTTTCGACGGAATGGCCTTCGCGCGAAGCCCCACGCGAATCGACGCGGCATCGGGGGACGTCACGCTGAATGCGGCGACACGCGCGCCGGAAGCAAGCGCCGTCCAGTTCAAGCGCGCGACCGATGCGACGCCGTCGGAAAGCTCGGCGACATCGCGGGCGAATCCCACCTGCTGCGGAACGCCCATGCGCGCGGGAGCCGCCGCCTTTTCGAGAAGTGCCGCCGCGGCGACCGGAAGCTCGACCTTGCGCACCAACGCCGCTTCCACGCTGCGTACCTTCGCGACCGGATGCGTCGTGGGATACGGCTGGTATTGGGGCTCGGCCTGGATGACCGGGCCGCCTTCGGCCCACGAGGCCTGGGCGAAGGCGGCGACGAAAAGAATGCAGGCGATGCGCTTCACGACCCGGGCGCCTTCGTCGTGCCGGCGTTCTCCGCGGCGATCTCGTCATCGCTCAACGGCCGCGCGTAGACCTTCACCTGGTCGATCATGCCGCGGTAGGCGCCGTTGCGCTCGAGGCCCGTGCCCAGGCGGATCCGGCGAATATCGGCAAAGCCGGGCGCCGAGCCCCACGACATCGCGCGCGCGACGAGGTGGCCGTCGAGATATAGCCGCATTCGATCGAGCAGGAAACGGTCGTATACGACGGCAAGATGCGTCCATCGATTCGCGTCGATCTTGAGCGACCCCACGGGCGCCACGCGCACATCGCCCACGCGGGCCAGGGGCTTGTACTTGTATGCGTCCGGGGACGGACTGCGATCGGCGAGCGAACTCGTCGACGACGAAAGCTCCAGGGAGAGCGAAACCTGCGTCTCCTCGGGGTGGCCGCGGTACTCGCGCTCGAGGTCCACCGTGGCGACAGTCTGCAGCGCGCGTCCCTTAAGGAAGGGATTGATCCAGCTCTCGCGCTTCACCCAGAGCTCGAGCGTGAGGCCGTTGCGGGTATCGAAGCCGGGAGGGGCATCGACCTCGATCCAATCGCCGCTGCCGCCGACCCAGAGGCCCGTTCCGAATCGTCCCGGCCGCGCGATCACCTCGTCGCCGTGCTCGCGGGCGAGGTAGTTGTCGCCGGGGAATCGCTTGTCGAAGGTCAGGTCGATCGCGGGTCCGGACAAGGGAGCGGACTGGTCGTTGTGGATCTGGATCCCGATCCACACGAGGAGCCCGATCATGGGTGCCGTCACCGCCACGATGGCCGTGCGTCCCAGCAATGGCAGCGCCCTGCCGAAGGTGAAGAGCGAGCCCGCGAGGCAGGCGATCGTGATCACGCCCAGCACACCGTAGAAGAGCACCGTGCGAAGGCCCCGCTCGAAGTCGCGCGGGAGCGTGATGGGGACATCGAGCGCCACGCCTTCGGGTCCCACCGCCACCATCATCCAGACGGCGGCCAATGCGAGCACCGCGAGCACGGCCGATGCGGCCGCGTTCGGATACGTCCCCGTGAGCGTGAAATCCCCGGAGAACAAGCGTCCCCTCAGGGGGATGATGCCGCTCGCGATGAAGGAAAGCGCCACCGCCGCCACGACCCAGCGCGGCGCGCGAAAGCCGTCGTCGTCGCCGAAGATGGCGAAGCCGAAGAGGGCAACGCCGACCGCGACCAGGGCTCCACCGAGCACGAGGTCGCGTCGAGCGCCCGGGGTCATCGAGATTGCGCGCAAGGGGCTCTCACCCCGCCATTTTACCCGGCTTGGCCCTGAAAACTAAGGGAAATGCAGGCCTAGCCTTTGGCCTGGAGGTGCGCCTTGAAGAACGCCAGGGTCCGCGCCCAGGCAAGCTTCGCCGCCGCTTCGTCGTAGCGCGGCGTGGTGTCGTTGTGGAATCCGTGGTTCACGTTCGGGTACATGTGCATCTCGTACTTCACGCCGTTGGCCTTCAACGCCGTTTCCCACGCGGGCCACCCGGCATCGATGCGCTCGTCGAGGCCCGCGTAGTGGATGAGCAGCGGCGCCTTGATCTTCGCGGTGTCCTCGGCCGACGGCTGCCCTCCATAGAACGGCACCGCGGCATCGAGGTCCGGCATCTTCGTGGCGAGCATGTTGGTCATGCTGCCGCCGAAGCAGAAGCCCACGGCCCCCAGCTTCCCATCGCATTCCGGCCGGGACTTCAGGTACGGGCCCGCGGCCATCATGTCGGCGCTGCGCTTCTTCGCATCGAGCGTGCCGAAGAGCTTCACCGCTTTTTCCTCGTCGCCGGGATAGCCGCCCACGGAGGTGAGCGCGTCCGGCGCGAAGGCCACGTAGCCCTCGACCGCCAGGCGGCGCGCCACATCCTCGATGTAGGGATTCAGGCCGCGATTCTCGTGAAAGACCACGACGCACGCCGCGTTGCCATCCTTCGCCGGGCGCACGAGGTAGCCGCGCACCTTGCCGTAGCCTTCCGGCGAATCGTAGGACACGTATTCGGCGCGAATACGGGGATCGGCTTTCGGAACCTGCTCGGCCCATGCGTAGTTGGGCCTGAGGCTCTCGAGCATCGCCGCGGCCGTGATGCCGCCGGCGGCGTGCTTCGCGGCGCGATCGAGGAATTCGCGGCGGTTGATGAATCCGTGTTGGTACCCGTCGAAGAGGTCGAGGACCTCCTGCGGAAAATCGCGTGCCTTGAGTCGCTCCATGAAAATCGATGCTACACCTTCTCGGAGGCTCCCCAAACCACGCGATTGCGGCCCGCCTGCTTGGCGCGATAGAGCATCGAGTCGGCACGCGCAAGCAGCGACGCCGCGTCGTCCGAGTCGAGGCATTCGGCCACGCCGAAGCTCGCGGTCACGCGAATCTCGTGTCCGCCATGCGAAAGCCGCGTCGTCTCGATCGCCTGGCGCAGGCGCTCGGCGATCGCCACCGCGCGCCCGATGTCCGTGTCGGGCAGCACGATCACGAATTCCTCGCCGCCGAAACGCGCGACCCAGTCCAGGCGCCGGCGCATCGCGTCCTTGAACACGTCGGCCACGCCGCGAAGCACCGAGTCGCCCGCCGCGTGTCCCTGCGAATCGTTCACGTTCTTGAAGTGGTCGATGTCCGCCATGAGCACCGCCAGCGGATAGCCGCTGCGATGGCAGCGAAGCGTCTCCTCGGACAGGCGCGCGTCGAGATGCCGGCGATTGAAGCACCCGGTGAGCGCATCCGTGACGGTGAGCGCGCGGATCTCGTCCAACGCCGCCTGCAGCTGCGCCGTGCGGGAGGCCACCTGCGCGTCGAGGTTCGCGACGTGGGAATGGATGCCGTCCTGGAGCTTGCGGAACCCGTCGGCCACGAGGTCGATCTCGTCTTGCCACGGGCGCGAGGGACGCGAGATCATGAGCGGCATGGTGAGGCGATCGGGCGTGAGCTCGTTGGTGAAGCGCGCGAGGTGCCGCATGGGCCGCTCGACTTCGATGCGCAGCATCAACGCGATCAGCAGGCACAGCACGAACGCGAAGAGGGCATAGCCGATCACCAGCACCGCGACTTTTTCCAGCACGTGCCGGTAGAGCGTCTGCGGGTTGGCGGAAATCTCGATGGTGCCGATGCTGCCCTCGCGGCCGTCGGGATAGGGAATGGCGAGCACGCGCGGCGTCGCCGCATCGCGAAGCTGCACGGTGCCCGCCTCGAAGGAGTGGCCCGTGCGTTCCGAAAGCCGCACATAGGCGATCTCGGGCTGGGTCGCGATCTCCCTCAACTGGCGGCGGATCGCCTCCGGCTCGATGTCCCAGAGGCTCACCGAAAGCAGCGGCACGTTGGTCTGCGCGATGTTGTGCAGCGCCCGCTCGAAGGCGGCGCGCTCGTCGCGCACGGCGAACGTGGCCTGCACCGCAGCCGCGAGCACCGCGCAGACGATGGCCGCCAGCACCGTGCGGCGCACGAGGGAGGAAGCGAGGGATCGAAAGCGGGGGGAAGACATGGGGTCAGCGCAGCAGTTGGCCGAAGTCGAAGTTGTAGCGCGCGAGCTTCGGATTGAGGGCCCTGCTGTAGTGCCGGAAGCCCACCGAGTCGAAGTTCTCGCCGTAGCGCTTGAGGAAGAGCTCGGCGCTCGCGGCATCGAAGCTCGTGAACATCGGCCGGTCGAGGTCCAGCCCCTCGTCCCTGAAATCGTGGCCATGCGCATAGTCGTAGAGCATCACGACCGCCCATGCGCCGCAGATGAAGTGCCCGCCGGCGAGCGCCGTGAGGCGGCCCGAAGCCAGGGCGTCCATCGCTTCTTTCGAGGTGTTCACGCCGCTGAAGAAGGCGCCCTGCCCCGGAACGCCGCCGCGCTGCTCGTAGGACTGCATGGCGCCGAAGGCCATGAGGTCGTTGCCGGCCCACACGAGGCGAGCTTCCGGATAGCGCGCGAAGAGCCATTCACTCTGCTCGGCGGCCTTGTCGCGCTTCCAGTCGGCGTACACGGTCTGGTCGACGACCGCGTCGCCCGACTCGGCCACCGCGCGCGTCATGCCTTCGTTGCGCCGGATCGAGGAAGTCGTGGTGCGGTCGCCGGCGATTGCAATCATGTGAAGCTTTCCGTCCTTCGCCCCCGCATGGGCCTTGCGCCCCTGGGCGATGAGGGCTTTCGCGGTGAGGTAGCCAGCATCTTCCGCGTGGGGCTCGAGCGAGCCTATCCAGCCCTTGTATTTCTCCCGCGGGCCGCCGGTCGCCGCCCGGTCGCCCGGGGGAATCGTGCTGAAGGCGAGGAACGTCTTCACGCCCGCCGCATCGAGGATCTTGAGGATCTCGGCTCCGGTAGCGTAGTCGTTGGAGGCGATGACGAAATCGGGATGGTGCTTGCGCGCTGCGATCTCCCGCGCGATCTCGACCGGCCGCGTGTGGTCCCGCTCGGCGTAGATCACCTCGAGCTGCATGCCCAGGTCGCGCGCCGCCGACTGCATGGCGTGCGCGGCCGTGACCCAGTACACCTCGTCGGACTTGCCGGGGTTGATGAACAGGACGGATTGCGCCCAGGCGTGGGCACCGGCCATCAGTCCCGCAGCGAGCAGGAAAATCCTCATCCCACCAAGCATTGCGCCAAACACCCCCCCTGGCTATGGCGCATATCACAATCGATTCGGACGCCGGTTGCAACTGCAACGACCTATTCCTCGGGGATCTTTTAGGGGTTCTTTAGGACGCGCGCCCGCCCCCGGCCGCAGAGTGGCATCCGGAAAAGGAGACCGACCATGGAACCGAACCCGGAACCGAACGAAAAGGAACCGCGCATCCTGCTGGTGGAGGACGACCGGGCCGATCGCGAGAAAACGCTCGAGGCGCTGCGCAAGTATGGGCTGGGCTACGAGGTGCGCGTGGTGAGCGGCGGTCTCGAGGCGCTCGACTACCTGCTGGGCAAGGGGCGCTTCCACGAACGCAGCCGCCATCCGTTGCCCGACCTGGTGCTCCTCGACATGAGCCTTGCGCCCATCGACGGGCTACGCGTCCTGCAGCGCATTCGCGAGCACGAGCGGCTTCGCGCGATGCCCGTGGTGATCCTGTGCGGCAATCCCGAGGAACGCGAGCGCGCGAAGGTCGAATCCGTGAAGGCCCACGCCTACG
This sequence comes from Usitatibacter sp., assembly GCA_049300695.1. GTDB lineage: Bacteria > Pseudomonadota > Gammaproteobacteria > Burkholderiales > Usitatibacteraceae > Usitatibacter. The sequence continues at coordinate 87,087 of JBAQKF010000001.1, forward strand.
CGATGAAGCCCGTCACGGCCGACGACATGCGCGACCTCGTGCGCATGACCTATCCCTCGTTCGCGGGCTACGCCGCGATGCGGTTCGAGTGAACGACGAGCCCGCCGTGCTCGCGCATGGTGTGGAACTCGATCTTCGGCCAGATCTCGCGCGCGGCCTTGAGCTCGGCCTGGTGCGCGTATAGCACCGCCGGCGCGTCAACCACGTCGTGCGCCACGCGATACGCGTTGGCGTCGATGAAGCGCTGCACCTCGGCGGGATCCTCGGCCGTGATCCAGCGCGCCAGCCTGAAATTGCTGGGCATCATGCGCGCCTGGGCCTGGTACTCGCCCTCGAGGCGATGCGCCACCACGTCGATCTGGAGCTGCCCCACGGCGCCCAGCAGCAACGCGCCGCCCTGCACGGGGCGGAAGACCTGGATCGCGCCCTCCTCGCCCAGCTGCTGCAGGCCCACGCGAAGCTGCTTGTTGCGCATGGGATCGGCCACTTCGACGTTGTAGAAGATCTCGGGAGCGAAGAACGGAAGCCCCGTGAATTGCAGCGTTTCGCCCTCGGTGATCGTGTCGCCCAGCTGCAGGACGCCGCGGTTGGGCAATCCCACGATATCGCCCGGCCACGCGTCCTCGAGCACTTCGCGCCGCTGCGAGAGGAACGAGACGGCGCTCGCGGTCTTCACTTCCTTGCCCGTGCGCACGAGCTTCACCTTCATGCCCCGCTCGAAGCGTCCCGAGGCCACGCGAACGAAAGCCACGCGGTCGCGGTGCGCGGGATCCATGTTGGCCTGGATCTTGAAGACCACGCCGGTGAACTTCTCCTCGGTGGGTTCCACGATCCTCTGGACCGCGGGCTTCGGCCCCGGCGCAGGCGCAAGGTCGATCAGGGAATCGAGGATCTCCTTCACGCCGAAGTTGTTGATGGCCGACCCGAAGAAGACGGGCGTCTGCTTGCCTTCGAGGAACTCGCCGCGATGAAACTCGTGCGAGGCGCCCGTCAGCAATTCGATCTCGCCCTTGGCATGGGTGAAGGCTTCGCCGAAGCGCTTCTCGTTGTCGGGATTGCCGATTCCCGCGATGACTTCCTCGTCGTCCCGGCGGCGATCCTCGCCGGGCTTGAAGACACGCATCTGGTCGTTGCGGATGTCGAAGACGCCGCCGAAGCGCTTGCCCATGCCGACGGGCCATGTGAACGGCACGGTGGGCATGCCGAGGATGCGCTCGATCTCATCCAGCAATGCCAGCGGTTCCTTGCCCTCGCGGTCCAGCTTGTTGATGAACGTGATGACGGGCGTGTGCCGCGCGCGGCAGACTTCAAGCAATCGGATGGTCTGCGCTTCCACGCCGTTCACCGAGTCGATGACCATGAGCGCCGCGTCCACCGCGGTGAGCACGCGGTAGGTGTCCTCGGAGAAATCCTGGTGGCCCGGCGTGTCGAGCAGGTTCACCACGTGGCCGCGGTACTCGATCTGCATGACGGAACTCGCCACCGAGATGCCGCGCTGCTTCTCGATCTCCATCCAGTCGGACGTGGCGTGGCGCGTGGCCTTGCGGGCCTTCACGCTGCCTGCGATCTGGATGGCGCCCGCGAAGAGCAGGAGCTTCTCGGTGAGAGTGGTCTTTCCGGCGTCGGGGTGCGAGATGATCGCGAAGGTGCGACGCCGGGCGGTTTCCTCGGCGATACGGTTTTCTGAGGTCATTGAAGGTGAATTTTACGGGAATATAGGGATGCCCAATGGCGTTTATGGACAGAGTCCCGTTATCCCCGCAGGAGGTGCCCCATGACCAGCCTGAAGAAAACCCTGAGATTCGCCGCCGCGTTGCTGCTGTCGCTGTCCGGCTACGCCTACGCGAACTTCCACGAGTGGCGCATCGACCAGATTTATTCCAACCCCGACGGAACCATCCAGTACATCGTGCTGATGGCGTTCGATAGCGGCCAGGAATTCATCGCCGGCCATAACATCACCGTCACGCAGGGCTCCGCCGTCCATACGTACACATTCGTAAAGGACCTCCCGAGCGACACGTGCACGGGCTGCGGTGGCGGCGGCTACGGCGGCGGCAGCGGCACCTACAAGACGATGCTGCTCGCGACCCAGGGCTTCGCGAACCTGAACGTGGTCACGCCGGACTACATCCTCCCCAACGGCTTCCTCTTCGCGAGCGGCGGCGGCTCCGTCAACTGGGCCGGCGGCTACGACATCTTCAACTACACGACAATCCCGATGGATGGCGCCAACGCGCTCTTCCGGGCCGGAAACGTCGCATTCAACGCGCCGCAGAACTTCATGGGCACGATGGGAGCGATCAATCCGACCTACCAGGGGCTCTGGTGGAACTCGCCGGCGAATTCGGAATCCGGCTGGGGCATCAACATCACCCAGCAAAGCAGCACCATTTTCGCGACCTGGTTCACCTATGACACCGACGGTACCGGCATGTGGATCGTCCTGCCCAACGCGGCGATTACCGGAAACAATACGTACTCCGGGCAGCTTTTCCAGACGAGCGGGCCGCGATTCGACCAGTTCGATACCAACAAGGTGGTGGCCACCCCCGTCGGCACGGGCACGTTCACGTTCACCGACGCGAGCACCGGCACCTTCAACTACACGTTGAAGGGCGTCACGCAGACGAAGAACATCATTCGCGAGGTGTTTGGAACCGCCCCGGCGCTTTGCCTCGAGTCCGGCACGCCCTCCACGAACTACCAGGATCTCTGGTGGGCCGGCAGCGCGGAATCGGGCTGGGGCATCAACGTCACGCAGCAGAACAACGTGATCTTCGCCACATGGTTCACCTATGACACGACCGGCAAGGGTCTCTGGGTCGTGATGGCCCAAGGGACCAGCACCACGGCCGGCACCTACAGTGGCGACCTCTACACAACGAGCGGGCCGCGATTCGACCAGTTCGATCCGGCCAAGGTCCTGGTCACGAAAGTAGGCACGGGCACGTTCACGTTTACCGGTGCGTCCACCGGCACGTTCAACTACACGCTGAACGGCGTGGCCCAGAGCAAGGCCATCATGCGCGAGTCGTTCGCGACGCCCACGAGCGTCTGCAACTAGGGCTGCGGGCGCACTCCTATCACCAGGTCCCCGCGGATGGGCTGGTTGCCGTCCGCGGTGGTGAACGAAGCGAACGACACGCGCTCCTCGACGCTCTTCACGTCGAGCGTGCCGAGCGAGATGCGCTTCACGGAAAGCACTTCGCCCGTCGCCGGATCGGTGAGCTTCTGCGCGATGCGCTCGACGTTGAAGTGGTCCCCGGGCTTGACGCCCGCGTTGCGCCCGGCATTGATGACAGCTTCCTTGCCGTCGTAATCCACCAGCAGCGCATGCCACGGCTCCCTCGCCGCCGCGGCGATCACGTCGGACACCGCGCGCTCGATCACCTTGCGCGAGGCCTCACCCAGCGGCGTGTTGTCGAACTGGTCGCCGCCCATGTCCATCGCCTTGTAGTTGAGCGACGCGTTGTAGGACGTCTGCGAGATCGGCTCCTTCTCCGTCACGACCTGCACCACCTGTGTCGTCGACGTGTCGATGATGCGCATGTCGATCGCCACCGATCCTTCCTGGTGCTTTCCGCCGAAGAGCGACGAAAGCGGATTGCCTTTCACCGCGCCGCCCACGCCGATGTTGAAGCTGCCGCCCTTGTCCTGCACGCCGAACTCGGTGACCGCGCCCACGATGATGAATTGCGCCGCGCCGACCTGGCCGAGCCTGGGGCCGGTCTCGGGATTGGCGACGTTGTTGGCCTTCATCTCCTGCTCGAAGATGATCGCCGGCATGCTGGCGCGCTCGAGCACCACGAACTGTCCGGATTTCTGCAGCGCCGTCGTGAGCATCGCCGCGAGGCCGCCGCCCACGTCCCAGTTGCCGTACGCCGCATCGAACTGCGAGTTCGACTGGAACTTGTCGACGACGACCGCGCGCTTCGGCCCCGACGGCGAGGGCTCCGCGGCGAGCGCGTGCGCGCACGCGAGCCCCGTCGCGATCGCGATCCATCGCTTCATCGCACGCTCCTTCAATGGCAAACCACGTTTACCTGGCCGATGTCGCCCAGGCCCTTGCTCTTGGTGTCCACGGGATACGCATCCCAGCTTCCGGCGCCCGAGAGGCATATCGCGCCGGGAAGCGCGAAGTTGTACATCGATCCCACGGCCGTGCCCGTCGCCGTCATCGTGACCACGACCGCAGCACCCGTGGCGCCCGGAAGCGCGAGCTGCCTCGGCTTGAACGTGATCGTGTGGATCGGGTTCGCCAGTTTCTGGATGACCTGCACCGACACGATGTCGCCGGGACGAACCGTCGTGCAGGGCGAGATCGACGCCACGCTGCCCGAGTTCGTGTAGCACGGCTTGTAGGGCGCGGGCGTCGCGGCTGCCGGCGCAGGCGCCGTCGTGGGAGGCGGCGCGCCGCCACCCCCGACGACCGCTCCCGCGCCGCAGATCACGCTGAAGCGGCCAATGTCGCCTTGCCCGGTTCCATTCGCGTCGAACGGGAAGAGATCCCAGGTTCCGCTCTTGCCGCCTACGCAAAGGCCCGCGGGTACGTCGACTTCATAGAAGGCGCCTTGCGCCGTCGAGTTGCCGCTCACGCCGGAAACGAACTGCACGGCCGTTCCTCCGGCAATGCCGCTTGCCTGGTAAGCCTTGAAAGTGACCTTCGTGATGGGCGCGGGAATCTTGCGCGTGAGCTGGAACGTGATCTTGGTCCCGGCCGCCCCCGTGCACGGCGCCATCGTTGCGATCGCTCCGGCATTCGACATGCAGGGCTTGAAAGTAGTCGTCGGCGGCTTCGATGTCCCGGGTGCCGGCGTCGTCGGCGCCGGCGTCGTCGTTCCCCGAGTTCCGCGAATGATCGCGAATCCGACACCGTGCGACGTCGTGTTCTGCGACCACGTCGATGGATCCGAATCGATGAGCTGGTAAGTGCCGGTCGTCAGCGTGAGGTTCACGTCCGCGACCCAGTTCACGTTGGGCGCTCCGGCCTGGCCCGAGCTGCCCGTCGCCGCGAAGGGCCCGTAAACGGGGCCGTTGAACGACTTCAGCGTGAGCGTCCCCGGCTTGGCGCCCTTGCCGCCGTTCCAGTGATAGGTCTGCAGCTGCGTCACGTGCACCGTGCCCGCTACGAGGAACAGGACTTCCGTATTCGGCTTCGGCCCGTTCTGGACACCATCCTTGTTGGTGTTGTTGAAGAGGTCGAGGGTGCCGGGCGGTTGAGGCGCGGATGCGGCCGCGGCAGGAGCAGGAGCAGGCGGCGTGAACTTCGAGGGCAACGGCTTCGCGGTGGCAGGGCCCGGAACGACGGGCGATGGCTGCGGTGCGGCCGGCGGCAGGCGGCTCACCGTCGACTGTTGCTGGGGCGCGGGAGCGGTTGTGCCGGGGGCGAGTCGTTCGCCGCGAAGAATCGCGAATCCGAGGCCGCGGGTCGCGGCGTTTTGCGACCACGTCGCAGGATCCGAGTCGACGATCTGGTACGTGCCGAGGGGCAGCGTGAGGTTCACGTTCGCGACCCAGTTCACGTTGGGCGCCCCACCCTGTCCCGAGCTCCCCGTCGCCGTGAAGGGCCCATAGCTCTGGCCGCCCAACGACTTGATCGTGATCGATCCCGGATTGGCCCCGCGGCCGTTGTTCCAGTGATAGGTCTCGATCTGGCCGACATGGACCGTCTGGGCGTTGAGGAACGTCGGCGGTGCGCCGCCGTTCATGACGCCGCCGGTATTGGTGTTGTTGAAGAGGTCGTCGGCCGAAGCGGTCGACGAGAGAACGAGGGCCGTGCCGGCGGCAGCCAGCAGGCGTCCGATGCGAGCCATGGAACACCTCCCCTTTAGAGATACCCGAATGGCGGTTGAATCAGTGCGCTGGGCGCGAGCTTACTCCTCCGCCGGAAGGTGGTCGATCCACCCGGCCATCGCGTCGACGAGGTCGTGCATCACTTCGGAATCCTTTCTCCCCGTGCGCGCCGGAACGTGGAACGAATGGTCCGCGTCCTCGAACGTCGTGAGCGTTGCGCGGCGGCCCAGCTCCTTCACGAGCGGCTTCAGCAGCTCCATCTTTGCGAAGTCGTCTTTCGTTCCCTGGAGGAAGAGCATCGGCACCTTCACGTCGAAAAGATGCTCGCCGCGTTCATCGGAAGCGTTGCCCGGGGCGTGCAGCGGAAACCCGAGGAACACGAGGCCATGAACGCCCGGCAGCGGTTCGGCGGCTTGCGCCTGGGACGTCATGCGGCCGCCGAAGGATTTGCCGCCCGCAAAGAGCGGCACCTTGGGCACCGCTTCAGCGGCGATCGCCACCGCTTCGCGCACCGCGGCCTGTGCCACTTTCGGCGTATCCGGCCGCTTCGACCCGCGATCCATATAGGGAAAGTTGTAGCGCAGCGTCGCGATGCCGCGCCCGGCGAGCTCCTTCGCCACCGATGCGAGGAACGGATGCGTCATGCCCGCGCCGGCGCCGTGCGCCATCACGTAGCAGGCGCGCGCGTTCTTCGGCACTTCGAGGAGCGTCTTCATAAAGGGGTCAGGCGCGAGAGTGTCGCCGCATACGCGGGCGCCGTGGGCTCGTGCATGAAGTACACGAAGATCTCCCGCCACCCCGTGGCCTCCAGGCGTTCGGCCCACTTCGCGAGATCGTCGTCGGAATACTGCTCGAGGCGAAGCCGGACATAGCCCCAGGGCGCCGTCTCGACGAGCGGCGGCGGAGCGTTGTCCTCGCGCTCGGAGAAACAAAGCGACGCGCCCGCGCCTTTCAGCGCCTCGTACACGTCGTCCCCGAACCAGCTCTCGTTGCGGAATTCGAACGCCGCGTTGTGGTCCTTCGGGAGCAGCGGAAGGAACGCCTGCAGCCGCGGCAGGTCCTTCTTCATGTTGGGCGGAAGCTGGAAGAGCACCGGCCCGCGCTTTTCGCCGAGGGCCGCGAGGTTCTTGTAGAGATACTCCACGGAATCGCCCGCGGACTCGGCCTTGAGCCGCGACATGTGCGTGATGCGGCGCGAGGCCTTGATGGCGAACCTGAAGTCGGGCGGCGTGACGGCCTTCCAGTTCTCCACCATCGAGACGCTGGGCATTCGGTAGAACGTGTTGTTGATCTCGACCGTGGGCAGGCGCGAGGAATAGAAGGGCAGCATGCCCTCGGGCTTCATGTCGTCCGGGTAGAACGTGCCCTTCCACTCCTTGAAGGAGTAGCCGCTTGCGCCCGCGAGAATCCTCGATGCCATCCGCGCCCTTCCCCTAGAATCCCGCCATGGCGAAAGACACCGCGGCGAAAACGCAGGCCCTGAACGAATACACGGCGAAGCGCGCCTTCGACGCCACGCCCGAGCCCGCGGCCTCGCTCGTCCACCGGCGCACGGGCCCGCTGTTGTTCGTGGTCCAGCAACATTCTGCCACGCACATGCATTACGACCTGCGCCTGGAATGTGACGGCGTGTTGAAGTCATGGGCCGTCCCCAAGGGCCTCTCGCTCGACCCGGCTAACAAACGCTTCGCGGCGCTCACCGAGGACCATCCCTACAGCTACGCGTCCTTCGAAGGGATCATTCCGCCCAAGCAGTACGGCGCCGGCGAAGTGATCGTGTGGGACTGCGGAGTCTATTCGCCCGACGAGGGCGGCGACACGTATTTCGAGGATCCGGCGTCGGCGCAGCGCGAGGTGCGCGAGGGCTTCGCCAACGGGAAGATCAGCGTGCAGCTTCGCGGCGAGAAGGTGAAGGGCTCCTTCGCGCTGGTGAAGACGAAGGACGGCTGGCTCGTCATCAAGCACAAGGACCGCTTCGTCGCTGCCGGCACGGACGTTACCCAAAAGGACCGCTCGATCCTGTCGGGCGCGACAGTCGAGGACATCAAGGTGGTGCCGGCGCATCGCATGGACGCCTCACGGCTCATTCCCACAGGAGATCCAGCGCCCATGCCGAAGAAGCTGGAGCCCATGCAGGCGGAGCTGGGCGACAAGGTCTACAACAGCGCCGACTGGATGTGGGAGCCGAAGCTCGACGGTTATCGCGTCATCGCGTTCGTCGACGGCGACAAGGTGAAGCTGCAATCGCGCCGCGGACTCGACCTCACGGCGGCGTTCCCCAGGCTCGCGGCCGAGCTTGCGAAGAACGCCGGAGCCCGGATGATCCTCGACGGCGAGATGGTGTGCTTCGACGCAGCCGGCCGCCCCTCCTTCGGCGCGCTGCAGGATCGCGTGCAGATGAAGGGCGAGCGCGAGATCGCCGCCGCCGACCGCGCGACACCCGTCGTGTTCTTCTGCTTCGACCTGCTCTACTTCGCCGGCATCGACCTGCGCGGCGCCATCTACTCCGACCGCCATCGCTATCTGTCCCAATGCCTGCTGCCCTCGTCGCTCGTGCAGCTCGTGCACGCGTCCGATGACGGCGTGGCGCTGCACGATGCCGCGGTCGCGAGCGGCTTCGAGGGCGTGATCGGCAAGCGCAAGAGCGGCCGCTACGAGACGGGCAAGCGTTCGGCTTCCTGGATCAAGGTAAAGCCCGTGAAGACCGCGGACTTCCTCATCGGCGGCTACACGCAGGGCAAGGGCTCGCGCGCCTCGCTGGGCGCGATCCTCGTGGGTTATCGCGACAAGAACAAGCTCGTCTACGCATCGCACGTGGGCTCGGGATTCGACGACAAATCGTTGAAGAAGGTGAAGGCGGCCCTCGAGCCCCTCGTCATCGAAAACAATCCCTTCGCCGACGAGCCGGAGCTCAATGCGCCTACAAAGTGGGTGGAACCGAAGCTCGTGGCCGAGGTCAGCTACCAGGCATGGACCGATGACGGCCATTTGCGAGCGCCGGTGTTCGTGCGATTGCGGGATGACATCGACGTGAAGACGGTAACGCGCGCCAAGACGAAGGGGTCAGAGCCCTTTTCGCCGGAAAAGGGCTCTGACCCCATTTCCGAGGTCCTTCGCCAGCTCGAGAACACCAAGGCGAACCTCACCCTCGCCGTCGGCACCGCGCTCATCAAGGTGACGCACCTCGACCGCGTGTACTGGCCCGCGAATCCGGCGCTGAAGCAACCCGCCCTCACCAAGCGCGACCTGCTGCGCTACTTCGCCCGGATATCGCCGTACATGGTTCCGCACCTCGCCGACCGACCGCTCACGATGATCCGCATGCCCGAAGGCATCGGCGGCGAACGCTTCTTCCAGAAGCACTATGACGCGGAAAAACCGCCGTTCGTCGACAGCGTGACCGTGTTTTCCGACAGCAAGGACGAGAAGCACGAGTACCTGGTCTGCAACAACCTGCCCACGCTGCTCTGGCTCGCGCAGATGGGGACGCTGGAATTCCACGTCTGGCACTCGCGCGCGAAGCTTTCGGCCGACGCGGTCTCGAAGAGCACCGACTACTCGTCTTCGCTCGCCGCGCTCGAGAAGTCCGTCCTCAACTACCCGGACTTCGTGGTCTTCGACCTCGATCCCTACATCTATTCGGGCGAGGAGAAAGCCGGCGACGAGCCCGAACTCAACACGGCGGCCTTCGAGAAGGGCAAGGAAGTCGCCTTCGCGCTACGCGAGCTGCTCAACGAGATGGGGCTCGAGCCCGTGGTGAAGACTTCCGGCAAGACGGGCCTTCACATCTTCGTGCCGATCAGGCGCACGATCGACTTCGACGCCGCGCGCCACGTGTCGGAACTCGTGAGCCGGCACCTGATGCGCAGGCTTCCCAGGGACATCACGGTCGAGTGGAACATCCCCAAGCGCACGGGCAAGATCTTCATGGACTTCAACATGAACGTGCGCGGCAAGACATTGAACGTCGCGTACTCGCCGCGGGGCCAGGCGGGCGCGCCTGTATCGATGCCACTGGCGTGGGACGAGCTCGCGAAGGCCCATCCGCTCGACTTTCGCATGACCAACGCGGCCGACCGCCTGGCCCGGACCGGCGATCGCTGGAAGGATGTCCTCCAGCAGAAGCAAAGCCTCGAGAAAGCCCTCAAGAAGCAGCCCGAGTGACATGACAAATCCCTTGTATTACAATGGATTATCAAAGGAGGTTAAACCATGGCCGCAAGATCGATCGCGACGCTGACGGTTTCATTCGGGCTGGTCTCCATCCCCGTGCGCCTTTTCTCGGCCACCGAGGCGAGCAAGGCCATCTCGTTCAACCTCCTGCACAAGACCTGCGGCTCGCGCATGAAGCAGCAATACGTCTGCATCAAGGAAGAAGTGGTCGTGCCGCGCGAAGAGATGGTGAAGGGCTACGAGTTCGCGAAAGACCAGTACGTGATCTTCGAGCCCTCGGAGCTGAAGGCCATGGAAGAGGCCGGCACGCACATGGCGGAGATCACGGAATTCGTTCCGCTCGCCTCCGTCGATCCCGTGTACTTCGACAAGGCCTACTACCTCGCGCCCGACAAGGGCGGAGCGAAGCCCTATGCGCTGCTCACGAGGGCCCTCATCGAATCGGGGCGCTGCGCCCTGGGCCGCTGGGCCGCGCGCGGCAAGCAATACATCGTGATGATCCGCGCGGTGAAGGAAGGCCTCGTCATGCAGCAGCTGCTCTACGCGGGCGAGGTGCGCTCCATCAAGGAAATAGACATCCCCGACACTGAAGTGAAGCCCGCCGAATTGAAGCTGGCGGAGCAGCTCATCGCCGCCCAGTCGTCCGACACGTTCGATCCGAGCGCGTACACCGACCAGGTCGCCACGCGCATCGAGGCCGCGATCCAGAGGAAGGTCGAGGGCCAGGAGATCACGATGCAGGACGAGCCCGAAGTGGGCGCGCAGGTGATCGACCTCATGGAGGCGCTGCGCGCGTCGCTCGAGAAGAAATCGGTCGCGCCGTCGAAGGCCAAGGAATCCGCCGCATCGACGGAGCGAAAACCCCCCAAGCGCGCCGCCGCAGAGGCCGCTCCCACCAAGAAGAAGGCGAAAGCATAAGCAACCGAAGCCGCAGGACCGCATGAACCCGTACGGCGTCCGCGAAGTCGAGAAGCTTCTGCGGCTTTCCCGCGCGACAATTCGCGCGTTCGTCGCGGCGGGATTCGTTTCCCCCGAGCGCGGTCCGGGTGAGTCGCTGCGCTTCTCGTTCCAGGACCTCATCGTGCTTCGCACCGCGCAGGCCTTGTCCGACGCGAAGGTGCCCGCGCGCCGCATCACGCAGTCGCTCAAGGAATTGCGCCGCCATCTTCCGGACCGGATGCCGCTTTCCGGATTGAGCATCGGCGCCGTGGCCGACCGCGTCGTCGTGCGCGAGGGCGGCAGCCGCTGGCAGGCCGACTCGGGCCAATACCTCCTCGCCTTCGAAGGCGATCCCGCGGATGGATCCTTGAGCGTGATCGAGGCGACCGCGCCCGCGTCCCAGGCCGCCGTGGGACAGGACTGGTATTCGCAGGGCGTGAACCTCGAGGGCCGCGACCGCGAAAGTGCCATGCAGGCCTACGATCGGGCCATCGTCGAGGATCCTTCGCGGCTCGATGCCCGCATCAACCTCGGGCGCCTGCTTCACGAGGCCGGACGCCTCGAGGAGGCCGAACGTGCCTATCGCGACGCGCTCACCTCGTGTGGCCCCCACGCGGTGGTGCTCTACAACCTCGCGGTATTGCTTGAAGACATGGAACGGGGCGGCGAGGCCGTCGACGTGTACGAGGACGCGTTGCGCGGCGATCCCGATCTCGCGGACGGCCACTACAACCTGGCGCTCCTCTACGAGAAGCTCGGCAAGCCGCGCCAGGCGATCCGCCACATGGCGCGCTACCGCAAGCTCGCGCCCGCCTAGGGCTTCTTCGCAAACACGGCGGCGCGGCGCTCGAGGCTTTCCTGCGGCCAGGTCTCCGCGGGCTTGTAGTACTCCGGCACCGCTCGCATCCCCTCGGGAATCACGACCCACGGCTGCTTCGTGGACGTGAAGATGTGGATGTCCGGCGGAAAACGCCACGCTTCATCGAGGGTGCCCACGCGGATGAAGCGCACGATGTCGCCCAACCCTCCATAGTTGCTCCAGAGCGCGATGTGGCACCTGGGGCAACGGGCGATCAGCTGGCCCTTGCCGCTGTTCGAAGGGGTGTCCACGAGCTCGGGCGTGCCATGGATCAATTCGACTTCGCCCGCTTCCACGAGGGCATTCAGCGCGAACGAGGCGCCCGTCTCGCGCTGGCACCAGGTGCAGTGGCAGCAGTGCACGTACATCGGCCGCCGCTTCATGCGGTAGCGAACTTCACGGCAGGTGCAGCCCCCTTCGTACTTTTCGTCCATGATCGCGCCCCCTTAGGTCCTGTTAACCTAGCGTACGATTTTTTCGAGGAGAACGTCATGGCCCGCAAGCTCATCGCGCTCGCCGCACTCCTGGCGCTGCCGGCATGGGGACAGTCATCCGTGCCAGTCATCGATTTCGAGTCCGTTCCGAACCCCGTCCAGCTGCCGAAGGACGTCTATTTCGGCGAGGTCACGGGCGTGGCCACCAATTCCAGGGGGCACGTCTTCGTCTTCTCGCGGGGCGGAACGAGCGGTCCCGCCTATGCCGCGGCCGCCGCGCAGCTCTTCGAATTCGCGCCCGACGGCAAGTTCATCCGCGAGATCGGCAAGACCCTGTACGCGTGGTCCTTCGCCCACTCGGTGCGCATCGACAAGGACGACAACATCTGGGCCGTGGACAAGGGCTCGGACATGGTCGTGAAGTTCGACGGCAAGGATGCGCGCGTGATGATGGTCTTCGGGCGCAAGCAGGAGGCGAGCGACGAGGACACGGCGCCGCTCAAGCACCCGAAGCCGCCCCTCCCCGCCGAGGACGGGCGCTTCCGCCAGGTGACCGACGTCGCCTTCGGGCCCGCGGGCGAGATCTACATAAGCGACGGCTACATCAACTCGCGCGTGGCGAAGGCCGACAGGAACGGCACGTGGCTCAAGTCATGGGGCGACCGCGGCGACAAGCCGGGCGAGTTCAACACGCCGCACAACATCGCCACCGACGCGCAGGGCAACGTCTACGTGGCCGACCGGTTCAATCGCCGCATCCAGGTCTTCGACGGCGACGGCAAGTTCCTCCGCGCCATCACGATCGACGTTCCGTTCGACCACAACGCGAAGCCCGCCATCGGGGCGAAACCCGACCCGGAGGCGAAGTCCGGCACGTTCGCGCCGGGCGCGCCGTGGACCGTCTGCATCACGCCCCCGCCCAACCAGGTGCTGTTCACGTCCGACGCGTATCCGGGGCGCCTCTACAAGGTGTCGCTCGACGGCAAGGTGCTGGGCGTGCTCGGCGAATCGGGCAAGCAGTTGAAGCAGTTCGGCTGGATCCACGAGATCGCGTGCCCGAACGAGCACACGATCTACGTGGCGGAGCTGCTCAACTGGCGCGTGCAGAAGCTGTTGCTCAAATGACCTGGTCCATCTGCGCGCTGGACCGCGCCACGGGGCAGCTCGGCGTGGCCGTGGCGAGCCGCTTCTTCGCCGTGGGCGCGCTATGCCCCGCGATTCGCGCCGGCAAGGGCGCGCTTTCCACGCAGGCGCTCATCAATCCGCTCTACGCTCGCGATGGCCTCGCACTCCTCGACCAGGGCATGGAGCCCGCGTCGATCGTCGCGAAGCTCACGGGCGCCGATGACGGCCGGGAAGTGCGCCAGTTCCACCTGGTCGATGCGAAAGGCGCGAGCGCGCAGCACACCGGCAAGAATTGCATCGAGTGGTGCGGCCACCGCTCGGGCCCGGGCTATTCGATGGCGGGCAACATGCTCGCAGGCCCGCAGGTGCTCGAGGAAACCGAGCGCGCGTACGTGGCGGCGAGCGCGATGCGGTTCGCCGAGCGATTGATGACGGCGATGGAAGCCGGCGAAAAGGCCGGAGGCGACAAGCGCGGCAAGCAGGGCGCGGCGATCCTCATCCACGGCACCGAGGACTATCCGCTCCTGTCCCTCCGCGTCGACGACCATGCGGATCCGTTGGGCGAGATCCGGCGCCTGCATGCCGCGAGCCTCGAGCGCTTCCAGGCGTTCATGACCTGCCTCGCCACCAATGCCAACCCGGTCGGCATCATCGACCGCGCGGAGATCGACGCGAGAGTCGCGAACTTCCAAGGGAGAGGGAATTGATGAACATCCGCATCGCTACGCTTCTCATGGCCGCAGCCCTGGCAACACCCAGCTTCGCGCAGACGCTTCGCATCGGCCTTGCCGAAGATCCCGACGTGCTCGATCCCACGCTTGCGCGCACGTTCGTGGGCCGCATCGTGTTCGCGGCGGTGTGCGACAAGCTCTTCGACCTCGACGAGAACTTGAACATCGTTCCGCAGCTCGCAACCTCGTACCAGTGGAGCGCCGACTACAAGACCCTCACGTTGAAGATCCGCGAGGGCGTGACCTTCCACGACGGCGAGAAGCTCGATGCGGCCGCGGTCAAGTTCAGCCTCGAGCGCCACAAGACGATGGCGGGTTCGAATCGCCGCGGAGAGCTGGCACCCATCTCCAGTATCGACGTGGTCGACAACGACACGGTGCGGCTGAATCTCTCGGCGCCGTTCGCGCCGCTGCTCGCCGTGCTCACGGACCGCGCCGGGATGATCGTCTCGCCCAAGGCGGCGAAGGCCGAAGGCGAGAAGTTCGGCGCGCATCCCGTGTGCGCCGGCCCCTTCAAGTTCGTCGACAGGGTGGCGCAGGGACGCATCAGCTTCGAGCGGTACGCTAACTATTGGAATAAAGCCGCGATCCACTTCGACAAGGTCTACTACGAGCCCATCGCCGATTCGCAGGTGCGCCTCGCGAACCTCAAGTCCGGGCAGCTCGACCTCATCGAGCGCTTCAATCCGTCCGACATGGCGAGCCTCAAGGCCGACAGCCGGTTCAAGGTGTCGAAGATCGTGGAGATCGGCTACCAGGGCATCACGTTCAACCTCGCCAAGAGCGACCTCGCGCAGAAGAATCCGGCGGGCAAGGATCCTCGCGTGCGTGAGGCCTTCGAGCTTTCCCTCGACCGCGACGCGATCGTGCAGGTCGCCATGGACGGCGAAGCGTTGGCCGGCAACCAGTGGGTCGCGCCAACCAACCCGTGGTATTCGAAGGCCGACCCGATCCCGAAGCGCGACGTGAATCGCGCCAAGGCGCTGCTCAAGGAAGCGGGCGTGACGAATCCGTCCTTCGAGCTGATGACGCCGACCACGTCCGACGCGCAGCGCCTCGCGCAGGTCGTGCAGGCGATGGCGAAGGAAGCGGGCTTCGACGTGAAGATCCGTTCCACCGAGTTCTCGACGACGCTCGACATGGCGGACAAGGGCCAGTTCGACGCCTACGTGCTCGCGTGGAGCGGGCGCGCGGATCCCGACGGCAACCTCTTCAGCCACCTGGGCTGCAAGCAGCCCCTCACCTATTCCGGTTACTGCAACCCGCAAGTGGATGACTGGCTCGCCAAGCAGCGTGCCACCGGCGACCGCGCCGAGCGCCAGAAGCTCTTCGACCAGATCGCCGTGCAGGAAGCGAAGGATCGCCCGATCGTGTACCTCTTCCATCGCCATTGGCTGTGGGCCTATACGAACAAGCTCTCGGGCTTCCGCACGGTCCCGGATGGAATGATCCGCCTGCAGGATTTGAAGATGAACTGATGCTTCATTTCCTCGTCAGGCGGCTGGGCGCGATCATTCCGACACTCATCTTCGTGTCGATGCTGATCTTCGGGCTCCAGCAATTGCTGCCCGGGGATCCGGCCATCGCGATGGCGGGCGAGGATCACGATCCGGACGCGATCGCGTACCTGCGCGCCAGGTTCCACCTCGACGATCCGTTGCCCGTGCGCTATGGGTATTGGTTGAAGGGCGTGCTGCATGGCGACCTGGGCGAGTCGGTTCGCATCCAGCGCCCGGTGACGGAGCTCATCGCCGAGAAGCTGCCCGTGACGCTCGAGCTCGCGACCCTCGCCATGATCATCGCGCTCGGCATCGGCGTGACGGCCGGCGTGGTCTCGGCGGTCTACAAGGACACCGCGTGGGATTACGCGGCCAATCTCTTCGCGCTCTGGGGCATCTCGATGCCCAACTTCTGGCTCGGGATCCTTCTCATCCTGCTCTTCGCCGTGCGCCTTGGATGGCTGCCCGCCTCGGGATACGTGAGTCCCTTCGAGGACCTCAAGGCGAACCTCGAATCGATGATCATGCCCGCCTTCGTGCTCGGCAACGCATTCGCGGCAGTGCTCATGCGCCACACGCGAAGCGCGATGCTGCAGGTGCTCTCGTCCGACTACGTAAGGACCGCGCGGGCCAAGGGCCTGCCCCAGCGGTCGGTCGTGCTGCGCCACGCGCTTCGAAACGCGTTGACGCCGGTCATCACGCTGGGGGCGCTGCAGCTGGGAGAACTCCTTTCAGGTGCGGTGCTCACGGAGCAGGTGTTCTCGATCCCGGGGTTCGGCAAGCTGGTCGTCGACGCGGTGTTCAACCGCGACTACTCGGTGGTGCAGGGCGTGGTGCTCTTCACGGCCACGGTCTACATCGCGCTCAACCTGCTCGCGGATATCGCGTACTTCCTGGCGAATCCGAAGATGCGAACGTGAGGTGGGCGAAGCGCCTCGCGGGGCACAAGCGGGCGATGGTGGGGCTTGTGCTCGCGGTGTCCTTCGTCGCGATGGCCCTGCTCGCGCCCTGGATCTCGCCCTACGATCCGCTCGCCACGAGCTGGAGCGCGATCCGCAAGGCGCCCTCGGCGCAGCACTTGTTCGGCACCGACGAGATCGGGCGCGATGTCCTCTCCCGCGTGATCTGGGGCGCGCGCGCCTCGCTGATGGCCGGTGTCGTCTCGGTCGCCATCTCGCTTTCAGTCGGAGTGCCCATCGGCATGCTCGCGGGCTATCTCGGCAAGTGGCCCGACATGCTGATCTCGCGCATCACCGACGCGATGCTCGCCTGTCCCTTCCTGATCCTGGCCATCGCCCTCGCGGCGTTCCTGGGTCCCAGCCTTACGAACGCCATGATCGCGATCGGCATCGCGGCCACGCCCGTGTTCATCCGCCTCACCCGGGGGCAAACGCTCGCCGTGAAGGTGGAGGACTACATCATGGCGGCGCGCGCCGTCGGCAATTCAAACCTGCGCATCGCGCTTCGCCACATCTTCCCCAACATCGCAGCACCCCTCATCGTGCAGGCGACGCTCGCGATCGCCGCGGCGGTGATCGCCGAAGCGAGCCTTTCCTTCCTGGGCCTCGGGCAACAGCCACCCGCCCCGAGTTGGGGCAGTATGTTGAACACGGCCAAGAACTACGTGGACAATGCCCCCTGGATGGCGGTGTGGCCGGGGCTGTCCATTTTCCTTCTGGTCCTTTCCTTCAACCTGCTCGGCGACGGATTGCGCGACGCGCTCGATCCCCGCCACACCTGATCGGGAAACCCCATGCGCACGATCATCGTTTCGCTCGTCATCGCCCTCGCCGTTCCCGCCGCGTTCGCCGAAGAGCCCACCGGGACGCTGAAGAAGGTCAAGGACAACGATCTTCTCGCTATCGGCTACCGCGAATCGTCCGTGCCCTGGTCCTACCTCGACGCGAACCAGAAGGTCGTGGGCTACTCGCACGAGGTAGCGCTCAAGATCTACGACGCCATCAAGGCCGATCTCCGGATGCCGGACCTCAAGCTTCGCGAGATTCCAATCACGGCCCAGAACCGCATTTCGCTCATGCAGAACGGCACCATCGACCTGGAGTGCAACGGCACCACCAATACCAGCGAGCGCCGCAAGCAGGTGGCGTTCTCGAACACGATCGCCTACACCCAGACGCAGCTCCTCACGAAGAAGAAGTCGGGCATCAGGGAATTCGAGGACATCGCCGGCAGGTTCGTGGCGGTCACGGCGGGCACGACCTCCGAGCGCTACCTTCGCAAGTACTCCGAGGAGAAGCAGGCCAACGTGAACGTCGTGGCCACGCGCGACCACTCGCAGGGCTTCCTCATGCTCCAGACCGATCGCGCCGACGCCTTCTTCATGGACCGAGACGTCCTGGGCTCGCTCCTCGCGCGCGCCAAGGACAAGGACGACTACGTGATCACCGGCAAGCCGCAGACGAAGGAGGCGCTCGCCTGCATGCTGCGCAAGGACGATCCCCAGTTCAAGGCGCTCGTCGATGGCGTGATCGCGAAGATGCAGACCTCGGGCGAGGCCGCGAAGATGTACGACCGGTGGTTCATGGCGCCGATTCCCCCGGACGGCGTGGTGCTGAACGCCCCGCTCACCGAGGCCATGAAGGAGCTTTACGCGCGCCCCAACGACCAGTCCTTCGACTGATCGGCCTTGTATCACTGGAACTGGGGGATCTTTCTCAGCCCCACGGGCACCGGCCAGACGTATCTCGGCTGGCTCTTCTCGGGACTCGGGCTCACAGTCGCGCTGGGACTGGTCGCGTGGGCGATCGCGCTCGCGCTGGGCACGGCGATCGGCATCGCGCGCACCGTTCCGAATCGCGCCGTAGCCGGCGTCGCGGGCGCCTACGTCGAGTTGCTGCGTAACGTCCCGTTGATGGTGCAGCTCTTCGCGTTCTACTTCGTCGTGCCCGAGCTGCTGCCCGCGGATATCGGCGCGGCGGTCAAACGCATCCATCCGGTGGCCCAGCAATTCCTCGCCGCGGCGCTCTGCCTCGGCCTCTACACTTCCGCGCGGATCGCCGAGCAGGTGCGCTCCGGGATCGACTCGCTCGCGGAAAGCTCGCGCAATGCCGCGCTCGCACTGGGCCTCACGCTGCCCCAGGCGTACCGCCACGTCCTCGTGCCCCTCGCCTTCCGGATCATCCTGCCGCCGCTGTCGTCGGAGTTCATGACTGTATTCAAGAATTCCGCCGTCGCCTCGATGATCGGGCTGCTGGAGCTCGCGGCCCAGGGGCGCCAGCTCGTCGACTACACCTCGCAGCCCTACGAGGCGTTCATCGCCGTCACCGCGCTCTACCTGGTACTCAACCTCTCGGCGCTTCGCGTGATGCGCTGGGTCGAGGCGAAGACGCGCGTGCCCGGATTCGCGACGGCGAAATAGGCCATGTACCGGTTCGATTTCTCGATCCTCGGCGGCTCCACGATTCCCGTGCTGGCCGAGGGCATGGCCGTGACGCTGCGCATCACGGGAACCGCGCTGGCGGCGGGTGTGGCGATCGGCGCGATGCTCGCCGTGATGCGGGGTTCGCGGTTTCGCGCGATCGCCTGGCTTGCCGCGGCCTACGTGAACCTCTTCCGCTCGGTCCCGCTCGTGATGGTGCTGCTGTGGTTCTTCCTCGTCGTGCCGCAGTTCCTGCAGGCGGCACTGGGCCTGTCGCCGGCGACCGACGTGCGCATGGCCTCGGCCCTCGTCGCCTATTCGCTCTTCGAGGCCGCCTATTTCTCCGAGATCATCCGCGCGGGGATCGGCAGCGTGTCGCAGGGCCAGATGGACGCGGCGCGCGCGCTGGGAATGCCGCGCCTGATGGCGATGCGCCTCGTGATCCTTCCCCAGGCGCTTCGCAACATGGCGCCCATGCTCCTCACCCAGGCGATCGTCCTCTTCCAGGACACGGCGCTCGTGTACGTGAGCGCGCTCGCCGACTTCTTCGGCCGCGCCTACGGCATCGGGGAGCGGAGCGGCCGCCTCGCCGAGATGCTGCTCTTCGCGGGCGCCGTCTACTTCGCGGTCTGCTTCAGCCTGTCGCTTGCGGCGCGGCGGCTGCGGTCATCGGCGCGAGGCGCTCGCGCAGCTGCACCCGCAGCAGCACGTAGCTGAAGCACGCCTGCAGGAGCATGGTGGCCACCGACAGGTGCCACAGGTCCTCGATCCGGAATTCGGGCCGCGTGGACATCCAGATTCCGGGGATCGCGAAAGTGACGAGGCGCGTCGCCGTACTGATAAGCGAAGGCCACGTGTTGCCGAGGCCCTGGAACATGCCCGAGCATGTGAATACGATGGCCACGGCCACGAAGTTCCACGAAATCACCTTGAGGAACCCATAGCCGAACGCGGCCACGTTCGGATCGCTCGTGAATGCGCCGACCATCGCCTCGCCTTTCCACTGCACCACCAGCGTGAGCGAAAACATGATCACGATCGATGCGAGGACCGCCCGCTTGAAGGTCTCGCGAACGCGATCGGGATGCTTCGCGCCGAAATTCTGCCCCGCGATGGCGGGGACCGCGAACGCGATCGCCATGGCGGGAAGGAAGACCGCTTGCATGACGCGCCCGCCGATCCCGAAGCCGGCCTGTGCCGCGGCACCGAAGTGCCGGATGATCCAGTAGATGACCAGCGAGTACACGCCCAGCATCAGGAACTCGCCGCCCGAGGGCAATCCCACGTTGAGCATTCGCTTCCACGTCGCGGGTTTCGGCCGCCATTGCGAGCGTTCAAACTCGACGTAGCTCTCGAGCCTCACGAAGTACCACGACAGCATCAGCGTGCCCGCCGCCACCGCGACCGTGCTTGCCCAGCCCGCGCCCGCGGGACCCAGCGCAATTCCCGTGCCCCATCCCGCGATCATGACCGGCGCCAGCGCCGCATTGAGGAGCACCGTGACCATCTGCACGATCATCGTGGGCTTCACGACACCCGTCGCGCGAAGCGCCGAGCCCATCACGACCATCGCGAACTGCAAGCCCATTCCCGGAATGTAGCCATGGAGGAACGCGACACCCGCGATGCGGGTCGGCACATCGGCGCCGAACATCTCCATGTATGCGTCGGCGAATGCATATCCCCCCACGAGCGTGACGACAGCGCACAGGAGGGCCAGGACCACGGACTGGTTGAAGAGGTGGTTGGCCTCCTCGCGATCCTTGCGACCCACGGCGTGGGACATGAGCGACACCGTCCCCACGCCCAGCATCTGCGTAAGCGCCATCACGATGAAGAACACGGTGCCCGCGGAGCTCACGCCAGCGATCGCGGCCTCGCCGAGGCGCGATACGAAATACAGGTCGATGAGGAAGTAGAGGGTCTGGAGGAACATCCCGATCGCGATCGGGATCGACATTTCAATGACGTGACGGCCGATGGGTCCCCGGGTGAGGTCTTTCATCCCCCCATTTTACGGATTTCGCTACGGGTTCATCCCCATCTTCGTCATCGTGAGCGGCGAACCGCCGATCTTCGTGAGGCGGCCCGTGGAATCGTGCCAATAAAGATAGATGGTGCTGGGGGCGCTGCCGTCTTCGTTGGCGAACCATCCCGAGAGGCGGAAACCGACATACGTGTTCGTGCCGCAGAAACCGGCAGCGGTCACGCCATCCTTGTAGTAGCCGTAGTTGCCCTGGCTCAGCGGAAAGTTGCCGTAGAACGTTCCGATTCCCGCGGGGCCGCCCAGGAATACGTCGATGCTTCCGTAGGACGGGGTATGGAACGCATCTTCGTTCTCGCACACCCAGCCATAGGCCGTGTCGACCATGTCGACGTCCACCGAATCGAGCCAACCCATTTCGCCCGCCTGGCTGTTGGCGGAAACCGTCCCTGGCGCCGGGCACGTTTGGGGGGTCGCCGTTTGGGGGCTTGCGGATAGAGAGAACCCCGCCGTCGTGAACGCTGCCGCCGCAATCCACATCCTGGAAGTAAGTCTCATGGCCTTGTCTCCGTGTTTCAGTTCATCAAGTGACTGACTGGCCACATGATGAGACGCGGAGCTGGGTGCTTCTGTCGGTTCGGGGCCACACGTAGGGTGAGGATGCGCCGACGCTGGCGTCGGCGAGGTCCTACTTCCGCTTACGGGCGATGGACTTAGCTCCCGCGGCCGGCGCGGAGGTCGTTCGCCGCAGCGACGTCCTCGTTATAGGTCCGTCTCGCATCCAGGACGCAGTTGCGACGTTCGGCCTTCGCTTCCTCGCGGCAGCTCGTGATCGCTATCTTCAACGCGGCGTTCGCCTCTTTCATCGCCGTGTGGTAAAGCTTCTCGGGCGTATCCGCCGGCTTGTACCAGCGTGCAGGGTCGCCCGGCTGCGCGATTGAAGTCGGCGACGGATCGTAGGCGATGGCGGCGAGAGCGACGAAAGACACGAGCGCGATGGCGCCGACGATTCGCAATGGCTTGTTCATATCCTTCCCCTTCGCAGTTGGACGATCCACCGCTGAACGATAGAAGGCCGCGCACACTAAAGGTATCGGAGGACTCCGGTCTCCCGAGTCGGCCTTGTCCTACGGCAGACCCCGCCGTCCTGTAGGATTTCCCCTACACGCGAATCCGATGCCTGCCGACGTTGCCCGCCGCGCCAAGAGTCTGTAATGAGCGGGATGGAGGCAAACAAGGCCATGGAGCACACACTTGCAAGTACTGCAACCGCAGCACCTGTCCGGAGGGGAATGCAGGTGATCCGGCTACTCATCGTCGACGACCATGACCTGGTCCGAATCGGACTGAAGCAGGTCTTCCAGGGCCGCGTCGACATGGAAATCACCGGCGAGGCGCGCACCGGCGAGGAAGCCATCGCCAAGATCCGCGCCCAGCCTTTCGACGTGGCGCTGGTCGACCTTTCCCTCTCCGACGTGTCGGGGGTGGACGTGCTCACGCGCGCCAAGGCGATTCGCCCCGAGATGGCCGTGCTCATCGTGAGCGGCTATCCCGAGGACCAGTACGCGATCAACCTGCTCAAGGCCGGCGCCGCGGGATTCGTGGCGAAGGATGCGCCGCCGGATCATCTCATCTCGGCGGTGGTGGCGGCCTCGCAGGGCCGGCGCTATGTGAGCCCGAAGACGGCCGACAAGCTGGCGCAGGGCCTTTCGGCCGGCGCCAACGCGACGGGCGGGCCGTCGCACACGAACCTTTCCGAGCGCGAGTTCCAGATCTTCTGCAAGCTCGCGGCGGGCCAGAGCGTCTCGAACATCTCCAAGGAACTCTTCATCAGCGTGAAGACCGTGAGCACCTATCGCGCGCGGATCCTGGAGAAGATGAACTTCAAGACGAACGCGGACATCACGTATTACGCGGTCAAGAATCAACTCATCGCGTGATCATGCCCCTCGACTACGAGTCCACGCAGAGCCGTTTGCCATCGGCGGGCGCAGACGTGCTGGCGGCCGGCGAGCCCCCGTGGGAGAAGCGCTTCGACGCCAATCTCGGGCCCTTCGCCCACATGCTCATGAATGCCCTCGTCGTGGAAGATTCGCCGCGCATCTCCGAGCGGCTCGTGGAGCTCGTGTCGATCCCCGGGCAAGTCGAAGTCGTCGCGACCGCCGATACGGAGTCGGCCGCGACCCAGGCCTGCAATGCGCATGACATCGATCTCGCGATCGTCGACCTGCAGCTGGCCGAGGGCACGGGCTTCGGAGTGATCCGCGCCCTGCGCGAAGCGGGGCGCCAGCGCCATGCATGCATCGTGGTGCTCACCAACCACGCAGTGCCGGCACTCAGGAATGCCGCCTTCGAGGCGGGAGCGGACTACTTCCTCGACAAGAGCAAGGATTTCGCGACACTTCCGCAACTGATCGACCAGCTCCTGGCCGGGCGGAAGAACTAGGCGCCTAGGCTTTCGCGGGCTCCACTGCCGACAGCGGCACGAACACTTCGATTCGGGTCCCGGTGCCGGGCGCGCTGCGGATATCCATCGTCCCGTTTACCGAACGCACGCGGTGGGTCATCCCCGCAAGGCCGTGAGAGGTCCTCTTCGCGGCCTCGATATCCGCAATCCCGACCCCGTCATCGGTGATCGAGAGCACCAGCCCACGGGCCGTGCGGTCGGCCGAAAGGGCGATGCGCTTGGCGTTCGCGTGGCGCACGATATTCGTCACGCTTTCCTGGACCACGCGATAGATGGCGATCTCGAGATCGGCCGGCAACCGCTCCAGGTGCTCGCTCATGGCGATGTCGCACTCGAGATTCGCCGATTTGCACGCCTCCTCGACATGCCACTGCAGCGCCGCGGCAAGGCCCAGGTGATCGAGCAGCGACGGGCGCAGGTTCTCGATGATGCGCCGCTTCAGGTCGATGCCCTGGTCGACCAGGTGCGACACCCTGCGCATGCGCTCGCCGTATTCCGGATTGGGGCCGAGGCGTCCCTCGAGCCATGACAGATCCATCTTCGCCGGCGTGAGGATGCCGCCCAGCTCGTCGTGCAGTTCGCGGGCGAGCGACGCCTTCTCCCGCTCTGAATTGGTCTGCAGGAAATCCGAGAGGGAAGAAAGCTCCCGCGTGCGCCTCGCGACCTCGCTTTCCAGCCTTTCAGCGTACGACGCCTGGGTCTGTTGGGTCTCGCGCACCTGGCGCTGGTCGCGGATGAGCAGCAACGCCAGCATGGCGATGAGCACCACGTTCAGCCCGACGGCGGTGAGGATTCCCGAGCGGCTGGCCTCGACGGAGTCCTCCCATTCGCGGGAACGCTGGTCCATCTGCTCGCTCACGATCGTGTTGAGGCTCGCGAAGGACGCGTGCAGCTTCTCCGACAGCTGCCGGCCCTCGTCGCCCTCGACGATGGCAAGGGCGCGATCGAAGTCTTCGCCGTTCGCGACCTTCACCGTGCGCTCCATCTCGGCGAGCTTCAAGGCGGTGAGCGCGTTCAAGTCGGTGAGCTTGTCGCGCTCGGCCTTCTCGTCGTGCATGAGGTCCAGGATCTCGCGCTGGAGCGGGCGGATCGATTCCAGCGATCGCTGGAAGGGCTCCAGGTATGTGTCCTTGCGCGTGAGCAGGTAGCCTCTCTGCGCGGTCTCGGCCTCGAGGATCGCCTTCTCGAGCTGGAGGATCTTCGTGCGCAGCGTAAGGCCCGCGCCGATCTCGACTTTCGTGGCCGAGAAGAGGCGGCTGGAAAGCTCGGTCTGCACCACGGTCGCGATTGAAACCACGACCGCGATGACCAGAGGAAGCCAGAGGCGCGCCGGCAACATGGCCGGCTCCGCCTCGGATTTGCTCTTTGCGGAAGGGGGAGGAGAAGTCATGGGGAGGACGAAAAGTCTACCCCATGACGGCCCTTTTCTCCTGCTTTCAGTCGCGCTCGATCCCGCCGCGTTCGGTCACGCGAACACGGTCACCCACTCGCAGGTCGCTCGCGGAATCGCGCGTGAACGTTTCCTCGCGCCCATCCCGGAAGTGAATGGCGATCCTATAGTAGTCGTGCCCGGACGCGTGCTCCTTGCTCACTTCGTTGCCCACCACGGCGCCGCCTACCGCCCCGGCGACGGTGGCGGCGTCATTGCCGCGCCCGTTGCCGATCTGGTGGCCGAGGACGCCCCCGATCAATCCGCCCACGATCGCGCCCGCGGGCGAATGCCCGGAAGACCCGCGCACGAACTCGATCGACGTGACGCGGCCGTGCGTCGCGTTGAACGGGGCGTTCTCCGCGAGGCGCACCGTGTCGTCATGTTGGGCGAAGCCGAACGCGGGCGGCGCGACGGCGAGAGCCGCCGTCAATACCCAATTGAACTTCATCATGGTTCGCCCCCTTCAGGTTCTGCGAATCGCGCCCACCAACAGCGAGACCACGAACAGGATCAGGAAGATGAAGAACAGGATCTTGGCGATTCCGATGGCGCCGGCTGCGATGCCACCGAAGCCCAGGACGCCTGCGATCAACGCGATGATGAAGAATACGGCTGCCCAATAAAGCATGTGAGTCTCCTTTAGGTTGTGGTCATCGTTGAGTCAGGCGCGCCCCGGATCAGGGCGCCGGCGAAACACGCGGCTGGCGACGGCGAGGACCGCAAGTGCCACGCGGCGTGCCGCCACGACTCGCGTCGCACTCGCCGCCAATCCCAACAAGAGGCGCGCCGGGCTCGCCTCGATGTGATCGAGCCGGTTGGCCAGCGTCGCCCGCTGCACGTCGGCGGAAAGCACGACGAGTTCGCGGCGCCGGCGCAGGAGCTCGAGCTCAGTCACCAGTGCCCCGCAACGCCTGCTCGTCGCGTCCAAGCACCGACAGGGTCTCGCTGAAGAGCGAGCGGCGGCGCACGAGCGCGCCAAGCCACGCGACGCCCAGCCCCCCGAGCGCCAGGAACACGAACGCCAGCGTCGCGAAGAAGATCTCGCGCGTTCCCGGGGAAATCGCGAGGCCTATCGCGAGGATCGCGAGCAGCGTTCCGAACGTGATGAGATAGAGCACAACGGACGCGATGACGATCTGCTGCACCGCGTGCGCCTTCTCCTCCTGGAACTCGATCGCGAGAAGCTCGAGCCTCGTGCGCGCCATTCGCAGCCCGACGGCCGCGATGCCGCGAACGTTGCCGATGAGACCGGTGGCTTCGCGCACGAGCGCCCGCCTACTTGCGCGAGATGAGGAAGCCGACCACGGCGCCGACCGCCGCGCTGATGCCGACCGCCTGCCACGGGTTTTCGCGCACGTATCCGTCCGTCGTCTTGACGGCGACGCGGGCGCTTTCCTGGACGCTCGTCTGCAGGTCGCCCAGCGTCTTGCGGGCGGTCGCGATGGTGGACTTCGCGCGCTCGCGCGCTGCGTCGAGCTGCACTCCGCCCTCGTTTTCCATCGTCTTCAGCAGCTCCTGGGTATCGGCCACGACGTTCTGGAGGTCGCGGTCGATCGGGTTCGTGCCGGTGTTGGTACGCATGGTCAATCTCCTGGTTTCAGGGTTTCACTGCAGGTGGATGTCGTTCTTGACGAGCTTCACGCCTTCGGTGTGCTGGGCGATGTCGCTTGCACGACTGATCTCGTCCAGGTTCCTGGCGAAGCCGGAAAGCTGCACCGTGCCCTTGTACGTATCGACCTTGATATTCAGGGCGCTCACGGTGCTGTCGGCCACGAACTTGGCCTTCACCTTCGTGGTGATCTCGGAGTCGCTCATGTTCTGCCCGAGCGACTTGTCTTCCATGTTGGCGCAGCCCGCCGCGAGCGCCACGCCGAACAACACGGCGGCGATCACGTTGTGAGTGGTATTCATGTTCGCTCCTCGCGTGCATTGGAACGGATTACAGATTAGGGCGGAGCCCCTCCCCTGCTCTGTCAGCGCGCGCAACCGGCGCGTGCTTCAAACGCTGATTTGCCCGTCAGACGAATCCGACGGCGCTTGCCGACATGCGATTGCGAGCGACGCCGACTGAGGCCGGCGTTCGCGCAGCCTACGATGGGGGGCGTCATACATCCCACAGGAGCCGACGATGAAAACAATGCCCCGCAACGCAGTCCTGGCCGCTCTTCCGCTCGCGCTGGCCTTGGCCGCCTGCCACCCGGACAACGCGACCACCACGACCACGAGCGACTCCTCCACGGTCGGGCAGAAGCTCGACAACGCGGTCGCGACGACGAAGGACGACCTCGCGCGCACCGGCGACAAGATCAACGAAAAGACCGACAACGCAGTGGTCGCGATGAAGAATGCCGCGAACGACGTGCATCTGGACGATGCCGCGATCACCGCATCGGTGAAGACCGACATCCTCAAGGATCCGGATCTCAGCGTCCTGAAGATCGATGTCGATACCAAGGACGGCGTGGTTACGCTCAATGGCCTCACCGACAACGAAGCGGCGAAGTCGCGCGCAGAGCGCCTGGCTTCCGGCGTGAAGGGTGTGAAGGAAGTCCGCAACTTCCTTACGGTGAAGCGCGCCTGAATGCTGGCGGTCAGTCTCTCGCTGAAGCGAGCCCCGTGAGCCTTTCGAGGAGCGCGGGGAGTTCCTTCAGCTTGTCGAAGTAGTCGTCGGCCCCCAATTCGAGGCAACCCGACTTGAGGGTCGGCGAGACGTGGTTCGAGATCACCACGATGCGGGTCGCCGCGAGTCCCTTGTCGGCCCGCAGGGCGCGGATCACGTCGGCCCCCGAACCGGTCTTCAGCTGAAGGTCCAGGATCACCACGTCGGGCCGGATGCGGCCGATCGCTTCGACCGCGGCGTTGCCTGACTCGACAATGCCGACCACCTCGATTCGCCCCGGCTCGGCGATCAGCGCCGTGAGCATTTCGGCCACGGCCGCCGAATCCTCGGCAATGAAGACCTTCAGGGGCAGGGTACCGCTCATGCTGGGCGCGCTCCGTATTCGCGGTCTCTGCCGCGAGGCGGTCTCTGGTTTTTCCTCATTGTAGGCCACGAGGGGACGGCTCCATGTAGGACCTGTCCTACATATCTCCGCACACCCTCATGACTATAGTTTTCCTTGCCCCGGTAGGCTGGTGACGCATGACGACGACCGTATTGAAGATCTCCAAAGGCAGGCCGCGCGCCGAAGGCGCCCTCGCGGCCCTTCAAGAGGCGGGCATCGGCGTAATCGAGGTGAACAGCTGGGAAGATGCCGCAAGCGCCCTGTCCAACTGCGAGACGGCGCTCGTGGTTTGCGATGGCGAGTTGCTGGATGCCGATTCCGCGGTGCTGAGGGAGGCGATCACGGGCCTCGCGAGCAAGAGAAAGGCCCCCGCCGCCTCCATGCCCCCGGATCTCGCGCGATCCCTGTCGCACGAGTTGCGCACGCCGCTCTCCGCGATGACCGGATGGCTGCACCTGATGGAGTCCGGCACGCTGGATGGCCCCGCGATGAAACGCGCGATCGCAAAGCTCAGGAGCAATGTGGAAGACCAGGTACGCGCCATCGAACGCCACCTCGGCGTCTCGACCAATGCCGGGAGTTAAGCCGCCAATGAAAAGCTCCACCCACGGATCGACCGCCGTCGCGGAACGCGCACGGCGTGCGCAGCCCAAAGTCACGGACCTCATTTTCTCGCAGCGGGAAGCCCGGCAGCTCCTGTCGGCCCTCACCGCGCTGAAGAATGGGGATGGCTCCATCCGGCTGCCGCTCGAATGGACCGGCATGCAGGGCAAGGTCGCGGAGACCTTCAACGAAGTCGTGGACCTGAACCAACGCATGGCCGAAGAGCTTGCGCACCTGCGCCAGAGGGTCGGCCGGGAAGGCAAGCTCAAGGTGCGCGCCTCGCTCGGCGACGTCCGTGGCTTCTGGAAGGATTCCATGAGCTCGGTGAACGCGCTCATCGGGGACCTGATCCACCCGACGAGCGACACCGCGCGCGTGATCGGCGCCGTGGCCCAGGGCGACCTCTCGCAGACCATGGCGCTCGAGATCGACGATCGTCCGCTGGAAGGCGAGTTCCTGCGCACCGCGAAGACGGTGAACAAGATGGTGGAGCAGCTCTCGTCGTTCGCCTCGGAGGTGACGCGGGTCGCACGCGAGGTGGGCACCGAAGGAAAGCTCGGTGGCCAGGCGCGGGTGAAAGGTGTCGCGGGCACGTGGAAGGACCTGACGGACTCCGTGAACTCCATGGCCGGCAACTTGACGGGCCAGGTGCGAAACATCGCGCAGGTGACCACCGCGGTGGCGACGGGCGACCTGTCGAAGAAGATCACGGTCGACGTGAAGGGCGAGGTGCTGGAGCTCAAGAACACGATCAACACGATGGTGGACCAGCTTCGGTCCTTCGCATCGGACGTGACGCGCGTGGCGCGCGAGGTGGGCACGGAAGGCAAGCTCGGCGGCCAGGCGGTGGTGGAAGGCGTTTCCGGCACATGGAAGGACCTGACGGACTCCGTGAACTACATGGCCTCGAACCTCACGGGCCAGGTGCGAAACATCGCCGACGTCACCACGGCCGTGGCGCGCGGAGACCTCTCGCGCAAGATCACGGTGGACGTGAAAGGCGAGATCCTCGAGCTGAAGAACACGATCAACACGATGGTGGACCAGCTCTCGTCGTTCGCCGCGGAGGTGACGCGGGTCGCACGCGAGGTGGGAACCGAAGGCCGCCTGGG
>JBAQKF010000002.1:0-92272 GCA_049300695.1 Usitatibacter sp.
GTGGAAAGATGTTTCTCCCGCGATGCTGGGCGAAGCGCTCGCGGGATTGCCGTTCCAGTTCGTCTCCATCCAGCGCCGGCCCGCGGACGGAGCCACGCGCGAGCTCGAAGACGCCCTCGGCGCGAGCGTCGTCGATCTCTCGGACGTGAACGAGGATCTCGAGGACATGCTGGCGCTCCTCTCGCTGCTGGATGGATACGTGGGCGTGAGCAGCACGAACATCCACCTGCTGGCGGCGCTGGGCCGCGGAGGACGCATACTCGTGCCCAATCCGCCGGAATGGCGGTGGCAGGCGGCGGGAAAGTCGCCGTGGTTCGGCGATTTCGATTCATACCGGCAGACACCTGAGGGCGACTGGAGCGAGGCCCTCGGCAGGCTGCGGCAGGATTTGACCCGGGAGGCGAAGGGATGATCAGGGTTTTCATCGGATACGACGCAGCCGAGCGCGTGGCGACGAGCGTGCTGGCCCACAGCATCAACGTCCACGCGAGCGAGCCTGTCGCGATCACGCCGGTGATGTTGTCGCAGCTTCGCGGCGTGTTCGACCGGCCGCGCAACGAGCTGCAGTCCACCGAGTTCTCGTTCTCGCGTTTCCTCACGCCGTGGCTCGCCGGCTACGAGGGTTGGGCGGTGTTCATGGACTGCGACATGATCATGCGCGAGGACATCGCGGAGCTCTGGAAGCTTCGCGACGACCGCTATGCCGTGCAAGTGGTCAAGCACATGCACGTGCCCAAGGAGGAGAAGAAATTCCTGGGGCAGGTGCAGACCAAGTACGAGAAGAAGAACTGGTCGTCGGTGATGCTGATGAACTGCGCGAAATGCAAGGCGCTCACGCCCGAGTTCGTGAACACGGCCACCGGATTGCAGCTGCACCAGTTCAAATGGCTCGGCGACGACGAGTTGATCGGCGCCTTGCCCGCCCGCTGGAACCACCTCGTGGGCTACGACGCGCCCGACCCGGAAGCCGCGCTCGTGCACTTCACGATCGGCGGCCCCTGGTTCAAGGAGTACCAGTCGAGCGAGTTCGCCGGCGAGTGGTTCGCCGCCCGCGATGCGATGCTCACCGCGAGCGGCCGCGCGAAGGGTTCCTAGAAACTCGCGAAGCTCACGGTGACGAGGACCCCGCGTCCCGGCGCGGGATATCCCACGGCGGTCTCGTAGCGTTTGTCGGCGAGGTTCGTCGCGACTAGCTGCGCCGACCAGTGCTTGTCGAAGTCGTAGCGCACGCGCGCATCGAAGACGGTGTAGCCGCCCATCCGCGAAGAGGGGTCCTCGTTCGTCGAATCGAAGCGCTCGCTCGCCGCGAGCATCGTCATTCCCGCGGTGAAGGATCCCCAGCCGCGGCTCACCTCGAACGTCCCGAAGCGTTCGGCGCGCCCCTGCAGCATCGCGCCCGTGTCCTCGTCCTTCGGGCGTTGCGCCGTGAAGGTACCTTTCCATCGCGCGCCCAGCCACTGCGTCTCGGCGACGGCCTCCAAACCCTGCGTCCGCGCTCGCGACACGTTGAGCACCGTGCCCTCGGTGAAGCTGTACACGATGAGGTCGTCGAAGCGATTGTCGAAGTAGGTGAGGCGCCACTGGAGCGCGGAGTTGGCGAGGCTGCGCAGCGTGAGCTCGTAGGTCGTCGACTGCTCCGGCTGCAGGCCCGGGTTCGGCGTGTAACCGGGGAAGGTCGGCCCGTAGAGATCGTAGAAGGTCGGCGCGCGGAAGCCCTTGCCGTACGTGAATGCCAGGCGCGCGACGGAAGGCCAGTCGTAGCCGTAGCTGAAGGTTCCCGTCGAGTGCGAACCGAACTGGTCGTCGTCGTCCCAGCGGACACTCGCCTCGTAGTGCTGGTTGTCGATCGACTGGTTGACTCCGACGAAGACCGAGTTGGTATTGCGCTGGTCGTTCGTGAAGGGGTCCGCCGCGTCGGTGTAGATCTTCTGGCGCAATGTTTCCGCGCCCAGGGACCAGCCTCCTCCCGCGATCGGGAACTCGTTCAGCCACGTCGCCTGGAATTGGCGCGTCTCGAAGTGGTCGATGAAGCCGCCGTGATCCTCGAGGCGATCGAGCCCCTCGCCGACCGAGAGCGTGCTCGTCCACGTGGGCGAGAAGACCGACGAGGACGAGAATTTCGCGCCGGAGATCACGTGGTAGTTCCAGTCGTCGCCGGGGCCCGCGTCGAAATGCGTATGCGCGTTCGTGGTGAACGCATCGAGGGCGAGCATCTCGCCGGTCCACATCCTTTGCGACAGGCGGAAGTTGAAGTACGCGTCGTCGTATGGATCGCGATCGGGGTTGTAGCCGAACGCGTTGCGCGAATCCGTGGCGCTCGGCGCGTCGACGGAGCGATAGCCCGTCGCGAGGGAGAACTTCGAGTTGTCGTCGGTGCCGGTCACGCCCGCGTTCACCCGCCAGTCGTTGTCGGTCCCGTAGCCAGCGTTCGCGTAGAAGTAGGGCACGTTCTTGCCGCGCGTGAAGATCTGGATCACGCCGCCCATCGCGTCGCCGCCATAGAGGCTCGATAGCGGCCCCTTCACGACCTCGATGCGCTCGATCATGTCGATCGGAATGTGCTCGATCGCCGTGGTGCCGACGGTGGCCGAGCCCACGCGCATTCCATCGACGAGCACGAGCGTCTGCGCGGAGCCCGCGCCGCGGATGAAGAGCGACTGCGGCTGTCCCGGGCCGCCGTTGGAACGAAGCTCGATGCCCGCTTCGCGCTGCAGGATCTCGCCGAGCGAAAGCGATCCGGCGGCATCGAGCTCGTCGCGCGTGATGACGACCGTGTCGCGGATCGTGGTCGTCGGCGTCGTGGTGCGCGTCGCGGTGACGACGACGGGGTCGAACGATTGCCGCAAATCCTGCGGCGGTGTTGTTTCCTGGGCCTGCGCGCCCAGGCTGGCGAGCCCTGCGAGGCCCGCGATCGACAGCGCTTTCATGGGAGTTGTTGTCCTTCGTCGAGCGGCGAGCGTCCCCGCAAGCCGCAGGTTTTCGACCGGAAGGCCGTTTCAAGGGCCTTCCCCCGGCGCGAAGGGGACCGGTCTCCGGGCTCGCGAGGACGTCTTCGACAGAGGCCTTCCCACGGCTTTGGTTCGCCGCAGTGGCGTGTTTCCGTCGATGGCTCGCTTACCGTTGCGGGGGCAGCGCCGGCTTTCAACCGGCTTCCCGAGCATCCCATCGCTGCCGCGATGATACGACGAGCCGGCGCGGCGCGCTCGAAACAACTTTCAAAAGGGCCGCTTACACATTGACGGGCCTTGTTTTTTCCAATAGGGTTAATGGATGGACGAGGAACTCGACGGCCTCGAGGAAAAACTCTCGCAGCTGGTGCGGCGCCTGGAGGCTTTGCGCGGTGAGAATCGGGAGCTGCGCCAGCAGCTCGCGAACCGCACGGATGAGAACGCCCGCCTGGGCGAAAAACTGGGCGCCGCCAAGTCGCGGATCGAGGCGCTGCTCAAGCAGATTCCGGAGACCGAGTCGTGAGCGCCGCGGAAAAAGCCAACGGCAAGGGCGCCCTTACGTTGAGCTTGCTCGGCCGCGAATTCAAGGTGGCGTGCCCCGACGGCGAAGAGAAACAGCTGCTCGCTTCGGCCGACTATCTCAACCGGAAATTGGTGGAGATCCGCGACGTGGGCAAGATCGCCGGGAACGAGCGCATCGCGATCATGGCCGCGCTCAACATCGCCCACGAGATGATGACGAATCGGCCTTCCGTTGCGCCGGCGGCTTCCTTTGACGGCGACGCGATTCGACGTAGAATTGTCTCGATGCAGGAGACGCTGGATTCGGCGCTCGCCGCCGACCAGGAGAAGTTGTTCTAGAGGTCGGGTTTCCTGCGGCGTTCGTCCGGGCTTACATCCTTTGAACCGATAGCGGTAACCCTGGACGCCGGCCAAGGTCACTATTGTGCGAGTCCCACGTCGGACTTACCTGCGGTGACCGGTTGGCGACCGACTTGAACCGATGGTTCGAGGTGCAGCTTGGACGAACACCGCAGGGAATCCGGGGTCTGGCCCCGGTTTATTTTTTCATGCCCTATTGGTTGATGAAGTCCGAGCCCGACGAGTTCTCGATCGACGATCTCGTCAAGGCGCCCAAGCAGGCGACGCCGTGGTTCGGGGTTCGCAACTACACCGCCCGGAACTTCATGCGCGATGCGATGCGCGTGGGCGACGGCGTGCTCTTCTACCACTCGAGCTGTGAAGTGCCCGGCATCTACGGCATCGCCAAAGTGGCGAGCGGGCCGCATCCCGACGAATCGCAGTTCGACCGCAAGGGCGAATACTTCGACCCGAAGGCGAAGCGCGACGACCCGCGCTGGATGCTCGTGGACGTGAAGCTCGTGAAGAAGACGCGCGCCATGCCGCTCGCGGAAATGCGCTCCTATCGCGAGCTCGCCAAGATGGTCACGCTCAGGCGCGGCAACCGTTTGTCGATCACGCCGGTGACCGACGCGGAGTGGAAGTTCATCCTCGCGCGCCTCGAGGAAAAAGCGCCCTAGGCGTTCCTCATGGCGTGGCCGCCAGGCCGCGCAACTCCTCGTAGAGGCGAAGCGCGTTGTCCCGTGACGCCAGCCGCGCGTTGAAGTGCGGGTTGGGCCCGTGCACGCCATCCAGTTGCGGAAATTTTGCCGTGAAGCGGGCCGCGTAGCGCTGCCAGTTCGCGTCGAAGGATCCGTGGCTCTTGTGCAGGCAGACGATGTCGGTCGTCACCGCCACGCGCAGGCCCGCGAGGTGCGCGCGATACGTGAAGTCCAGGTCGTAGAAGTGGAATCCGTCGAAGGTCGCTCCGTCGAATCCCACGGCGAGCGCCGCTTCGCGGCGGGCTGCGAACCAGAAGCCGTCGAGCGCCTGCATGCCGCCCAGCCCGCCGCATTCGAGCGCGAAGGTCGACGTGTCGATCGCGGCCGGATCGCCGTCGACGGGCATCGCGACGAATCCGCGCAGGTGCGGATGGCCGGCCCACATCACGGCGGGACCGCGCACGAGGTCGCTTCCGGCGAGGCCCACCACGTCGTGGGATTCGAGGGCGCGGTCGAGCGCCTCGAAGGGGCCGGGCGAGATGAGCTCCACGTCGTCGTGGGAAAAGACCACGATGCCGTGGCGCGAGCGTTCGAGCCCGCGCTGGTAGCCTTCGCACAGCGATCGCGCATCTTCGATCACGACGAATTCGTGCTCGCGTGGGCCGAGCGCCTCGATGAAACTGCGGCGCATCGCCTCGAGCATTGCCGGGCGAATGCTGCAGACGACGATCGACACGGAGGCAAGCTCGCCGGGCGTGGCGGCGGGTTGCTCGCGCGGGAAGAGCCGCGGGGCCTCCGCGTCGATGGCGGCCGCGATCGTGGCTACGACGTTCTGCATCGCGTCGAAGTCCTTGCCGCCGGAAAGGCGCAGTGCCTCGCGAAACGAGAGCACGGCCTCGCGCCACCGGCGGGCATCGCGAAGCGCGATCGCGAGGTTGTAGTGGCCGGCCGGGCCCCGGGGCGCCGCGGCGACCGCGCGGCGGTAGGCCTCGATCGCATCGGCGACGCGGCCCGCCGAGCGCAGCGCGTTTCCTTCCCGAAGATGCGACTCGGCCTCGCGAAAATCCTCCCGCGTCACTGGCCGCACCAGTCCCGCGCGAGGGTACGGAAGAGCTCGACGGATTCCTCGATGCGCCGGAGCGAACACCATTCGTCGGTCTGGTGCGCAAGCGTGGGCTCGCCGGGGCCGAGGATCACCGTGGGCGGCCCGCCGAAGCCGCGCTTCAGGTCCGCGCCATCGGTCGAGAACGTGATTGTCTTCGGCGTGGGCCGGCCGTTCAGCAGCGGCGTGCAGGCTTCGAACACTTCCTGCACCCACACGTTGTCCGGCTCCGTGTAGAGCTTTTCCGTGTCCACGATCTGCCGCACCGTGGCGCCGCGCGGCGCGAGCAGCGATTGCAGCGACTTGCAAAGGTGCGCGTGGTCGATGCCGGGCACCGTGCGCGTGTCGAGCGTGATGCGCGCCTCGTCGGGAACGGAGTTGGTGTTGAGGCCGCCGCGGATCGTACCCACGTTCATCGTGGGCTTGCCCATGATGGGATGCGACTCGACCGGAAAATGGAAATGCTCGAGGTCGCCGATCACGTGCGCCATCTTCACGATCGCGTTGTCTCCCACTTCCGGCATGGATCCGTGGGCCGTGACGCCCTTCGTCTCCACCTCGAACCACGCGAGGCCCTTGTGGCCGATGTAGGGATAGTTGGCCGTGGGCTCGGCCACGACGATGGCGCCCGCGCGCCCGAGGAGCTTCCTGTCGGCGAGGAACTTCGCGCCCTCGCATCCGATTTCCTCGCCGGCGGTGATCACGAGCACGAGCCCGGGCGTGCGCGCGAGCCTCGGCGCCAGTTCGATCGCCGCGCACACGAACGCCGCGATGCCGCTCTTCATGTCCGTGGAGCCGCGTCCGTAGAGCTTGTCGCCATCGGTCTCGCCGGCGAAGGCGTCATGGCGCCAATGCGCCGCGCCCAGGGGAACCACGTCGATGTGGCCCGTGAAGCAGAGCGGCGGCCGGCTGTCGTCGCCGCCGATCTCGGCGATGAGGCTCGTGCGTCCCTCGGCGAACTCGTGGTACCCGACGCGAAAACCCGCGTCTTCGAGACGCTTGCCGATGGCCCGGGCGCACGCGCGCTCCATGCCCGGCGGATTGATCGTGTTGAACGCGAGGAGCTCGCGCGTGAGGACGCGAGGATCGAGGCGCGCCGTCATGGGCCCGCCAGGCGCTTGAGCGCTTCCTGGTACTTCTCGCTCGTCTTCGCGGCCACGTCTGCCGGCATGGGCGGTGCCGGGGGTTTGCGCTCGAAGCCGATGGCGTCCAGCCAGTTGCGCACGTATTGCTTGTCGAAGCTCTCGGGACTCGCCCCCTCGCGCCACGTGTCGAGCGGCCAGAAGCGCGACGAATCCGGCGTGAGCGCCTCGTCGATGAGATGCAGCTTTCCGCCGGCGTCGGTGCCGAACTCGAACTTCGTATCGGCGATGATGATGCCGCGCTCCAGCGCGTACTTCGCCGCGGCCTCGTAGAGTTTCACCGCCGTGTCGCGCACTTCCTTCGCGCGGGCCTCGCCGATGTCCTTCGCCATCCGCTCGAAGGAGATGTTCTCGTCGTGGTGTCCCGCCTCGGCCTTGGTGGCCGGCGTGAAGATGGGATGGGGCAGCTTCGATGCGCGCTTCAACCCCGCCGGCAGCTTGATGCCGCAAACGCTCGAGGATTCCTGGTACTCCTTCCATCCCGATCCCTCGAGGTAACCGCGCACGACGGCCTCGACGGGGATCGTCTTCATGCGGCGCACGACGATGGAACGCCCGCGCACCTGCTCGCGCTCGTTGGGCGCAACTACGCTCTCCGGCTGGACGCCGGTGAGATGGTTGGGAACGATCGAGGCGAGCTTGTGGAACCAGAAGTCCGCGAGCTCCGTGAGCACCCGCCCCTTCTCGGGAATGGGCGTGGGCAGGATCACGTCGTAGGCCGAGAGGCGGTCGGTGGTGACGATGAGCAGCTTGTCGCCGCCGACGGCGTAGATGTCGCGCACCTTGCCGCGTCCCACCAGGGGCAGCGACCGGATCGAGGATTCGTACATGTTCATAGGAGGGCGGCGGCGGTGAAGGCTAATGCGATCGAGAACATGAGCACCAGGAAGTAGGCCACGAAAACGGCTACGAAGCGCGCGATGAAGGGCCACGTCCGGCCCCCGAATACGGTGCGCATCGCGATGGCCAGGTAGATCGCGGACGGGATCGTGAGAAGCATCGGCTTCGCGAAAGGCCCGACGATCGCGCCCAAGAGAAAGACGAATGTGTGGACGTGGAACGCGAACACGAGATGCTCGCCGTAGTTGAACGGCCGGTTCCAGTACGCGGCGCGCGTGAGCAGCGCGAACAGCGGCACGAGGAGGAACATCGCGTAGGGGAACGAGGTGACCACTCGCTGCACCAGGAACTCATTTACCTGCACCCGCGTCATGCTCCCGAAGTGCTCGCGAAGGCGCTTCTCCAGCGCCGGGCAGATCGAATCGTCCGCGTCGCATTGCAACGCGATCGGGCCGTCGCCGGCGACGGAGTTGCTGACCCTCACCTGGAGGGTGTCCCCGGGCATGAACACCTTGGCCACGAGGAAGAAGATGAGGCTTGCCGTGAGATACAGGCGCAGCGGTGGAACATAGCGGCGCCTGCGTCCCGCGAAGTATTCCAGAGTGAGCTGCCCCGGGACCACGAGCTTTCGCAGGGTCTTCCAGATCGCGCCATTCAGCGCGACCTGGTTCTCGAGCAGCTCCTGCAGGAATTCGCGCGCCGTCGGCGGATGCAGCGCGGTCGTCTGCCCGCACTCGGAGCAGAACTTCCCGCCCGCGGGCGTTCCGCAGTTACGGCATGCGGTGACCGCGGGCGAGCTCACGGAGTCAGGCGGCCTTCTTCTCGGCCTCGGGCGACCACTCGCCCCGCGCCGCGAGGCTGTTCATGCGGGCGCGATGGTGGAGGGCACGCTGCGCCGCGGCGACGTTGGCCGCCTGGCCGCGCCACGCATTCAACGCCGCCGACTGCAACGCGCGGCTATAGCTGAAGGTGAGCGGCCAAGGCAAGCCGCCGATGCGGTTCATCTGGTCCAGGTGCGCGGTGGCGTCCTCGTCGCTTTGTCCGCCCGAGAGGAAGACGACGCCCGGCAGCGCGGCGGGCACGGTGCGCCTGAGCACGCGGATCGTGCGCTCCGCCACTTCCTTCACGCCGGCCCGCTTCGGATTGTCCTTGCCCGTGACCACCATGCTCGCCTTGAGGATCACGTGCTCGAGCGAGACGCCTTGCTCCTGCATCTCGTGGAAGAGTGTTTCGAGCGTTTCCTCGTGCACCGATTCGCTCCGCTCCGCGGTGTGGCCGCCATCCAGCAGCACCTCGGGCTCGACGATGGGGACTATCGATGCTTCCTGGCAGATGGCCGAGTAGCGCGCGAGCGCATGGGCGTTCGCCCGGATGCAGGCGCGCGACGGAATGCCCTCGCCGATCGTGATGACGGCGCGCCACTTCGCGAAACGTGCCCCCATCCCGAAGTATTCGCCCATGCGTTCGGCGAGCTTGTCGAGCCCCTCGGTCACTTTCTCTCCGGGATGCAGCGCCATGTCGTGCGCGCCCGCGTCGACCTTGATGCCCGGAATGATGCCGCTCTTCTCGAGGTACTTCGCGAAGTTGACGCCGTCCTTCGTGGCCTGGCGCAACGTCTCGTCGAAGAAGATCACGCCGCTCACGTACTGGGAAAGCCCCGGCGTCGTGAAGAGCATCTCCCGGTAGGCGCGGCGGTTCTCCTCCGTGCTCTCCACGCCGACGGAATCGAAGCGCTTCTTGGCCGTGCCCGCGCTTTCGTCTGCGGCGAGCAGGCCCTTGCCCGGCGCCACCATGGCGCCGGCCGTCTGGGTCATCAATCGGGCATCCACGGGAACCTCGCTTTCAGCGAACGATGGCCGCGAGCTCCCCTTTGGCGTAACGCGTGGCCATCTTCTCCAAGGTCACGGGCTGGAGCTTCGATCCCTGTCCCGCGCAACCGAACTGCGTGTAGCGCTGCTTGCAGATTTCCTTCGCGGCCGCGCGCGCGGGCTTCAGGTAGTCGCGCGGATCGAAGGCGCTCTTGTTGGCGTTCATGTACTTGCGGATCGCCGCCGTCATCGCGAGGCGGATGTCCGTGTCGATGTTGACCTTGCGCACGCCGTGCTTGATGCCTTCCTGGATCTCCTCGACCGGCACGCCGTAGGTTTCCTTCATCTCGCCGCCGTTCTCGCGGATCACCTCCAGCAAGTCCTGCGGGACCGAGGAAGAACCGTGCATCACGAGGTGCGTGTTCGGGATGCGCTTGTGGATTTCCTTGATGCGCTCGATGGCGAGGATGTCGCCCGTGGGCTTCCTCGTGAACTTGTAGGCGCCGTGCGAAGTCCCGATGGCGATGGCGAGCGCGTCCACGCCGGTCTTCTTCACGAAATCGGCGGCCTGCTCGGGATCCGTGAGCAGCATCTCGCGCGTCATCGTGGCGTCGGTGCCGTGGCCGTCTTCCTTGTCGCCGCGCATGGTCTCCAGCGACCCGAGGCAGCCCAGCTCGCCTTCGACTGAAACGCCGAGGCGATGCGCCATGTCGACCACTTGCTTGGTCACCTGCACGTTGTACTCGTACGAAGCGATTGTCTTGCCGTCGGCCTCCAGCGAGCCGTCCATCATCACGCTCGAGAATCCCAGCTTGATGGCGCCGTCGCAGACCGCGGGCGACTGGCCGTGATCCTGGTGCATGGCCACGGGCGTCTTGGGGAAGCTCGCGACGGCCGCCTCGATCAGGTACTTGAGGAAGGTCTCGCCGGCGTATTTCCTCGCGCCTGCCGAGGCCTGCATGATCACGGGGCTGTCGGTCTCGGCAGCGGCCTCCATGATGGCCTGCACCTGCTCGAGGTTGTTCACGTTGAAGGCGGGCAGGCCGTAGCCGTTCTCCGCCGCATGGTCCAGAAGTTGTCGCATCGAAACGAGTGCCATAGCTGGTTCTCCGTTGCTGCTGCTTAAAGGTTGACAGCCTTGTCCGGTATCTTAGGACGAAGCGGCTGCCGCTGCTCCCAGGTGTCTTGGCTTCAGCCCTTGCGGTGCTCGCCGACTTTCACGATTTTCATTGTGTTGGTTCCGCCCGATTTCCCGATGGGCTCGCCGATTGTGAGGACGATGAGGTCGCCTTCCTTCACGACGCCGTTGCCCACGAGGACGGCCTCGGCCTCCTGGAGCAGCTCCTCGCGGTCGTGTCCCACGTACTTCACCATCAGCGGATACGTGTCGCGGAAGAGCGTGCAGCGGTAGCGCGTGAAGGTCTGGGCGGTGAGCGCGTAGATCGGCACGCCGCAATTCAGTCGCGACATCCACAGCGCCGTCGAGCCCGATTCCGTGAGCGAGGCGATCGCCTTCACCTTGAGGTGGTAGGCCGTGAAGAGCGCCGCCATCGCGATCGACTGGTCCACGCGATTGAACACGCGGTCGAGGAACTCGCTTTCGAGCGTCACGGGCTGGCTCTTCTCCGCCTCGACGCAGATGCGCGCCATGGCCTCGATGGTCTCGACCGGATATTGGCCCGAGGCCGATTCGGCCGACAGCATCACGGCGTCCGTGCCGTCGAGCACCGCGTTGGCGACGTCGGAGACCTCGGCGCGCGTGGGCACGGGGCTCGAGATCATCGACTCCATCATCTGGGTCGCGGTGATCGTGAGCTTGTTCAGCTCGCGCGCCTTGCGGATCATGCGCTTCTGGAGCGCCGGCACCGCGGCATCCCCCACTTCCACCGCGAGGTCGCCGCGCGCGACCATGACGCCGTCGCAGGCATGCATGATCTCCTCGAGCGCGGGGATCGCCTCGGCGCGCTCGATCTTGGCGATGAGCATCGCGTGGCCGCCGGCCGCGCGCAGCAATTCCTTCGCCATGTACATGTCGGCGCCGCTCTTCG
Source organism: Usitatibacter sp. (assembly GCA_049300695.1). Classification (GTDB taxonomy): domain Bacteria; phylum Pseudomonadota; class Gammaproteobacteria; order Burkholderiales; family Usitatibacteraceae; genus Usitatibacter. Next base: position 11,451 of record JBAQKF010000002.1, read on the forward strand.
GGAACGACACGGCGACGTAGTCGCACTTGATCTTCGCGGCCGTGCGGATGTCGTCGATGTCCTTGGGCGTGAGCGCGGGGGCCGTGAGCCCTCCGCCCTGGCGGTTGATGCCCTTGTTGTTCGAGAGCACGCCGCCGTGGCGGGTCACGGTGTGGATCTCGGGCCCATCGACTTTCGACACGTCGAGCACGATGCGCCCGTCGTCCAGCAGCAACACGTCGCCTGCCTTCACGTCGCGCGGCAGCTCCTTGTAGTCGAGGCCCACGCGTCCCTGGTCGCCCATCGTGCACTCGGAGTCGAGCACGAACTTGTCGCCGGGCTTCAGCGTGATCTTGTGATCCTTGAACTTGCCCACGCGGATCTTGGGGCCCTGCAGGTCGCACATGATGCCCACCGCGCGGTTCACCTTGCGGCAGATCTCGCGCACGAGTTCCGCGCGCTTCACGTGGTCTTCGGCCGATCCGTGGGAAAAGTTCAGGCGCACCACGTCCACGCCGGCGAGGAACATTCGCTCGAGGATCTCGGGGCTGCTGGAAGCCGGCCCGAGTGTCGCGACGATCTTGGTGCTGCGCTGCGTGATCATGGGGCCGCCCTCGCGCGAGACTCGAGGATCGCGACCGCGGGCAGCGTCTTGCCCTCGAGGAATTCGAGGAACGCGCCGCCGCCGGTGGAGATGTAGCCGATGCGGTCGGTCACGCCGTACTTGGCGATGGCCGCGAGCGTGTCGCCGCCGCCGGCAAGCGAGAAGCCCTTCGAGGATGCGATCGCCAGCGCCACCGCCTCGGTTCCGCTGCCGAACGCGTCGAATTCGAAGACGCCGACGGGCCCGTTCCACACGATGGTGCCTGCCTCGCCGAGGATCGCCGCGTAGTCGCTCGAGGCTTTCGGCCCGATGTCGAGGATCATGTCGTCGTCGGCCACGTCGGCGGCGCCCTTCACGTGGGGCGGCGTGTCGGGCGAGAACGTCTTGCCGCAAACGACGTCCCGGGGGATCGGAACCGCCGCGCCCCGTGCCTGCATCATCACCATGATCTCCTTCGCCTCTGGTGCCAGGTCTGCTTCGCAGAGCGACTTGCCGATGGGAAGCCCCGCGGCGAGCATGAATGTGTTGGCGATGCCGCCGCCGACGATCAACTGGTCCACCTTGCCTGCGAGGGATTTAAGGATCGTGAGCTTGCTCGAGACTTTGGATCCGGCCACGATCGCCACGAGCGGGCGCTTCGGATTGGCGAGCGCGCGCCCCAGGGCGTCCAGCTCCTTCGCGAGCAACGGGCCCGCGCACGCCAGCTTCGCGAATTTCGCCACGCCATGTGTCGAGGCCTCGGCGCGGTGCGCCGTGCCGAACGCGTCGTTCGCATAGACGTCGCAGAGCGCCGCGTACTTGCGCGACAGGGCCTCGTCGTCCTTCTTCTCGCCCTTGTTGAACCGGCAGTTCTCCAGGAGCACGAGCGAGCCGGGCTTCACGTCCACGCCGTCGATCCAGTCGCGCTTCAACGGAACGTCGCGGCCGAGGAGCTCGGAGATGCGCTTCGCCACGGGTGCCAGCGAGTCCGCGTCGGAAAAGAGCCCCTCGGTGGGACGGCCCAGGTGCGAGGTCACCATCACGGCCGCGCCCTTGTCGAGGGCCATCTTCATCGCGGGGATCGAGGCGCGGATGCGCGTGTCGTCGGTGATCGCGCCCGCGTCGTCCTGGGGCACGTTCAAGTCGGAACGGATGAAGACGCGCTGGCCGCGGACGTCCTGCGCGGCGAGCTCCAGGACTTTCATCGGGGCTCCTTCGCCCGCGCGGCCGATTCGTCGAGGGCCTGGTTCAACTCGCGCGTGATGCGGCTGCCGGTGGTCTGGAAGAGGAAGGGCAGGATCCCGTGCACGAAGGCCGCGATCCCGCCCGCCGTCATCTTCGCCCCGTAACGGCAGGCGAAGAAGCCGTGCTGCAGGTAGGTTTCGCCCACCGAGTCCGGATGGGCGGTGAACGGGTTTCTCACTTCGCCTGCATCAGCGCGATGGCCACGTCCAGCATGCGATTGGAGAAGCCCCACTCGTTGTCGTACCAGCTCGAGACCTTCACGAGGCGTCCCGACACCTTGGTGAGCGTCGCGTCGAAGATCGACGACCGCGGGTCGTGGTTGAAGTCCGCCGACACGAGCGGCTCCGTGTTGTAGCCCAGGATGTCCTTGAGGTCGCCCGATTCGCTGGCCTTCTTCATGATCGAGTTCACCTCGTCGACTGTCGTGTCGCGTGCGGCGATGAAGGAGAGGTCGACGAGGGAGACGTTGATCGTGGGTACCCGGATCGAGAAGCCGTCGAGCTTGCCGTTCAATTCTGGCAGCACCAGGCCCACGGCCGCCGCGGCGCCAGTCTTGGCCGGGATCATCGATTGCGTCGCCGAGCGCGCGCGCCGCAGGTCCTCGTGGTACACATCCGTGAGCACCTGGTCGTTGGTATAGGCATGCACGGTCGTCATGAGGCCGTTCACGACGCCGATCGCATCGTGCAGCGGCTTCACCAGCGGAGCCAGGCAGTTCGTCGTGCACGAGGCGTTCGAGATGACTGTGTGCGAGGACTTGAGCGTCTTGTGGTTCACGCCGAAGACGATTGTCGCGTCCACATCCCTGCCGCCCGGCGCCGAGATGATCACTTTCTTCGCGCCGCCCTTCAGGTGCGCGGAGGCCTTTTCCTTCGTGGTGAAGAAGCCGGTGCTCTCGAGCACCACGTCGACTCCGAGGCCGCCCCATGGAATCTGGGCGGGATCCCGCTGGGCGAAGACCTTGATGCGGTCTCCGTTAACAACCATGTGGTCGCCGTCGACTTCCACCTTGCCCGGGAACTTGCCATGGGTGGTGTCGTAGCGGGTGAGGTGCGCATTGGTCTCGGCGGGGCCAAGGTCGTTGACGGCGACGATCGCGAGGTCGTGCGATTTGCCGCTCTCGTAGTGGGAACGCAGGATGTTACGGCCGATGCGGCCGTAACCGTTGATGGCGACGCGGACGGTCATGTGAGTGGACTCTCGGTGGAAAAACTCGGGAACGAACCGCTTATTTTAGCCGAACGCGCGAGCGGCCCCCGGGCTATTCCTCGACGGCGATAAGACCAGTCAGGTCGTTCCAGCCGTACGCGATCTCGGCGAAATCGTGGCGGCCGAGGCGCTCGACCTTCTGGCCGGCTTCCTCGCCTCCGAGCGCGCCGTAGAACATTCGCGCGCGATTGGCCTTCAGCACCCACAGGTAGAAGCCGAACATTCCGCGCCGGACGAAATGCCTCGCGCAGGCGCGTACCAGTTCGCGCCCGACGCCGCGGCGCTGCTGGGCCTGCAGCACGTAAAGCGAATAGATCTCGGCGTCGAGCCCGCGCAGTTCCTCGCGGGCCGGGCCGCACGAAGCGAAGCCCACGACCTTGCCCGAGCGCTCCGCGATCCAGGTCGCCGCGTCGGGACCCTGGCGCGCGATGCGCCGTTTCCAGGCGATTGCATCGCTCGTGCCGGCGTGGCTCGCGATCACGTCGAGCGGAAGGATCCCCGCGTAGCTCGTGCTCCAGCTCTCGCGCTGGACGCGCGCGACCGATTCGGCATCGGCGGCGCGCGCGAGGCGCACCGTCACTTTCGCGTCGAGGTCAGACAACGCGCTTGACCGCGGCCACGAGGTGCGCCGCATCGATGCCGACGAACTTGTACACCTCGGGGGCGGGCGCCGACTCTCCGAAGCGATCGATGCCGACCGCCTCGCCTTCGAGGCCCACGTACTTGCGCCAGTAGTCGGTGACGCCCGCCTCGATGGCGACGCGGGGCAGTTTCCTCGGCAGCACCGAGTCGCGCCAGGCCGCGTCCTGCCGGTCGAAGATGCTCGTGCACGGCATCGAGACCACGCGCACGGGAATGCCTTCGTCTGCGAGCGTCTTCTGCGCGGTGAGCGCGATCGAGACTTCGGATCCCGTGGCGATGATCGCCGCCCGGGGTGCCGCGGCCGCTTCCGAGACCACGTAGCCGCCCTTGCGGATCGCCGCGATCGCCTCGGGGCTGCGCTTCACGAAAGGCAGGTTCTGCCGCGAGAGCGCGAGCGCCGTGGGGCCGTCGGTGCGCTCGAGGGCGCTCGACCAGGCGATCGCCGTCTCGACCGTGTCGCAGGGGCGCCAGACATCCATGTTCGGGATGAGCCTCAACGACGCCACGTGCTCGACCGACTGGTGCGTGGGCCCGTCTTCGCCCAGGCCGATGGAGTCGTGCGTGAAGACGAAGATGTTTCTCGCCTTCATGAGCGCGGCCATGCGAAGCGCGTTCCTCGAATAGTCGGAGAACGTGAGGAACGTGCCGGAGTAGGGGATGAAGCCGCCGTGCAGCGAGACGCCGTTGCAGATGGCGGCCATGCCGAATTCGCGCACGCCGTAGTAGACGTAGTTGCCCGGCTCCTTCGCCGTCACGGGCCTGGAGCCCGACAGCATCGTGAGGTTGGAGCCCGTGAGGTCCGCGGAGCCGCCGAGGAGCTCCGGGAGCTGCGGCGCGATCGCCTCGAGCGCGATCTGCGAGGCTTTGCGGCTCGCGACCGTTTCGCCCTTCTCGACGGCCCTCGCGACGAGCGCCTCGACCGCCGCGCGGAACCCGGACGGGAGTTTGCCGGCCACGCGGCGCTTGAATTCGCGAGCGAGCTCCGGATGCGCCGCCTCGTAGGCCGCGAACCGCGCGTTCCAGTCGCTCTCGAGCGCGGCGCCTTTTTCAGTCGCGTCCCATTCGCGGTACACGGTGTCCGGAATCTCGAACGGCGGGTACTTCCAGCCGATGGCCTCGCGAGTCGCGGCGATCTCGGCTTCGCCCAGCGCCTCGCCGTGGGCCTTGGCCGTGCCGGCGCGCGTGGGCGCGCCCTTGCCGATCACCGTCTTGCAGCAGATGAGCGTGGGCTTCGTTCCCGGCGCGCGCGCTTTCTCGATCGCGGCGTTGATGGCAACCGGATCGTGGCCGTCCACGTTCGCGACGACGCTCCAGCCGTACGCGGCGAAGCGCGCCGGCGTGTCGTCGGTGAACCAGCCGGCGACCTTGCCGTCGATCGAGATGCCGTTGTCGTCGTAGACCGCGATGAGCTTGGAAAGGCCCAGCGTCCCGGCGAGCGACGAGGCCTCGTGCGAGATGCCTTCCATGAGGCAGCCGTCGCCGACGAAGACGTAGGTGTGGTGGTCGACGATCGCGTGGCCGGGGCGGTTGAACTGCGCGGCGAGCAACCGTTCCGCGAGCGCGAAGCCCACGGCGTTGGCGAGGCCCTGGCCGAGCGGCCCCGTGGTGGTTTCGACGCCCGGCGTGATTCCCACTTCGGGATGCCCCGGCGTTCGCGAGTGCAGTTGGCGGAATGCGCGAATCTCTCCGATCGGCAAGTCGTAGCCCGTGAGATGGAGCAGGGCGTACTGGAGCATGGAGCCGTGTCCGTTGGACAACACGAAGCGATCGCGGTCGGGCCATGCCGGGTTCTTCGGGTTGTGGCGCAGGAACCGTCGCCAAAGCACCTCGGCGATCTCCGCCATGCCCATCGGCATGCCGGGATGGCCCGAGTTGGCCTTCTGGACGGCGTCCATCGCGAGGGCGCGGATGGCGTTGACGATATCGGCGTGCGAAGCGGTCGTGTGGGGCGTGTCGGGCATCGGGAAAACCGGCGGGTTTTGGTGCGAAAACGCGCGAAAACACTATACTTGGCGCGATTGTTGCGATTATACTTGCGCACCTTTTACGCGATATTTTTTCATTTTATTTATTCGCTTGGGTAAACCTCTGCAAGGAGTTGGACTGCACCCGCCGCCCTGGGCTTGAGGGCGTCCCGCGTTATTGGCGGAACGCCCGAGGTCGCGCACACAGTCCCACCTCCACGCGGACTTTTGCTTGGAAGGAGGTATCGAAGTGAAGGGACTGCACATCATTGCCGATCTCTATAACTGCCCGAAGGACGAGCTCCTCGTCTCGTCCCGCAAGCTTCGCGACCTCTGCGTCAACGCGTGCACCGACGCGGGCCTGACCGTCCTCGGAGACCACTTCTACCAGTTCGACGGCCTTGATGGCTCCCAGGACGGCGGCTCCACCGGAGCGGTCGTGCTCGCCGAATCCCACCTTGCGATCCACACGTGGCCCGAGCGCTCGGGTGCCACGCTCGACGTCTACGTCTGCAATTTCACCTCCGATAACACGGACAAGGCCGAGGCCGTCTTCGACGCGCTCATCAAGGCCCTGAAGCCCGGCGACGTCATGGTCGAGCGCGTGATTCGCGGGCGCGACCTGCCCGTCAAGAAACCGAAGCGCGTCGCATAAGGGAAGTGTCCGAGAGAATATTCGAAAGGTTGACCGAAGCTAGCGGCGTCTATTTCGACGGCACGCTCGTGGAGCGCCGCCAGACGCCGTTCCAGCTGCTCGAGGTCTACGACACGCCCGACCTGGGCCGCATCTTCCGCCTCGACGGCTTCAACATGACGAGCGAGCGCGACGAGTTCTTCTACCACGAGAACTTGATCCACCCCGCGGCGGTCGCGCATCCGGCGCCGCGCAAGGCGCTCGTGATCGGCGGCGGCGACGGCGGCTCCTCGGAGGAGCTGCTCAAGCACTCGACGATGGAGCTCGTGCACATGGCCGAGCTCGATCCGGTCGTCGTGGAAGTGGCGAAGGAGTATTTCGGCAAGGTGCACCGGGGCGCCTTCGACGATCCGCGTTTCAAGCTCACCGTGGGCGACGGCCTCGCGTACCTGCGCGCGACGAGCGTCCGCTACGACCTCGTCGTCATGGATCTCACGGACCCCGTCGGCCCGTCGGTGGAGCTCTACTCGCCCGCGACCTTCGCGCTCGCCAAGCGCGCGATGAGCTCGAACGGCGCGCTCATGCTGCACGTGGGCTCGCCCGTCTCGCATCCGGAGCGCGTGCGCTCGACGCTCGCGAACCTGCGCGAGGTGTTTCCCCACGTGACGCCGTACTTCGTGCACATCCCCATCTACGGCTCGATCTGGGGCTTCGCGTGCGCCTCCGATGTGCTCGATCCCCGGGGCACTTCCGCCGAGCAGGTCCGCGAAATCATCTCCGTCCGGGGCATCGGCGACCTGCAGTACTACAACGGCGACACGCATAAGGCAGTATTCGCGCTTCCGAATTACATTCGCGAACTGTGCGCCGATCCTCGCAGGTAACCCTGGTCCTCCTGGGCGTGGCCTCCCTCGCGGGATGCTCCCGCGAGGAAGACCGCATCCAACGCGACGTCTACGCCAGCAAGGCCGACTGCCTCGCCGACTGGGCCAACCAGGCCGAGGATTGCGCGCTGTCCGCGGATGCGTCGCAGGCCGCCCACGGGATGTACTCGGGGCCCTACTACGTCCGCCCGTGGTATTCGGGCTTCGGCTCGTGGACGGGCGGCCACACGAGCGCCCACTCGATCGGCTCCATGGGCTCGGGCAGCTCCAGCTCCTCTTCGGGCGTCGCGCGCGGCGGGTTCGGCTCGTCGTCGTCCGCGCACAGCTCGGGATCGTAGCGGCCGATGCATCGCGAGGCGCTCGTGCCGCGCGTGGACTGGCCCGCCAAGGTCGAGGAGCTGGGCTTCTACTTCCACAGCATGGATGGCGTCTACTGGGACGAACGCGCCTGCTATCGATTCACGGAAGCCGAGATCGACAAGCTCGAGGCGGCCACGGCCGAGCTGCACGCGCGTGCGCTGGAAGCGGTGGGGCGCGTGATCGAGAAACGCGACTTCGCGCGCTTCGCCATCCCCGAGGCGTTCCACGGCTGGATCGAGCGCTCGTGGAAGGCGGGCGACAAGTCGCTCTTCGGGCGTTTCGACCTCTCGTGGGACGGCACCGGCGAGCCGAAGATGCTCGAGTACAACGCCGATACGCCCACGGCGCTGCTCGAGGCGAGCGTCGTGCAGTGGTACTGGCTCGAGGACGTGTTTCCGCACGCCGACCAGTTCAACTCGCTGCACGAAAAGCTCATCGATCGCTGGAAGGAGCTTCGCGCGCAATTGCCCGCGGCGGGCGCCGTGTATTTCACCGCCGACACGCAATCGCAGGAAGACACCGGCAACCTGGACTACCTTCGCGATACGGCCACCCAGGCGGGCATCGGGGCGCGCGCCATCGACATCGCCGCGATCGGCTGGGACGGCAAGCGCTTCGTGGATCTCGATAACCGCCCCATGAGCTCGCTCTTCAAGCTCTATCCCTGGGAATGGATGGTGCGCGAGGAGTTCGGAGGCAACCTCATCGCGGGGAGCCTTCGCGTGATCGAGCCGCCCTGGAAGATGCTGCTGTCGAACAAGGCCATCCTGCCCGTGATGTGGGAGATGTTCCCGGACCATCCCAATCTCCTGGCCGCGAGCTTCGAGCCCGGACGCTTCGCGACCGATTTCGTGAAGAAGCCGATCTATTCACGGGAAGGTGCGAACGTCTCGATCACCGCGGGCGGCGCCACGGTCGAAGCGCCCGGCGACTATGGCGAGGAAGGTTTCATCTGGCAGGCCTACCATGCGTTGCCGGTGTTCGAAGGCAACTACACGGTGATCGGGTCGTGGATCGTGGGCGAGTTGCCCGCGGGCATCGGCATCCGCGAGGACGCCACGCCGATCACGAAGAATTCCAGCCGCTTCGTTCCGCACTACTTCACGTAAATCCCAGGAGGAGCAACGACATGAGGCAAGTGTTCGATTCGTTTGCCGGATTCGACGAGTTCCTCGCCTATCTCGGCGTATCGATCGTGTTGCTCGCGGCGTTCGTCGTGATCTACATCCGCGTCACGCCCTACCACGAGGTCCACCTGATCCGCGAGGGCAACATGGCGGCATCCTTCGCGCTGTCGGGCTCGATCCTCGGATTCGTCGTTCCGCTCGCCTCGGCGATCCAGCACAGCGCGAACCTCGTCGACATGGCGGTCTGGGGCGTGATCGCGCTTGTCGTGCAGATCGGGGCCTTCGTGGTGGTGAAGATGCTGATTCCGTCCGTCACGCGCGACATTCCGGCGGGCAACGGCGCCCAGGGCTTCTTCCTGGGATCGTTGTCGCTCGCCGTGGGACTGCTGAGCGCCGCCTGCATGAGCTTCTAGGCGCTAGGCAAACCCGGATGGCGACAATCGTGCTGCTCGAGCACCAGATGCAGGGGCGGCTCGGGCTGCCCTACATGGTCCACGAGCTCGCGCGCCGTTGGCAGGAGCGCGGGCACCGCGTCCACTTCCATCGCGGCGTCTCGACGCCTCCACCCGGAGACATCGCGATCGCGCACCTCGACGTCACGGTGGTGCCGGATTCCTACCGCGAACTGGAGCGCCACTATCCCCGGGTCATCAACAGCCGCACCTGGGACATCCGCAAGAGCCGCTACAGCACCGTGAAGGTCCTGCGCGACGATCCCTGGCCCGGCAAGGTGATCATCAAGAGCGAGGCGAATCATGGCGGCCACATCGACGACACGTTGCGGCGCATGGCGCTGAAGGATGGACTCGCGACGGACATCCCGGAGCTTGCGCTGCTCGACTCGTACTATCTCTGCGATTCGATGCAGAACGTCCCTGCCGGCATCTGGGACACGCCCGGGGTGATCGTCGAGAAGTTCGTTCCCGAGAGCGACGAGCGCGGCAATTACGTGAGGATCTGGACGTTCCTCGGCTCGAAGGAGCGCAACATGCGCTACTGCTCGAGCGACCTCATGATCCGCGTGGGCAACTTCATCTCCCGCGAATCGGTCGAGGTGCCCGACGAGATGCGCGAGTGGAGGGAGAGACTCGGCTTCGAGTTCGGCAAGTTCGACTACGTCCGCCACGAGGGCCGGTACATCCTGCTCGACGCCAATCGCACGCCCGGGGCGCCGGCCGACTTCGCCGGAAATACCGAGATCGTCGAGGCGTGGAACCGCATCTCCCACGGCATCGACGAGTTTCTCTAGTCCGAGGGAAGCGACATCGTGAGCCGCGGGAAGTGCTCGCCCCATTCGTACTCGGGAATATCGCAATCGTCGATCTCGAAGTCCGCGCGCCCAAGGGCGCGGAGCTCCGCGAGGCTCGGGAAGAGGTAGCGCGAGCGCGATCCCTTCCAGCTCTCGAGGTTCGCGAGGGCCTGCGCGGTCCATCCCAGGCGATCCTGCCATTTGCGCGCATCGGGCACGTGCTCGTGCCACGAGTCCCAGACGTCGGCGAGGCACACGCCGTCTTGCGAATCGCCATGGATCGACATCGCGAGGAGCCACCGGAACATGTCGAGGTCGCCCAACTGCCCGGCGAAGAGTTTTTCGAAGAGGCGCGCAACCGGTGTCGCCTCGTCGGGCCGGCGATGGCAACGCAGGCAGAAACGGCCGCCGGGACGAAGCACGCGCGCCACCTCGCGATTGACGAGGCCGGGGCCCTGGAAGGTCGGGAACGTGGAATAGCAGCCGTCGCCCACGACGAGGTCGATGGACGCGCTCGCGATCGGCATCTCGCGCCAGTCGCCGCGCACCCGATGCGCGAACGAGGCCACGCGATCGCGTGGGAAAACGTTGCGAAGCATCCCTTCGGCCCAATCGAGCGCGGCGAGGCGGGTGCCCGCGGGCCAGCGCATCGCGGCGATGGCGGGAGTCACGCCGAGCAGGAGTGCCGTCAGTCCCGACGCCTCGCCCGCATAGTGCGCCGCGTTGGCTTCGTAGAAGCGGATGTCGTCGGGAAGGGGCGAGATGGGAGTCGAGACCTGCCAGCGAATCGATCTCGCTTCCCAGTAGGGCAGCGCGCTGCGGTCGTGGGCGGAGCGATGCACGGCCTATGCTAGCATCGGCCCGTGCCGCTTCCCCGCATCCACTGTGACCTGCGCCTCGGTCCGGGCGCCCAGTTCTCCCTTTCCGCAGAAGCCGCTCAACACGTCGCGAAAGCGCTGCGCCTGAAGTCCGGCGACTCGATCGTCGTCTTCGACGGCCGCGGCGGTGAATACGAGGCGACGCTCACGCGCATCGACAAGGAGCGCGTCGACGTGAAGGTCGGCGCATGGCGCGACGTCGACATGGAGCCGCCGCTTAAGCTCGGGCTCGTCCAGGGCCTTCCCGAAGCCGACAAGATGGACTGGATCATCCAGAAGTCCGTCGAGCTCGGCGCCGCGTGGATCCAGCCGATCGTCTGCGACCGGAGCGTGGTGCGCCTTTCGGGCGAGCGCGCCGCGCGCCGCGAATCGCACTGGAGGCGCGTGGCGATCGCGGCGTGCGAGCAAAGCGGCCGCAACCGCATCCCCGAAGTGCGGCCGACGCTCGGGTTCCAGAGCTGGATCGCCGTTCCGGCCACGCTGCCGCGCTGGATGCTCATGCCGGGCGCGCAAGCCATCGCGACCAAGGCCAGACCCGAAACCGCGCTCGAATTGCTGATCGGTCCCGAGGGCGGATTGTCGGAGCGGGAGCAGGAGCTGGCGCTTTCGCAAGGCGCCGAACCCGTGGCGCTGGGTCCGCGCGTGTTGCGCGCCGAGACGGCGCCGGTGGCGGCCCTCGCGGCGATCCAGGCGCTCTGGGGCGACTTCCGCGGATAGAATTGCGACCATGGCGAAGAACCCGAAGCTCAAGACCGAAGCCTTCGTGAAGTGGTTTCGCACCGCCACGCCCTACATCCACCAGTGGGGCGGGGTGACGTTCGTCATCGCGTTCGGCGGCGAGGTGCTCGAGGACGGCGAGTTCCAGCAGCTCACCCACGACATCAACGTGCTCGTGAGCCTGGAGGTGCGCGTGGTGCTCGTGCACGGCACGCGCCCGCAGATCGAGAAGCAGATGCGCGAGCACGGCGTCGAGCCGCGCTACGTGGCCAACCGCCGCGTGACCGACGACCGCGCGCTCGCCTGCGTCAAGGAAGCCAACGGCATCGTGCGCGTCGAGATGGAGGCGCTGCTGTCGATGGAGCTCGCCAACAGTCCCATGTGGGGCGCCGACATCCGCGTGTCGTCGGGGAATTTCGTCACGGCCAAGCCCGTCGGCGTGGTGAATGGCGTGGATTTCCAGCACACCGGCGAGGTGCGCAAGATCGACGCGGAGGGCATCCAGCGCCGCCTCGAGGACGACGAGGTGGTGCTGCTCTCGCCGATCGGCTTTTCCCCGACGGGCGACGTCTTCAACTGCACCCTCGAGGACGTGGCCACGTCGACCGCCATCGCGTTGAGGGCCGACAAGCTGATCTTCCTCACGGAGACCGCGGGCGCGCTCGACGCGAAGGGCAAGCTCATCTCGGAGCTCACGGCGAAGGAGGCCCAGGAGCTCGCCGCCGCGAACAACCTGCCCGAGGACGTGCAGATCTACCTGCCGTGCGCGATCAAGGCCGTGGCCCAGGGAGTGAAGCGCTCGCACCTCATCAGCCGCCACGTGGACGGGGCGCTGCTGATCGAGCTCTTCACGCACCACGGCATCGGGACGATGGTGGTGCCCGAATCCCCCGAGCACATCCGGGTCGCCACGGCGGCCGACATCCCGGGCATCGTGCAGATCCTGGAACCCCTCGAGCAGCAGGGCGTGCTGGTCAAGCGCGACCGCGACCAGCTCGAGCGCGAGATCGGGCAATTTTCAGTGATCGAGTCCGGGGGGAACATTCTCGGCTGCGCCGCGCTCTATCCGTTCCAGGACAGGAAGACGGTCGAGCTCGCCGCACTCGCGGTGAATCCGTTCTATCGCGACGGCGGGCGCGGCGAAAGGCTGCTCGCCTACGCCGAGGCGCGCGCGAAATCGATGGGATTCAGGTCGCTCTTCGTGCTTTCCACGCAGACGACGCACTGGTTCATCGAGCGCGGCTTCGCCGAGTCGGGCACGGATTGGCTGCCGGAGAAGAAGCAGGCGCTTTACAACTACGATCGGCGATCGAAGGTATTCGTGAAGGACATCTGATGGCACGCATGGTGAACTGCATCAAGCTGAAGAAGGAGGCCGAAGGCCTCGATTACCCGCCCTATCCGGGTGAGCTCGGCAAGCAACTCTGGGAGAGTGTCTCGAAGGAAGCCTGGAAGGGCTGGCTCGATCACCAGAAGATGCTGGTGAACGAGAATCGCCTGAACCTCGCCGACGTGCGCGCGAGGAAGTACCTCGAGGAGCAGATGAGGAAGCACTTCTTCGGCGAGGGCGCCGACCAGGCCACGGGCTACGTGCCGAAGGAGTGAGGCGCGGCTCGCTTCGCGTCGCTACTTCGGTCGCCCGATCGCACGGACGCCGTCGTTCGTGCCGAGCAGCAGGACATCGGCCAGGCGGCGCGCGAAGATTCCGTTCTCCACGACGCCCGCGATCGCGTTGATCCCGGCTTCCATCTCGACGGGCTTCATGATCGTCAAGCCGCGCACGTCGAGGATGAGGTTGCCGTTGTCGGTGGTGACGCCCTCGCGAAGCTCCGGAATGCCGCCGCCCGTGACCTTCACGAGCATCCGGCCCACGTAGCTTCGCGCCATCGGGATCACTTCCACGGGCAGCGGGAACTTGCCGAGGACCCCCACGAGCTTGCTCGCGTCGGCGATGCAGACGAACTTGCGGCTCGCGGACGCGACGATCTTTTCGCGCGTGAGCGCGGCGCCGCCGCCCTTGATCATCGCGAGGTGCTCGGTCACCTCGTCCGCGCCGTCGACGTAGATATCGCAGCCGTCGGTGTTGTTGAGCTCCACCACGGGGATCTGCAGGGCGCGGAGCCGCTTCGCACTCGCCTCCGAACTCGCCACGGCGCTCTTGATTCGAGCGCGCATCGAGGCCAGCGCGTCGATGAAGAAGTTCACGGTGGATCCCGTGCCCACGCCGACGACCATGTCGTCCTCGATGTACTTGAGCGCCGCTTCGGCGGCGGCTTTCTTCTGTGCGTTCGCGTCCATGGCGTGAGGATACCGCGAGAGTCATTCCCGCGGAGGCTGGATTCCCGCCTCCGCGGGAATGACCTATGCTCTGGACATGAAGAACGACGGCTACCTCGAGAAGATCCTCACCGCCAAGGTGTACGACGTGGCGAGCGAAAGCCCGCTGGAGCTGGCGCCCATGATCTCGCGGCGCACGGGCAACCACGTGCTGCTCAAGCGCGAGGACAAGCAGCCCGTGTTCTCGTTCAAGCTGCGCGGCGCGTACAACAAGATGGCGAACCTCGCGCCGGAGCGGCTCGCGCGCGGCGTGATCTGCGCGAGCGCGGGCAACCATGCGCAGGGCGTGGCGCTCGCGGCCCAGCGGCTCGGCGTCGATGCGACGGTGGTGATGCCGGTCACGACCCCGCGCATCAAGGTCGCCGCGGTATCCTCGCGCGGCGCGAAGGTGGTGCTCCATGGCGACAGCTACCACGAGGCCTACCTCCATGCCCGCGCGCTCGCGCGCAAGCGCCGCGCCACGTTCGTGCATCCCTACGACGATCCCCTCGTGATCGCGGGGCAGGGCACCATCGGCCTGGAGATCCTTCGGCAGCACCCACGCTTCATCGACGCGATCTTCGTGCCCGTGGGCGGCGGGGGCCTCATCGCGGGGATCGGCGCCTATGTGAAGCGCGTCTCGCCGCGGACTCGCGTGATCGGCGTGGAGCCCGTGGATTCGAGCGCCATGTACCAGTCGCTCGCCGCGGGCAAGCGCGTGACGCTTCCGCACGTGAACCTCTTCGCGGACGGAGTCGCCGTGCGCCAGGTGGGGCGCGAAACGCTCAAGCTCGCGAAGCGCTACGTGGACGACATGGTGCTCGTGGATACCGACGAGATCTGCGCGGCGATCAAGGACATCTTCGAGGACACGCGCACCGTGCTCGAGCCCGCGGGCGCGCTGGCGCTCGCGGGCCTGAAGCGCGCGGTGGCCCGCCGGGGATGGAAGGGCCGCACGTTCGTCGCCGTGGCCTCGGGCGCCAACATGAATTTCGATCGCCTGCGCTTCGTCGCCGAGCGCGCGGAGCTGGGCGAGCATCGCGAAGCCGTGCTCGCCGTGACGATCCCGGAGCGCCCCGGGAGTTATCGCGAGCTTTGCGCCTTGCTGGGCAAGCGAAGCGTCACCGAATTCAACTACCGCTACGCGCCGGGGCGCGAGGCCGCGATCTTCCTCGGCGTATCGGTATCGGGCCGCGAGGAGACGCAGCGCCTCGTCGCCATGCTGCACAAGCACGGCATCAAGGCCACGGATCTTTCCGACAACGAGTTGGCCAAGCTGCACGGGCGCCACCTCGTGGGCGGGCGCGTCGCGCTGAAGGAACCGGAGATGCTCTACCGCTTCGAGTTCCCGGAGCGGCCCGGCGCCCTGATGAACTTCCTCGACCACATGGGCGCCGGGTGGAACATCTCGCTATTCCACTATCGCAACCAGGGCGCAGACGTCGGGCGCGTGCTGGTGGGCATGCAGGTGCCGGAGCGCGAACGGCCCGCTTTCCGGCGATTCCTGCGCGAGCTGGGCTACGACTTCACCGACGAGTCGCGCAATCCCGCGTACCGCTTCTTCCTGAAGTAACAACGCTGCCTTGCGACAGGCCTTCATCGACCAGCTTCGCGGTTTCACGGCGTTGCTCGTGGTCCTGCACCACACCGCGATCACTTATGGCGGCTCGGGCGGGTGGTACTACAAGGAAGTCGCCCAGGGCGCGGGGGGCATCGCTCCGCTGCTGCTCACGCTCATGTGCGCGATCGACCAGGCCTGGTTCATGGGAGCGTTCTTCCTTTGGGCCGGCTACTTCACGCCGGGGCCGTTCGATCGCAAGGGGCCGGCGCGCTACTTCGCCGACCGCGCGATCCGCCTCGGCATTCCGCTCATCGTGTTCGGGTTCTTCCTCGACGCGCTCACGAATACGATCGCCGACCTGCGTAACGCCGGCGACTTCATCGCGGGGCTTCGCCACCGCTTGCTCACGTTCGAATATCACCCCGGGCCGCTGTGGTTCGTGCAGGCGCTCGCGGTATTCGTTGCGGCGTTCGCGCTCTGGAGGTATTTCAATCCGGGGCTTGCGCAGGACGACGCGCCGCTGCCGTCGCACGCGAAGCTCTTCACGGCGGCGATCGGCGTGGCCCTCGTCGCTTTCGCGGTTCGCCTCGTCATGCCCGTGGGAGCGGAATGGTGGCACTGGCAGCTCGGATATTTTCCGGCGTACGTGCTGCTCTTCGCCGTGGGATGCGCGGCGGCGAGGCATCGCTGGCTCGAACGCATCGAATTGAAATACGCGCGTCCATGGGCGATCGCCACGCTCGTGGCGCTGCCGGTCCTTCCCGTGTTCGTGCTGGGCTATCGCGCCATCGCGCACGCGAAGATCGACGTGGCGGGCGGGTTCAACGTCGGCGCACTGGTGTACGCGCTGTGGGAGCCCTTCGTCGCGTGGGGAATCCTGCTCACGCCCATGTGGTTCTTCCGCACGAGGGTCCGCGCCGATCGCTTCACGGGACTCGGGCGTCGCGCGTATGCGATCTACTGCTTCCATCCTCCCGTCGTGGTCGGGATCGCGATCGCCCTCCGTGCGTGGGAAGCCCCTCCGCTACTCAAGTTCGCGGCTGTCGGAAGCCTGTCCTGCGCGGCGCTTTATCTTGCCTGTGGAGCGCTCCTGCGCCTGCCTGGCGTCTCCCGGGTCTGGTGATTTCATTTGTAAGCGGCAGGGGCTCTACATTTAGTTACATTTAGACGCACTTTGTGGCATTTTGCGCTCTTGAGCCTTATAGAGAGCGCAACCAGCAGAGTTGCCGCCTCGTTCCGGCGCCGCTCGCGGACCTCGTATGCCATCCCCGTGCTTTGCTATCACGGGCTGCATGCGCCGGGGACGTCATACGCCGAAAACGACCACGCGGCGCTCGAGGAAGACCTTCGCGTCATCGACCGCGCGGGATTTCGCGTGCTCCCGCTGCCCGCGCTCGTCGACACGCTGACGGGCATGAGCACGGTGGAGCTCGCGGAGCGCCGCTTCGTGTGCATCTCGTTCGACGACGGTCCCGACGTCGACTACGTCGACTATTCCGACGAGCGGCTGGGACTCGTGAAAAGCTTCCGCCGCATCCTCGAGGAATATCGCGACGCGCACCGCGAAGTCGAATTCGGAGGGCCGCTCGCCGTCTCCTTCGTGATCGCCTCGCGCGAGGCGAGGACGATCCTCGACCGCGCGTGCATCGCGGGGCGCGGCGACTGGCGCGATTCCTGGTGGAGCGAATGCTCGCGCGCGCGCCTCATCGCCATCGGCAACCATAGCTGGGATCACCTGCACCCTTCGCTGCCGTACGTGGAGCAGCGCGCGCAACAGAAGGGCTCGTTCTACGGCATCGACACCTATCGCGATGCCAACGTCCAGGTGAGGGTCGCGCGCGTGGCCATCGAGCGCATCCTCGGCCACGCGAGCACGCGTCTATTCGCCTATCCGTACGGACACGCGTCCGGCTATCTCCTCGACGAGTATTTCCCGAAGTTGCAGTTCGAGCACGGGCACGTCGCGGCGTTCACGACCGCGGGCGAGCCCGTCACGCGGGAGTCCAATCGCTGGGGCATCCCGCGTTTCGTGTGCGGCCAGCACTGGACCACGCCCGACGAGCTCCACGCGCTGCTGCGCGGCATCGCGTAACTTTTCTCGAGCCTCTTTCCGATGAAAAAGGGCCGGGCGCTTGCGCGCCCGGCCCCGGCATTCGTGGTGCTGTTGAGTGGACTCGAACCACCGACCTACTGATTACGAATCAGTTGCTCTACCAGCTGAGCTACAACAGCGGATTTGCGATCGTGAACCCGCAATTATACAGACCCGCAAGGGCGATTTCCCAGCGTTCCCGGGCCCGCCGCCGGGCGGCGCTTTCCGCCCGCCCATCGGGGGAATCGCGCCGGGTGTCGGAAATGGCTATCCGCGGGTAGGCTCGCACCTTTACATTTCGGATCAACCCAATGGGAGGGTCACACCAATGGCAAGGCAAGCGCGCGGCTTCACACTAATCGAGGTCATGGTCGTCGTGGCGATCATCGCCATCCTCGCGGCCATTGCCGTGCCGAACTACGCAGACTACGTCACGCGCGGGCGCATCATCGAGGCGACCGCGGGCCTCGGCGATGGCCGCAACAAGATGGAGCAGTATTTCCAGGACAACCGCGCCTACCCCACCGCCTGCCAGGTCTATCCGACCGCGCCGGGTGCGACCGAGGTCCAGCTGCAGGCGCTCCAGCGCTTCACGCTGTCGTGCAGCAACCTCGGCGCGAACACCTATACCGTCACCGCGACCGGGGCGGGCCCGATGGCGGGATTCGCCTACACGATCGACCAGAACGGCGTTCGCACGACCACGTTCACGTCGCCCGCCTCGACCAACGGCTGGTCGGCGGCTTCGCCCAATACCTGCTGGGTCATCCGCAAGGGCGGCCAATGCTCGTGATGCGCCCCATGCGCCCGCGCGGCTTCTCCATCATCGAGTTGATGGTGGCGCTGGGCATCATCGCCATGCTGCTGATGTTCGTGGCGCCGAACGCCGCGACCTGGATCCAGAACACGCGCCTTCGCAGCTCCGCGGAGTCCCTCGTGAGCTGCCTGCAGACCGCGCGGCTCGAGGCGATCAAGCGCAACACGGTCGTGTCCTGCCAGATGACGGATGCCGCGTCGTCGGCGTGGAACGTGTGCCTCTACGACGCCGTGAACAATATTTGCCAGGTGGCCGCGGGCTCGGTCCTCATTTCGCGCGCCGCGAGCGAGGACAACGGCATCACGGCTTTCGGCGCGGACACGGCCATGTCGGCATCGACTACGGCGCTCGCGGTCGGCAATGACCTGCCGGGCGCGGCCACTTTCGATTCGTTCGGCCGCCTCGCCCCGACCGCCCCGAACAACATCATGCGCGTGGACATCCGCAATCCCGTGCTCGCCGCGGCCGACGAGCGCCGGTTGACCATCTACATCACCCTCGGCGGCCAGATCCGCATGTGCGATCCGAAGCTTTCGAAGGCCACCAACCCGATGGGTTGCCAGTGAGGTCGACGATGAAATCCAGACGCACGCGCAAGACCCAGGCCGGCGTGATGCTGATCGAGGCCCTCGTCGCGATCCTGCTCTTCTCGGTGGGCGTGATCGCGGTGATGGGCATGCAGGCCGTCTCCATCGAGCAGGTGAGCCAGGCCAAGTACCGCACGGACGCAAGCTACCTCGCCGACCAGATCGTGGGGAAGATGTGGCTCGACCAGGCCAATATCCCGTCTTACGCGACCACCGGCTACGCCGGCCGTACCGCGTGGAACGCGGTGGTCGCTTCCACGCTGCCCAACGGCACCGCGACGATCACCGTGGTCGGCACCATGATCACGATCACGATCAACTGGCGCCTGCCCAACGAGACCACGACGCGCAAGTTCGTGCACGTCGCCAACATCAATGCGAGCTGAGTGAGATGAGACTCCGCCAGGCGGGCTTCACGCTGATCGAGATCATGATCGCCCTGCTGATCGGGATGATCGGCATCGTCGTGATGATGCAGACCTTCGCCGTGTCCGAAGGCTTCAAGCGCACCGCGACGAGCGGCACCGACGCGCAGATCAACGGCGGCGTGGCCATGTACATGATCCAGCGCGAGCTGCGCATGTCCGGTTACGCCATGAACACCCTCATGATCCAGGGCTGCTCGTCGGTTCGCGTGTGGAACAACACGCTCGGGGTCGGCATCGACATGCCGCTCGTCCCGTTCTACATCAATCCGCCGCTGGTTCCCGCGGGAGACGCGAACACCGACGTGATCCTCATCGCGTACGGGAACTCCCCCTCCGCGGTCGCGGGGATACCGCTCATCGCGCCCCAGACCAACGTGAACTCCATCCCGCTCGCGACGAACTACGACTCCTTCCAGACCGGCGACATCTTCGTGTCGTATGTTCCCACCGGCGGAAATCCGAGCTGCGTCATGCACGAGGTGACGGCTGCCGTCTCTCCCTCGGGCAACTGCGGATACCTGCCGGGCTCGGCCTCCGCGGGCTATCCGACCGTGTCCGTGGAATTCACGACGAACGCCTACCAGCAGCACCAGCCTTCGGGATGCGTCACGACGACGCCGACATACAACAAGGCGACCGCCATCACGGACTCGAGCGGCGTCGCCGTGCCGATGGTGACGGCGCCCCTGGGACAGCTCTACAACCTCGGAAACGCGACGATCCACGTCTATGCCATCCGCGGCGGCACGCTCACGATGTGCGATTGGATCGCGTCCGACTGCCGGTCCGCGGCCAATTTCACGCCGGTCGTGGACGACATCGTGAGCCTTCGCGCCGTGTACGGCATGAACCTCAACCCCGCGCCGGGCGCCACGCAGGGCGACGGCGTCACGATCACGTGGAACCGCAACGACCTCAGCACGAACGTATTCCTTCCCAGCCGCGTGCTCGCCGTGACCATGGAGCTCACCGCGCGGAGCGCCCTCAAGGAAAAACCCAATGCGGCCGGCAACTGCGTGACGACGCCGAACGCCAACAAGCCCGACCTTTCGCAGACCTGGATCTACGACTCCACGAGCGGCGCGAACATCGACCTGTCCACGGTATCGACGGATTGGAACTGCTACCGCTACAAGCTCTTCCAGACCACGGTGCCGCTGCGCAACACCCTCTGGAGGCCGCAATGATCCCGCGTGGAACCCTTCACGACGCCGGGCGCATCGGGGCGCGCCGCGAGCGCGGCGTGGTGCTCCTGATCGCCCTCATCGTCCTCGTGGCGATGACGCTGGCGGGCATCGGCATGATGCGCTCGATCGATTCGGGCACCCTCGTGGCCGGCAACATAGGTTTTCGCGAGGCGGCTGTGGCCACCGCGGATACGGGCGTCGAAGCGGCCCGCACGTGGCTCATCGCCAACTCCAACGCGCTCAACACCGACAACGCGACCGCGGGCTATTACTCGACGCGCCAGGACAACCTCGACCTCACCGGCAACATGACCGAGGGTGGGCACGACGGCGTGAACTGGGGCGGGTCCGATCCCACGCAGCTCGTCTCGGCCTATACGGTCGGCACGGTCGATACGAGCGGCGGCACGGTTTTCTACCTGATTCACCGGCTGTGCGCATCCCCAGGCCCGATCAGCGGCGGGGGGCAGAGCTGTTCCTATGCCGTCCAGAACCAGACAGGCAGCACGCAGTCCGCGCCCGACTATTCGTCGTATGGATTGTCCACATCGCTTCAGGCGTACTACCGGATCACCGTCCGGGTGAATGGCGCCAAGAACACAGTCAGTTACGTGCAGGCCATCGTCCTGATCTGAAGATCACGGCGGCCCACGTCCAGGAGACAAACGAATGAAACCCACGACACTCAGTTTCCGCCTCACCACGCTGCTCGCCGCCCTCGCGATGGGTGCCGCCACCGGCGCGTCCGCCGCGCTCACCGATATCTCGCAGTCGCCGCTCGCGAGCGCCGCGAGCAACCTGGTGAAGCCGAACATCAGCTACGTGCTCGATACCTCGGGCTCCATGGCGTGGACCCACGCACCCGACGAGTCGCAGCCCTGGGCCGGCAAGGTGGGGTACAAGACACCCCAGTGCAACTCGATCTACTACAACCCGAACATCATCTATCCGCCGGCGCGCAACTTCGACGGCACGCAGATGGCGAACTCGTCGTTCACGGCCGCGCCGAAGGACGGTTTCAGCGCATACGACAACGTGACCGTGTCGACAGTGAACCTGTCCACGAGCTTCTACGCCTACGACAACACGACCAGCTTCGGTGCCGGCACCGACACGGCGCAGCCGGCGTACTACTACGTGTACACGGGCTCCCAGCAGCCGACGGGCCTCAACTACCAGAACTCGAGCAGCGCGTTCTACAAGGAGTGCAACTCCGCCGAGCCGAAGAACGGACCCACGGCCACGATCACGTTCGCCGGAAGTTCCCTCACGCTCGTGAACCAGATCAGCGTGAACGGCGTGAACATCATGAGCGGCGCGACGGGCTCCACGACGAGCCCCACCACGCTTGCCTCCAGCACCGCGGCCAACATCACGCTGAATGGCTTTTCGGCCACTTCGTCGAGCGGCGTTGTGACGATCACCGGTCCCGCGTCCGCCCAGGTCTCGGGCGTCTCGCCCGTGATCACGGCCACGCCGCCATTCCAGAATGCGACCCTCACGTTTTCGGGCACCAAGAACACCGCGGTGACGGGCATCACCGTGAACGGCGTCCAGATCATGACCGGCACAGCCGGTCCGTCGACCTCGAGCAGCACTCTCGCCGCGGCCGTAGCGGGCGCCGTCGGCCTGAACGGCTACAGCGCGACCGCCTCGGGAAGCGTTGTGACGCTCCAGGGCCCGAACCCGGGCTCGGGGGGATTCACCGCCGTCGTGACGATGAAAGGCAACCAGTCGGCGACGCTCACGTTCTCGGGCACCGGCAATACGGCGGCCACCCAGGTCAACGTGGGCGGCAGCAATATCATGAATAGCGCGACGGCCGTGTTCAGCACGAGCAGCGGGATTGCTACCGCCGTTGCCCCCAAGATCACCCTGGGTGGTTTCGCCGCGACGGCTTCCGGGAGCGCCGTGACGATCACCGGCGGTCCCCTTGCCGCGGGCCTCACGCCCGTCGCCACCCTGATCAACGGCGCGCAGACCTCCACGGTTACGTTCAGCGGCTCCGGAAACACGATCGTATCGAGCATCACGGTGAACGGCACCAACGTCATGAGCAGCTCGAGCTCCGCAGCGGCGGGCTGCTCGACGGTCGCGGGCAACGCCGCGGCCGCCATCACAGGGGGCGGTTACAGCGCGTTCAGCTCGGGATGCACGGTCACGATCACCGGCCCTGCTTCCGTCAACGGCGTGACCCCCGTCGTGACGACGGGCCCGGGCAACTCGACCGGTTCGATCACTTTCTCCGGCACTTCCTCGACGTCGCTGTCGCAGATCAAGATCAACGGCGTGAGCATAATGTCCGGGTCGACCACCGCGAGCACGGCCTGCGCCTCGGTCGCCTTTGCCGTGGCTTCCAAGATCACGTTGAACGGCTACACCGCCACCGCATCCAGCTGCACGGTGAACATCAACGGTCCCGCCTCGGGCATCGGATTCACGCCCGTGATCACGAAGACCGGCAGCATGACGGCCTCGACCGCTGCGCTCACGGGGCCCACGCCCGCGTCGGCGAGCGCCTCCGCCTTCGCAGGCGCCTCGGCCATGACCTCATCGGGCACGGCGTTCATCGACGGCGGCGTGGGTACCATGGCTGTTGCGGCGACTCCGTTCGCGCCCCCGGGAATCATGACGGCCACGATCGTGCCCTTCAGCCCGTTCTTCAGGGTCCTGGTCGGCGCCACTTCGGGCCCCGGCGGCACGGACGAGCGCACGAACTTCGCCAACTGGTTCACGTACTACCGTGTCCGCATCCTGATGATGAAATCGGGCCTCGGTCGCGCGTTCGTGAGCATCGGCAACAACTACCGGGTCGGTTTCATGACGATCTACGCGACACCCGGCACCAGCTCGCTTCCCGACTACCTTCCGATCGCCGACTTCAATACGGGCACCGGGACGGCGACCTCCTGCACGTCCCCGCAGAAGTGCGCGTGGTTCAACGCGGTGTATACGCAGACGCCCGGCGGCGGCACGCCGCTCAAGGTGGCACTGTCCACGGCTGCGCGAAACCTCGCCGGCAAGATAGGCCCCGACCCGTATCAGTACTCCTGCCAGCAGAACTTCATCCTGTTGTCGACCGACGGCTACTGGAACAGCGGCACGCCCAGCGGAGTGCAGATGAACGGCTCCACGGCGATCGCCAACGAGGACAACAACCTCGCGACGGCGCCGCGCCCGCAGTATGATGGCGCCCTCACGGGCTCCACGGGCACGCTTGCCGACGT
This sequence comes from Usitatibacter sp., assembly GCA_049300695.1. GTDB lineage: Bacteria > Pseudomonadota > Gammaproteobacteria > Burkholderiales > Usitatibacteraceae > Usitatibacter. The sequence goes on from JBAQKF010000002.1 coordinate 35,137, forward strand.
CGCGTGGTACTACTACAACACGGACATGCGCCCCACGGGCGGCACCTGCAACACCGGTGTCTCGGGCGCCGACGTCTGCCAGGACAACGTGCCGGTCTCGGGGCTGGATAGCGCGCCCTGGCAGCACGCGACACTCTTCACCCTGGGGCTCGGCACCAACGGCCAGCTCGTCTACACCACCGACTACCTCACCGGCGGGTCCGCGGACTTCAACGCGATCGTGAGCGGCTCGAAGAACTGGCCGACGCCGGTGGGCGACCAGCTCACCACGATCGACGATCTCTGGCACGCAGCCGTGAACGGCCACGGCCAGTATTTCAGCGCGAAGAACCCGGACCTCCTCGTGGCGGGCCTGAACACCGCGCTTGCAGGCGTGTCGGCGAGGCTCGCGGCCGGTGCCGCGGCGGCAACGTCGAACCTGGAGCCGGTGGCCGGCGACAACTTCGCATTCGTCGCGAGCTACACCACGCAGGAGTGGTCCGGCGACCTGCAGTCGCGCACCATCAACCTCACCACGGGCGCCATCTCCTCGACGCCGAACTGGTCGGCGCAGGCCAACCTCGACCTGGCAGCCACGGACGTGTCGGATACCCGTACCATCTTCACGAACCTCGGCACGGGGTCATCGCCAGTGCTCACGCAGTTCGTGCCGGGAAGCTTCAACTCGACGCAGAAGTCGAACTGGTTCACGCCGGCCAACGCGCCGCAGCTCTCGCAGTACGCGAGCTGGAGCGTGTTGCAGCAGACGGCAGGCACAGCCGATACCGTGATCAACTACCTGCGCGGCCAGTGGGGCTTCGAGGAGCGCGGCGTCAATATCGCGACGAACCAGCTCTATCGCACGCGCACGCACGTACTGGGTGACATCATCGACGGCAAGCCCGTGTACATGCGCCTGCCTCCGTTCAACTACGCGGAGAACAACTATGCGGCCTTCAAGACGTCGAGCACGGTGACCAGCCGTACGGGGACGGTGTACGTGGGCGGCAACGACGGCATGCTGCACGCCTTCGATTCCACCACGGGCAACGAGATCTGGGCGTACATCCCGTCCTTCGTGCTGCCGAACCTCAAGGCGCTCGCGGACGACACCTATCCGGGCAACCACAAGTACTTCGTGGACGGCTCGCCGGTGGTCACCGACATCTGGAACGGCTCGGCCTGGAAGACCGTCCTCGTGGGCGGCCTGGGCGCCGGCGGCAAGGGCTACTTCGCCCTGGACGTCACGGATCCTGCCAACCCCAACATCCTCTGGGAGTACTCCGACGCCAACCTGGGCTACAGCTTCGGCAACCCGGTGGTCGGCAAGCTCTCCGACGGCACCTGGGTCGCGGCCTTCACGTCGGGCTACAACAACGTGGGTGACGGCGTCGGCCGCCTCTACGTGGTCAACGCATGGACGGGTGTGCAGAAGTTCACCGTGAGCACCGGCGTGGGGTCGGCGACATCGCCCTCGGGCCTGAACAAGATCTCCGCGTGGGTGGACAACGGGCTCCTGGACAACACGATCCAGCGAATCTACGGCGGCGACCAGTTCGGCAACCTGTGGCGCTTCGACATCAACAACCAGTATCCGCCGTCGGGTATCGATGCGCTCCAGCTCGCGTACTTCCAGGTGGGCACGTACCAGCAGCCGATCACGACGCAGCCCGAACTCGGCCTCGTGAACGGCCAGCCGATGATCTACGTGGGGACGGGACGCTACCTGGGAGCCACGGACCTGAGCGACTTGAACCAGCAGTCGCTGTACGCGATCGCCGACAAGCTCACGGGCACCGGCATCGGCAACGCGCGGACGGAGACCACGTGCCCGCTCGTGCAGCAGTCGCTCACGGTGGTCAACGTGAACACGCGTACGACCACGACACTGCCGGTGGACCTCACGACCAAGTGCGGATGGTTCCTCGACTTCAACCCGACGGGAGGCAACACGCCCGGCGAGCGCGTGAACGTCGATCCCAAGCTGCAGCTGGGCGTGCTCGCCGTCGCGACGAACATCCCGCTGAACGACGTCTGTTCCGTGGGCGGCACGAGCTTCCTGTACTTCTTCGACTACAGGACGGGGCAGTTCGTGAGCACCTCGACCAATAACGTGGCCGGGTCGCGTATCGGCAACGCCATCGCGGTGGGTGTCAACACCTACCAGCTGCCGAGCGGCCAGGTGGTTTCGACGGTCACGACATCGGACGACCAGCACCCGACGTTCGGCAACCCGAGCAACCCGAGCGCCGTTCCGACCGGCCGGCGCGTGATGTGGCGTGAGTTGCTGAACTAGGCTTGAGAACTGCAACGCGGGCGCCCGGCTTCGGCCGGGCGCTTTTCTTTTCGAGACGGCGTTAGTCCATGCAACGGATCCTGATTCGAGCGGCCGCGGCCCTCGGTGTCGCAGCGCTCCTCGCGCTCGCGGCGTTCGGCGCGTTGACGACCCACTACTTCGACTCCAGGGGACTCGATCCCCGGCCGTTTCCGCTGCGCGGCATCGTGCTCACGCCGCCGCATTCGAAGAGCGGAATCGACTACGTTGGCAAGTTGCGCCTCGACGTGTACATCGACGCCGAGGGCAAGGTCGACCACGTGGACATGCTGGACAGCACGGTGCCCTTCGACCTTCGCGACGAAGCGATTCGCGCGTTCTCGCAGGCCCGATGGGAGCCGGGACGCAAGTGGGGCGTTCGCGTGAAGAGCGTGAAGCGGGTGGAAGTGGACCTCTCGGCGCCACCGGGCGTGGAGCAGTCGCCTACGCAGTAGGGCCCTTGATGCCCTTGGGCAGCGGGAACGTGACGTGCTCCTCGATGCCGTCCAGCTCGTGCACGCGGCGCACACCCAGCGACTGGAGCCGCATGATCACCTCGTGCACCAGTACCTCGGGAGCCGACGCGCCCGCGGTCACGCCGATGCGTTTCGCTCCTTCGATCCACTCGGGCTTGAGCTCGTCGGCGTTGTCGATGAGGTAGGCGTCGCGCCCGAGGTTGCGGGCGACCTCGCGAAGCCGGTTCGAGTTGGAGCTGTTGGGCGAGCCCACCACGATCACGACGTCGCATTTCGGCGCCATGAACTTCACCGCGTCCTGGCGGTTCTGCGTCGCGTAGCAGATGTCGTCGGCCTTCGGACCCTGGATCGTGGGAAAGCGCGCCCTCAAGGCCGTGACGATGCGCTCGCAGTCGTCCACCGAGAGTGTCGTCTGCGTGACGTAGGACAGGCGATCCGGATCGGTCACCTCGAGCTTCGCCACGTCCTCCAGGTTCTCGACGAGGTACATGCCGGAACCCGATTGCCCCATGGTGCCTTCGGCCTCCGGGTGGCCCTCGTGGCCGATCATCACGATCTCGCGGCCCGAAGCCCGCATCTTGGCGACCTCCACGTGCACTTTCGTGACGAGGGGGCAGGTCGCGTCGAACACCTTGAGCCCGCGCGCGTCGGCCTCGCGTCGCACGCCGAGGGATACGCCGTGGGCGGAGAAGATCACCGTAGCGCCGGCGGGGACCTCGGCCAGCTCCTCCACGAACACCGCTCCCTTTGCGCGCAGGTCCTCGACCACGTACTTGTTGTGGACGATCTCGTGGCGCACGTAGATGGGCGCGCCGTGCAGCTCGAGGGCGCGCTCGACGATGGCGATGGCGCGGTCCACGCCGGCGCAGAAGCCGCGCGGCTTGGCGAGCATGACCTCGGCGGTTTCGAGGTCCTGCGCAACGTGCTTCATGATTTCTCCTGGCCCAGCTTGCCCGTCCGGGGACGAAGGCTGTCCCAGATGAGCATGGCGACCCCGACCGAGATCGCCGAGTCGGCGACGTTGAATGCGGGCCAATAGTATCCCGCGGCGTGCAGCTGCACGAAGTCCACGACGTGGCCCAGCGCGAGCCGGTCGTAGAGGTTGCCGAGCGCGCCTCCCAGCACGAGCGCGAGCGCCGAAGACACCCAGGGGGCGCTGCGTTGCCGCGAGAGCATCACGACGATGCCCACCGAGATCACGATCGTGATGACGGTGAAGAACCAGCGCTGCCATCCGCCCGCGTCGGCGAGGAAACTGAAGGCGGCACCCGTGTTGTACGCAAGCACGAGGTTGAAGAAGGACGTCACCTCGAGCGTTTCGCCCGGCGCGAATACGTGGCTCACCCACGCCTTGGTCGCGAGATCCGCGGCGAGGATCGCCGCGCTCAACGCGAGCCAGCGCATCCAGCGGGAGGGTTCACGCATGGCGCCGCACCTCCTCGTGGCCGTCGAGCATGGCCACGCAGCGCGCGCAGATCGACGCGTAGCGCGGGTCGCTTCCCACGTCGGAGCGCCAGTGCCAGCACCGCTCGCACTTCACGTCGCCGCTCACCGCCACGGCTACGTTCACGGGGCCCGCCTCGCCCTCGCGAAGCGTGGCACTCGACGTGATGAAGACGTACTTGAGGTCGTTGCCGAGCGATTGAAGCAGCGCCGCATCCTCGCCGCCCGCGGTCACCGTCACGTTGGCCTGGAGCGACGAGCCGATGCCGCCCGCGGCGCGGACCTCCTCCAACTTCTTCATGACCTCTGCCCGGATCTCGCGAATCCGCGTCCACCGCGCGGCGAGCGTTTCCTCGCCGTCCTGCTTCGGCAGCACGTCGTTCCACGTATGGAAGAACACGCTGTCCTGCGGCGCCGGCGGCTTGGCCGGATTCAGCACAGCCCAGACTTCCTCCGCCGTGAACGAGAGGATGGGCGCCATGAGGCGCAGCAATATCTGCGTCACGTGGTGAAGCGCCGACTGCGCCGAGCGTCGTGCCGCGCCCGAGGTGTTCCCCGTGTAGAGGCGGTCCTTGAGGATGTCGAGCCAGAAGCCGCCCAGGTCCTCGGAGCAGAAGACCTGCAGGCGCTGCGCAACCAGGTAGAAATCGAAGTTCGCGTAGTCGGCGGTGCAGGCATTCGCCATCCCGCGCGTCATCGCGAGTGCGTAGCGGTCGATCTCGATCCATTCGGAAACGGGAACGAGGTCCTTCGACGGATCGAAGTCGGCCGTGTTCGCGAGCAGGAAGCGCAGCGTATTTCGGATGCGACGGTAGCTTTCCACGACGCGCTTCAGGATCTCGTCGGAGATGAAGAGCTCGCCGGAGAAATCCGTGGACCCGACCCAGAGGCGGATCACCTCGGCGCCCAGCGTGTCCGACACCTTCTGGGGCGCGATCACGTTGCCCAGCGACTTGGACATCTTGCGGCCCTGGGCGTCCACGGTGAAGCCGTGGGTGAGGAGCGCATCGTACGGCGCGCGGCCGTCCATGGTGCAGCCCGTGAGAAGGCTCGACTGGAACCACCCGCGATGCTGGTCGCTTCCCTCGAGGTAGAGGTCTGCGGGCCACTTCTCGCCGGTCCGGCGAAGCACCGAGAAATGCGTGGTGCCGGAATCGAACCACACGTCCACGGTGTCGGTGATCTTCCGGTAGCGCGCCGGGTCCACGCCGAAGTCCTCGCAGCTCGCGGCGAACCACGCCTCGATGCCGCCCTTCTCGATCATCGCCGCGGCCTTCTCGAGGAGCGCGCCGGTGTCGGGATGAAGCTCGTCGGTTTGTCGGTTCAAGAAGAAGGTGAGCGGCGTTCCCCAGTTGCGCTGGCGCGAGAGCGTCCAGTCGGGACGGTTCTGGATCATCGCCGTGATGCGCGCGCGTCCCCACTCGGGATAGAAGCGCGTGTTCCCGATGGCCTGCAGCGCCGTTTCCCTCAGGGTCTTGCCGCCGTGCTGGGGGCGATCCATGCCGATGAACCATTGCGTGGTCGCGCGGAAGATGATCGGCGTCTTGTGGCGCCAGCAGTGCGGATAGCTGTGGCGGAAGGGTTCCTGCCTGAGCAGCGCTCCCTCCGCCTCGAGCAATTCGAGGATCGGCTTCTCGGCATCGCGCACGCCCATGCCCGCGAAATGCGCGACGTTTTCCTTGTAGCGTCCCTGGTCGTCCACGGGCTGGTCGAGCGCGAGATTGTTCTTCACGCCCATGTCGAAGTCTTCGGCGCCGTGCGCTGGAGCCGTGTGCACGAGGCCCGTGCCCGATTCCGTCGTCACGTGCTCGCCCAGGACCACGGGCACCTCGCGATCGATGAAGGGATGGCGGAAGATGAGGCCCGCGAGCGCGCTGCCCGCGACGCGGCCGAGCACGGAGCGCGCCTTGATGCCGTAGCGCGCGAGGCACGCTTCGCGAAGCTCCGCGGCGAGGATCAGCGCGCCGCGATCGGTGTCCACCAGCTCGTACTCGATCTCCGGATGCACCGCGATCGCCTGGTTGCCCGGGAGCGTCCACGGGGTCGTGGTCCAGATGACCGCGGCGGCCCGGGCGACGCCCTTCGCGTCGAAGGCGCGCGCAACGGCGGCCGGATCGACGGCCTCGAACGCGACGTCGATCGCGGGTGACGTCTTGTCCTCGTATTCGACCTCGGCCTCGGCGAGCGCGGAGCCGCAATCGATGCACCAGTTCACCGGCTTCAATCCGCGATAGAGCAATCCGCTTTCGAGGACTCGTCCGATCGCGCGGACTTCGGCCGCCTCGGTCGCTGGGTTCATCGTCGTATACGGATGGTCCCAGTCGCCGATGACACCCAGGCGCTGGAAGTCCGCCTTCTGGCGCTCGATCTGCTCGGAGGCGTAAGCGCGGCAAAGCTGCCGCTGGCGGTTCGGCTCGAGGTTGCGTCCGTACTTCTTCTCGATCACGTGCTCGATGGGTAGCCCGTGGCAGTCCCATCCCGGCACGTAGGGCGCGTCGAATCCGGCGAGCGTCTTCGACTTCACCACCATGTCCTTCAGGATCTTGTTGCCGGCGTGCCCCATGTGGATGTCGCCGTTGGCGTATGGCGGCCCGTCGTGCAGGACGTACTTCACCCGGCCGCGGCACGCCTCGCGGATACGCTCGTAGAGCTTCGTGTCGTGCCACGCGCGCACCCAGCCCGGCTCGCGCTTGGCCAGGTCGCCGCGCATGGGGAACGGCGTCTCCGGCAGGTTGAGCGTGCTCTTGTAGTCGATCTTCTTCGGGTCGTCGGGCATCAAGTCCTCGTGGCACTGAAGTGCGCGCGCGCCGCGTCGCAATCGCGAAGGATCTGCGCGGCGAGCTCGTCGACTGAAGCGAAATCCGCTTCGTCGCGCAGCTTCTTCACGAACTCGATGGACAGGCGCCTGCCGTAGAGGTCGCCGGAGAAATCGAAGAGGAACGCTTCGAGTGTGGCCGGGCCGTCTTTCCCGATGGCCGGGTTCATTCCCAGGCTCGCCACTCCCTCGAGTCCGCGAGTTGCTGCACCGAAGCATTTTACCGCAAAGATCCCGGAGAGCGCGGGGTGGGGACGCGCAAGCCGGATATTGGCCGTCGGGAATCCCATCGCGCGCCCTCGCTTCGCCCCGTGCACGACGCGCCCGCAGATCGCGTAGGGACGTCCGAGCAGGCGCGCCGCGTGCGCGAGCTCGCCGCGCGCGAGGGCATTGCGCACCGCGGTGCTCGACACTCGCTCGCCATCCACCGTGACGGCGGGAAGCTCTTCGACTTCGAATCCGAGCTTCCGGCCCGCCGCGGCGAGGCTTGCCACGTCGCCGCTCCGCCCGGCGCCGTAGCGGAAATCCTCTCCCGTCATGACCCAGCGTGCGCGATACATGCCGCGAAGGCGTGCCGCGAATTCGTCGGGCGGGAGCGCGGCGAGCCGCGCGTCGAAGCGCTCCACGAAAACCGAGTCCATGCCGCACGCGGCGATCTCGCCCAGCTTTTCCCCGAGGCTCGAAAGGCGCGCGGGCGCCGTGGCGGGCGAGAAGAACTCGCGGGGCAAAGGCTCGAACGTGAGCGCCGCCGCCGCGAGCTTGCGATTGCGGGCGGCCGCGCAGACGTGCGCCATCATGGCGCGATGTCCCAGGTGCACCCCGTCGAAGCTGCCGATCGCGATGGCCGTGTCGGACGCGGATCGCGCGTGGCGGACGATCTTCACGGGCTCACTCGTGCCGCGAGAAATCGCGCGGGCGAAAGCCCATCGCGGCGAGCGACGCGAAATACGCGAAGCTGCCCGCGACGATGACGAGGGCGAGCTTGCCCGCGCGCGCCGCCGCCGAGATCTCGAACCACGACATTTCGCTGCCCATGGAGTACCAGAGCGCGCCGCCCATGAGATAGAGAGCGATGGCGACCTTGAACAGGAACGCCGCCCAGCCCGGCTCGGGACGGTAAACGCCCGAGCGCCGCATGAGCCACCAGAGCCAGCCCGCGTTGAAGCAGGCGCCGATCGAGATCGAGAGCGCGAGGCCAGCGTGGCCGATCCACGGCACGAACGCGGAGTTGAGCAGCTGCGTCACGATGAGCGTGGCCACGGCCACTTTCACCGGCGTGCGGATGTTCTGCTTCGCATAGAAGCCGGGCGCGAGGATCTTCACGAGGATGATCCCCGCGAGGCCCACGGCGTAGGCGATGAGCGCGCTGCGGGTCATCATCACGTCGTGGCGCAGGAACTCGCCGTGCCAGAAGAGGGTGGAGATGAGCGGGACCGCGAGGAGCCCCAGCGCGACCGCGGCCGGAAGGGCGAGCACGAGCGTCACGCGCAGCCCCCAGTCGAGCAGGCGCGAGTAGGCCGCGGGATCGCTGGCGGCGTGGTGGCGCACGAGCGACGGCAGGATCACGGTACCCAGCGCGACGCCGAGCATCGCCGAAGGGAATTCCATCAAGCGGTCGGCGTAGTAGAGCCACGACACGGGCCCATCACCGAGATGCGATGCGATCTGCGTATTGATGAGCAGGCTCAGTTGCGCGACCGAGACCCCGAGCGCCGCGGGCGCCATGAGCTTCACGATGCGCATCACGCCCTCGTCGCGCGGCGCCCACACGATGCGGGGCCACATGCCGATGCGCCGCAGGAACGGAACCTGGAAAAGGAGCTGCGCGATGCCGCCGAAGAGCACGGCCCACGCGAGCGCGACGACGGGTTTGTCGAGGTGCGGGGCGAGCCAGATCGCGCACGCGATGAACGAGACGTTCAGCAGCACCGGCGTGAAGGCGGGGGCCTTGAACGACCCGTAGGTATTGAGCAGTCCCGCGGAGAACGACACGAGCGAGACGAAGAGGATGTACGGAAAGCAGATCCGCACCATCGCGACGGTCAGCGAAAACTTGTCGGGCTCGGCGGCGAAACCCGACGCGGAGAGGTAGACGACGGCGGGCGCGGCGAGCACGCCGATCACGGTGACGACGAAGAGCACCGCAGCGAGCACCGCGAGCACCTTGCCCGCGAGTTCGCGCGTGGCTTCGTCGCCACGGCGGTTTCGATATTCACCCAGTACCGGAACGAACGCCTGCGAGAACGCTCCCTCGGCGAAAAGCCTTCTCAGCAGGTTGGGAATCCGGAACGCGACGACGAACGCGTCCATCGTGTAGCCCGCGCCGAAAAAAATCGCGAGCAACGTGTCGCGCGCGAAGCCCGTGATGCGCGAAGCGAGCGTCATCGCGCTCACCGAAGCGGCCGCGCCGAGCAGGTTCACGGCGGCGGGCGCACGCTCTCCGGCGCGCGATCTAGAGCTTTGTTTTGTATGGACAAGTGGTGTATGATATCAGGCTCTTTTCCGATCCCAAGACTCCGACCAAAGCGACTCGAAATGGCAAACACAAAGCAGGCCGCAAAGCGCGCCAAGAAATCCCTCAAGCAACGCGCGGCCAACGTCGGCCTGCGCACGAAGCTGCGTAGCGCCATCAAGAAAGTGCAGAAGGCCATCGCCGCCGGCGATGCGGGTGCCGCGCGCGCCGCGCTCAAGCAGGAGCAATCTGTCATCGACTCGATCGCGGACAAGCGCATCATCCACAAGAACAAGGCCGCTCGTCACAAGAGCCGCCTCGCGGCCCAGGTGAAAGCCATGGGGACCGCCCGCACCTGATCGAAGTTTCACCCCGGCCGGCGGCGGCCCTTCAGGCCGCCGTTTCATTTTTGGTGGGAGACCGCACATGAGTGCCACGCACCTGATGCAGACCTATTCCCCCCAACCCGTGGCTTTCGCGCGCGGCGAAGGCGCGTGGCTGTGGGATACGCAGGGCAAGCGCTACCTAGACGGCCTCGCCGGCATCGCGGTGAACGGGCTCGGGCACAACCACCCGGTGCTCGTGAAGGCCCTTTGCGACCAGGCCGCCAGGATCATCCATTCGTCCAATCTCTTCGAGGTGCCGGAGCAGGAGCGCGCGGCGGCGAAGGTGTGCGCGATCGCCGCGATGGACAACGCCTTCTTCTGCAACTCCGGCGCGGAAGCCAACGAGGCCGCGATCAAGCTCGCGCGCCTGCACGGCCACCAGCGCGGCATCGAGAATCCCAGCATCATCGTGATGGAGAAGGCATGGCACGGCCGCACGCTCGCCACGCTTTCGGCCACGGGATCGCGCAAGGCCCAGGCCGGCTTCGAGCCGCTCATGGGCGGCTTCCTTCGCGTGCCCTACAACGACATCGCCGCGATGGAGCGCCTGGGAGAGAACGCGTCGGTGGTCGCCGTGCTGATGGAAGTCCTGCAAGGCGAAGGCGGCATCAACGTCGCGGACACGGCCTACCTGCACAAGGTTCGCGAGCTTTGCGACCGGCGCGAGTGGCTCCTGATGATCGACGAAGTGCAGAGCGGCATCGGGCGCACGGGCAAGTGGTTCGCGCACCAGTGGTCGGGAATCGTTCCCGATGTGATGCCGCTCGCAAAGGGATTGGGCTCCGGCGTGCCCATCGGCGCATGCCTCGCGCGCGGCGTGGCCGCGAACGTGTTCAAGCCGGGCAACCATGGGACTACCTTCGGCGGCGGCCCCCTGGTGTCGGTCGCGGCGATCACGACGCTGGAAGTGATCGAGAAGGAAGGCCTGCTCGCGAACGCGGCGAAGACGGGCGAGATCATCAAGAGCGGGCTTGCCCGCGAGCTCGCCGGTGTCGCGGGCGTGAAGGAGATTCGCGGCATGGGCCTCATGCTCGGCATGGAGCTCGATCGCCCCTGTGGCGACATCGTGCGGCGCGCGCTCGACGCGGGCCTCGTGATCAACGTCACCGCCGACAAGGTCGTGCGCCTGCTGCCGCCGCTCGTCATCCGCGAAGACGAAGCGCGCCAGCTGGTGTCGATCCTCGCACCCATCGTGAAGGCGTTCCTCGCCGAGGCGCCGGCCGCGGCCGCGGCTGCGTGAAGCATTTCCTGCAGTTCCGCGACCTCGAGCGCGGCGAGCTCGAGCATATCTTCGCGCGAACGAAGCTGATCAAGGAGCGGTTCAAGAACTACATCGCCTACCAGCCGCTCGCCGACCGCATGCTCGCGATGGTGTTCGAGAAGACCTCGACCCGCACGCGCGTCTCATTCGAGGCCGGCATCCACCAGCTGGGCGGATCCTCGATCGTGCTCAACACCGGCGAGACCCAGCTCGGGCGCGGCGAGCCCATCGAGGACGTGGCGCGCGTGATCTCGCGCATGGTCGACATCGTGATGATCCGCACCTTCGAGCACTCGATCATCGAGCGCTTCGCGGCGCACTCGCGCGTGCCCGTGGTGAACGGCCTCACCAACGAATACCACCCGTGCCAGGTGCTCGCGGACATCTACACCTACATGGAACAGCGCGGCCCGATCCCGGGCAAGACGGTGGCGTGGATCGGCGACGGCAACAACATGTGCAATACGTGGATCCAGGCCGCGCAGGTGTTCGAATTCAAGCTGAACATCTCCACGCCCGAGGGCTACGCGGTGGAACCCGCGCGCCTCGCGGGCCTCGGACCCGATCGCGTCGAACTCTTCGCCGATCCCGCGAAGGCCTGCGAGGGTGCGCACGCCGTGAACACGGACGTTTGGACCAGCATGGGCTTCGAGGCCGAAGCCGGCGCCCGCGACAAGGCCTTCCAGGGATTCATGGTCGATTCGAGGATGATGGCGCGCGCGCGCGCCGATGCGATCTTCATGCACTGCCTGCCGGCCCACCGCGGCGAGGAGGTCTCCGCCGAAGTGCTGGAAAGCCCGCAAAGCGTCGTGTGGGAGCAGGCCGAGAACCGCCTGCACGCGCAGAAGGCATTGATGGAATACCTGCTGCTCGGCAGGGTGGAGACGTGAGCCGGGTCCTCAACGTCGGTGGCGGCAGCAAGGCGATCGCGATTCCCCCGCACTACGAGGGATGGGAGCACGTGCTCCTGGATATCGATGCGAAGCAGAAGCCGGACGTCGTATGCGACGCGCGCAACCTCGCGAGCCTGCCTGCGGAGCTCTATGACGCGGTCTATTGCTCGCACAACCTCGAGCACTACTACCGCCACGACGTGGCACGCGTCCTGTCCGGCTTCGCGCACGTATTGCGCCCACGCGGTTTCGCCGAGGTGAGGGTGCCCGACCTGCTGGCCGTGTTCGCCGCGGTTTCGCAGCAGAACCTGGAGCTCGACGATCCGCTCTACGAATCCAATTCCGGGCCCGTGAGCGCCAACGACGTGATCTACGGATTCGGCAAGCAGATCGCGGCGAGCGGCAACGATTTCTACGCCCACAAGAATGCCTTCACGAAGCGCTCGCTCGCGGAGCGGCTGCGCGAAGCGGGATTCGGCTGGGTCTTCGTTGCGCCGGGGCCCTTCGAGATCCGTGCCCTGGCATTCAGGCAAACGCCCACCAGCGACCAACGCGCGTTGCTGGGCCTGCCCGCCTAGAGCGCCTTCGCGGCCTAGGACTCCTTGTCGTCGCCCAGCAGGGGAACGCCGCCGCCCGGGCCGAGAAGCCCCGTCTCGGAATAAATGCGCAGCTTGTCGCGCGTGTCTGCGATGTCGAGGTTGCGCATTGTGAGCTGCCCGATCCGGTCGGCGGGCGTGAAGAAGGCCTCGCCTTTTTCCATCGTGAGGCGCTCGGGCTTGTAGGTGAGGTTCGGGCTCTTCGTGTCGAGGATGGAGTAGTCGTTGCCGCGGCGAAGCTCGACCGTCACTTCTCCCGTCACGGCGCGCGCCACCCAGCGTTGCGCCGTATCGCGCAGCATCATCGCCTGCGGGTCGAACCAGCGTCCCTGGTAGAGCAGGCGTCCAAGCCTTCGACCATTGCTGCGGTACTGTTCGATCGTGTCCTCGTTGTGGATTCCCGTGACCAGGCGCTCGTAGGCGAGATGCAGCAACGCCATGCCGGGCGCCTCATAGATCCCCCGGCTCTTGGCCTCGATGATGCGGTTCTCGATCTGGTCGCACATTCCCAGGCCGTGCCGGCCGCCGACCGCGTTGGCTTCGCCGAAGAGCGAGACGGCGTCCTTGAACGATTGGCCGTTCAGCGAGACCGGCACCCCGTCCTCGAACGCGATGCTCACCGTCTCGGGCTTCACCGCCACGTCATCGCGCCAGAACGCGACTCCCATGATGGGATTCACGATGCGGATGCCCTTGTCGAGGTACTCGAGGTCCTTCGCTTCGTGCGTGGCGCCCAGGATGTTGGAGTCGGTCGAGTAGGCCTTCTCCGTGCTCATCTTGTAGTCGAAGCCGCGCTTGATGAGGTATTCGCTCATCTCCTTGCGCCCGCCCAGCTCGTCGATGAAGCGCTGGTCGAGCCACGGCTTGTAGATGCGCAGGTTCGGGTTGGCGAGCAAGCCATAGCGGTAGAAGCGCTCGATGTCGTTGCCCTTGAACGTGCTGCCGTCGCCCCAGATGTGGACGGCGTCCTCCTTCATCGCCACGACGAGCATCGTGCCGGTGACCGCGCGGCCGAGCGGCGTGGTGTTGAAGTACGTGATCCCGGCCGTGGAGATGTGGAACGCGCCGCACTGGATCGCCGCGATCCCCTCGGCCACGAGCTGCGGGCGGCATTCGACGAGGACCGCCTTCTCGGCGCCATAGAGCTTCGCCTTGCGTGGAATCTCCCCGTAGTCCGATTCGTCGGGCTGTCCGAGGTTGGCGGTGTAGGCGTAGGGCTTCGCGCCCTTCTCCCGCATCCAGGCGAGGGCGGCGCTCGTGTCGAGCCCTCCGGAGAAGGCTATGCCGACTTTCTCGCCGGCGGGCAGGGACTTAAGGATCGTGGCCATGGAGAATTCTAATAGAATCGGCGGGTTCACCTTCCGGGGAAGATCGAATGCCATCCTTCGACATCATGTGCGAGGCCAACGCGGTGGAGCTGAAGAACGCCGTCGACACGGCCAACAAGGAGATCGCCAACCGCTTCGACTTGAAGGGATCCGACGCGCGCTTCGAGTTGGACGAGAAGGAGCACGAGATCACCGCGTTCGCCGACGACGACTTCAAGCTGGGGCAGGTGCGCGACGTCCTCTTCTCCAAGATGGCCAAGCGCGGCGTCGACACGCGCTTCCTGGACGTGAAGGACCCGGAGAAGATCGGCGGCGACAAGGTGAAGCAGAAGATGGCCGTGAGGAACGGCGTCGAGAGCGACCTCGCCAAGCGCATCGTGAAGCTCATCAAGGACGCGAAGGTCAAGGTCACCGCTTCGATCCAGGGCGACGTGGTGCGCGTCACGGGCTCGAAGAAGGACTCGCTGCAGGAAGCGATCGCGCTGGTTCGCGGCGGCGTGACCGACGTGCCGCTCTCGTACAAGAACTTCCGGGACTGAATTCTCGGGCAGAATGGATTTCGCCGGAGGCGCTAATATGGGCCTCGCAGGTGGCTGTCAACAAACTGACGCAGAGGTGACCATGGATCACAAGCCCCCGATCGCCATTCGCATCGCCGTGCTCGCCCTTGCGACGAGCGTGGCGCTCATCCCCGTCGCACAGGCGCAGCAACCGGCCTCCGGGGGCGCGCCCCCTGCCGCCGCCTCGGCCGACGCGGCGAAGACCTTCTCGCAGCAGGAGTTGGACGAGCTGATGGCGCCCATCGCGCTCTATCCGGACGCGCTGATGGCGCAGATCCTCATGGCGTCGACCTACCCGCTCCAGGTCGTCGAGGCCGCGCGCTGGTCGAAGGCGAACCCGGGCGTGAAGGACAAGGCGCTCGAGGACGCGATGGAGAAGCAGGCGTGGGACCCGAGCGTGAAGGCGCTCACGGCGGTGCCGCAGGTCCTCACGATGATGAACGAGAAGATCGACTGGACGCAGAAGCTGGGCGACGCGTTCCTCGCGCAGCAGGCGGACCTGCTGAAGACCGCGCAGACGCTGCGCAAGAAAGCCGAGGACGCCGGCAACCTCAAGTCCAGCGAGAACCTGAAGGTCACCAAGGAGACGGAGCAGAACGTCCAGGTGATCAAGATCGAGCAACCCAACCCTGAAGTCGTTTACGTGCCCACGTACAACCCGGCGACGATCTACGGTCCCTGGTGGTATCCGGTGCCGCCGCCGTATTACTACTATCCGCCGGGCTATGCCTACGGCTCGGGCCTCGCGTTCGCCACGGGTGTCTTCGTGGGCGCGGCCATCTGGGGCAATTGCAACTGGGGCGGCAACAACGTGAACATCAACGTCAACAAGTACAACAACTTCAACAAGTCCAATATCAACAACGGCAACTGGAACCACAATGCGCAGAATCGCGGGGGCGTGTCCTACCGCGACAACGCGACCGCGCAGAAATACAACAAGGGTGGCGACCGGCAAGCGGCGCAGTCACGCGACCAGTTCCGCGGGCGCGCGGAGCAGGGGCGCGCGGAGATGTCCTCGATGGACAAGGGCCAGCTCAATAGCCGCGTCCAGTCGGCCGATCGCGCGAGCGCCTCGCAGCGGGCAAGCGGCACCTCGGCGAGCAACCGTGCCGGAAGCGGCAGCAGCGCGTCGCGAGGCGGCGGGGGTGGCGGCGGATTCTCGGGCGCGGGAGGTGGTGGAGCCTCGTCGCGCGCAGCCAGCAGCCGCGGGGGAGCGAGCCGCAGTGGCGGCGGCGGTGGCGGGCGCGGTGGCGGCGGACGTCGCTAGAGCGCTTCCATCCATCCAGGAGATCGAACATGAAGATTCCCAAGCAGATGATTCTCACCGCGATGGCCGGCGCGTTTGCCGCGCTCCTCGCAATGAATGTCTCCGCGCAATCGGCGCCCGCGGCCAAGCCCGCGGCGGCCGAAGCCAAGCCCGCGGCCGTGCAAAGCACGTTCGCGACGCCCGAAGAGGCCGCCAAGGCCCTTGCGGACGCGGTTCGCGCCAAGGACCGAAAGGCGCTGCTCGCCGTCGTCGGCCCCAGCTCCAAGTCGTGGCTCTTCTCCGGCGACAAGGTGGCCGACCAGAACGAGTGGAAGGCCTTCCTCGCTTCCTACGATGAAAAGAACTCGCTCGCGAAGGACGGCGAGTCGAAGGCGACGCTCTCGGTGGGCAAGGATGATTGGCCGTTTCCCGCGCCCATCGTGAAAAAGGGTGGCAAGTGGGCCTTCGATGCGGAAGCGGGTCGCGAGGAGATCATCAACCGCCGCGTCGGCGAAAATGAGCTCGACACGATCCAGACGATGCTCGCCATCGTGGATGCACAGCGCGAATACGCGACGAGCGACGCCAACGGCAACGGTTTTCCCGATTACGCGAAGCGGTTCGTCTCGACGGCGGGCAAGAAGGACGGCTTGTACTGGCCGCAGGAGCCGGGCGAGCCGGCGAGCCCGCTCGGGCCGCTGGTGGCCCGGGCTGCCGCGGAGGGCTACGGCAAGCAGAAGCGTGCCGCGGACAAGAAGCCGGCATACCACGGCTATCACTACGGGTTGCTCACCGCCCAGGGCAAGGACGCGCCCGGTGGAGCGCAGGAGTACATGGTGGGTAACCGGCTGATGGGCGGATTCGCGGCCGTCGCGTGGCCGGCGAAGTACGGCTCATCGGGCGTGATGACGTTCATCGTGAACTACGATGGCGTCGTCTACGAGAAGGACCTCGGCGCGCAGACGGCCTCGATCGCCGAGACGATGACGCGATACAACCCGGACGCGACCTGGAGGAAGGCCGAGCAGCACTAGGCCGTCGAATCGGGGTCACGCGACTTCGTCGACGTACTTGAACGGATAGTCCGGCGACCGGTACTTGCCCGTGGTCTTGCGCGCGGGCAGCTTCACCTTCTCGCGTGGCACCTTCTTGTGCGGCACCTTCGAGAGAATGTGCGAGATGATGTTGAGCCTCGCGCGCCGCTTGTCGTCGGAACGCGCCACGTACCACGGCGCCCACGGCGTGTCGGTCTGCGCGAACATGTCGTCACGCGCGCGCGAGTAGTCGACCCAGCGGTCGTAGGACTTGATGTCCATGGGCGAGAGCTTCCAGAGCTTGCGCCCATCGTCGATGCGTTCCTGCAGGCGGCGCGTCTGCTCGTCGGGGTTCACTTCCAGCCAGTACTTGAGCAGGATCACGCCCGAGTTCACGATCGCCTTCTCCACGAGCGGTGCGCCCTTGAGGAATTCGCGCGCCTGGCCCTCGGTGCAGAAGCCCATCACGCGCTCCACGCCCGCGCGGTTATACCAGCTGCGGTCGAAGATCACGATCTCCCCCGCCGCCGGCAGGTGCGCGACGTATCTCTGCAGGTACATCTGCGATTTCTCGCGGTCCGTGGGGGCCGGCAATGCGACCACGCGGAAGACGCGAGGGCTCACTCGCTCCGTGAGGGCCTTGATGGTGCCGCCCTTGCCGGCGCCATCGCGACCCTCGAAGACGATGCAGACCTTGAGCCCCTCGTGCTGCACCCATTGCTGCAGCTCGACCAGCTGCACGTGCAGCTTCTCGAGTCGCTTGTCGTATTCCTTGCGGCCGAGTTTCTCAACCGGAGCCTCGCCTTGCTTCTTGTTGGCCTTCTTCTTTTCCTTCATGAAATTTCCTTCCATCGGACCAAAGCCGTATCGCCGTCCTCGCGTGAAGGTCGATGATAGGCCAATCGGGGATGGGAACGATTCGCCTGGAAGGCACTCCATCTTCCCGGTACGTGGAGTTGTGTGCGGACTAGACGGAAGGAGAATCCATGAAATCGCTGCGTAATATGATCCTTACCTGCGCGATCGCGGCCGCGTTACCCGCTTTCGCGCAATCCCAGCCGCCCGAGTGGTACATGGGCGCCGGCATCGGGCAGGGGCATTTCGGGGTATCCGGGACCGACCTCACCGGCATCGACAACGCGCAGGTCCAGACGCACGAGACGACCTACTCGGTGCGTGGCGGATGGCGCTTCTCGCCGTACGCCGCTCTCGAAGCGGGGTACTACGACCTGGGCAAGTACCGGATCAACGGAAACGGCCCCTTCGCCCTCGACGGATCCGCGAAGGCGACCTCCTACGGACTGTCGCTCGTCGGCATCCTGCCGATGGACATGTTCGACTTGTACGCGCGCGTTGGCTATGCCCATTCGCAGGTCAAGGTCAACGCGAGCGCCAACCTCGTGACGACATCGTTCAATTCCTCGGACACGCACGACGAAGCCACCTATGGCGTCGGGGGCCGCTGGAACTTCAACCCGAACTGGGGCCTGTTCGCCGAGTGGATGAAGAACGACAAGATCAAGGTGGACAGCTACCTGGTGGGGCTCGACTACCGGTTCTAGCGAGTGTGGCAAAGTGGCGGGGTCCGGTCATCCAGGAGTGTCACGATGAAACGTCCCGCCTCGCGCCTCGCGGCTATCGCCGCAGCGCTCCTCGGCCTCGCATGGGGGCCGGCCCAAGCCATCAACGAGATGTTCGCGAAGGATGCGCCAGTCTCGAAGATGACCGCCGAGGACTTCAAGATCGCCGGCGATGCCATGCGCAAGGCGCTGGACGAGGGTAAAGACGGCCAGGCCTACGAATGGAAAAACCCGGCGACCTCCGCGCGCGGCACCATCACCCCGCTCGCCGCCTTCGACAAGAACGGCATGCATTGCCGCGGCGCGGCCTTCACGAGCGAGGTGAAGGGCACGGCCGGCAGCAGCAAGTGGAACCTGTGCAAGACCCCCGAGGGCTGGAAGGTCCTCGAGGGGCGCTAGGGGCTCAGAACAACAGCTTGGCGTACAGGCTGAAGGTGCTCGCCTTCCACCCGAAGCTTCCGTCGAACGAACTCTTGTCCACGACGGCGCTGATGTCGACGTAGTTATAGCGCGCGCCAAGGCCGAAGTTGCGCGTGAGCATGTAATCGCCGGTCACGCCCACGACGTATGCGTGCCCATCGACGTTTCCGATCTTGGCCTTCATTCCCATTCCCTGCAAAGTGATCTTGGCCTGGGGATTGAGATACCAATCCCACGAGGCGCCGAGCATCGGGAGCGGCAGGGTCGTCGACACCGAATTATTGTAGGTGGCGCTGGCGCCGTTGTTGCCGGCCGTGGCGACGGCATTTACGTCGAACGTGACCTTGCCGCCATAGAAACCAACCAACGCGGCGAGCTCGTAGTCGGGATCCTGGACGAACGAATAGCGATAGTCGATGGCGAAGAGGTCGTACTTGTTGTGCATCCCCACGGTGGCGCCGAGCGGATAATCGTTGCCGCCGATATCGATATCCGTGCTGTACGTGTGACTGCCCGAACGCGAAACCGTGTAGTAGTCGAGATCGAGCCGGTGCCGCTGGTAGAAGCGCCACTGGAGTGCCGCCTCGAAGCTGGAGAGATTCTTCTTCAGGCCGTTGTTCTCGAGGTTGATGTCGGTGCCATGCGTGTTCTGCCCGTCGAGCCTGAGGTTCGTGTCGAACTGGTTCACGATCCCGCCCAGGTTGATCTGGACGGATTCCTCGTAGGGCTTCATGAAATTCTGGGACGTCCAGTCCTGGGCGAAGGCCGGGCAGGCGCCAAGGGCGAGGGCAAGGGCGCCCAGGGCAATGGAAGCCGGTTTGGCGAGCTTGGTCTTTTTCATGAAATCTCCTGGGGCGTCACCGGGTTGGTAGGGAGATCTTCGCCGCTTGGGTCAATCGCGGAATGATTCCCGTCAAGCAAACAGTGGCACAGCAGGCGAAAAGCCGCAAGTTGCCCCAAAGGGCTACCGCGCGACGGGCCCAGCGCGGCGGATCAGCGCTTGAGGCCCTGCAGCCAGCGCGAATAGAGGCGGTCCGCGGTGGCCGACAACCCCGCGAGGTTGCGTTTGGCGAGGCTGCGAATGGTGGGCGCGTCCTGCACCGCCACGCTCTTGCCGAGGTTCTCCGCGATTTCATCCGAGCCCGTGCGGCACCAGGTATCGATCAGGTTCTCGTCCATCTCCACGTGGCATTGCATGCCGAGGTGCAACCCGTCCGCGACGTAGGCCTGGTTCTCGCACGTGGCGCCCGACAGGATGCGCTCGGCGCCGTTAGGCACCGTGAAGGCATCCTCGTGCCACTGGAAGCTATCGAATGCATCGACTCCCTCTCCCAGCCATTCGCGCGCAAGCGGCGAGCGCTCCGCGGCGACGGGCACCCAACCGATCTCCTTCACGGGATTGCGCGAGACACGCCCGCCCAATGCGCGCGACATCAGCTGGCCGCCCAGGCAATGGCCGATCATGGGCACGCGCCGGCGGGCCGCATCGCGCATGAGCGCAAGCACGGGCCGGGTCCACGGCAGCTCGTCGTTGGCGCTCATGGGCCCGCCCATGAAACCGAGGCCGGCGAAGCCTTCGGCGGAGGCGGGAACCGGGTCGCCCTCGTCGAGCTTCACGAGCTTCCACGGCAGCCGGTTCGCGTCGAGGAATGTGGCAAAATGCCCGGGTCCCTCGGTGCGCGAGAAGCGGAATACGGCAATATCCATCACGATGCGCATCCTATCCTTCATCCTCCTCGCCGCGGCGGGCGTCGCGAACGCCACCGACGTGAACGTGATCGGCCTCTTTCCGGGCAAGGCCGTCGTCAGCATCAACCGCGGGCCGCCGCGCACGCTCTCGGCGGGCGTGGCGAGCCCCGAGGGCGTGACGCTCATCTCGACCACGCACACCAACGCGGTGCTCGAGATCGACGGCAAGCGCCAGACGCTGGAGATGGGGCAGGACTACCAGACGCCCGACCGCACTTCCGGCAAGCAGAGTGTCACGCTTCCGATGGATTCCAGCGGCCACTTCATCACGGATGGGATGGTGAACGGGTCGCACATCCGCTTCCTCGTCGACACGGGCGCCACGGTGGTCTCGATCCCGGCCTCCGAAGCGACGCGTCTGGGAATCGACTACCAGAAGGGCAACCTCGGCTATTCGATCACCGCCGACGGGCGCCGCGTGCCTTCGTGGCGCGTGATGCTCGACACCGTCCAGGTGGGCGACGTCACCCTGCTCAACGTCGAGGGCTCGGTGAGCGCGGGCATGGGCTTTCCGCTCCTGGGCATGAGCTTCCTCAATCGCATGGAGATGCGCCGCGAGGGCGAAAGCCTCACGCTCATCAAGCGGTACTAGCGCCTCACATCCCCTTCGCGATCATCGCGTAGGCGGAGTGGTTGTGGATGGACTCGAAGTTCTCGCTTTCCACCACGTACGCGTCGACGCGCTTGTCGCCATTCAACCTCGCGGCGATGTCGCGGACCATGTCCTCGACGAACTTGGGATTGTCGTAGGCGTTCTCGGTGACGAACTTCTCGTCGGGGCGCTTGAGCAGGCCGTAGAGCTGGCACGAGGCCTCGTTCTCGGCGACGTCGATCAACTCCTCGATCCACACGAACGAGTTGATGCGCGCCGCGATCGTCACGTGGGAGCGCTGGTTGTGCGCGCCGCGCTCGGAGATCTCCTTCGAGCAGGGACACAGGCTCGTCACCGGCACGAGCACCTTCAGCGTGAAGGTCTCGCGGCCGTCGACGATTTCGCCGACGAAGGTGACCTCGTAATCCATGAGGCTGGTCACCCCGGAAACCGGGGCCTTCTTCGAGACGAAGTACGGGAACGTCATCTCGATGTGGCCGCTCTCGGCTTCCAGCTTCTTCACCATCTCGCGCAGCATCACGCGGAAGGTATCGGGCGAGATCTCGCGCTCGTGGGCATTGAGGATCGCGACGAAGCGCGACATGTGCGTGCCCTTGAAGTGGTGCGGAAGGCCCACGTACATGTTGAAGTGGGCGACCGTGTTCTGCGTCCCGCCGCTGCGCTCCTGGATCCTGGCCGGATGGCGGATGGACTTCACGCCCACGCGGTCGATGGCGAGCCGGCGCGTGTCGGGGCTCGACTGGACGTCGGGAATCGGGAATTTCGCGTCGCGCTGGTTCATCGGTTGCCTTTCGGGACTGGCGACCCTTGATTATAGCGGTCATGGGAGCCGGCCCGCCGCGAGCATCCGGCTCGCGAGAAGGTGCACCGGCACCCATTGGACTACGTCGTCGAACGTTGCGTTCCCGGCTGCCATCGTCTCGTGGTACACGAAGACCGGGTCGCCCGACTGGTTTCGCGCCTCGTCGCTGCCGGCGGCAGGGGTGAGGCCCGCATTGGGCCCGAGCGACAGCAGCACGAACGCCGCCCGGCGCGTGAGCTGGTTCGCCGCGGGGCCGCAGCCCGATCCCGAGGTGCCCGCGCCGCTCGCGCAGATCAGCAGGAAGTGCGATGCGTCTCCGAGCGACGCAAGAGTTGCCGCCTGGAGTCCGTTCACGCGCGTGAATGGATTGACGACTCCGTTCACCGCGGAGCCCGCGCCGAACACGGCATAGCGGATGCGGCTGTTTTCGGTGTTCCACGCATCGCGCACGAATCCCTGCGTATCGAGAGGCGCGAGGCCCAGCGTGGCGCCCGGAAGGTAGCCATCGTAGAAGCGCGCGCAATTGCCGTTGGTGGGGTCTCCGCCGGCCGCGAAGCTTTCCTCGCCGCGGCTCGTCTCGGTCGCGGGGCAGGGAAGGCGGCCGTTGGCGGCTGCGAAGCCGAGGAGCGATTCGCGCGCGTCTTCCATGAGGCGGCGCGTCTCCTCGGCGCGGCGCAGCTGCAGCTGCGCGGCCACGGGCATCGCCAGGCCGCTCGCGAGAATCGCGAGGATCAGGATCGCGACCGCGAGCTCGATCAGCGTGAACGCGCGGCTACGGCCAGGCGGCGACCACATCGTTGAAGGTCCGTGTCGCCGCTCCGGCCGTGACGCGGCCGCACGTTCCCGCGCCTTCGCACGCGAACGGCGGCGGGTCGTCGCCGCATCCGGCGGAGCCTTCGAGCTTCGCGTTGGACTCCTCGAGCCAGCTCGCGAGCTCCGCGAGCGCGGCCGCGTCGCGATGCTGCACGAATCCGTCGCGTACGAGCGCGGGCCCGGCGACGATCACCGCGAAACGCTTCGACGATGCGATCGATCGTCCCGCGGGATCCACGAGCTCGATGCAGGACGACGAGTCGCAATCGCCCGCGGCCCCGTCGGCCGAATAGGCCGGCGCGAGCGCGTAGAAGACATAGGGCTTCCAGGCGGTCCACCACGAGTTGCCGGCGAGCCCTGCCGTCGATCCGTCGGCCGCGCCGATGCTGCATGCGTTGCCCGTGACCGACCAGCGCTCGAGGCGTCCCTGGGCGGCCATCGCGTCGAAGGGTGTATCGGGAATGCGGCCGAAGTAGACGCCGCGGCGTCCGTCCCACGAGCCCCCGGCCTGCGCGCACACTGGAGCCGGCCACGGATAGCGACCCGCGTTCTCGCCGCGCGCGGCGTAGGAGCGAAGGCACGCGGAGACTTCCAGCGCCACGCGTTCCATGAGGCGCGGCATCACGTCGCGATAGGCGATGGCCGTGAGGCGGTCGTTCACGGCGAGCCGGCCGTCGGGGAGCACGACCGGGCCGCGGATGAATCCGTTCGCGTTGCCGGCGCGACCCGCGGCGTCGTTGCGATCGACGAAGTCCGCGTTGTCTTCGCCGGCGAAACGCGCGTTTGCGGCGACGTCGAGGTAGTTGCGCGGATCGCAATGCGGCGAGCGCGATGGAGGGTCGCCGATGCAGCGCCCGCTCGCGTCGCAGTCGGACGGCGCGCAATCGCGCACCTGCGCCCTGCCGTCGGCGCGAACGAGCGGCGGCCCGGGCGCCAACACGACCGCGAGCGCACCCGAGGCGTCGGCGCGATAATCTTCCGCGATGGTCCCGTCGTGGATCACGAATCCCGAGGTGTCGCGAACGGTGATGGTGCCCAGGGCTGATGCCGGCGACATGTCCACGCACGTCCGGCTCTCGCCGCAATTGAGCAGGCCCTTGTATTTGCTCGACACCGCGTACCACAACCGCTCGCCGGAGCCGTCGCGGAGGTCCGGCACGCCCAGCGTCTTCCACGGCAGGCGGCCCAGGCGCTCAGCCTGCCCGCTGTCACCGTTCATCGAGCCGCACGTGGTCTCGGCCCAGCCGTCGTCGTCGAGGTCGGGGCATGGCAGGTAACCGGGGCCCGCGATCGCGTTGATGGAATGATCGATCGCGTACGCGATGAGCGCCTCGCGGGCCTGGGCGAGCGCACGCTCCGTGATGCGCTCTCGCCGCCCTGATCCCGCCGCGCCCGCGAGCTGCAGCGCGAACGCCGCGCCGACGAACGCCACGAGAAGGAGTGCCGCGAGGATGAGGAGCGTTCCGCGTTGCCGGGAGCTTTTTTCCATGGGCCATTGATAGCACCCGGGCGAAGCCGAACCGCGGAAGAAATCGAACTTGCCGCTCGCAGACTTCGCTTGACTAGCGGGCGGGCTTGCCCTCGACGTGCATCGCGCCTTCCGCGGGAATGGGCCGGTCCACGGCACGCGGATCGAGAAGGGCGGCGCTGCCCTTGCCCACGGCGACGGGACTGCCGTCGATCCAGACGGTGTTGCGCCCGTCGCTTCGCTTCACGTAACCCGTCACGACGGGAGCGCCCGATCGTCCCGTGGACGCCGCCGCCTCGCTCACGGCCGGATCGCCGCGGCGGATGCGGTCGAGGCGCGCGCGCTCCTCGGGCGTGGTGAAGAGCGTGCCGAGCTCGGCTGCGCCGGCGGTCGCGGCCACGAGGCATGCGGCGATCGCCGCGAAGCGGCTACGTCGGGCGGGCGCCACGTTTTTCCTTGAGCGTCACCCACTCGAGCGTGCACTCGGCCTCGACCCGCGGCTGGAGCGACTGCGCGTCGCTCACGTCCAGCCGGCGAAGCGTGCAGTGGTCGGCGAGGTAGAAGCCCTGCTGGTTGTGCGCGAGGCCGTCGATGAACCCGAAAAGATCGCCTTCGTGCAGGGCGCGAGCGCGGATCCTCACGCGGCTCGAGAGCACGTCCATGGACGAATAGATGCGGCCGCCCGGAAGCTGGAGCACGCGCTGGGGCGCGATCTCGTAGTCGAGGGCGGCGAGCTGGAAGCGCGCGCGCAGGGTGTTCACCAGCTCGACCACGTCGAGGCGGCGCTCGCTTTGCAGCACGCCCCGGTCGACGAGCGTCCGGAAGACTTCCGAGGATTCCTGGAGGCTGTCGCGCTCGCGCCGCGCGGTCTCGACACGCGAGCGCGCGTCCTGCAGGCGGCGCCCGGTGTCCATGGTGTCGCGCCTTTCCTTCTCCGCGTACCAGTGGCTTCCCGCCACGATGCCCGCGCCCGCGGCGATCGAGACGACGAGAAGCGCCCACGAAACGCGTAGCGCCCTGAATCCCTCGCGGCTGAAGACCTGGCTCATGTCCCGCTCCGATCACGCTCGTGCGTCACGCGCAGGACGAAGCGCGATTCCATGAATGAGGGTTCGCGCTCCAGCAGGTGTCCCTGGAGTTCGAGCGACGGGCTCGTGTCGAGCGGGCTGTCCACCACGTCGACGCGGAATCCCTCGACCTGGCCGATCTCGCCCGCGAGGCGCTCGACTTCGGCGCGCGCGGCGCGGAAATCGTTGCTCGGCACGCGCACCGTCGCCTCGATCAGCGCCACCTCGTAGCGGCCGCCCACGAACGGCGGATTGGGACTGTCTTCGGTCGTCGCCGCGGCATTGGAGGTGGTACCCGTCACGGCGCGCGAGGCCGACTTCACCGGCGGCGGATCGCGCAGCGTCGTGGCCTTGATCCGTGGCGTGACCCTCGGATCGTCGGTGGCGAGCCACGAGATCTGCGTGAGTTTCACATCCGGGTAGCCGCGCAGCACGCCCGAGATCGGTAACAGGAAATCCGTGAGCGTCGGATATCCGCGCAATGCGCCGTTGTAGAAGGTCACCGCGTCACGCATCGTCGTGCCGCCCACGCCGAACGACGGCAACGAATGCAGGATGTCGTCGGTCTCGCGGTTGAGTGCCGTGACCTGCTGCGATACGCGCTGGTCGCTCTCGGTCTCCTGGAAGATGCGCCACACGTTCCATGCGCCCCACGCCACGCTCGCCGCGAGGGCGCAGGCCGAAAGCTGGGTGAGCAGGATGCGGGCGCTGCGATGCGTCGCGTACCGGCGCATCTCGGGCGTGGCGAAGTGGTTCGGCACCTTGCGCAGCAGGAAGAGGTGGACCATCACCTCCTCGGCGGTGGAGTCGAGCGGCGGGGGCTTGAGTCCCAGCTTGATCGCCACCTCGTCCATGTCCAGCAGCCGGTACTGGAGCTGGGCGAAGTCGCGAAGCGCCGATTCCACGTTCGCGCGGTCGTTGCGGTGCACGAGCACGCACACCTCGAGGCGGTCGTCGTGCGCGAAGCTGCGCAGGCTGTCGAGGTATTGCCAGGTGCGGGTCGTCTCCTCCGCGATCATGCCGCCCAGCGTCTGCCCCTCGCCCAGGTCGATCGGCGTGAGGCGGCTGAACTTGATCTCGCGGTCGCGG
Source organism: Usitatibacter sp. (assembly GCA_049300695.1). Classification (GTDB taxonomy): domain Bacteria; phylum Pseudomonadota; class Gammaproteobacteria; order Burkholderiales; family Usitatibacteraceae; genus Usitatibacter. The sequence goes on from JBAQKF010000002.1 coordinate 61,524, forward strand.
AAGTAGGTCTGGCGCATCGCGTCGCCGGGCGTGAACGTGACGAGCAGCGCGTGCGGGAAGAGGAGGTCCAGCTCGTCCAGGAGCGCGCCGCTCGCGACCGCCGCGGAGTAGATGCCTTCGAGGGGCACCTTGAGGCGCTCGATCATCTCCAGCCAGACCCGCAGCGCCTCCGGATTGGTGATCGCGGTATAGATCACGCGGTCGTCGCGCCGGCCCTCGGTCTCGCGCCCCTGCACCTGTGCGTAGCGGTACGGCGTGTTGCGGTAGATCTGGGCGAGCTTGCGGCCCACGATCGCCACGCGGTCGCCGGCGCCCACGTGCGGGATCGTGTCGAGGCGCAGGTCCTCTTCCGAAAGGTCGGTGAAGATTCTTAGGGGCGTGCTTGGCACCTGGGCGAGGTAGCGCTCGAAGGCGGCCGCTCCCGCGCCCGACACGGCGAACTCGCGGCGCGACACGATGCTGCGCCCGCTCGCGAGCAGGCTCACGAGGCGCGTGTTGGTGAGGTAGAGGAAATGGCGCACCTAGGCAGCCTTCAGAACTTGATCTTGGAGATCACGTCGTAGATCGGCAGGAAGATCGAGTAGAGGATCACCATGATGAGGCCTCCGAGGACCACCGTGGTGAGGGGCCCCAGCAGCGTCTGCATCTTGCCGATGCTGTCGCGCACCTGCCGGTTGTAGAAATAGCTCACGTTGAGCAGCGCCGTGTCCAACCCGCCCGTGGACTCGCCCACGCGCAGCATGCGCACCACGAGCGGCGGGAAGAGCTTGGTCGCGATGAACGCCTGCGAGATGCCCTGTCCCTCGGAGATGCTGCGGCCGACCCGCTGCAGGCCTTCCTCCATCACGCGGTTTCCCACGATCTTCTCGCAGATCTGGATGCAGTCGAGCACGCTGATGCCCGCGCGGTAGAGCATCGCAAAGTAGGTCGAGAAGCGGGCGAGGATGATCTTCTGGCGGACCGCACCCAGCACCGGGAGCCTCAACCCCAGCACGTCGATGAAGCGCTGCACGCGATCGTTGGTCTTCGCCGTGATGTAGAGCGCGATGCCCGCCGCGAGCGGCACGCCCAGCAGCAGGTACCACCACTTCACGAAGATGCCGGAGACGAACACCAGGGCCTCGGTCTCGGGCGGAAGCTTCGGCACCAGCGTCTTGAAGGTGCTCGCGAGCTGCGGGACGAGGAAGACCATGAGCACGAAGATGACAGCGATGATCACCACGAGGACGATGGCCGGATACATGAGCGCCTTCTTCGCCTGGCCCGCCATCTCATCCTGCCACTTGAGGTTCTCGGAGAGCTCGTCCAGGACCTCGACCATCTGCCCGCTCTGCTCGCCGGCGCGCATGAGCGCCACGAACACGCCGTCGAAGCAGTACGAGTGGTTCGCCATCGCTTCCGAGAGCTTGAGGCCCCCCTCGATGTCCTCGACCATGCTCGCCAGAACCTGGCGAAAGCCCGCGTTGTCCACGGTGTCGCGCAGGTCCGTGAGCGCCTCGATGATGTTGACTCCGGCCTTCAGCAGCTGCGAGAGGTGGAAGCAGAACGTGATGAGCTCCTGGCGCGTCACGTTGCGCGTGCGCGCCGCGGTGGAGCGCTTCACGCCCTCGAAGGTGATGAGGTCGAGGCCCAGGCGCCTGAGGCGCAGCTCCAGGTCGATCGCGTTGGCGGCGTCCAGGTTGCCCGACGACATTTGGCCGTCGGCGTCGACGGCGCGGTAGGCGAAGAGCGCCATCGCGAGCGCTCCTAGATCACGCGGTCGGTGAGGTCGACGACACGCGAGATCTCCTCGAGGCTCGTCTGCCCGAGGAGCACGCGTGCGATGGCGTCGTCGGCGAGCGTGCGGAAGCCCTTGCTCGTCGCATCCGCGCGGATCTCGCGGCCGGTGGCGCGGCGCGCGATGAGCTCGTCGATCTCGGCGTCGAGCTTGAAGAGCTCCATGATGGCCACGCGTCCCTTGTAGCCCATGTTGTCGCAGCGGGCGCACCCCACGGCCTGGTAGACCGGCCGCGTGTCGTCGGCGTCCATGCCGAGCAGGCGCCGCGTTCCCGCGTCGGGAGTCACCGGCGACTTGCACTGCGCGCAGAGCTTGCGCACGAGGCGCTGGGCGATCACGCCGATGATGTTTCCGGCCATGATGTCGGGCAGCACGCCCAGGTCGTTCAGGCGCGGGATCGCCCCGATCGACGAGTTGGTGTGCAGCGTCGAGTACACCTGGTGGCCCGTCATCGCGGCGCGGAAGGCCATCTCCGCCGTCTCCTGGTCGCGGATCTCGCCCACGAGGATCACGTCCGGGTCCTGGCGCATCATGGAGCGGATGCCGCTCGCGAAGTCGAGCTTCACGACCTCGTTCACCGACGTCTGGCGGATCATCGCCATCGGGTATTCCACCGGATCCTCGAGGGTCATGATGTTGATGCCCTCGGTGTTGATGTAGTTGAGGATCGAGTAGAGGGTCGTCGTCTTGCCGCTGCCGGTGGGGCCCGTCACGAGGATGATGCCCTCGGGGCGCGCCAGCATGAGCTTCAGCGTCTTCAGGTCGTCGGCATGCAGTCCCAGGTCCTCGAGGGGCACGATGCCCTTGTCGCGATCGAGGATGCGGGTCACGATGTTCTCGCCGTGCGTCGTCGGCTGCGAGGACACGCGGAAGTCCACCTGGTGGCCCGAGAGCGTGAGCGAGATGCGTCCGTCCTGCGGCGCGCGCGTCTCGGCGATGTTCATGCCGCTCATCACCTTCAGTCGGACCACCATCGCGGCCCAGTAGTTCTTGTGGAGGCTGCGGATCTGGCGCAGCACGCCGTCGATGCGATAGCGGATGCGCAGGAACCCCTGCTCCGGCTCGAAGTGGATATCGGAGGCGCTGCGCTTCACGGCGTCGTTCAGCAGCGCGTCCACGAGGCGCACGACCGGCTGCGAGTATTCGTCGAAATCCGCCGCGAGCGACTGGTAGTCGATCTCGCCGGTCTCGATCTCGTTCAGGATCCCGTCGATCGAGAGCTCGAAGCCGTAGTGGTGCTCGATGCCGATCGTGATGTCGGACTCGCGTGCGAGCACCTGGTCGATGCGCAGGTCCTCGCGGGCGAGCGCGCGAATCTGGTCGAGCGCCACGACGTTCGCCGGGTCGCTCACGGCGATGAGCAGCAGCTTCTTCTCCGCGTCGTAGCTCACCGGCATCACGTGGTAGCGCCGCGCCATGTCCTTGGGCACGAGCGCGATCGCCGCCGGGTCAACGATCGTGTTCTCGAGGTCGATCGAAACCTGGCCCAGCGTCTCCGAGAGGATGTCGCGGATCGTGGCCTCGGTGACGAACCCGAGCGTCACCAGCACCTTGCCCAGCGGCGACTTGAATCGCTTCTGCTCGGTGAGCGCGATGTTCAGCTGGTCCTGGCTGATGATGCCCTTGCCGAGCAGCGTCTGGCCGAGCGGGACCTGGGCGAGCGGTGCGGCTTGCACGGTGCCCATGCCGCTAGTGCTTCAGCTGCGCGAGGCGCCGCGCAGCCCCCTGGGGATCGAACTGGGTGGCCTGGTTGCGGGCGGCGTCGAGCGCGCGCTCGTAGTATTCGGTGGCGAGCTTCGTTTGGCGCATGTGGTCGAGGCTCACCGCGAGGTTGTACGCATAGTCGGCGCTGGCGGGCTCGATGCGGTACGCCTCGAAGTATTCCACCTGCGCCTCGCCCCAGCGCGACTGGATCGCGAAGAGGTTGCCGAGCGTGAAGTGCAGGCCGGCACTGCCCGGATTCATGGCGAGATCGCTGCGCAACTGCGACTCCGCGTTCTCGACGCGCGAGAATTCCGAGACGGCCGCGAGGCCCGCCATCGCCGTGGGATTGCGGGGATCGATGTCGAGCGCCTTGCGGTAGTGGCCCGCGGCGAGCATGCGGTTGCCCGTGCGCGCTTCGATCGTGGCGAGGCCCAGCAACGCGTCGATATTCATCGGATCGGCGTCGAGGGCGGCGGCATAGCTTTTTTGCGCGGCTACGAGGTCGCCCGCGACGAGCTCGCGGTAGCCCCTTGCGACGTTGGGCACGACGCGCGGCACATCCCGGGAGGGCGTGAGCTTGAACGGCGGCGCGTCCGCCGGCGTCGAGGATTGCCTGAGCAGCGCCGCGACGGCCTCCCGCACGCGTTCGCCCTCGGGTACCTTCGGCGGCGCGACCTTTTCCTTCGCGGCGGCGTCGGCGGCCGCGGTGACGGCCTGCGGCGTTCCCGGTTGTATCGCTGTCGCAGGCTGTTGCGTCGGGACGAAGGTCTCGACCTTGGTCACTGGTGCGGGCGGCGCGGCATCGGGGGCCATGGTGATCGACGTGATCGGGCCGACCGTCGGCAGGGGCGCCGGGCGGGTGCGCGAGCCCGACGCCGTGCGCGGCGAGAACGAACTCACCTGCCACCACACGTATCCGCCGGCGCCGAGGACCACCACGGCGATCGCGCCGATCGCGACCCACAGGAACATGTTCTTGCGCGCGGGCTCCGCGGCGGCGCGCGAGGCGGGCGTCTCTTTCGCCTGGAAGACGTTCTGCGCGGCCTGTGCATCGGCGCGCGGAGCCGCCGTGCTCGCGGCAGCCGCGCCGGAGAGCGGTTGCAGCTCGAGATTGGGCGGGGGCTTCGTCGCGGCAGCCGCGAGCACGGGAACGGGGCGCTCGCGCTCACCCTCGGAGCGGCCGCCACCCTGGCGCGCCTGCTTCTCCTGTTCCGCGCGCTTGAGCGCGTCGAGGAGCAGGCTCAAGGCCCCGCCTTCGGCACGTCAGGCGTCGACGTGGTTGCCGGCGTGAAGCACGGCTTGCCGTCGTCGGCGCGCGCGCGATCCTCCAGGTTCTGCAGGCTCTTCTCGACGCACGGGAGTGCCGTGCGCGTGTCCTGGAAGAAATCCTTGTCGGGCAGGAAGCGCTTGTAGCTCGCGAGGTCGCTCTCGAGGCTCGCCTCGCGAACGACGATGGCGCGGATGAAGATCACCAATTCGCTCTTGACGGCTTGGTCGTTGCGCTGGCTGAAGAGGTCGCCGAAGATTGGAATGCGCGATGCGATCGGAAGCCCGGTGGTCTTGCCCTCGAAGCTGTCCATCATCAGGCCGCCGAGGATCGCGGTCTGGCCGCTCGACAGCTTCAGCACGCTTTCCATCTCGCGAGTCTGGGTAACGGGAATGTTGCTCGTCACCTTGGCCGCGGCGAGCGACGGGTTCGGGTCGGCCACCTGGCCAATGATGCGCGTGACCGTGGGGCGCAGGTTGAGAGTGACGTAGTCGCTCTCGCTGATCTGCGGAGTCACGTTCATGATGAAGCCGACAGGCACCACGTTCTGCGTCGTGGTGAAGGTCTGCGTGGTGGAGTTCTGGTTGAGCGCGGTCGTATCGGCCCTCACCGTGAAGTACACGATGTTGTCCACGACCTTGAGCGTGGCCGTCTGGTTGTTGAGCACCATCAGCATCGGCGTGGAGAGCACGCGGGTCTTGCCGAACGTATCAAGGAGCTTCACGGTGCTGGCGATCGAGCCACCGGCAGCCGCGGCCGGGTTGCTATAGCCGATCGAGAACGACGACGAGTTCAGCACGTTCGGAGTGTTCGACAGCGCCGGGGGCGTGAATGCCTGCGTGAAGCTGTAGCCCAGGCCGTTTAGGCCGAGCGCGGACCAGTCCACGCCCGACTGGTAGTTGTCGTTGAGCGAAACCTCGACGACTGTCGCCTCGATCAGCACCTGGCGCTTCGCCGAGCCGGCGATGCGCGAAAGGAATTCCTGCACCTTCTCGTGCTGGCGCGAGGTGGCGCGCACCATCAGCACGCCGGTCTCCGGGTTCACGACGACGGAAGCGGCCTCGCGAAACGTGAGCTTTTGTTCCACGAACTCCGAATTCTGGTTCGCCTGGTCCGCGCCCGGCCCCGTCACAGTCGCGGTCGTGCCGCCGGGCGTGGTCACGGTGCGGCTCGTGTTGCGCGGGACGGTCGTGCGCTGCTGGCTCGTGGCCGACGCGGATTGCGTGCGCCCCTGCACGAAGGTCTCGCTGCTGCCTTCGGGCAGGAGCTTGTCGGTCTCGCGCAGCAGGTCCTTCACGTTCTTCTCGAGCGTCTCCCAGAAGCGGTTGCGCGCGACGGAGTTCAGTGTGAGCGTGGAGTTGTTGGCGTTGGCGCCCGTCGCCGCTCCCCCGCTCGCGCCGGTGATGCCGCCGGAAATCACCTGCGTGGAGATGCCGACCGTCTCGAGGACCTCGCGCGACATGTTCACGTAGTCGATGTGGTACACGCGAAGGAACGGCGAGTCGGGCATCACGCTGATCGTCTGCCCGTCGTATTCCCAGCGCATGTCCACCTGCTTCGACATGCGCGTGAGGATCTGCTTCAGCGTCTGGTCGATGGCGTTCAGGTTGACCGTGCCCTCGATGCCCGGATGGATGTCGAAGTTGAGCTTGGTCTCGCGCGCCATGGCGAGCAGCACCTCGCGCACCGGCTGGTTCGCGACGACGACGGAGTAGCGGATTTCCGGATCGCGCGCCTGGGGCGCGGGTGGTGTGGGAACCGAGCGCACGACATCCGGTATCGCGGATGCGGAGGCCGCAGCGGGCGGCGTGAGGGCCTCGATGTGTCCCTCCGATTTGGCCAGCGGACGCGTGCCACAGCCCGAGATCGCGACGAGCAGCGCGAAGCACGGCGCCGAAGCTAAAAACCGCATGCAGGAATTTCCGTAAGTGTTTGTTTTATGGACAGAAGCGCCCCTTCTTTCCTTTATATCGTTTTCGTGGGTGAAACGCAAATGAAATCCCCCGTTTTCCGGGGCGATTTGCCCTCTGGCGAGCAGGTGGAAACGTTACCTGCGTTCGGCGCGCAACGCGTCTTCGCGCACCCCGTCGAGCGAGCGCACATACGGCCGGAATTGCTTGAGGTTTTCGGGCAGCGCGCCGAGCGCGACAGTCGCATCGTTGCGTTCGTCGAAAGCTCCGAGGATCACGCCCACGCGCGGCGCCTCGGGGCTTCCCGCGGGCACGAGATAGAGGCGCTCGGGCTCTACCGCGTGTCCCGCTTCCGACAGGTAATTCTCGATGTAGCCGCGCTCGCGCGCATCGGCCACCATGAGTTGCACCGCGAAGCGGCTGGAGGGCGTGGAGATGAGTTGCCGCCCCGCTGCGAGGCGCGCATCCACGGCGGGCGCGGGCGGATCGACGGGTGCGGGTTGCGCTGCCGTGCGCGTCGCGGGAACGGCGATGATTTTCGTGGCCCGCGGCGCCGGAGTAGCCGCAGGAGCAGGCGCTGCCGCAGGCGCGGGCACGACGGATGCCGCGGCAGGTGCGGGCTGAGGCGCAGGTGAGGCCGCCACCGAAGGCATGGACGTCGCGGCTGCGGCTGGCGCCGGAGCCGGTGCGGCGCCAAGGTGCGCGAGCAGGAAACCGAGGATCACGCCGACGCCCAGGCCCGCGGCCGCGGCGAAGGCGAGCCGTCGAGGAGATTCGCGCTGCATCAGCACGATCTGCGTGTCGCTCACGGCGGCGCGCGCGTGGTCGGGAGTGACCGTGTGCGTCCCCGCGGCGAAGGCCGCGAGGAGCGTCTTGTCGGCGAAGATGTTGATGCGCCGCGTGAGGCCTTCCGACGCATCCCCGATGATGCGCAGCACTTCCGCATCGAAGAGGTCCGGCCCGTGGTAGCCCGCCGCGCGCAGGCGGAAATTCACGTAGTCGCGGATCTCGCGCGGCGGAAGCGGAGCGAGCGTGAAGCTGTGCGTGATGCGCTCGCGAAGCTGGCGCATGTTCGGCAGTGCCAGGTGCTGGTCGAGCTCCGGCTGCCCGAAGAGCACGAGCTGCAGCAGCTTCTCCGTGCCCGTCTCGAGGTTGGACAGCAGGCGCACCTCCTCCAGCGTGGCAAGAGGCATCGCGTGGGCCTCGTCGATGAGCGCCACGACCTGCTTGCCGGACGCGTGCACCTCGATCAGCTTCTCCTGGAGCATCCTGATCAGCTTCGTGGTGTTCGCGCCCGCCGTCTCGAGGCCCAGGTCCTCGGCGATCGCGGCCAGCATCTCGTCGCGAGTGAGGCTCGGCACGGCGAGGTAGATGATCTCGACGGTGTCCGGCAGCCGCTCCATCAGCACGCGGCAGAGCATCGTCTTGCCGCTGCCCACTTCGCCCGTCACCTTCACCATGCCTTCGCCGGCGGTGATCGCGTAGAGCAGGGCCTCGAGTGTCGCGCCGCGGTTGGCGCCCGAGAAGAAGAACTCGGTGTGGGGCGTGATTCGGAACGGCGCTTCGCGCAGCCCGAAGTGTTCCAGGTACATCGTCATCGCGAGGAGGCCTTCAGCGCGAGGCGTGGGCGGTGTGCTTCAGCCCTGTGCGTCGCCGGAGTCGGAAGGGGGCATTTTAGCACCGGAGCGTCCTGCCGCCTCGAGGCGGCCATAGAGCGTGCTGCGGGAGACGCCCAGCAGTTTCGCCGCCTGCGAGACGTTGCCTTGCGCGATCTCGAGCGCGGCGTCCAGGTAGGCTTGCTCCGCGCCTTTCATGGCGGCGTCGAGGCTGAAGGGCTTGCCGGACGCGAGCTCGGCGCGCGCGCGCGCCACCGGGTCGCCGCGGCCGTCGGGCCCGGCCGGCGCGAATTCCGCTTCGAGCTCCGCCACGCCCACCGGGTATCCGGCGTATTTCGTGGCGAGGCGGATCACGATGTTGCGGAGCTCCCGCACGTTGCCGGGGAAATCGTAGGTGAGCCAACGCGCGCGCGCCGGCGGGTCGAGCTCGAAGGACTTCGCCCCGGATTTGGCCGCGAAGAGCGCGCGGTAGTAGTCGAGGAGCCTCAGGCGGTCGTCGCCCAGCTCGCGAAGCGCAGGCACGAGCAGCGTGAAGACCGAGAGGCGATGGTAGAGGTCGGAGCGGAAGCGACCCGCCCTCACTTCCTCGCGAAGGTCGCGGTTGGTGGCCGCGACGATGCGCGCGAGCGAGACTCGCGTCTGCGTCTCGCCCACGCGCTGGTACTCGCCGTTCTCGAGGACGCGAAGCAGCTTCGCCTGCAACTCTCCCGGAAGCTCGCCGATCTCGTCGAGGAAGAGCGTGCCCTCCGCGGCATCCTCGAAGTACCCCGACTTGGCCGCCTGCGCCCCGGTGAACGCGCCCTTGGCGTAGCCGAAGAGCGTGGGCTCCACCAGCGCGGGCGAAATCGCCGCGCAGTTGAGCGCGAGGTACGGCGCGCGCGCGCGCGGGCTCAGGTGGTGCAGCGAATAGGCCACGCGTTCCTTGCCGCTGCCCGATTCGCCCTCGACGAGCGCCGGGAAGGACGAGGCGGCGTACAGGTCGATTTGGCTCCGCAGCCGGCGAAGCGCGGGGCTCTCGCCGATGAGGGCGCGCACATCCTCGGCGTCGTCGCGGCGCGTGAGCGCGCCGGAGCGAAGCGACCGGGCGAGGATCCCGAGAAGCACGTCGGGCTCGCAGGGCTTGGGCACGAGCTCGAGGGCGCCCAGCGCGCGCGCACGCCGCGCATTCGATTCCTCGTTCTGTCCGGTGAGCACCAGGATGCGCGTCTGCGGCGCGTGGGCGAGGAGGTCGCCGATCAGCTTGAATCCCTCGTTGGGCAGGTGCGCGACCGGAGGCAGGCCCAGGTCGATGAGCGCGAGGTCCGGCTTGAGGCCCGAGCGCAGCTTCGCGACCGCCGAGGCGCGATCCACTGCGCGGGTGACCTCGTATTCGCCCGCCAGCGCGAACGCGAGGCTCTCGCCGATCAGCGGATCGTCGTCGACCAGCAGGAGGCTCGCCTTGTCCACGAGTCGATTATAGGGGAGGGCGGCGCGATCAAAGCTGCTAAAATGCCCTTCCTCTCCCGGCATTTTTCCCGCGTGGCCGAAGAACTCCTCGTTGACGTCCAGTCCGTGAACTTCTCCTATGGGCGGCGTCCGATCCTCAAGGGAATCAACATGCGTGTCCCGCGCGGCAAGGTCGTCGCGATCATGGGCGCGTCGGGCAGCGGCAAGACCACGCTGTTGAGGGCGATTGGCGGCCAGCTGAAGCCGGCGTCGGGCACCATCCGCGTTGCCGGCGAGGACATCCATGCGCTGGATGCCGAAGGGCTCTATGCGCTGCGCCGGCGCATGAGCATGCTCTTCCAGTTCGGCGCGCTCTTCACCGACATGGACGTGTTCGAGAACGTGGCCTTCCCCCTTCGCGAGCACACGGACCTCCCCGAATCGATGATCCGCGACCTCGTGCTGATGAAGCTCGAGGCGGTCGGCATGCGCGGCGCCCACAAGCTTCGCCCGTCGGAGCTCTCCGGCGGCATGGCGCGGCGCGTGGCGCTCGCGCGCGCCGTGGTGCTCGATCCCTCGCTCGTCATGTACGACGAGCCCTTCGCGGGCCTCGACCCCATCGCGCTCGCCGTGATCGGCCAGCTGGTGCGCAAATTGAACGATGCGCTCGGCGCCACATCCATAGTGGTGTCTCACGACGTCGTAGAGTCATTGAATATCGTGGATTACCTGTACTTCATCTCCGAGGGCGTGATCGTGGGCGAAGGAACGCCCGACGAGATCCGCGCCTCGCGGCATCCCTACGTGCGCCAGTTCGTCCATGGCGGCGGCGGGGGGCCGGTCGCGTTCCACTATCCGGCGCGCCAGTACGCTGACGACGTGGGGCTCGCCGCGGGGACGCGCCATGCTTGACGTACGCCGCCCGCTCGCCCGCCTCGGGCACAACTTCGTCGACGGCCTCTGGCGCGTGGGCTCCATGGCGCGGTTTTTCGCGCTCGTGATCGCCTCGTCGGCCACGAGCTTCGTGCGCTTCCGCCTCGTGATGCGCGAGGTCTACTACAGCGGGGTGCTTTCTCTCATCATCATCATCGTCTCGGGACTGTTCATCGGGATGGTGCTGGGGCTGCAGGGATACCAGACGCTCCAGAAGTACGGCGCGACCGAGTCGATCGGCGTGCTGGTGGCGCTGGCACTCACCCGGGAGCTCGGCCCCGTGGTTTCGGCGATCCTCTTCGCCGCGCGCGCGGGCAGCGCCATCACCGCCGAGATCGGTCTCATGAAGACCACGGAGCAGCTCACCGCAATGGACATGATGGCTGTGTCTCCCATGGCACGCGTCATCGCGCCGCGATTCTGGGCGGGCATCATCTCCATGCCGATCCTGTCGCTGCTCTTCTCGGCGATGGGCGTCTTCGGCGGCTACATCGTGGGCGTCGTGCTGATCGGCGTCGACAACGGGGCGTTCTGGTCGCAAATGCAGGCGGCCGTGGAGTTCCGGTATGATGTTTTGAACGGACTATTGAAGGCATTCGTGTTCGGCGTCGCCGTCACGGTGATCGCCACGTTCGAAGGGTACGATGCCCCGCCAACCGCGGAAGGGGTTTCGGGTGCGACGACCCGCACCGTGGTTACCTCGGCCCTCATGATCCTCGCCCTGGACCTCGTGCTCACCGCCTTCATGCTGCGGCCCGACGCCTGACCGACTGAAGAAATGGAAAGAACGACAATCGATCTGTGGTTTGGCGCCTTCGTGACGGCGGGTTTCGTCGCACTGCTGGTGCTCGCGCTGAAAGTGGGAAACCTGGGCGCCGAGCGCGCCACGCAGACCTATCGCATCGAGGCGCGCTTCGAGAACATCGGCGGCCTCAAGGTACGCGGACCGGTGAGAAGCGCCGGCGTGCTGGTCGGTCGCGTGGCCGACATCCGCTTCGATAACGACAAATTCCAGGCGCAGGTGACGCTCGCGCTCGACAGCCGCTACAACTGGCCCAAGGACACGAGCGCCTCGATCCTCACCTCGGGCCTGCTGGGCGAGACCTACGTCGGCCTCGATGCGGGCGGCGACGACAAGAAGCTCGTCGCCGGCGACCGCATCCAGATCACGCAATCGGCCGTCGTGCTGGAAAAGCTCATCAGCCAGCTCCTCTTCAGCAAGGCCCAGGAGGCGCCCGCGGCCACGGCGCCCGCCCCGGCAACGGCGAAACCCGCTCCGGCGACGCCGAAGAAGTAGGACGCCGGAACCCGCGGCATCGCTTCACGGTCCAACGGGCCTCCAGCGACCACAACAAGGAAAAACAATGACCCGAATCCTCGTCCTCCTGCTCACGGCCCTGCTGCCGGCGCTCGCCGCCGCGCAGGAGACGCCCGAAGCCCTCGTGAAGCGCGTGACCGACGAGGTGCTCACCATCATCAAGAACGACAAGGACATCCAGGCGGGCAACGTGACGAAGGTCGCCCAGCTCGCCGAGCAGAAGGTCCTCCCGCACTTCGACTTCGAGCGCATGACCCGCCTTGCGGTCGGCAAGAACTGGCGTGACGCAACCGACGCGCAGAAAAAGACGCTCGAGGATGAATTCCGCACGCTGCTCGTGCGCACGTACTCGAGCTCGCTCGCCGCCTATCGCAACCAGGCGATCGAGGTGAAGCCCGGCACTACCGGGGCCGGCGACAAGGAATCCGTGGTGAAGACCGCGGTGATCCAGCAGGGCGGGCCGCAGATCCCCATCAACTACTCGATGGAGAAGACCGATTCGGGCTGGAAGGTGTACGACATCGTGATCGACGGCGCCTCGCTCGTGACGACCTATCGCGGCACATTCAACGACCAGATCCAGAGGGGCGGCGTGGACGGGCTCATCAAGTCGCTCAAGGAACGCAACACGGCTCCCCCCGAGCCCGCGAAGAAGTGAGCGATCCCGCCGCCGGCGAGGTGCTCACCCTCGAGGCGGGCGAGCTTTCGTTCCAGACGGTCCCGGCGGCGCTCGCGCGCACCGCCGAGTATTCCGTGCGCAAGGACCTTCCCGACAAGCTCACGATCGACTTCTCCGCCGTCACCGGCGTCGACTCCTCCGCGGTGGCGCTGCTGCTCGACTGGCGCCGCATGGCCATGGCGCGCGGCAAATCCATCGCCTTCGTGAACCTCCCCGCGAACCTGCTCGCGCTCGCCGAGCTCTACGGCGTCGCGGACCTGATCCAACCCCACCAGGCCTGATGCTCGCCGTCGAGGCGCGCGGCGTCCACAAGCGCTATGGGGAAGTGTGCGCGCTCGCGGGCGTGTCGCTCGAGGTGCACGAGGGCGAGTTCTTCGGTCTCCTCGGCCCCAATGGCGCCGGAAAGACCACGCTCATCTCGGCGCTGGGGGGCCTCGCGCGCGCCGACGAGGGAACGCTCGCCGTGATGGGCCACGACGTGACGCGCGATTATCGCCAGGCGCGCCGCGCGCTGGGGATCGTCCCGCAGGAGATCGTGTTCGACCCGTTCTTCACGGTGCGCGAGACGCTGCGCCTGCAGTCGGGATACTTCGGATTGCGCGGCAACGACCCGTGGATCGACGAGCTCCTCGAGCGCCTGGCACTCCGGTCCAAGGCCGACGCGAACATGCGAAGCCTCTCGGGCGGGATGAAGCGCCGCGTGATGGTGGCGCAGGCGCTCGTGCACCGTCCTCCCGTGATCGTGCTGGACGAGCCCACGGCGGGCGTGGACGTGGAGCTTCGCCAGACGCTGTGGGCATTCATTCGAAGCCTCAACGCCGCGGGCCACACGATCGTCCTCACCACGCACTACCTGGAAGAGGCGCAGCAGCTTTGCACCCGCATCGCGATGATGAAGGAGGGGCGCATCGTGGCACTCGATTCCACGGCGCGGCTCCTCGCGGATTTCTCCGAGCGGGTCCTGCGCGTGAAGCTGGAAGGATGCGAGCTTCCGGCCTCGCTCGCCCATGGCGCCACGCAGGATGCGGCGGGCGCATGGCGCATTCCGATCGTGGACGTCGCGCACGTCGAGCAGGCGCTTCGCGAGCTGCGCGCCGCGGGAGCGACGGTGGCGAGCCTCGAGGTCGCCGAGCCCGAGCTGGAGGAAGTGTTCGTGAAGATCATGCGCCGCGAAGACCGGCCCGCCGCGGCATGACCGGCTTTCCCACGCTCCTGCAAAAGGAGGTGCAGCGATTCTGGAAAGTGAGCTTCCAGACGGTGGCGGCACCGGTCATCACCACGCTGCTCTACCTGCTCGTGTTCTCCCGCGCGCTTTCGGAGCACGTGCAGGCCTTCCCCGGCGTGCCGTACCTGCAATTCCTCATTCCGGGCCTCGCGATGATGGCGATGCTCCAGAACTCGTTCGCCAACAGCTCGTCGTCGCTCATCCAGTCGAAGATCACCGGCAACATCATCTTCATCCTGCTTCCGCCGCTGTCGTCCACGGACATCTTCGCCGCGTACCTCGGCGCCTCGATCGTGCGCGGCCTCGTCGTGGGCCTGGGCGTCTTCGCCGCGACGCTCTGGATCGTTCCCGTCCCCGTGCTGCATCCGCTCTGGGCCATCGCCTTCGCCCTCGTGGGCTGCGGCTTGCTGGGCTGCCTCGGGATCATCGCGGGCATCTGGGCGGAGAAGTTCGACCAGATCGCGGCGTTCCAGAACTTCCTCGTGGTGCCCCTCACGTTCCTCGCGGGCGTGTTCTATTCGACCCACTCGCTGCCGCCGGCCTGGCAGCTCGCGTCCCGGTTGAATCCCTTCTTCTACGCGATCGACGGCTTCCGCTACGGGTTCTTCGGACAGTCCGACGTGGCGCCCTGGGAGAGCCTCGCGTTTGCGACGTCCGCCTTCGCTGTCCTATCATGGCTCTCGCTCCTCATGCTGCGGCGAGGCTACAAGCTGCGGCACTAGCGCGCGAAAATCAATCCGTGGTTGCGAAGCACCGTCAAGGAATTGAATGCGTGGTTGCGAAGCACCGTCAAGGAGTTGAATGGTAGAACCAAGCTCAATCGAAGCCTCCATCCGCGCCGGACTCGAGTGCACGCACGTCGAGGTCCAGGGCGATGGCGCGCATTTCGAGGCGATCATCGTGAGCCCGCGCTTCGCGGGGCTCGCGCGCGTGCGCCAGCACCAGCTCGTCTACGCGGCGCTGGGCGATCGCATGCGCTCGGAGATCCACGCGCTCTCGATGAAGACGCTCACTCCCGAGGAATGGTCGTCGCGCTGAACTTTCCGATAGGCTCCCAGCCCGGGCTCCACTGACTTAAGGCAATGCAGAAACTTTCGATACAGGGCGGCACGCCGCTTTCCGGCGAGGTTTGCGTCGCCGGCGCCAAGAACGCCGCGTTGCCGATCCTCACGGCGGCGCTCCTCACCGCTTCGCCGGTGCGCATCTCCAACGTGCCGGAGTTGAATGACGTGAGCACGATGGTGAAGCTGCTCGAGCGCATGGGCGTGAAGGCGCGTGTGAGCGGCCACGAGGTGCACCTCGACGCCTCGACGATCGCCGATCCCTTCGCGCCCTACGACCTGGTGAAGACCATGCGCGCCTCGATCCTCGCCCTCGGGCCGCTCACGGCGCGGCTGGGCGAAGCGCGCGTCTCGCTGCCCGGCGGGTGCGCCATCGGCGAGCGCCCCGTCGACCTCCATATCAAGGGGCTCGCTGCCATGGGCGCGGAGATCGCGATCGAGGCCGGATACATCCACGCGAAGGCGACGCGCCTGAAGGGCGCGCGCATCTTCATGGACACGGTCACCGTCACGGGCACCGAGAACCTGATGATGGCCGCATGCCTTGCCGACGGACAGACGCTGCTCGAGAACTCCGCGCGCGAGCCCGAGGTCGTCGACCTGGCGCGATGCCTCATCGCGATGGGCGCGCGTATCGAGGGGCACGGCACCGACGTGATCCGCGTGCAGGGCGTGAAGGCGCTCCACGGCGTCGACTACGCGGTGATGCCCGATCGCATCGAGGCCGGGACGTTCCTCGCGGCCGCGGTCGCCACGCGCGGGAACGTGACGCTCACCTCGGCGCCGACGGCAAGCCTGGACGCCGTGATCGACAAGCTCCGCGAGGCGGGTGCCGCGGTCACCGTGGGCGAGGGCACGATCCGCCTTTCCATGCCGGCACGGCCCAGGGCCGTGAGCCTGCGCACGATGCCCTACCCGGGATTTCCCACGGACATGCAGGCGCAATTCATCGCGCTCAACGCCGTGGCGGAGGGGACCGCGCACGTGACCGAGACCATCTTCGAGAATCGCTTCATGCACGTGCAGGAGCTGCGGCGCCTGGGGGCGCGCATCGACATCGAGGGCAATACGGCGCTGGTCTATGGCGTCGACGCGCTCGCGGGCGCGGCGGTCATGGCCACGGACCTGCGCGCCTCGGCGAGCCTGGTCATCGCGGCACTCGTCGCGCAGGGCGAGACGGTGATCGACCGCATCTACCACCTCGACCGCGGCTACCAGCACATCGAGACGCGCCTTGCGAAGCTCGGCGCGCGCATCACGCGGGTATCCTGAAGAAATGATCACGCTCGCGCTGGCCAAGGGCCGCATCTTCGAGGAAACGCTGCCGTTGCTCTCCGCGGCCGGGATCCGCCTGTCCGAGGATCCGGAGACATCGCGCAAGCTCATCCTGCCCACGCAGCGAGCCGACCTGAGACTGGTGCTCGTGCGCGCGGCCGATGTGCCCACGTACGTGCAGTACGGCGCGGCGGACCTTGGTGTCGCCGGGCTGGACCTTCTTGCCGAGCACGGCGGCCAGGGCCTCTACCAGCCGCTCGATCTCGGCATCGCCCGCTGCCGGATGGTGGTCGCTGTGCCCGAGGGGTTCGACTACGCCGCGGCGGTGAAGCAGGGCGCGCGCATCCGCGTTGCGACCAAGTACATCCGCACGGCGCGCGAGCACTTCGCGGCCAAGGGCGTGCACGTGGACCTCATCAAGCTCTACGGATCCATGGAGCTGGCGCCGCTGGTAGGACTCGCCGACGCGATCGTCGACCTGGTCGACACGGGCAACACGCTCAAGGCCAACCGCCTGCGCGTAGTCGAGGAGATCATGCCGGTGTCGAGCCGCCTCATCGTGAATCCCGCATCGATGAAGCTGAAGCGCGACGCCATCGCGCCACTCATCGAGGCCTTCGGGAAGGCGGCCCATGGCTGATCCGCGGCGCCTGTCGAGCGGCGAGCCGGGGTTCTCCGCCGCGCTGGGTGCGCTCCTCGCCTTCGAGAGCGCGCAGGACGAGGGCGTGGAACGCGTCACGGCCGAGATCCTCGACGACGTGAGGAAGCGCGGCGACGCGGCGCTCCTCGAATGCACCGCGCGCTTCGATCTCTGGAAGCCCGCGTCGGCGGCGGCGCTTCGCGTTTCCCTCGACGAGGCGGCCGCCGCGCTTCGCGCGCTGCCCGCGGCCGAACGCGAGGCGCTCGAGTTCGCGGCCGCGCGGATCCGCGCCTACCACGAGCACCAGCTCCAGGATTCGTGGCGCGTGGATGGCGGGGACGGGACCGTGCTCGGCCAGAAGGTCACGCCGCTCGATCGCGTCGGCATGTACGTTCCCGGCGGCAAGGCCGCCTATCCGTCGTCGGTGATCATGAGCGCCATCGCGGCGAAGGTCGCCGGCGTCCCCGAGCTCGTGATGGTGACGCCCACGCCCGGAGGCGAGATGAACGGGCCGGTCCTCGCGGCCGCGGCGCTCGCGGGCGTGGATCGCATCGTGCGCGTCGGCGGCGCGCAGGCGATCGGCGCCCTTGCGTTCGGAACGGACACGGTGCCCGCGGTGGACAAGATCGTGGGACCCGGCAACGCCTACGTGGCGGCGGCAAAGCGCCGCGTGTTCGGCCGCGTCGGCATCGACATGGTGGCGGGGCCTTCGGAAGTGCTCGTGATCGCCGATTCCAGCGCGAACGCCGACTGGGTCGCGATGGACCTCTTCTCGCAGGCCGAGCACGACGAGATCGCGCAGGCGATCCTGCTTTCGCCCGACGCGGCGCTCGTCGACCGCGTCGCGCAATCGATGCGCCGGCAGCTCGAGTCCATGCCGCGGCGCGCGATCATCGAGGCATCGCTCGCGGCGCGCGGCGCGCTCATCGTCGTGAAGGACCTCGACGAAGCCTGCGAGATCGCCAACCGCATCGCCCCGGAGCACCTGGAGCTCGCCGTGGCCGACCCCGAGGCGTGGCTCGCGAAAATCCGCCATGCCGGCGCGGTCTTCCTCGGCCACTACGCGAGCGAGGCGCTGGGCGACTATTGCGCGGGACCCAACCACGTGCTGCCCACTTCGCGCACCGCGCGATTCTCGTCGCCGCTCGGCGTCTACGACTTCCAGAAGCGCTCGAGCGTGATCGGGATCTCCCGGGAGGCCGCGCAGCGCCTCGGGCGCGCCACCGCAACGCTCGCGCGAGCCGAGGGTCTCGAGGCCCACGCCCGCAGCGCCGAGTGGCGAATGAAGGATTCCCCGTGAGCCGTGGCCCGGCCGAGCTCGTGCGCGAAGACGTTCGAGCTATCAACGCGTATCACGTCCCGCCCGCCCAGGGAATGGTGAAGCTCGATGCGATGGAGAATCCTTACCGGCTCCCGCCGGCGCTCGCCGACGAGATGGGCCGGATCCTCGCCGCGGTCGCGATCAACCGTTACCCCGATCCCACGAACGCGGCGCTCAAGCGGCGCCTTCGCGAAGCGATGTCGATCCCGGATTCGCTCGACATCGTGCTCGGCAACGGCTCCGACGAGATCCTCCAGCTCGTGACGGTGGCGCTGGCGCGCCCGGGGGCCACGGTGCTTTCGCTGGAGCCCTCGTTCGCCGTGTACAAGCTCGCCGCCGCGGCCGCGGGAATGCGCTACGTGGGCGTGGCGCTCAACGACGACTTCACGGTGGACGAGGCGAAGCTCGCGGCCGCGATCGAGCGGGAGAAGCCCGCGCTCGTGTGGATCGCGTATCCGAACAACCCCACGGGAAACCTCTTTGCCCGCGAGGCCATCCTTCGCGTCATCGCCGCCGCTCCGGGGCTGGTCGCGATCGACGAGGCCTATTACGCGTTCTCGGGCGGCGCCTCGCTGCTGGACGAGGTCGGCCGGCATCCCAACGTGCTGCTCGTCCGCACGGTGTCGAAGCTGGGACTCGCGGGATTGCGCGTGGGATTGGCCATCGCGAGCCCCGAATGGACCCGCGAGCTCGAGAAGCTTCGCATGCCGTACAACGTGAACGTGCTTTCGGCGGCGGCCGCCGACTTCCTGCTCGGGCATCGCGACGTGTTCGAGGCCCAGACGCGCGAGATCGTCGCCGGGCGCCGACGCCTCGAGGAGGCCCTCGACCGGATGCCGCGCGTGCGTCGCTTTCCCTCGGCGGCGAACTTCGTGCTGGCCCGCGTGCCCGACGCTCCGGCGGCGTTCGAAGCCCTTCGCCAGCGTGGTATATTGGTCCGCACCTTCCACGGCACGCATCCACTCCTGTCTCACTGCCTGAGGCTCACGGTCGGAACACCCGACGAGAACACGCGAATGCTCGACGCGCTCGCCCAAGCCGTGGGCTGACACATGCGCAAGGCCGAAATCCAACGCGACACGCGCGAGACGCAGATCCGCGTGGCCGTCGACCTCGACGGTACCGGTGCGGCGAAGCTCGCCTCCGGCATCCCTTTCATGGACCACATGCTCGACCAGCTCGCGCGCCACGGCGCCATGGACCTGGAAGTGCACGCGAAGGGCGACCTGCACATCGACGCGCACCACACCGTGGAAGACATCGGCATCACGCTCGGCATGGCCATGGCCAAGGCGCTGGGCGACAAGAAGGGGATCCGCCGCTACGGGCACGCCTATGTCCCGCTCGACGAGGCGCTTTCGCGCGCCGTCGTGGACTTCTCCGGGCGTCCCGGCCTCGAATGGCACGTCGACTTCACGCGGGCCCGCGTCGGCGAGTTCGACGTGGACCTCACGCACGAGTTCTTCCAGGGCTTCGTGAACCACGCGCTCGCCACGGTGCACATCGACAACATCCGCGGCGACAACGCGCATCACCAGTGCGAGACGGTGTTCAAGGCGTTCGCGCGCGCGATGCGCATGGCGCTCGAGGCCGACCCGCGCGCTGCCGGCATGGTCCCCTCAACCAAGGGCTCTCTCTAACCTCCTCCCCGCGTCTCGCGCCTCGTGCCTCGCGCCCAAAGAATCTCGATCGTCGACTACGGCATGGGCAACCTTCGCTCCGTGCAGAAGGCGTTGCAGCATGTGGCGCCCGGCGCCGAGGTCGAGATCACTTCCGATGCCACGCGGATCCGTAGCGCCGACCGCGTGGTCTTCCCGGGCCAGGGCGCGATGCCCGATTGCATGCGGGCGCTGAACGAGCACGGCCTGGGCGAGGCGGTCGCGGAAAGCACGCGCGACAAGCCGTTCCTCGGCCTATGCATCGGCCAGCAGATGCTTTTCGAGGACAGCGCCGAGGGCAACACGCCGGGCCTCGCGCTCCTGCCCGGGCACGTGCGCGCTTTCGGGCACGTCGCGGGCCTCAAGATCCCCCACATGGGATGGAACGAAGTCTGGCAGGCGTCGCCCCACGCCCTCTGGAAGGGCATCGCCGACGGCAGCCGCTTCTATTTCGTGCACAGCTTCTACTGCGACCCCGCGGACGCCGCGCTCACCGCCGGCACCACGCGATATCCGGGCGGCTTTACCTCGGCCATCGCGAGGGATAATATTTTCGCGACGCAATTCCATCCCGAAAAGAGCAGCGTCGCGGGGCTGGCACTCCTCAGCAATTTCTCCCGATGGGATCCCTAGCGATTCCGCCCCGCCCATGATCATCATCCCCGCCATCGACATCAAGGACGGCCAGTGCGTGCGACTCGAGCAGGGACGCATGGACAAGGCCACTGTGTATTCGAAGGAGCCGGGCAAGGCGGCCGCGCAGTGGACCGGGATGGGCGCCCAGCGGCTCCACGTGGTGGACCTGAACGGCGCCCGGGCCGGCAAGCCCAGCAACGAGGCGGCGATCAAGGCGATCATCGCGTCGGTCGAATCCGACGTGCCGGTGCAGCTGGGCGGCGGCATCCGCGACCTGGACACAATCGAGCGCTACCTCGATGACGGCGTGTCCTACGTCGTGATCGGCACCGCCGCGGTGAAGAACCCGGGCTTCCTGCACGAGGCGTGCGACGCGTTCCCGGGCCACATCATCGTCGGCCTCGACGCGAAGGACGGCAAGGTCGCCACCGACGGCTGGTCGAAGCTCACGGGCCACGACGTGATCGACCTCGCCAAGCGATTCCAGGACTACGGGGTCGAAGCGGTGATCTACACCGATATCGGCCGCGACGGGATGATGACCGGCGTGAACATCGAGGCCACGGTGCGCCTCGCGAAAGCCCTTTCCGTTCCCGTCATCGCGAGCGGCGGCCTCAATAGCCTCGACGACGTGAGGGCGCTCATGGCGGTGGAGGGCGAAGGCATCACCGGCTGCATCACTGGACGGGCCATCTACGAGGGCAAGCTCGATTTCGCCGCCGCGGTAAAGCTCGCCGCCGGCGCGTGATCGCGAAGCGTCGGCAGGGATCGAACGGTTGACACTCGCCAAACGCATCATCCCCTGCCTGGACGTCCACGCCGGGCGCGTGGTGAAGGGCGTGAAGTTCGTCGAGCTTCGCGATGCCGGCGACCCGGTGGAGATCGCGCGCAAGTACGATGCCGCCGGCGCCGACGAGCTCACGTTCCTCGACATCACCGCTTCAAGCGACGCGCGCGACACGATGGTCGAGGTCATCTCGCGCGTGGCCGACCAGGTGTTCATTCCGCTCACCGTGGGCGGCGGCGTGCGCTCCGTCGAGGACGTGAGGAAGCTTCTCAACGCGGGAGCGGACAAGGTGAGCATCAACACCACCGCCGTCGAGCATCCCGAGGTGGTGGAGCAGGCGGCGAGCCACTTCGGCTCCCAGGCGATCGTCGTCGCGATCGACGCTCGCGCCCGAGGTGAAGGCCGGTGGGAGGTGTACACGCACGGCGGGCGCAAGGCGCGCGGCCTCGATGTCGTAGAATGGGCTCGCGAGATGACGCGGCGCGGCGCGGGCGAGATCCTCCTCACGAGCATGGACCGCGACGGAACCAAGAGCGGATTCGACCTCGCGCTCACGCGGGCGGTGTCGGAGGCGGTCACGGTCCCCGTGATCGCGAGCGGCGGGGCAGGGTCCTTGGAGCATCTCGCGCAAGGCGTCGAAGTCGGCAAGGCCGATGCGCTGCTCGCGGCGTCGGTGTTCCATTTCGGCGAGATCACCATTTCCGAGGCGAAGCGGTTTCTCGCGGCGCGCGGAATCGAGATGCGGCTCTGACATGGGCGACTGGATCGAGACGGTGGCGTGGAACTCCGACGGGCTCGTCCCCGCCGTGGCGCAGGACGCCGCGAGCGGCGAGGTGTTGATGCTCGCGTGGATGGACCGCGAGGCCCTCGCGCGGACCGTGGAAACCGGCGAGGCCCATTATTGGTCGCGCTCGCGAAAGAAGCTGTGGAAGAAGGGCGAGACCTCGGGCCACGTGCTGCGCGTGGTCGAGGTGCGCGTCGATTGCGATGCGGATGCGGTTCTGCTTCGCGTCGAGAGCGTGAAGGGCATCGCTTGCCATACGGGGCGGCGCCGCTGCTTCTTCCGCCGGCTGGACTCGCGCACCGGCCAGAAGCATTGGGTCGAGACCGATCCGGTCCTCGCGGATCCGGGGAGCTTCCGCGATGGCTGAGCGCGGCATCCTCGAGCGGCTCGAGGAGGCGATCGCCGAGCGGCGCGGCGCGCAGCCCTCGTCGTCCTACGTCGCGTCGCTCAACGCCAAGGGGCTCGACCACATCCTGAAGAAAGTGGGCGAGGAATCGACCGAGACCATCATCGCCGCGAAGTCGGGCGACCGCGAAGCCATCGTCCACGAGACCGCGGACCTCTGGTTCCATTGCCTCGTGATGCTCGCGTGGAACGGCGTTCCGGTGGCCGACGTGCTCGCGGAGCTGGAGCGGCGCGAAGGCCGCTCGGGCCTCGAGGAAAGGGCCTCCCGCTCGAAAGGAAAGCCGCAATGACCGATTGCATCTTCTGCAAGATCGTCGAAGGCAAGATCCCGAGCCGCAAGGTGTACGAGGACGAGGAGATGCTGGCCTTCCACGACATCAACCCGGTCGCGCCCGTGCACTTCATGATCGTCCCGAAGAAGCACATCGATTCGCTCGCCACGACGACCGACGCGGACGCGGCGATCCTCGGGCGCATGCTCGCGCGCGCCGGGCGCCTCGCCCGCGAGCAGGGGTCGCCCGACGGCTTCCGGACCATCGTGAACACGGGCCGGATCGGCAGGCAGGACGTGTATCATTTGCATATCCACATCATCGGCGGTCCCGATCCGCTTCCGCGCATGATCGCGAAGGAATAGGGATCGCGGCTCCGGAGAATCGAAATGGGCGGACTCAGCATCTGGCATTGGCTCATCCTGTTGGTCATCGTGCTGCTCGTGTTCGGCACGAAGAAGCTTCGCAACATCGGCGCGGACCTGGGCGGCGCGGTGAAGGGCTTCAAGGACGGCATGAAGGGTGAGGGCGAGGGCGAGGACGAGGCGGCGAAGAAGACCGAGCTCGGCGCGCCCGGCACGACGATCGAAGGCGAGATCAAGGAACGGCAGAAGAGCTAGGCCCGCGCGGCCCCGCTCCGCGCCCCGACCGCATGTTCGATTTCGGCTTCTCGAAACTCCTCCTGCTCGGCATCGTGGCGCTGGTCGTGATCGGCCCCGAGCGCCTTCCCAAAGTTGCGCGCACCATGGGCCACCTCTACGGCCGCCTGCAGCGCTACGTGACGCAGGTGAAGGCCGACATCAATCGCGAGATGGAATCCGCCGACCTCGGCAAGATGAAGGCCGAGCTCGAGAGCGCCGCGCGCTCGTTCCAGACCGAGGTGGAGTCGGGCGCCCGCGACGTCGAGCAGCAGGCCCGCGAGACGCAAACCTCGATCGAGCGCGCCCTCGACGTGCAAACGCCGGCCGCGAACGAGGCCGCGACATCGCCAGCCGCGGCGCCTGTCAACGACGCGCCCGCCGCGCAACTCGAGCTCGCCATCGAGGAACCCCAGCAGCCCGCGACGCGCGACCGCGCCGCCGGCTAGGCCTTAGGCGACGATGGCGGAAATCCAGGAGACCTTCCTCTCCCACCTGATTGAGCTGCGCGAGCGGATCGTCCGCAGCCTCATCGCGGTCGGCATCCTGCTCGTGCCCGCGCTCTACTTCAGCTCCGAGCTCTACGACCTGCTCGCGCAGCCGCTGATGGACACGCTGCCGCCGGGCACGCACATGATCGCCACGGGGGTGATCACGCCGTTCCTCATCCCGATGAAGATCGCCGCGATGGCGGCGTTCATGGGCGCGCTACCCTATGTGCTCTACCAGGCCTGGGCCTTCGTGGCCCCCGGCCTTTACGCGCACGAGAAGCGGCTGGCGCTGCCGCTCGTCGTGAGCAGCACGATCCTCTTCTTCTGCGGCATCGCGTTCTGCTACTTCATCGTCTTCGGGCGCGTGTTCGCGTTCATCGCGAAGTTCGCGCCGCAGAGCGTCTCGGTGGCGCCCGACATCGAGGCCTACTTCAACTTCGTGCTCGGGATGTTCATGGCGTTCGGAGTCGCGTTCGAGGTGCCGGTGGTGGTGGTGCTGCTCGTGCTCACGGGGATCATCAACACGGAGCAGCTGCGCGAGTTCCGGGGCTACGTGATCGTCGGCATCTTCACGGTGGCCGCGTTCATCACGCCGCCGGACGCGGTGTCCATGATCTCCCTTGCGATCCCGATGTGCATCCTCTATGAAGCGGGGATCGTCGCGGCGCAGCTGGTGGAGCGCCGGCGCAAGCGCGAGTCGGCGGCCGAATGAAACCGGGGTCTGTCCCCCGGTTTCATTCGGCCTCGGTGCGCGCGCGCGCGCGCCGCCTTCCGACCATCACGTCGAGGCTGACCTCCTGGTCGCGGCGGAGCACGCGCACCGGGACGGACTTGCCCGGCGCCGTCGCGGCGATGGCGCTGATTGTCGCGTTGCCGTTCGCCACGGGCTGCCCGCTGATGGCGACGATCACGTCGCCCAGCTTCATGCCGCCCTTGTCCGCGGGGCTTCCCCGCTCGATGGCGCCCACGATGGCGCCGCGCGTGCCCTTGAGTCCCAGCGACTCGGCGAGCTCGGGGCTCACGTCGGCGACCTCGATGCCCATCCAGCCGCGCGCCACGCTCCCGGTCTCGATGATTTCTTCCATGACGCGCTTGGCAAGGCTCACGGGGATCGCGAACCCGATGCCCTGGTAGCCGCCGGTGCGGGAGAAGATGAGCGTGTTGATGCCGATGAGGTTGCCGCTCGCGTCAACGAGCGCGCCGCCCGAATTGCCCGGATTGATTGCCGCATCGGTCTGGATGAAGCGGCCGAACGGATTCGCGCTGCCGATCTCGCGGCCCGTGGCGCTGATGATTCCCATGGTCACGGTCTGCCCGACGCTGAAGGGATCGCCGATGGCGAGGACCACGTCGCCCACCTTGGCCTGGTCCGACGAACCGAACGTGATCGGCGTGAGTCCCGTCGCGGGTACGCGAACCACGGCGAGGTCCGTGTCGGGATCGCTGCCCACGATCTTGCCCGCGACAGTGTGGCCGTCGGCGAGCGTGACCTGGATGTCGGTCACGCCCTCGACCACGTGGTCATTGGTGAGGATGTAGCCCTCGCGGCTCACGATCACGCCCGAGCCGAGGGACAGCTGCGTCTCGGGGGGCAGGTTGAACTGGCCGCCGAAGAAACGCTGGAACGCGGGGTCGTCGAGGATCGGGTTGTGGCGGCGCACCTGGCGCGTGGCCGAGATGTTGACGACCGAGGGCGTGGCCTTCCGCGCCGCCTCGCTGAACGACAGGCGCGACAACGGGGGTGCCATCGTCACGGGCGTGATGGTCGCGCCCGGAGGCGCCGGGGCCTCGCGAACCTCGACCACCTGGGTACGCCAGGCAAGCCAGTCGGGTTTCACGAGGCTTACGACGAAGATCGCGGCGAGCGTGAGGGTGACCGCCTGTGCGAAAAGGAGCCAGAGCTTGCGCATCCCTCCTATTTTCTCACGAGCGCGTCACGGATTTCGCGAAGCAGCGCGACGTCCTCCGGCGTGGCCGGCGGCGGCGAGGCGCGGCGCAGGCGGTTCACCTGCCGCACCATCACGAACACGACGAAGGCGAGGATCACGAAATTGAACACGACGTTGAGGAAGTTACCCCAGGCGAGCACGGGCACGCCGGCCTTCCGCAGCGCATCGACCGCCATCGGCACACCGGCCGGGACGTTGGCGAGGGTGATGAAATGGCTTGAGAAGTCGAGGCCTCCCGTCAGGCGGCCGATCACCGGCATCACGAGGTCGTTCACGAGGGAATCGACGATCTTCCCGAAGGCGGCGCCGACGATCACGCCCACCGCGAGGTCCATCACGTTGCCCTTGACCGCGAATTCCCTGAATTCCGATGCGAAGCTCATAGGCCGTCTCCTCGTTTGGGTGCGCCCAATCTAGCCCACTTTAAGTCGTGTCGGCGAATCCGGTAAAATGCCGGATTAAACTCGTCCCGCATCCTTTTTCCTTCCGGAACCCCCACGCATGACCGCTATCATCCGAGATGACGTCGACGAAAAAAGACGCCGTCTGCTCCTCATCGCCACCGGCGTGGCCTCCGCGGCCGCCGGGGTCGGCGTAGCCGTTCCTTTCGCCGCCAGCTGGCTGCCCAGCGCCCGCGCGCTCGCCGCCGGGGCGCCCGTCGATGCCGATATCTCGCGCATCGAGTTGGGACAGCAGATCACAGTCGAGTGGCGCGGCAAGCCCGTGTGGCTCCTCAAGCGCACGCCGGAGATGCTGGACCAGCTCCCGAAGCACGACTCGCTGCTCGTCGATCCCGAATCCCGCGATTCCGACCAGCCCAAGTACATCACCGGTCCGACCCGCTCCATCAAGCCGGAGCTCTTCGTCGCCGTGGGCGTGTGCACGCACCTGGGCTGCTCGCCAACGCTCAAGAAGGAGATCGGCGCGGCCTCCGACATGGGCGCCGACTGGCCCGGCGGCTACTACTGCCCCTGTCACAACTCGCGGTTCGACCTTTCCGGCCGTGTCTTCAAGGGTTCGCCGGCCCCCAAGAACCTCGTGATCCCGCCCCATCGCTACGCGAGTGATGCCGTGATCGTGATCGGCGAAGACACGAAGGGGGCGTGAGATGGCTGTCCTGAACAAGCCCCCCGTCACCGAGGCCGGCCCCTTCAACGGCGTGCTCACCTGGGTCGACCAGCGCTTCCCGCTGGTGCGCATTTGGAAGGAGCAGCTGTCCGAGTACTACGCGCCGAAGAACTTCAACTTCTGGTACTACTTCGGCTCGCTGGCACTCCTGGTCCTCGTGATCCAGATCACCTCGGGCATCTTCCTCACGATGAACTACAAGCCCGACGCGGCGAACGCGTTCGCGTCGGTCGAGTACATCATGCGCGACGTGCCGGGCGGCTGGTTCATCCGCTACATCCACTCGACGGGCGCCTCGATGTTCTTCGTGTGCATCTACCTGCACATGGTGCGCGGCCTCATGTACGGCTCGTACAGGAAGCCCCGCGAGCTGCTCTGGATCTTCGGCGTCATGATCTACCTCGCGCTCATGGGCGAGGCCTTCTTCGGTTACCTGCTTCCCTGGGGCCAGATGTCGTACTGGGGCGCGCAGGTGATCATCAACCTCTTCGGCACGGTGCCCTTCATCGGCGAGGCGCTGGCGGTCTGGATCCGCGGCGACTACAACGTCTCGGACGCGACACTCAACCGCTTCTTCGCGCTCCACGTCGTGGCGCTGCCGCTCGTGCTGCTGGGCCTCGTGGCCGCGCACCTCATGGCGCTGCACGAAGTGGGCTCCAACAACCCGGACGGCGTCGAGATCTACAAGGACATCGACCCGAAGAGCGGGCATCCCCGGGACGGCATCCCGTTCCACCCGTACTACACGGTGAAGGACCTCTACGGCGTCGCGGTCTTCCTGATCGTTTTCTCGGCGATCGTCTTCTTCACGCCGGAGATGGGGGGCTACTTCCTCGAGGCCAACAACTTCATCCCGGCCGATCCGCTGAAGACGCCCGTGCACATCGCCCCCGTTTGGTACTTCACGCCGTTCTACGCGATGCTGCGCGCCGTGCCGCCGATGTTCCAGTCGCAGTTCCCGGGCGTGGCGGTCATGGGCGCGGCGACGATGATCCTGTTCCTCCTGCCCTGGCTCGACCGGGGCAAGGTGAAGTCGATCCGCTACCGCGGCATCAAGTATCACGTGATGTTCACGCTCTTCGTCTTCGCCTTCCTCTTGCTGGGCTACCTCGGCGTCGAGCCCACCACGGTCTGGGGAGAATTCGAAAAGGGCGTCCCGCTCATTGGAGGCGACTACGTCGCGCTGTGGGTCGCGCGCGTGCTCACCGTCGTTTACTTCGCCTTCTTCATCGGCATGCCGTTCTACACCGCATCCGACAAGGAAAAGGCCGAGCCGAAACGGGTGACCTGGTGATGAAGAAGATCCTCGCCATCCTGCTCATCGCGATTCCCTTCGCCGCCATCGCCGAGGAGGGCGGAGTGGTCCTCGATCGCGCGCCCATCGACCCGAACGACAAGCTGTCCCTGCAGCGTGGCGCCGCGATCTTCGTGAACCACTGTCTCAATTGCCACGGGGCGGGCGTCATGCGCTACGCGCGCCTGCAGGATATCGGGCTCACGGAGCCGCAGATCCGCGACAACCTGATGTTCACGACCGAGAGGGTCGGCGACACGATGAACACGGCGATGGATCCCAAGATCGCCAAGGCCGCTTTCGGCGTGGTCCCGCCGGACCTGTCGCTCGTCGGCCGGTCGCGCAGCCCCGATTGGCTCTACAGCTACCTGCGCAGCTTCTATCGCGATCCCGCGTCGAAGACCGGCTGGAACAACCTCGTCTTCCCCAACGTCGCCATGCCCCACGTGCTCTTCGAGTACCAGGGCGTGCAGGCGTTGGAGGTCGACAAGAAGATGGAGGAGAGCACTGGCGACATGCGCGTCACCAGGTCGCTCGTCCTCGAGAAGCCCGGCACGCTCTCGCCGCTGGACTACGACCGCTACGCGGCCGACCTGGTGAATTACCTCGCCTACATGGGCGAGCCTGCGCAGACCACGCGCAGGCATTGGGGCATCCTGGTGATGTTCTTCCTTGCCGCTTTCGCGGTGATCACCCTGATGCTCAAGAAGGAATTCTGGAAGGACGTCCACTAAGGGACGGCGACCGGCCCCGGCGGGAATCGAGGGGCGGCGCACTAGAGGTGAAGAAAACATGATGACGCTCTATTCGGGGATCACCGATCCCTTCAGCCACCGATGCCGGATCGTGCTCTACGAGAAGGGCATGGACTTCGAGATCATCGACGTGGATCTCATGAACAAGCCCGAGGACCTCGCGGTGATGAATCCGTACAACCGCACGCCGGTCCTCGTGGAACGCGACCTCGTCCTTTACGAGTCGAACATCATCAACGAGTACATCGACGAGCGCTTCCCGCACCCGCAGCTCATGCCCGCGGACCCGGTGATGCGCGCGCGCGCGCGTCTCTTCCTCTTCCGTTTCGAGCAGGAGCTGTTCAACCACGTGCAGACGCTCGAATCGGGCACGCAGAAGGCCCAGGAGAAGGCTCGCCTCTACATCCGCGAGAACCTGATCCAGATCGCGCCCATCTTCGTGAAGCAGAAGTACATGCTGGGCGAGGAGTTCTCGATGCTCGACGTGGCGATCGCGCCGCTGTTGTGGCGGCTCGACCACTACCAGGTGCAGCTGAACAAGCAGTCGGCGCCGCTGCTGAAGTACGCCGAGCGCCTGTTCTCCCGGCAGGCGTTCATCGATTCGATGACCGCCTCCGAGAAGGCGATGCGCCGCTGAAGCTGTAAGCTTTAGCTTATGGCCGACGTCTCGACCAAGCCCTATTTCATCCGCGCCATCTACGAGTGGTGCTCGGACTGCGGCTACACGCCCTACCTCAGCGTGCGCGTCGACGACCGGACGCGCATCCCGATGGAGTACGTGAAGAACGGCGAGATCGTGCTGAACGTGAGCCTGAACGCCACGCGCAACCTCACGATCAACAACGAGCTGATCCAGTTCTCGGCGCGTTTCAACGGCGTCTCGCGGGAGGTTTCGATCCCCGTCGAACGCGTGCAGGGCATCTTCGCCCGGGAAAATGGGCAGGGCGCCTTTTTCACGGTGGAGTCGCCGGCCGCCCTCGCGGCGGCCCCATCGACAGCGGCGGTTGCCGCGGCGGAGGCCGATTCCGAGCCTCCGAGGCCCCCGGCGGCGGGGCGGGCACGGCTCAAAGTCATAAAGTAAGCGCACACTTTCGCCGGCATAGCTCAGTCTGGTAGAGCAACCGCCTTGTAAGCGGTAGGTCCCCCGTTCGATTCGGGGTGCCGGCACCCAGCCCGGGAGGAGATCGCGCTTTTCCCGGCCTGCAACCCCCGGACCGACAAGGCCATCCTGGATAAGCGGGACGCCGCCGATAAGAAGTAGCGTCCGGCCCAGCGGCCGGGCTTTTGCTTGGCCTTGGAAACCCCTGTTTTGTTTGCCCAAACCCTCGAAATAGTGGATAATCGAGGGTTCCGCGGAGGGGTGCCCGAGTGGTTAAAGGGGGCAGACTGTAAATCTGTTGGCCTTGCGCCTACGTTGGTTCGAATCCAACCCTCTCCACCACTTTAAGAGGGGCGCAAAGCGGCAGGGGTCGGGAGGATCGAACGAGGCGGGTGTAGCTCAATGGTAGAGCAGAAGCCTTCCAAGCTTACGACGAGGGTTCGATTCCCTTCACCCGCTCCAGGAATTCGGCCCATGTAGCTCAGTGGTAGAGCACTCCCTTGGTAAGGGAGAGGTCATGCGTTCAATCCGCATCATGGGCACCAAGGTTATCAACGCTTTCTTCAGGACACGCAATCATGGCTAAGGGCAAATTCGAGCGTACGAAACCGCACGTGAACGTGGGCACGATTGGTCACGTGGATCACGGCAAGACGACTTTGACGGCGGCGATGACGCTGGTGCTGTCGAAGAAGTTCGGTG
>JBAQKF010000003.1:0-7942 GCA_049300695.1 Usitatibacter sp.
GGGGTACATGCACATCCTGAAGCTGCACCACTTGGTCGACGACAAGATGCATGCGCGCTCGACCGGCCCGTACTCGCTCGTCACCCAGCAGCCGCTGGGCGGCAAGGCGCAGTTCGGCGGCCAGCGCTTCGGCGAGATGGAGGTGTGGGCGCTGGAAGCCTACGGCGCGGCCTACACGCTGCAGGAGATGCTCACCGTCAAGTCCGACGACACGCAGGGCCGCACGAAGGTTTACGAGAACATCGTCAAGGGCGAGCACAAGATCGAGGCCGGCATGCCGGAATCGTTCAACGTGCTGGTGAAGGAGATCCGCTCCCTCGCCATCGACATCGACCTCGAGCGCTATTGAGACCAGGAGACGCGTAAATGAAAGCATTGCTCGATCTGTTCAAGCAGGTCACCCAGGAAGAAGAGTTCGATGCCATCCGCATCGGGCTCGCTTCCCCGGAAAAGATCCGCTCGTGGTCCTACGGCGAGGTGAAGAAGCCGGAGACGATCAACTACCGCACCTTCAAGCCGGAGAGGGATGGCCTCTTCTGCGCGAAGATCTTCGGCCCGATCAAGGACTACGAGTGCCTTTGCGGCAAGTACAAGCGCCTCAAGCACCGCGGCGTGATCTGCGAGAAGTGCGGCGTTGAAGTGACGCTCACGAAGGTGCGCCGCGAGCGCATGGGCCACATCGAGCTCGCATCGCCCGTGGCGCACATCTGGTTCCTGAAGAGCCTGCCGTCGCGCCTGGGCATGGTGCTCGACATGACGCTTCGCGACATCGAGCGCGTCCTCTACTTCGAGGCCTACGTCGTGACCGACCCGGGCATGACGCCCCTGAACCGCTGCCAGCTCCTGTCCGAGGATGACTACCTCGCGAAGGTGGAGGAGTTCGGCGACGATTTCTCGGCCGCCATGGGCGCCGAAGGCATCCGCGACCTGCTGCGCAAGCTCGACGTCGGCCACGACATCGAGACGCTGCGCACGGAGCTCGCCGCGACCGGCTCGGAGACCAAGATCAAGAAGATCGCCAAGCGCCTCAAGGTGCTCGAGGCGTTCAACAAGTCGGGCATCAAGCCCGACTGGATGATCATGGAAGTGCTGCCCGTGCTGCCGCCGGACCTGCGTCCGCTGGTCCCGCTCGACGGCGGGCGCTTCGCGACGTCGGACCTGAACGACCTGTACCGCCGCGTGATCAACCGCAACAATCGCCTGAAGCGCCTGCTCGAGCTGAAGGCCCCCGAGATCATCGTGCGCAACGAGAAGCGCATGCTCCAGGAAGCGGTGGATTCGCTGCTGGACAACGGCCGCCGCGGCAAGGCGATGACGGGCGCGAACAAGCGCGCGTTGAAGTCGCTCGCCGACATGATCAAGGGCAAGAGCGGACGCTTCCGCCAGAACCTGCTCGGCAAGCGCGTCGACTACTCCGGCCGTTCGGTGATCGTCGTCGGTCCTACCCTGAAATTGCACCAGTGCGGCCTGCCGAAGCTGATGGCGCTCGAGCTCTTCAAGCCGTTCATCTTCCATAAGCTGGAGATCATGGGGCTTGCGACGACGATCAAGGCGGCCAAGCGCATGGTGGAAAGCCAGGAGCCCGTGGTGTGGGACATCCTCGAGGACGTGATCCGCGAGCACCCGGTGCTGCTCAACCGCGCGCCGACGCTCCACCGCCTCGGCATCCAGGCGTTCGAGCCGGTCCTCATCGAAGGCAAGGCGATCCAGCTGCATCCGCTCGTCTGCGCCGCGTTCAACGCGGACTTCGACGGCGACCAGATGGCCGTGCACGTGCCGATCTCGCTCGAAGCGCAGATGGAAGCACGGACACTCATGCTGTCGTCGAACAACGTGCTGCACACCGCGCACGGCGAGCCGGTCATCGTGCCGTCGCAGGACATCGTGCTGGGCCTGTACTACGCGACGCGCGAGCGCGTGAACGCCAAGGGCGAGGGCACCCTGTTCACGAACATCGCGGAAGTAAGCCGCGCCTATGAATCGGGCGGGGTCGAGCTGCACGCGAAGATCACGGTGCGGATCAAGGAATACCGCCGCAACGACGACGCGAGCCTGACCGAGGTCGTGAACCGCTACGAGACCACGGTGGGCCGTGCCCTCATGTCGGAGATCCTCCCGGCGGGCCTGTCCTTCGCGATCATCAACAAGCCGCTGAAGAAGAAGGAGATCTCGAAGCTCATCAACGAGGCTTTCCGCCGCGTTGGCATCCGCGAGACCGTGATCTTCGCCGACAAGCTCATGTACACGGGCTTCACCTTCGCCACGCGCGCGGGCCTGTCGATCTGCGTCGACGACCTGCTGATCCCCAACGAGAAGGCCGGGATCATCGATGAGAGCGAGAAAGAGGTGAAGGAGATCGAGCGCCAGTACACCTCGGGACTCGTGACCCAGGGCGAGCGCTACAACAAGGTGGTCGACATCTGGGGCCGTGCCGGCGACCAGATCGCCAAGGCGATGATGGACCAGCTCGGCAACACGAAAGTGACCGACCGCAAGGGCAAGGAGGTCAACCAGGAGTCGTTCAACGCGATCTACATGATGGCCGACTCGGGCGCGCGCGGCTCCGCGGCGCAGATCCGCCAGCTCGCGGGCATGCGCGGCCTCATGGCCAAGCCCGACGGCTCGATCATCGAAACGCCGATCACGGCGAACTTCCGCGAGGGCCTGAACGTGCTGCAGTACTTCATCTCCACGCACGGCGCGCGCAAGGGCCTGGCGGACACGGCGTTGAAGACGGCGAACTCGGGCTACCTCACGCGTCGTCTGGTCGACGTCACGCAGGACCTCGTGGTGATCGAGGAGGATTGCGGCACGACGACCGGCATGGCGATGAAGGCGCTGGTCGAGGGCGGCGAAGTGGTCGAGGCGCTGCGCGAGCGCATCCTCGGCCGCGTCACGGCCGCGGACGTGTTCAACACCGAGACCCAGGAGGTGCTGGTCCCCGTCGGGTCGTTGCTCGACGAGGACGCGGTCGAAAGGATCGAGAAGCACGGCATCGACGAGGTGAAGGTTCGTACGCCGCTCACGTGCGACACGCGCTACGGCATCTGCGCATCGTGCTACGGCCGGGACCTCGGCCGCGGCACGCGCGTGAACGTCGGCGAAGCGGTGGGCGTCATCGCCGCGCAATCGATCGGCGAGCCGGGCACGCAGCTCACGATGCGCACGTTCCACATCGGGGGCGCGGCTTCGCGCACCGCGGTGGCGAGCACAGTCGAGGCCAAGTCGAACGGCGTGGCGACCTTCTTCGCCATGCGCCAGGTGACCAACGCCCGCGGCGAGACGATCGCCATCTCGCGTAACGGCGAGATCGTGATCTCCGACGAAGGCGGCCGCGAGCGCGAGCGCCACAAGGTCCCCTACGGCGCCACGCTCACGGTGACCGAGCGCTCGAAGGTGAAGGCGGGGCAGCAGCTCGCCAACTGGGATCCGCTCACGCGCCCCATCATCACCGAGTACGCCGGCGAGACGCGCTTCGAGAACGTGGAGGAAGGCGTGACCGTGGCCAAGCAGATCGACGAGACCACGGGCCTTTCGAGCCTGGTCGTGATCGATCCGAAGCGCCGCGGAACGTCCTCGACCAAGGGCCTGCGCCCTGCGGTGAAGCTGGTCGGGCCCAACGGCAAGGAAGTGAAGCTAGCGGCCTCCGAGCAGAACGTGAACTACACGTTCCAGATCGGCGCGATCATCACGGTGAAGAACGGCCAGCAGGTTGCGGTGGGCGACGTGCTCGCGCGCATCCCGCAGGAGTCGTCCAAGACGCGCGACATCACGGGCGGCCTGCCGCGCGTGGCGGAGCTCTTCGAGGCGCGCTCGCCGAAGGACGCGGGCCTGCTCGCGGAGATCACCGGCACCGTGTCGTTCGGCAAGGACACCAAGGGCAAGCAGCGCCTGGTGATCACCGACTTCGACGGCGTCGCCCACGAGTACCTGAGCCCGAAGGACAAGCACGTGACCGTGCACGACGGGCAGGTGGTCAACAAGGGCGAGACGATCGTCGACGGCCCGGCCGACCCGCACGACATCCTGCGCCTGCAGGGGATGGAAGCGCTCGCGCGCTACATCATCGACGAGGTGCAGGACGTCTATCGCCTGCAGGGCGTGAAGATCAACGACAAGCACATCGAGGTGATCGTGCGGCAGATGCTTCGCCGCGTGTCCGTCGTCGATCCGGGCGAGTCGCGCTTCATCACGGGCGAGCAGGTCGAGCGCGCGGAGATCCTGCGCGAGAACGACCGCATCACGCCCGACGGCAAGAAGCCCGCGACCTACGAGTACGTGCTCCTGGGCATCACGAAGGCGTCGCTGTCGACCGACTCGTTCATCTCCGCGGCCTCCTTCCAGGAGACCACGAGGGTGCTCACGGAAGCGGCGATCATGGGCAAGAAGGACGACCTGCGCGGCCTCAAGGAAAACGTCATCGTGGGACGCCTCATTCCCGCGGGCACGGGCCTTGCCTACCACTCCACGCGCAAGAAGAAGGAAGTGGAGCCGGGCGCGAGCACGACCTTCGGTTTCTCGATCGACGACGCCGATGTGAGCAGCGAGCAGGTCGCTTGACGGAAACATACGTAACCCCCTAAAATAGAGAGCTTTTTCCCGCCCAAAGACGCCGATCTCCTTAAGCTTTAAGGGCTCGGCATTTGGGCGGGTTTGCTCCCCAGTAGATGGCCGGACCCTTCGGGGCCGGCAAGATGGCCGGATCCTTCGGGGCCGGCACCAATAGGCGAACATCGAGAAAACATGCCGACGATCAATCAGTTGCTGCGGAAACCTCGCAGGAAGATCCAGACCAAGAGCAAGGTTCCCGCCCTGGGCGGCAGCCCGCAGAAGCGCGGGGTGTGCACGCGCGTCTACACGACGACCCCCAAGAAGCCCAACTCGGCGCTTCGCAAGGTCGCCAAGGTGCGCCTCACCAACGGCTACGAGGTCATCAGCTACATCGGCGGCGAAGGCCACAACCTGCAGGAGCACTCGGTGGTGCTCATCCGCGGCGGCCGCGTGAAGGACCTGCCGGGCGTGCGCTACCACATGGTGCGCGGGAGCCTCGACACCGCCGGAGTGAAGGACCGCAAGCAATCGCGCTCGAAATACGGCGCCAAGCGACCAAAGGCTGCGTGAAGACCACGCCGCGTAATAACCACGTAACCATTCACGGATAGACCTATGCCGCGCCGCAGAGAAATTCCCAAACGCGAGATCCTTCCCGATCCGAAGCACAAGAGCGAGGAAGTCGCCAAGTTCATGAACGTGCTCATGACGCGCGGCAAGAAGTCGGTTGCCGAGCGGATCCTTTACGGCGCGCTCGACACGATCGCCAAGAAGTCCGGCAAGGATGCCTTCGAGATCTTCAGTGCCGCCATCAATAACGTGAAGCCGATGGTCGAAGTGAAGAGCCGCCGCGTGGGTGGCGCGAACTACCAGGTGCCGGTGGAAGTGCGCCCCGTGCGCCGCACGGCACTCTCGATGCGCTGGATCCGCGAGGCTGCCCGCAAGCGCGGCGAGAAGAGCATGGCGCAGCGCCTGGCCAACGAGCTGATGGAAGCCGCGGAAGGACGCGGCGGCGCGGTGAAGAAGAAGGAAGAAGTTCACCGCATGGCCGAGGCCAACAAGGCCTTCGCCCACTACCGCTTCTAGAGCAAGGACCAACCGCTCGCGTGCCGCTCAAAGGCAGGCGGCACCGAGGAAGAGAGAATTATCGTGGCCCGCAAGACACCTATCGAACGCTACCGCAACATCGGGAT
Source organism: Usitatibacter sp. (assembly GCA_049300695.1). Lineage (GTDB taxonomy): Bacteria > Pseudomonadota > Gammaproteobacteria > Burkholderiales > Usitatibacteraceae > Usitatibacter. The sequence continues at coordinate 5,745 of JBAQKF010000003.1, forward strand.
CTCGGCGCACATCGACGCCGGCAAGACCACGACCACGGAGCGCATCCTTTTCTACACCGGGGTGTCCCACAAGATGGGCGAGGTGCATGACGGCGCGACAGTCATGGATTGGATGGAGCAGGAGCGCGAGCGCGGCATCACGATCACGTCGGCTGCCACGACCTGCTTCTGGAAGGGGATGGAAGGCAACTACCCCGAGCACCGCGTCAACATCATCGACACGCCCGGCCACGTCGACTTCACGATCGAGGTCGAGCGCTCCATGCGCGTGCTGGACGGCGCGTGCATGGTGTACGACTCGGTGGGCGGGGTGCAGCCGCAGTCGGAGACCGTGTGGCGCCAGGCCAACAAGTACAAGGTCCCGCGCCTCGCATTCGTGAACAAGATGGACCGCGTCGGCGCCGACTTCTTCAAGGTCTACCGCCAGATGAAGGAGCGCCTGCGCGCCAATCCCGTGCCCATCCAGGTGCCGATCGGCGCCGAGGACAACTTCAAGGGCGTGGTCGACTTGGTCCGCATGAAGGCGATCTACTGGGACGACGCGAGCCAGGGGATGAAGTTCGAATTCAAGGAGATCCCCACCGAGCTGGTCGAGCTCGCCAAGGAGTGGCGCGAGAAGATGCTCGAGAGCGCCGCCGAGGCCGACGAGGAGACGATGCACAAGTACCTCGAGGGCGGGAGCCTGTCCAACGAGGAGATCAAGAAGGCACTGCGCAAGCGCACGATCGCCAACGAGATCGTGCCGATGCTTTGCGGCAGCGCGTTCAAGAACAAGGGCGTGCAGGCGATGCTCGATGCCGTGATCGAGTACATGCCCGCGCCGACCGACATTCCGCCGGTGACCGGTGAACTGGAGAACGGCAAGCAGGGCGAGCGCAAGGCCTCGGACGACGAGCCCTTCGCCGGCCTCGCGTTCAAGATCATGACGGACCCCTTCGTGGGCCAGCTCATCTTCTTCCGCGTCTACTCGGGTGTGGTGAATTCGGGCGACACGGTCTACAACCCGATCAAGGGCAAGAAGGAGCGCATCGGGCGCCTGCTGCAGATGCACGCCAACCAGCGCGAGGAAATCAAGGAAGTGCGCGCCGGCGACATCGCCGCGGCCGTCGGCCTCAGGGAAGCGACCACGGGCGACACGATCGCCGATCCCGAGGATCCCATCATCCTCGAGCGCATGGTGTTCCCCGAGCCCGTGATCTCGCAGGCCGTGGAGCCGAAGACCAAGGCCGACCAGGAGAAGATGGGCATCGCGTTGAATCGCCTGGCGCAGGAAGACCCGTCGTTCCGCGTCCACACGGACGAGGAGAGCGGCCAGACGATCATCTCCGGCATGGGCGAGCTGCACCTCGAGATCCTCGTCGATCGCATGAAGCGCGAGTTCGGCGTGGAGGCGAGCGTCGGCAAGCCCCAGGTGGCCTACCGCGAGACGATCCGCAAGGGCGTGGACTCCGTCGAGGGCAAGTTCGTGAAGCAGTCGGGCGGCCGCGGCCAGTACGGCCACGTGGTGCTCAAGGTCGAGCCGAACCCGAGCAAGGGCTTCGAGTTCGTCGACGCGATCAAGGGCGGCGCCGTCCCGCGCGAATACATCCCCGCGGTCGAGAAGGGCCTGCGCGAGACGCTTCCGAATGGAGTGCTCGCCGGCTACCCGGTCGTGGACGTGAAGGTGACGCTCTTCTACGGCTCGTACCACGAGGTGGACTCGAACGAGAACGCGTTCAAGATGGCCGCGTCGATGGGCTTCAAGGAGGGCATGCGCCGCGCGCATCCGGTGCTGCTCGAGCCGATCATGGCCGTGGAAGTGGAGACACCCGAGAATTTCGTCGGCAACGTGATCGGCGACCTCATGTCGCGCCGCGGCCAGATGCAGGGCCAGGAGGACGTCGCGGGCACCATCGTCATCAAGGCCGAGGTGCCGCTGTCGGAGATGTTCGGCTACTCGACGAGCCTGCGATCCGCCACACAGGGCCGCGCCACGTACACGATGGAATTCAAGCAGTACTCGGAGGCGCCGAAGAACGTCGCCGAGTCGATCGTCAACCAGAAAGCTGCAGCAGACTGATATCCGAGGAACATCATGGCTAAGGGCAAATTCGAGCGTACGAAACCGCACGTGAACGTGGGCACGATTGGTCACGTGGATCACGGCAAGACGACTTTGACGGCGGCGATGACGCTGGTGCTGTCGAAGAAGTTCGGTG
>JBAQKF010000004.1:0-1989 GCA_049300695.1 Usitatibacter sp.
GGGCGGCGCCGGCGGTGGCAAGAAGACCTACGAGACGGTCTGCTTCGCCTGCCATGCCGCGGGTGTCGCGGGCGCGCCCAAGTTCGGCGACAAGGCCGCCTGGGCGCCGCGCGTCGCGCAGGGCAAGGACGCGCTGCATGCGAGCGCGCTCAAGGGCAAGGGCGCCATGCCGCCCAAGGGCGGCAACCCGGCCCTGTCCGATGCGGACGTGGCAGCGGCCGTCGACTACATGGTCGCCGCCGCGAAGTAAGCTGGCCACTTACGCGATAGGCGATCTGCAGGGCTGCTACGAGCCTCTCGCCCGGCTCGTCGATCTCATCGCGTTCGATTCCTCGCGGGACAAGCTGTGGTTCGTCGGAGACCTCGTCAACAGGGGTCCCGATTCGCTCGCCTGCCTGCGCTTCGTGAAGTCGCTCGGGGATGCGGCGCTCACGGTCCTGGGCAACCATGACCTGCACCTCATCTGCGTCGCGGAGGGTGTCGAGAAGGCACGCAAACGCGACACGCTCGACGAGGTCCTCGGGGCGCCCGATCGTGATGAGCTGCTCGCGTGGCTGCGCTCCCGGCCGCTGATGCACGTCGAAAGGGGATTCGCGCTCGTGCACGCGGGCCTCTTGCCGGAATGGACCGTGGCGCGTGCCGCGGAGCTCGCCCGCGAGGTGGAAAGTCGCCTGCGCGCCCGCGACTACCGGGGGTTCCTCGAAAAGATGTACGGAGACGAACCCGACCGTTGGGACGAGAAGCTGGCTGGAATCGATCGCCTCCGCGTGATCGTGAATGCGATGACGCGCTTGCGCGTATGCACGGCCGATGGCCGCATGGCGCTCGAATTCAAGGGCGAGCCCGGCGAGACTCGCGACACGATGATCCCATGGTTCGACATGCCGAATCGCAGGAGCGCGGATCACACGGTGGTGGTCGGACACTGGTCCGCGTTGGGCCTGCTGGAGCGCGATGATGTATTCGCGCTCGACACGGGCTGCGTCTGGGGCCGCACCCTTTCGGCCGTGCGCCTCGAGGACCGGAAGGTCTTCCAGAGATCCTGCGGTTGATGCCTCGCGCCGCCCGCTAGGGAAGGCCGAGAAGGTGCGCGACGCGGTCGCGCGTTGCCGCGGCCACCTGCCGTCGATGCGCGCCGGCCGTCTCCACCGGCGCCGCGAACGAGATCCGGGCCACGACCGCGGGCTCGTCGATGATGAGCCGCAGCGACTCCCTGAACGTGCGCTCGCCGCGAAACGAAATCTCGCGGCATAGCGACCCGTCGCCACGCTCATAGCGGATCGCCGCCGGATGCACATGCGCGTCGTTGGCGACGGCGGGCTGGAAGAGCGAGCTGTGGAACTTGAGCAGCATGTCGCCTTCGGTGGTGACGCCTTCGGGAAAGAGGCCCACGCACTGCCCGTCGGCGAGTGCCGCTGCCACGATCTCGCTCACCCGGGCGGTGTGGCGCCACTGCCCCTTGCGGATGAAGAGCGTCCCGGCGGCTTCGGCGATCCACCCGATCATGCCCCACTCGAGCACATCGTCCTTCGCGATGAAGCACGTGGGGCGCACGCTCGAGATGAGGAAGACGTCGAGCCAGGAAACGTGGTTGGCTGCGATCATCGCGCCGCGCTCGTGGACGCCGGGGGCGGGACCCTCGACCCGCATCGAGACGTTGAGGATGCGCAGCAGCTTCGCCGACCACCATCCGAGGAGCCTGCGGCGGCGCTCGTGCGCGAGGCGTGGATAGACGGTGCGAAGCAGGAATGCTGCGAGGGCGGCGTGGCCCACCATGCGCGACCAGCGCACATAGCGGGCCGGGAGAGGCGTTCGCCTAGTGCGTGACGCGGGTGCCTCCGGGTCCGGAGAGGATCCTCACGCGGTCTCCCGCGCGGAACGGCTCGTCGGCGCCCTGCACGATGGCGATGTACTTGCCGGAGTCGAGCAGGACCGTGACCTCGATGCCGGACTTCTCGTTGGCGGAATGCTCGATGTTCTGGCCGATGA
>JBAQKF010000005.1:0-109546 GCA_049300695.1 Usitatibacter sp.
GGGCTGGCCCGCGCTGCACCGGGAGCTCGCGCGCGTCGATCCGGCGGCCGCGGCGCGCATCGAGCCCGGCGATGCGCAGCGCATCCAGCGCGCGCTCGAAGTCCATCGCCACTCGGGACGCACGCTCACCGAATGGCATGCGCGTGAGACCGGCGCTTCGCTTCCCTTCGAGGCGATCAGGATCGCGCTCGAGCCCTCCGATCGCGCGGTGCTGCACCGGCGCATCGAGGAGCGCTTTCACGCGATGCTCGAACGCGGGCTCGTCGCGGAGCTGGAGGGCTTGCGCCGCCGCTACTCGCTCACGGCCGAAATGCCGTCGATGCGCTCGGTGGGGTACCGGCAGGCATGGGAGGTGCTGGAGGGTTCGCGGCCGCCGGCGACGCTCGAGGCGCGAGGGACGGCGGCCACGCGGCAACTGGCGAAGCGCCAGCTCACGTGGCAGCGTGCGATGGACGACGTGGAGCGGCTCGACTGCCTGCGCGCGGACCTCGCGGACTCGGCAGCCGAGCGGGTGGAGCGCTTCCTGCGGGGCTAATCTTCGCCGTGGAACTTGAAGCTCACCTTGAGCTTCACGCGGTAGGTGATCTTGCCTTTGTCGATCTTCATGTCGAGCTGCTCGACTTCGGCCACGCGCAGGTCGCGAAGGCTGCGCGAGGCCGTCTTCACGGCATTCGCGCCGGCCTCGGCCCAGGATACGGGGCTCGTTCCGACGATCTCGATCAATTTGTAGACCGCGTGCCCCTTGCTGCCTTTCTTGGCCATGTCTCCTCCTAAGGGATGGGAACAGGAACGCTTTGCTGGCGCTAGTCTAGCGCGGTCGGGGCTCGCGCACCGTGGCGGCGGCCCCGCCCTCGGCGAACGTGATGTCGAGCGCATCGCCCGCCGCGAGTCCCGCGCTCGTCGTGCGTACATGGCCGCTCGCGTCGCGGACGATGCTGTAGCCGCGTCCGAGGACCTGGTCGGGATCGAGGTGGGAGAGCGCATCGCGAAGGGCTGCGACGTGCCGGGTGTGCTCGCGAAGCCGCCGCTGCAGCCAAGCCGAGAGCTGCTCGCGAAGGCGCGCATTCTCGCGTCGTCGCGCGGAGACGTCGGGCAGTGCCCGGCGCATCGCCCGAAGCACCTGGGCCAGGCGCTCGCGCGAGCGCTCGATGCGTTCGGCCGGCGTGAGCAGCCGCCGCGAGGCGATGTCGAGGCGTTGCGCGCGAACCTCGATCACGCGGCGCAAGTCGCGTTGCAGGCGGCGCTCCAACACGGAGACGCGCTGCACGAGTTCCTCGCGATCCGGGCTCGCGGCCGCGGCCGCCGCCGTTGGCGTGGGCGCGCGAAGGTCCGCGACAAAATCCGCGATCGAGAAATCGGTCTCGTGCCCCACGCCGCTCACGACCGGGATCCGGGACGCGGCGATCGATCGCGCCACCACTTCCTCGTTGAACGCCCACAGGTCCTCCAAGCTTCCGCCGCCGCGGCATATGAGGATCACGTCGACCTCGCCGCGCTCGTTCGCCACGCGGACCGCGCCCGCGACCTGGGAGGCCGCGCCTTCGCCTTGCACCTGGACGGGATAGATCACGACGGGAACCATGGGCGCGCGGCGCGCGAGCGTGGTGAGCACGTCGCGAAGCGCGGCGGCCGCGGGCGAGGTGACGATGCCGATGGCGCGCGGAAACCGTGGAATCGGTTTCTTCCGCCCCTGATCGAAGAGTCCTTCCTTGTCGAGGCGCGCCTTCAGTTTCTCGAAGGCCTCGTACAAGGCGCCGAGCCCGGCCTTGCGCATCTCGTCGACGCTCAGCTGGAAGGCGCCGCGCGGCTCATAGAGCGTCACGCGCGCGCGCACCTCGACCTGCTGGCCGTCCTCGGGACGGAAATCGAGGAACCGCGCGCGCGACTGGTACATCACGCAGTCGATCGCGGCCGTCGAGTCCTTCAGCGCGAAATACCAGTGTCCCGACGGGGCTTTCTTGACGTTGGAGATCTCGCCCGCGACCCACAGCATCTCGAAGTGGTTCTCGAGGAGGTTGCGCGCTCGCCTGTTGAGCTCCGTGACGCTGATGACGGGCGGCGCATCGGGGAAGAGGGAGGCTGTCACGGTCGGTTGGTAGCGACACACCCGCGTCGAAGGCTATCCACCGGGGCTTTGCCGGTGCCAGGCGACCTGTCGCCCTGTCTCCGGAGAAGGTTGTCGACAGGGGAGGGAATAACGTAAGTCATTGATAGCAAGAGAGAAACACCTGTCGCTCAAATTTTGAGCGCCGGAAAAAAAAGCCTTTGCGTTACGCCACTTGCGACCGCTGCAAGAACGCAGCCCACAGGGTTATCCACAGGCTCTGTGGATGATTCGCCACATTTCTGACGCAAATCGCAATCATTGGAGAGCGCGGCCGCGCGATTGCGCGGCGAACCCCGCTCGCGCACCGATCGAATCCGCGCGGACTGCGGGGATTCTAATCGCAACGCCGCGCGCCGATGCGTTTGTGCCGTTCGTCGCGGTGCCGTACAAGGTCTTGTGGAATCATGGTCGTCGGGCTAAAGTCCCCACGGCTTTCCAACTGGAGCATCTCGCAAGTGTTGTCGATCATCGAAGCGGCCGGCTGGCCGATCTGGTTCATAGTCATCACGTCGATCGTCGCGCTCGCCATCATCGGCGAGCGTTTCTGGTCCCTGCGCAATTCAATCGTCGCTCCGCGCGAAGTCCTGCCCGCCACGATCCGCGAGTACCAGGCGAAGGGCGTGACGCAGGATCTCGTGAACCGCCTGCAGCGCGGCCCGCTCATCGGCCGCATCTTCGCCGCGGCGCTCGTGAACGAGCGTAGCTCGCGCGAGGTCCTCAAGGACGCGGTCCAGGACGCCGGGCGCGCCGTGGGCCTCGAGCTCGAGCGCTTCCTCAATACCCTGGGCACGATCGCGACGGTCTCCACGCTGATGGGTCTCTTCGGCACCATCGTGGGCATGATCGAGATCTTCGGCTCCCAGAACCCCATGACGGGCGGAAACCCCGCCCAGCTTGCCCACGGCATCTCGGTAGCCCTCTACAACACGCTCTTCGGTATCGGCGTGGCGATCCCCTCGGTGATCTTCTACCGGCACTTCCGCAACAAGGTGGACGTGATGGTGATCGACATGGAGAGCCAGGCCATCAAGCTGATCGAGATCATCCACGGCGAGCGCCGGGCATGAACTTCGGGCGCGGGCGGCCCCGGGAAGATCCGGACATCAACCTCATCCCGTTGATCGACATCCTGATCGTCGTCCTGATCTTCCTGTTCCTCACGACGACTTACAGCCGGTTCGCGGAGCTGCAGATCAACCTGCCGGAAGCGAACGCGGAGAAGTCCCAGGACAAGCCCGCGGTGCTGAACGTCGCCGTCGACGCGACGGGCAAGTACGCGATCAACGGCCTGGCCACGCCCTATGGCGACTCCCAGAGCTTCGCGCAGGCGCTTCACGACGCGGCCAAGGGCGCCAGGGAGCCCGTGATCGCGATCAGCGCGGATGCCGTCGCCACGCACCAGTCGGTGATCAACGTGATGGAAAGCGCGCGCATCGCCGGCTACACGCACATCTCTTTCGTCACGACGCAGACGCGTCGCTGACGCCGAAAGCCCGGCCGTGGGGCGCTGGCTCGAGCGCGAGTGGCAACGCCTCGGTGGCGGCGCGCTCATCCTGCTTCCGTTCTCGCTTCTGATGATGGCGGGGGTCGCCATCCGCAGGCTCGCTTATCGCGCGGGACTCCTGCCGGCCTGGCGCGCGCCCGTTCCCGTGATCATCGTGGGCAACATCACCGCCGGCGGGACGGGCAAGACGCCGCTCACGCTGGCCGTCATCGAGGCCCTGACCCGGCAGGGCTTCACGCCGGGTGTGGTCTCGCGCGGCTATGGCCGGGTGCCACGAGGCCTCAACGATCCCCTCGGTGTCGTGCGCGTATATCCCGACGTGGCCACGCCCGAGCACTTCGGCGACGAGCCGGTGCTGATCGCGTTGCGCTCGCGCGTGCCCGTGTACGTTTCGCCCGACCGGCCGGCGGCCGCGAAAGCGCTGCTCAGGGCCCATCCCGAAGTCGACGTGCTCGTGAGCGACGATGGCCTGCAGCACTACGCCCTCGCGCGCGACGTGGAAATCGCGGTAGTCGACGGCGAACGCCGCTTCGGCAACGGCCTCATGCTTCCGGCCGGACCGCTGCGCGAGCCCGTCTCCCGCCTCGCGAGCGTGGATGCGGTCGTCGTGAATGGCGGATGGTCCGACTCCATTCCGGGCCCGCGGCAGTTCGCGATGTCGCTGGGCGGCGAGCGCTTCGTGGCGCTCGTGGGCAACCAGCAGCTCTCGCCGCAGGAATTCGCGCTGGCCACGAGCGGGCGCAACGTCGCCGCCGTGGCGGGCATCGGCTACCCGGAGCGTTTCTTCGACCATCTCGCGCGGCTGGGCGTGAGCGCGAAGCCGATCGCTTTTCCGGACCATCACTCGTTCCAGGCGAAGGACCTGAAGATCCCCGGCGCGGAGATCGTCGTCATGACGGAAAAGGATGCCGTAAAATGCGCGGCATTCGCCGACGCGCGCCTTTGGTTCCTGCGCGTCGACGCGATCCTTCCGCCCGACTTCGAGCAATTCCTCGCAACACGCCTCACCGAACGCCACAGGAGCGCCGATGGATCCCAAGCTGCTTGAAATCCTGGTGTGCCCGCTTTGCAAGGGCCCGCTCGTATGGAAAAAGGACGCCCAGGAGCTCATCTGCAAGGCCGACCGTCTCGCTTTCCCGGTGAAGGACGCCATTCCCGTCATGCTCGAGGAAGAGGCGAGGGAGCTTGCCGCGGGCGAAGACCCCTAGGAACGCAACGTGGAGCGGCTCGCGTTCAAGGTCGTGATCCCCGCGCGCATGCGTTCCACGCGCTTGCCCGGGAAGATGCTCGCCGACATCGCCGGCAAGCCCCTGGTCGCGTGGGTCGCAGAGCGCGCGAAGCAATCGGGCGCCGACGAGGTCGTCATCGCCACGGATCACCAGGAGATCGCCGACAAGGTCGCGGCGCTCGGTTGGCGAGTGTGCACGACGTCGGTGGCGCACGAGACCGGCACCGACCGCCTCGCCGAGGCGGTCACGCTGCTGGGGCTCCAGGATTCCGAGATCGTGGTGAACGTGCAGGGCGATGAGCCCCTCATCGACCCGGCATTGATCCGCAAGGTCGCGGCCGAACTCGCGTTGCGGCCGAAGGCCTCGATCGCGACCGCGGTGCATCCCATCTCGAAGGCCGCCGAGTTCTTCGATCCCAACGTGGTGAAGGTCGTGATCGACACCGACGGCTACGCGCAATATTTTTCCCGCGCGCCGATCCCCTTCGCGCGCGATGCCTTCGCGAAATCGCGCGAAGCGCTGCCGGAGAACTTTCCCGCCTTTCGCCACATCGGCCTCTACGCCTATCGCGTTTCGTACCTGCGCGAGTATTCGTCGCTCTCTCCCACGGCCGCCGAGCGGTTCGAGGCCCTCGAGCAGCTGCGGGCCCTGGGGCACGGCCACCGCATCGCCGTCACCTTCTGGAGCGAGGCCATGGAGCCCGGGGTGGATACGCAGGATGACCTGGAGCGGGTGCGCGCCAAGCTAGGGAAGCCCTGATCTATCCACGGGGTCTGCGACCGTCCTTGATGCAGCTTGGCAGTTTGAAGGTGCATCGTTGGGTTGCGGCAGGTGCGGCGTCTGCTTCGTTGCTCGGTTTGCGAAGGGTCGGCCATTCGCTGCACCTCGACGCCTCGCATCCATCCGCACCTGTCGCAACGCAGATCCCCGTGCATAGATCAGGGCTTCCCTGGCCACGTATAATCGCGGGCTGACAAGATCGGCCCTCGGGGGGGTTGATGCGCCTGATCCTTTTGGGCGGACCGGGGGCCGGAAAAGGCACCCAGGCCGCCTTCATCACGCAGAAGTTCCGCATTCCGCAGATCTCCACGGGAGACATGCTGCGCGCCGCCGTGAAGGCGGGCACGCCGCTTGGTCTCGCCGCGAAGCAGGTCATGGATCGCGGCGACCTCGTTTCCGACGAGATCATCATCGGCCTGGTGAAGGAGCGCATCCGCGCCGACGACGCGAAGAACGGGTTCCTCTTCGACGGCTTTCCCCGCACGATCCCCCAGGCCGACGCCATGAAAGCAGCCGGCGTGAAGCTGGAGCACGTCGTGGAGATCGCCGTTCCCGACGAGCTCATCGTCGAGCGCATGTCGGGCCGGCGCGTGCACCTCGCGTCGGGGCGCAGCTACCACGTGAAATTCAACCCGCCGAAGGTCGCGGGCAAGGACGACGCGACGAGCGAGCCGCTGGTGCAGCGCGAGGACGACAAGGAAGAGACCGTCCGCAAGCGCCTTGACGTCTATCACAAGCAGACCGAGCCGCTCGTGCACTACTACGAGAGCTGGGCGAAATCGGGCGATGCGCAGGCGCCGCACTACCACCGCGTGGACGGACAGGGCTCCGTGGACGAGGTGAGCAATCGCATTTTCAAGGCACTGGGACAATAACGAAATGCCACGCAACGCTTTCTACGCGCAATCGGGTGGCGTGACCGCCGTGATCAACGCCAGTGCGGCAGGGGTTATCGAAACTGCGCGCAAGCACAAGAAGCACATCGGCAAGGTCTACGCGGGCCGGAACGGCATCCTCGGCGCGCTGAACGAGGAGCTCATCGATACCGGCAGGGAATCGCCCGCCGCGATCCGCGGATTGCGCAACACGCCTGGCGGCGCCTTCGGCAGCGCCCGCTACAAGCTGAAGGGCGTCGAGAAGGGCGGCACCGAGTACGAACGCCTGATCGAGGTCTTCAAGGCGCACGACATCGGCTATTTCTTCTACAACGGCGGCAACGATTCGGCCGACACGTGCCTCAAGGTCTCGCAGATCAGCGAGAAGCTGGGCTACCCGATCATCGCGGTGCACGTGCCCAAGACGGTGGACAACGACCTGCCGATCACGGACACCTGCCCGGGTTTCGGTTCCGTGGCGAAGTACGTGGCCACGAGCATGGCCGAAGCCGTGCTCGACGTGGAATCCATGGCGAAGACCTCGACCAAGGTCTTCATCCTCGAGGTGATGGGACGCCACGCCGGCTGGATCACCGCGGCGACGGGCCTCGCATCGCGCAGCGCCGGCGAGGGCCCGCACATCCTGCTTTTCCCCGAAGTGCCCTGGAACGAGGAAGCGTTCCTCGCGCGCGTCGAGGAGTGCGTGAAGAAGTACGGCTATTGCGCCGTGGGTGCCTCCGAGGGCCTGCAGGACGCGAACGGCAAGTTCCTGTCGGAATCGGGGCTGAAGGACGCGTTCGGCCACGCCCAGCTGGGCGGCGTCGCGCCGATGCTGGCCGGGCTCGTGCGCTCGAAGTTGAACCTCAAGCAGCATTGGGCGGTCGCCGACTACCTGCAGCGCGCGGCGCGCCACATCGCGTCGAAGACCGACCTCGAGCAGTCCTACGCCGTCGGCAAAGCTGCGGTGGAATACGCCGTGAAGGGCATGAATAGCGTGATGCCCACGATCGTGCGCACGTCGAGCAAGCCCTATCGCTGGAAGATCGGCGTGGCCAAGCTCTCCGACGTGGCGAACGTCGAGAAGAAGATGCCGCGCGACTTCATCACGCCGGACGGATTCCACATCACGGCCAAGTGCCGCAACTACCTCCTGCCCCTGATCGGCGGCGAAGCGTTCCCGCCGTTCGAGCACGGGTTACCCAAGTACGTGCGCCTCAGGAACATCGCCGTTCGCAAGAAGACTTCGTAGCACCCGCTTTCACAAAAAACCTCTGGGAGAAGCACCGATGTTGAACCAAGCAGTCCTCATCGCCCTCGTCTGCGGCGCGATCGCGCTGTTGTACGGCGGCTACACCGCTTCGTGGATCCTGAAGCAGCCCGATGGTAACGACCGCATGCGCGAGATCGCAGCGGCCATCCAGACGGGCGCGAAGGCCTATCTCAACCGCCAATACACGACGATCGGCGCCGTGGGCGCCATTCTGTTCGTGGTCATCGGCTTCGTGCTCGGGTGGACCACGGCGGTCGGCTTCGCCATCGGCGCCATCGCCTCGGGCGCCGCGGGCTACATCGGCATGAACGTATCGGTGCGCTCCAACGTGCGCACGGCCGAGGCCGCGCGCCAGGGCATCGGCCCCGCGCTCAACATCGCCTTCAAGGGCGGCGCCGTCACGGGCCTGCTCGTGGTGGGCCTGGGCCTTATCGCCGTGTCGGGCTTCTTCATGTACCTGGACGGCTCCGCGCTGCACGGGGCGAAGATGACCGACATCGTGAAGCCGCTCATCGGCCTCGCGTTCGGCTCGTCGCTCATCTCGATCTTCGCGCGACTGGGCGGCGGCATCTTCACCAAGGGCGCCGACGTGGGCGCGGACCTCGTGGGCAAGGTGGAAGCCGGCATTCCCGAGGACGATCCGCGCAACCCCGCGGTGATCGCCGACAACGTGGGCGACAACGTGGGCGACTGCGCCGGCATGGCGGCGGACCTCTTCGAGACCTACGCGGTCACGATCATCGCGACCATGGTGCTGGGCGCGTTGCTCATGCCGAATCCGGCCATCGTCGGCAACGCGGTGTCGTACCCGCTGGTCCTGGGCGCGGTCTCCATCATCGCCTCCATCATCGGCTGCTCCTTCGTGAAGACGATGGAAGGCGGCAAGATCATGAACGCGCTCTATCGCGGCCTTGCCGTGGCGGGCGTGCTCTCGCTCATCGCCTTCTACTTCGTGACCGACACGATGATGCACGACGCGTTCGCCAACGATCCGTCGGGCGTCCTGAAGCTCTGGGGCTGCTGCGTGGTGGGCCTCGTGCTCACGGGCCTCATGGTGTTCATCACCGAGTACTACACGGGCACGGACTTCGCGCCGGTGAAGCACGTGGCGGAAGCCTCGACCAAGGGGCACGCGACGAACATCATCGCGGGCATCGGCGTGTCGATGAAGTCGACGGCGTGGCCGGTGCTGTCGGTGTGCGTCGCGATCTGGGCCGCCTACGCCCTCTCGGGCCTCTACGGCATCGCGATCGCGGCGACTTCGATGCTGTCGATGGCGGGGATTGTTGTCGCCCTGGACGCGTACGGACCGATCACGGACAACGCGGGCGGCATCGCGGAAATGGCGGAGCTTCCGAAGGAAGTGCGCAACGTGACCGACCCGCTGGACGCCGTGGGCAATACGACCAAGGCCGTCACGAAGGGTTATGCGATCGGCTCCGCGGGCCTCGCGGCGCTGGTGCTCTTCGCCGACTACACCCACAAGCTCGAGGAGGCCGGACGCCACATCAGCTTCGACCTCTCGAACCCCGCCGTCATCATCGGGCTTTTCATCGGGGGACTCATCCCGTATCTCTTCGGCGCGATGGCGATGGAAGCCGTGGGCCGTTGCGCGGGCTCGGTGGTGGAGGAAGTGCGCCGCCAGTTCCGCGAGATCAAGGGCATCATGGAAGGCACGGCGAAGCCCGACTATTCGCGCGCGGTGGACATGCTTACCAAGGGCGCCATCAAGGAGATGATGATTCCGTCGCTCCTGCCGGTGCTTTCGCCGATCGCCGTGGCGCTCGTCATCCGCTGGCTCATGGGACGCGACGCGGGCGTGCAGGCCCTGGGCGGCATGCTGATGGGCACGATCGTGACGGGACTCTTCGTCGCGATCTCCATGTGCACGGGCGGCGGCGCGTGGGACAACGCGAAGAAGTACATCGAGGACGGCCACTACGGCGGCAAGGGCAGCGATGCCCACAAGGCCGCGGTGACCGGCGACACGGTGGGCGATCCCTACAAGGACACCGCGGGGCCCGCGGTGAACCCGCTCATCAAGATCATCAACATCGTGGCGCTGCTGATCGTGCCGCTGCTGTAGTCGTCAATCGTCGGAAGGTGACGAAAAAGGGCCGCGCCGCGCGGCCCTTTTTCATTCCCTTGACGCAGCGCATTTTCGCGCGGAATAGGAGGTCGCAAGCTATGTTTGCCATGTGGAAGCTTCGCCGGGGAGGTGGGCGCTCATGCAGCAAGGCATCGCGACACTGAACGAAGGCCTGGCTCGGCTGCACGACGAGGTGCGCGAATACTTTCCGTTCGTCGGCCGCATCAGCGCCGCGCTGTATGACGAGCAGACGGGCGAGATCAAGACGTTCCTGCACAGCCCGCGGGAATCGTCTCCGCTGCTCGATTACCGCATTCCCCTCGCGAAGGCTCACGGGCTCGACGAGGTGCGGCGCTCGCGACGCCCGCGGCTCATCGACAACCTGTCATCCGATTCCCTGGGCGACCAGGAGCATGGCCGGCGCATTCTCGCCGCGGGTTTCCGGGCGAGCTACACGGTGCCGATCTTCGAGGACGACCGATTCCTCGGCTTCGTCTTCATCGATTCCACGGTCGCCGGTTCCCTCACTTCCCGCGTCGTGCGCCAGCTCGAGCTCTTCGTGCGCATCGTCTCGCTCATGATCCAGAACGCGATGCGTTCCGTGGACGTGCTCGTCGGCGGACTGCGCCTGCTGCGGCAGATCACGGTCTTCCGCGACCTCGAGACCAGCGGCCACCTCGCCCGGATGTCGTACTACGCGGAGCGCATCGCGAGGCGCGTCTCGCCCGAGCTCGGCCGCGACGAGACGTGGGTCGAATACATTCGCCTCTTCGCGCCCCTGCATGACATCGGCAAGATCGCGATCCCCGATGCGATCCTGCTCAAACCCGGGAAGCTCACCGACGCGGAGTTCGAGACGATGAAGACTCACGCGGTGAAGGGCGAGAAGATCCTTACCACGCTCATTCGGGACCTGTCGCTCGACAAGCTCCAGTACGTCGAGACCCTGAAGCACATCGCCCGCCACCACCACGAGCGCTGGGACGGCGAGGGCTATCCGGATGGGCTCGCAGGAGCGGCGATTCCCGTCGAGGCCCGCATCATCCACATCGCCGACGTCTTCGACGCGCTCACCTCGCGGCGCTGCTACAAGCCGGCATGGTCCATGGAAGATGCGACGGTGTACCTGCGGCGGGGCGCCGGGCGCGAGTTCGATCCGCACCTGGTCGAACTCTTCCTCGAGCCCGCGCAGGGCATCGCCTCGATCATGGAGAAGTTCACCGAGGAGCCGGCCGAAGCCGCCGAGGCGACGTAAGGTCAAGTAGACTTACGCGCTTCCCGTTGCGGATTCGCAATACCTTCCTCGATTGAAGATCGTCGTCCTTGGGGCCGGCGTGGCCGGCGTGGCGAGCGCCTGGTATTTCTGGCGCGACGGCCATGAGGTCACGGTGCTGGAGCGAAACAACGGCGTGGCGCTCGAGACGAGCTTCGCCAACGGCGGGCAGCTTTCGTACAGCTACGTCGCGCCGCTCGCGAGCGCCTCGGTCATCCCGAAGATTCCGCCCTGGCTCCTGCGGCGCGATTCGCCGCTGCGCTTCCGTCCCGAGCTGGATGTCGACCAGTGGCGATGGATCGTGGAATTCCTCGCGGCGTGCAACACGGCGACCTCCGACGACACGACGCAGAAGCTGCTGCGCCTCGCCTTCTATAGCCGCGACCTCATGCATGAGCTGGTCGGAATGCACGAACTCGATTTCGACTACGTGCAGAACGGCAAGCTCGTCGTGCACACCGATCCGGGCTCGTTCGATTCGGCGAAGCGGCTGCTCGAATACCAGCGCACCCTCGGTGCCGACCAGGAAGCGCTCGATGCGAAGCGTTGCGTGGAGATCGAGCCCGCGCTCGAATCCATGGCGCCGCGAATCGCCGGGGCCATCTACACGCCGAGCGAAGACGCCGGCGACTGCTACAAGTTCTGCAACGAGCTCAAACGCATCATGACCTCGGGGCCCAATCCCGTGTCGTATCGCTTCGGCGTCGAGATCGAGCGCCTGCTTCCGTGGCGCGGCCGGTTGATGGGCGTGGAGACGAACCAGGGCGTGATCGAGGGCGATGCGTACGTGCTGGCGCTCGGCACCAGCGCGCCGTACCTGCTGAAGCCCCTGGGCATTCGCGTGCCCGTGTATCCGTTGAAGGGCTACAGCCTGTCGCTGCCCATCACCGACGATCGCGGCGCTCCCCGCATCAGCGTCACCGACTTCAAGCGCAAGGTCGTGTACGCGCGCCTGGGTGGAGAGCTTCGCGTGGCGGGCATGGCGGATCTGTCGGGCACGCGCGCCGTGATCGACGGCGAGCGCGTCGACCAATTGGTGAGCGAAGTAAAGGCTGCGTTCCCGAAAGCCTCCGACTTCCGCAAGCTCGGGCCCTGGTGCGGCATGCGGCCTGCTACGCCCAAGGGCATGCCAGTGATCGGAAAGACGGCGTACGCGAATCTCTGGCTCAATGTGGGCCACGGAGCCCTCGGATTTACGCTGGCGCTCGCCACCGGCCGCATACTGGCCGATCTTGCCACGGGACGCGCGAGCCGCATCCCGCTCGAGGGCTTCACGCTGCACTGACCGGACAACGAGGAGAAACTGCAATGGCGCTGGATTTCTATCACGGACATGGATCGCCTTACTCGTGGCGCGTGTGGCTCGCGCTCGAGTTCAAGGGCATCCCCTACAACCTGAAGGTCCTGTCGTTCTCGGACAACGACACGAAAAAGCCCGAGTTCGTCGCGATCAACCCGCGGCACACCGTGCCCACGATCGTGGATGACGGCTACGCGCTCTGGGAATCGATGGCGATCCTCGAGTACCTGGACGAGCGTTTCCCCAACGCGGCCAAGCTCTATCCGGGAGATGCCAGCGCCCGCGCCCGCATTCGCCGCCTCATTCGAGAGATGGAGTACTACGTCATCGCGGAGGGTGTCGACAAGATCGTGGATGAGCTCTTCTGGAAGGAAGGCGCGCCGGACATTGAGAAGGTCGGCCAGTGGCGTGACAAGGTGCGCGAGGAGCTCGCCTATTTCGCCAAGGAGCTGCGCGGCAAGTACATTGCCGGCGATGCGCTCACGGCGGCGGACTTCGTCCTCTATCCGTGCCTTGCCTATTGCTGGCGCATCAACGTGCGCAAGCCTGACGCCGGATTGGGCGACGTCGTTCCGCCCGCGCTCGCCGACTACAAGAAGCGCATCGAGGCGCTGCCGTACTTCGACAAGACGTTCCCGCCCCACTGGCGATGAAGTTCGAGGTTCGCGCCACCGACGGCGAGGCGCGGCGGGGCACGCTCACGCTCGCGCACGGCGCGGTCGAGACGCCGGCCTTCATGCCGGTGGGCACCTATGGCACCGTGAAGGCGATGAGCCCGCTCGAGCTGGAGGAGAACGGCGCCCAGATCGTGCTGGGCAACACGTTCCATCTCTGGCTCCGGCCCGGTCTCGAAGTGATCGGGAAATTCGGCGGGCTGCATCGCTTCATGGGTTGGAAGCATCCGATCCTTACAGACTCCGGCGGCTTCCAGGTCTTCAGCCTGGGCGAGCTTCGCAAGATCTCCGAGGAAGGTGTCGCATTCCAGTCGCCCATCAACGGCGACAAGCTCTTCCTCACGCCCGAGGAATCGATGCGCATCCAGCGCGTTCTCGGTTCCGACATCGTGATGGTGTTCGACGAGTGCACGGGATATCCGTCGACGCGCGAAGCGGCCGCGGAGTCCATGCGCCTGTCGCTTCGCTGGGCCGGGCGCTCGAAGCGCGCCCACGAGGGCAACGCGAACGCGCTCTTCGGCATCGTGCAAGGCGGAATGTTCGAGGAGCTTCGCGACGAGTCGCTCGCGGGCCTCGCGTCCATCGGATTCGATGGCTACGCCATTGGCGGCGTTTCCGTGGGCGAGCCCAAGGAGGACATGGAGCGAATCGTCGCGCACACGGCGCCGCGCCTTCCCAAGCACGCGCCGCGCTATCTCATGGGCGTGGGCACGCCCGAAGACCTTGTCGAATCGGTGGCGCACGGCATCGACATGTTCGATTGCGTGCTGCCCACGCGAAATGCGCGCAACGGCTGGCTCTTCACGCGCCGCGGGGACGTGAAGATCAAGAACGCGAAGCACCGCGACGACGAGGCGCCGCTCGATCCGCAGTGCGCCTGCTACACCTGCCGCAATTTCTCGCGCGCCTACCTGCATCACCTGCATCGCACCAACGAGATCCTCGGCGCGAGGCTGAACACAGTCCACAACCTGCACTACTACCTCGAGCTGATGGGCGAGATGCGCGCGGCCATCGCGGCGGGCCAGTTCGTCTCGTGGGAGGAGGGCTTCTCCCATGGGCGTTCGGAGCATGAAACCGGGGGCTAACCGCCCATGACCGTGATAAAATAGCGGGCTTCAGCGGCAGGGCAAATCCCCTGTTGCATCAAGACTTTCCGCTTCGGAGACCCCCGTAATGATCGGAACCGCTTTCGCCCAGGCCGCCGGCGGCGCGCCCCAGGGATTCGACACCCTGACGGGCATGCTGCCCATCGTCTTGATGTTCGTCGTCATGTATTTCATCCTGATCCGCCCGCAGATGAAGAAGGCGAAGGAGCACAAGACGATGCTCGACGCGCTCCAGAAGGGCGACGAAGTGATCGCCGTCGGCATCCTCGGCAAGATCTCCAGGATCAGCGACAACTACGTGAGCCTCGACATCGCGCCCAACGTGACGATCCAGGTGCAGAAATCCGCGGTCACCACGCTCCTGCCCAAGGGCACCGTCAAGGACGCGCAGTAAGCAAATGAACAAGTATCCGATCTGGAAGTACGTGCTGATCGCGATCGCCATCCTGGTGAGCGTGACGTACGCGGTGCCGAACCTCTTCGGCGAAGTTCCCGCGGTTCAGGTCTCGCCGTTACGCGCGACGGTGAAGATCGACGAGGCGCTCCGCAAGAACCTGGATGACGCGCTCAAGGCCGCCAACCTCCCCGCGATGGACGTGGAGCAGGCGGAGGACGCGCTTCGTTTCCGCTTCGCCGACACCGACTCGCAGTTGAAGGCTCGCGACTTGATCCAGGCCAAGGCGGGCCCCTCCTACGTGGTGGCGCTGAACCTCGTGGCGAACACGCCGCATTGGCTGCAGGTAGTTGGCGCCAAGCCCATGTACCTGGGCCTCGACCTGCGCGGAGGCGTTCACTTCCTGCTGCAGGTGGACATGAAGGCCGCCGCGAACAAATCCGTCGAACGCTACCTGGGCGATACGCGCGGCCTGCTTCGCGACAAGCGGATTTACTACTCGGGTCTCTCACGAGACGGCGACCGCATCACGGTGCGCTTCAACGAGGCCGACCAGCGCGCCGCCGGCCTGAAGGCCATCACCGACGCGATGCCGGACCTTACGATCAAGGAAGAGGGCGACGCCGTCACTTTGACAGTGAAGCCCGAGGTCCTCAAGCGCGAGCAGGACCTCGCGCTGCAGCAGAACATCCAGACGCTTCGCAATCGCGTGAACGAGCTGGGCGTGGCCGAGCCGATCGTGCAGCAGCAGGGGCCGGACCGCATCGTGGTGCAGCTCGCGGGCGTGCAGGATCCCACGCGCGCCAAGGACATCCTCGGCCGCACGGCCACCCTCGAAGTGCGCATGGTCGCCGAGGAAGATGCCGCCGGTCCGGGCCAGGACGCCTTCCTGCAGTACAAGGACACGCCGGCGCCGCTGGGCACCGACAAGTTCTACGACGAGGACGGGCGCCCGGTGCTCGTGCATAAGCAGGTCATCATCACCGGCGACCGCATCAAGGACGCGCAGCCCAACTTCGACCAGCGTAACGGCGGCCCCGTCGTGACGATCGCGACGGACGACACGGGCGGGCGCATCATCCGCCAGGTCACGCGCGAGAACGTGAAGAAGCGCATGGCGATCCTGCTCGTCGAGCGCAACAAGACGGTCGTGCTCACGTGGCCCGTGATCCAGGAGGAGCTGGGCAGCCACTTCCAGATCTCCGGCATGCCCGACACGAACGAGGCGAAGAACCTGGCGCTGCTGCTCCGCGCCGGCGCGCTCGCCGCCCCGATGGACATCATCGAGGAACGCACTATTGGACCCAGCCTTGGCAAGGAGAACATCGACAAAGGCATCCGCGCGGTGCAGGGCGGCTTCATCGCTATTGCCGTGTTCATGATCGTCTACTACTCGGTGTTCGGCTTGATCTCGGTGATGGCGCTCGCGTGCAACCTGCTATTCCTCGTGGCGATCCTGTCGATGATGCAGGCGACGCTCACGCTGCCGGGCATCGCGGCCGTGGCGCTCACGCTCGGCATGGCGATCGACTCCAACGTGCTGATCAACGAGCGCATCCGCGAGGAATTGCGCTCGGGCATGACGCCGCAGATGGCGATCCAGGCGGGCTACGAGCGCGCCTTCGGCACGATCCTGGATTCCAACGTGACGACGCTCATCGTGGGCCTCATGCTGCTCGCGTTCGGATCGGGGCCGGTGCGCGGCTTCGCCGTCGTGCACTGCCTGGGCATCATGACCTCGATCTTCAGCGCGGTCGTCGTCTCGCGCGGCATCGTGAACCTCACCTACGGCGGCCGGAAGAAGCCGCCCAAGCTGTCGATCGGAAATGTCGATTGGCACCAGAAAGCGGCGGCCTAGACCATGGAATTCTTTCGCATCCGCCGCAGCATTCCCTTCATGCGCCACGCGTTGGTGTTCAACATCATCTCGCTCGTGGTGTTCCTGCTCTCCGTGGTGTTCCTTGCCACCAAGGGCCTGAACTTCTCCATCGAGTTCCTGGGCGGCACGGTGATGGAGGTGAGCTACCAGCAGGACGCCCATGCTGACAAGATCCGCGACACGCTCGACCAGATCGGCCTGAAGGATGTCTCCGTGCAGTCGTTCGGCACCTCGAAGGACATCCTGATCCGCTTGCCGTTGAAGACGGTCGAGGGCTCGAGCCAGAACGTCGAGATGCAAAAGCAGTCCGAGGCGGTGATGCGGGCCCTGAAGGCCCAGGACTCCAGCGCGGATTTGAAGCGCGTCGAGTTCGTGGGCGGCCAGGTGGGCAAGGAACTCGCCACCGATGGCGCCGAGGCGCTGCTCTTCGTCTGTCTCGGCATCGTGGTCTACCTCGCGTTCCGCTTCGAGTGGCGCTTCGCCGTGGCGACAATCCTCGCCAACCTCCACGACGTCGTGATCATCCTGGGCTTCTTCGCGTTCTTCCAGTGGGAATTTTCGCTGCCCGTGCTGGCGGCCGTGCTCGCGGTGTTCGGCTATTCGGTGAACGAATCGGTGGTGGTGTTCGACCGGGTGCGGGAAAACTTCAGGAAGATGCGCAAGGCCTCGGTGAGCGAGATAATGGATGCGTCGATCACGGGCACGATCTCGCGCACGATCATCACGCACGGCTGCACGCAGATGATGGTGTTGTCGATCTTCTTCTTCGGGGGTGCGAGCCTGCACTACTTCGCGCTCGCCCTCACGATCGGCATCTGCTTCGGCATCTACTCGTCGGTGCTGGTGGCCTGCCCGCTCGCGATGTACCTTGGCGCCTCGCGCGAGGACTTCGTGAAGCCCGAGCGCAAGACCGTAGAGCCGACAGTTCCTTAAGGCGCGGCCGGCGTGCTGGACTTGGTCCTGCACCTGGATGTCCACCTGCTCAAGATGGTGGCGGAGTATGGCGTGTGGATCTACGCCATTCTTTTCGCCATCATTTTCTGCGAGACCGGGCTCGTGGTGACGCCGTTCCTGCCGGGAGATTCGCTGCTCTTCGTGGCGGGCGCGATCGCCGCGGGCGGCGAGCTCGAGGTGAACCTCCTCTTTGCACTCCTCGCGTCCGCGGCCTTCCTCGGCAACCTCGCGAACTACGCCATCGGGCGGTGGCTGGGACAGCGCTTCTTCACCGACCATTCCTCGCGTTGGCTCAATCCCGCGCACCTGGGCAAGGCCCGCGCGTTCTACGAACGCCACGGAGCCGTGGCCGTGATCATCTCGCGCTTCATGCCGATCATCCGCACCTACGTTCCTTTCGTCGCGGGGTTGTCGGCGATGGACGCGCGCAAATTCTCGCTCTTCAACGCGGCGGGCGCGGCGCTCTGGGTCGGCGGGCTTGCTTACGCCGGCTACTTCTTCGGCAACATCCCCTGGGTTCGCGGTAATCTCACGGCGATTATCATTGGCATCGTTGTGGTGAGCCTGCTGCCGCTGGCGTGGGCGCTGCTGAAGAAACCCCGGAAAGGCTAGCCATGGGCATGATCGACCCCGATTCGCACATCGCGCTCATCACGCACTCGATCCAGCTCGCGATCGCCCCGGTGTTCCTGCTCACCGCGATCGGCACCATCATCAATGCGCTCGCCGGTCGCCTCGCCCGCGCCGTCGACCGGCGCCGCCGGATCGAGGACGAGCTCATGCCCGCGCTGAAGGACGAGGCGAGCGACGTCCGGTCGAGTCTCGAGACGGAGCTCGCCATCCTGGCCAGGCGCATGGTGACCAGCATCCGCGCGATCGCCCTCGCGGTGATCTCGGCGCTACTGGTGTGCGTGTTGATCGGGACCGCGTTCGCGGCGGCATTCGTCTCGATCGACCTGTCGCGTCCCGTGGCGTTGCTCTTCATCGCCGCGGTGGTCGCGCTCACCATCTCGCTGCTCTTCTTCATGCACGAGGTGTTCCTCGCCGCGCAGGCGGTGCATCCGCGGGTCTGGCCTCAGCCTCCGCGCGTCGATCGCACGTAGATCACGGCGGCGGCGAAGTACGCAAGTGCCAGTGCCAGCTCGATTCCCGCGAGCAGCGACGAGATCCCACGGTCCGTGTAGGCGCGCGTGGCCCCTTCGGCCGCGTAGATCCAGATGAGGAGCGTGGACCACTGGTAGGTGTAGCGCTTGCCGTGGAGCACGCCGAAAAGCGGCGCGAGCAGCGGCAGGACTTTCAGCACGAGCCACGAGCCGCCGGGACGGAGCGGCGCCAGGACGAGTTCCCAGGCGAGCCCCAGGAATATGAGCGCGACGAGCAACACGCTCGCCGCGAGCCGAGCCGCTCGCGCATTCATCGGCTGCTATCATGCCACGCCGTGATCCAGAAACTCCTCGACCTTCTCGGATTCCTGCGCTTCGTGTTGAGGCGCTGGAACGACGATCGCTGTCCCCTCATCGCGGGAAGCCTCACCTACACCACGATCCTCGCGCTCACCCCGATGTTCGCGATAGGCGTGGCGGTGCTCTCCTCGGCGCCGTTCTTCGGGGAGGTGATGAACAAGTTCAAGATCTTCCTGCTGCTCAACCTCACGCCCGAGGTGGCCGGGACGATCATCACCCAGTACATTCCCCAGCTCGCGCACAACGCCCGCCGCCTCACGGCGGTGGGGGGCTTCCTGGTGCTGGTCGCGGCGGTGTGGATGCTCCTCACGATCGACAGGACGCTCAACGCCATCTGGCGCGTGAGCCGCTCGCGGCCCTACTGGGTCTCCATCCCCGGATACGCCGCGCTCATCTTCGCGGCGCCGGTGCTGATCGGCGTGGGCGTCACGGTGACGACATATCTCCTGCAGCTGCGCACCGAGGTGAAGGCGCCCGCCGAGATCCAGGTGTTCCTGCTGCACCTCGTGCCCACCGCCATGAGCACGCTCGCCTTCTTCCTCGTCTACCGCATCATTCCCCATCGCAAGGTGCCGTGGCGCCATGCGCTGCTGGGCGGCTTCGTCGCGGCCATCGGATTCGAGATGGCGAAGGAGCTCTTCGAGATCTACATCCATGCCTCGCCGGCGGTCGACCGCGTCTACGGCGCGTTCGCGGCGGTCCCGCTCTTCCTCATCTGGATCTATTTCTCGTGGCTCGTGGTGCTCTTCGGCGCCGAGCTCACCGTGTGCGCGTCGTTCTGGCACGGCAACCTCTGGAAGGAGGAGCAGCGTCCTGGAACGCGCTTCCGCGAGGGGCTCGCGCTCACGCGGGCGTTGCTCGAGGCCGGGGGCGGTCCGCTCACGTTCAACGCGCTCGCCGAGCGCACGCGCCTGCCCGCGATGGAGATCGAGGAGACGATAGTCCAGATGCAGGATGGCGGGGTCGTGCAGGAGGTTGCCGGCGGCTACGAGATCACCGCGGCGACGAAGGAAATCCTCGCGACCCGCGCGAAGCCGGGAAACGCTTCCTAGGCGCCGCTCACGTAGAAGACGTCGAAACGCGGCGTCTTCTCGATAAGTCCCGCGGCATGCACGGTCGAGATCTCGCCCTGCGCCTCGATCTCGTAAGTGCGCATTTCCCCGAAAAGGCTGGGCAGCGTGAGGAGCGCGTCCGCGCCCTCGTCGTCGGTGAGAAGAAGTCCGGGCTTCGCCTGCGGGCTGGCCGAGTTGGTGGGCTGCACCCACACGGATCGCGCCACGTTCGCGAGGAACTGCACGCCGAACTCCATCCCGCCTTCCTCGAACTGCGTGATCCAGCGCACCGCGCCGATCGTCCAGGAGGCGCGGTTGATGAACTTGATGCCGACCACGTCGCCCACCACGACCGGGTTGAGCGATTCGGACGCGCGGCGAAGCTTCACGCCGCCCGCGCTGTGGTTCACGACGTCCCACTCGTGGACGGGGAAAGCCTTCGAGGTCTCGTCGTCGGGAACGGCGGTAAGCGGGATCGTGATGCCGGCGCGGATCATTTCGCCCTCGGCGGCGGGATCGCGATCGGGTTGCGCCGAGACGAAATGTCCCACGGCCTTGAGGCCCACGCAGACGGCGACCGTCGTCTCCATCGGGTCGCGGCGGTGCGCGCGCTTGGGCGGATCGCCCCAGAGCGTGGCGAGCCTGCCCATGAGGGCCAGCGACTCGGGCGTCATGCTCTTCGAAAGCGTGGCGGACACGTTGCCGGTCTCGTGGGCGTTCTTGCGCGCGCGCAGCTTGTCGACGGCGGCATTGGTGTCGAGCAGCCGCCAGTTGGGTCCGCCCGCATCGTCGTTGGCCGAGAGCATCGGCTTGGGCGGCTTGTCGGTGTCGCAGGGGACGAGGAAGTGGCCGCCGGGCCGCGTGGCAGGGCGCGTCTGCCCGAGCGTCACGAGTCCGCGCATGGGCTTCAGCTGCGCGAGGATCACGTCGGCTTCGCCGGGCACCAGACGGTAGGGATCGGTGAGCGACAGCAGCAGCGCTTCGCAGTAGAGGTCCGCCGCGGTGGCCTTCGATTCCGCGTCGCCGGGCTCGGCGGCGATGCCCTGCTTGTCTGCGAACAGATAGAGCTGGTGCATCTCCGACCAGATCGCCGAGGGCACCGGCGAGTAGCTCTTGTAGCTCGCGAGCAATTCGATACCCAGGTACTCCATGGCGCGCGTGACGAGCGAGGGCAACTGTTTTTTCGCGCCGAACGCGATCAGCTTCCCGCTCTTGTCGGCGATGGCGATGCGATATCCCGATGCGAGGTCGAACGTGATGGCCCGCGCGAGCGTGAGCGCTTCGCGGGCCTTCGGCCCCAGCGGAAGCACCGCCCTCGAGTAGAGGGCGTCGAGCTCCTCCAGCACGACCAACGCGAACGGGCGGTACACCTCGAGGATCTGCACGCGCACGTCGGCGTCAATCTTCGCGCGATTGAGTGTCGTCAAATGCGCCGACATCCTGCGCGCGGCCTCGACGCTTTGCGCGAGCGGCAGGGTCTCGATCCACGCCTTCACCTGCTTAGGGCGGATCTCCAAATCACGGGCCGGAGCGGACCGCTCCGTGGTCATTCGTGCGCTGGCCGGCAGTGAGGACATGGGAACTTTCCAGTATTCTTTGGGGCGAGCATAGACGAGGACCACGAATTTGCAAGTGCGATGCATCACGAGATACTTCGCGAGCCGGGTGGCGTGGGTTTCACTGGTAACGTGCTTCGGGGCTTCTCCCGCGACGTTCGCCTTCGACCTCGCCGACACGCAAGGCGCGCGCCACCGCCTCGAGGACTCGAAGGGCCACTGGGTGGTATTGAACTTCTGGGCCACGTGGTGCGTGCCGTGCATCCAGGAGATTCCCGCGATCGCCGATTTTCACCATCGCCATCCGGAGGTCGTGGTGCTGGGTGTCGCCGTCGACGTCCAGGACCCGGCGACGGTCAAGCGCTTCGCCCGGAAGGCCGGACTCGACTACCCACTGGTATTGTCGAATGACGCCGTCGAGAAGCAGCTGGGCACGCCCCAGGCGTTGCCCACGACGCGAATCTACGACCCGTCCGGCAAGGTGGTCTACGACAAGCCGGGTCGCGTGGACTTGAAGTTCCTGGAGGAGAAGACCGGGTCCGCTTCCAGGGCCCAGCGCGCCTTCCACGCCTTGAAGACACGGGTCGGGTAATCGGCCTGGCCGAGGCTGCCGTTGTAGCGCGCGAGCGCGTTGGCCTGGTTGCCGTGCTCGCGATCCAGGTAGTAGCGCAGGATCGTGCAGCCATAGCGCAGGTTGATGCGCTCGGGAAAGAGGCTCTGCTCCCCGCCGCCCAGCTGCTTCGTCCAGAAGGGCATCACCTGCATGTAGCCGCGCGCTCCGGCACGCGAGACGGCGTACTTGCGGAACTGGCTTTCGACGTCGATCACCGCGAGCACGAGGTGCGGATCGAGTCCCGCGCGCATCGCCTCGTAGCGCACGAGCCCGAGGAATTCGCGCGCCGCTTCCTCGTCGGAGAAGTAGCGGCCCATCACGCGCGGCGTCATCGCGCGCACCCAGGCGCGGGTGTCGAGGTCCTTCATGTCGACGCTCGAGCGGTCGTTCACCGCCTGGCCGAGCGCTGCGCGCACGCTCGCCGAGAGCACCTCGTATTGCTGCGCGCCCGCGAACGCGCTCGCGGGCGCCGTCAACGCGACCGCGAAGGCCGCGGCTTCAGCCGCTCGCCTGAGGCTTCCCATGGGAGAGCCGCGACTGCACGTGCGCCGTGGCGCCCGAAAGCGCCACCTTGGTTGCCGCCGCGTCGCGCCGGTGCTGGTACTCGACCACGCCTTCCTTGAGGCCCCGATCGCCGATCACGATGCGGTGCGGGATGCCGATCAGCTCCTGGTCGGCGAGCAGCACGCCCGCGCGCTCGTCGCGATCGTCGAGGAACGCCTCGATGCCCGCGGCGCCGAGCTCCGCGTAGAGCTTGTCCGCCGCTTCCTTCACGGCCTCGCTCTTGCGGTAGCCGAGCGGGATGACGGCCACCGCGAACGGCGCCATCGGATCGGGCCAGATGATGCCCCTGTCGTCGTGGTTCTGCTCGATGGCGGCGGCCACGATGCGCGTGATGCCGATGCCGTAGCAGCCCATCTCCATCGGGTGCGTGGCGCCCTTCTCGTCGATGAAGGTCACGTCCATCGCCTTCGTATAGGCCGTGCCCAGCTGGAACACGTGTCCCACTTCGATGCCGCGCGCGATCTCGAGCGTGCCCTTGCCGTCGGGTGAGGGATCGCCGGCGACGACGTTGCGGATATCGGCGACGAGGTGCGGCTCGGGAAGGTCGCGTCCCCAATTCACGCCCGTGAGGTGGAAGCCTTCTTCGTTGGCGCCGGTGACGAAATCGCTCATGGCGGCTACGGTGCGGTCGGCGATCACATTCACGTTCTGTCCCACGGGGCCCAGCGATCCGGGTGGCGCCTTGAGCTCTGCGCGGATCTCCGCGTCGGTCGCGAAGCGGAAGGGCTTCAGCGCATCGAGCTTCGAAGCCTTGACCTCGTTCAGCATGTGGTCGCCGCGCACGAGGAGCATGTACATCGTTTGCTCGTGCATGACCACAATGGACTTCACCGTCTTCTCGATGGGAATGCCGAGAAGTTGCGACACTTCTTCGCACGTGTGCTTGTCGGGTGTTGCGACCTTCTTCATCGCCTGCGTGGGTGCTGAGCGCGGGGCGGAAGGGGCGAGCGCTTCGGCAAGTTCCACGTTCGCCGCGTAATCCGAGCCCGCCGAATACGCGATCGCATCCTCGCCCGATTGCGCGATCACCTGGAATTCATGCGACGCGGTTCCGCCGATCTCGCCCGTGTCCGCCGCGACCGCGCGAAATTCGAGGCCCAGCCGCGTGAAGATCCGCGTATATGCGTCGTACATCGCCTTGTAGCTTTTCTTCAGTCCCTCGAAGTCCGCGTCGAACGAGTACGCGTCCTTCATCGTGAATTCCCGCGCGCGCATCACGCCGAAGCGCGGACGGATTTCGTCGCGGAACTTCGTCTGGATCTGGTAGAAGTTCACCGGCAGCTGGCGATAGCTGCGGATCTCCTTGCGCACCGTGTCGCACAGCACTTCCTCGGCGGTGGGCGCATAGCAGAACTCGCGCTCGGCGCGATCCTTGATGCGCAGCATGAGCGGCCCGTAGAGCTCCCAGCGTCCCGTCTCTTCCCAGAGCTCCCGCGGCTGCACCGGCGGGGCGAGCATTTCGAGCGCGCCCGCGCGATTCATCTCCTCGCGCACGACCTGCTCGATCTTCTTCAGCACCTTGAGTCCCAGCGGCATCCATGTGTAGAGGCCGCTGCCGAGCTTCCGGATGAGCCCCGCGCGAAGCATGAGCTTGTGGCTCGCGAGCTCCGCCTCCTGGGGGGCTTCCTTGAGCGTGGCGAGGTAGTACCGGGTGGCGCGCATTCTGTCTCCGTCGGGCCGGGTTCTCCCGGCCGTGGCTTTTCAGCGATAAATCATCGGCTTGCGAAGGACTATTTTACACGGCCTGAGGTTTTCGCCCTTGGCTGGCGAGTGCCTGCAAACTGTGGAAAAATGGCTTCAACTGAACGAATTGGATGGTGGACGCCATGATCGATCGGGACGGTTATCGCCCGAACGTCGCCATCGTGCTGATCAACGGCAAGAACCAGGTCTTCTGGGGCAAGAGAATCAAGGAACATGCGTGGCAATTCCCGCAGGGCGGCATCAAGCCCGGGGAAACGCCAGAGCAGGCGATGTACCGTGAGCTCCAGGAGGAGACGGGCCTGCTGCCCCAGCATGTGAAGATCCTGGGCCGTACGCGCGATTGGCTGCACTACAACGTGCCCACGCATTGGGTGAAGCGGGAGTGGCGCGGCACCTATCGCGGCCAGAAGCAGATCTGGTTCCTGCTGCGCCTGTGCGGCCGCGACTGCGACATCAGCCTGCGCGCGAGCGGCCATCCGGAATTCGATGCGTGGCGCTGGCACGACTACTGGGTGCCCCTCGAAGCCGTGATCGACTTCAAGCGCGAAGTCTACCGCCTTGGCCTCGAGCAGCTCGCGGGATTCCTCGAGATGGTGCCGCGCGCCGTCGGCATCTCGCCCTACGGGCGGCGCCGCAAGTCGCGGGGGCCGCGTCCGGCGCAGCCCCCGCTCATGACCTAGAAGCCTCGCATCGGGCTCGGCATCGCGAACGCGGTGATCGCCCCGATCACCACGAAGAGCACGATCGCCACGATGAGCACGACCACGAAGTAGATGATCGCCTTGTCGGCAGGCGTCTTCATCAGCATCGGCAGCGCGATGAAGAGCTGGTAGAGGCTGTAGAGGCTGAAGAGCAGGCCGATGATCCCCAGCACCGGGATGATGCCGAACACGCCGCCGATCCACGCGGCCGTCGGGAAGAACGCGGAAATCTTCAACGCCTGCATGAAGTTCTTCTGGGAGCCGAAGTTCGGCGCCAGGGCGTCGATGATCAGCGCGAACACGTAGACGAACGCAAGCGCGAATACGTACTGCAGGACGAGGTGCACGACGCCCTGTTCGATCGGCACGTGGAATGACACGCCCATGACGCTGGAGCCGATGACCGACAGCCCGATGAAGCTGCACACGGCGGGAATTGCCGCCAGGATCATCACGTAGCCCGTGAAGAGCCCCTGGACGGTATGGGTCTCCCCGTCGATCACCTGCCACTCGGATTTCGGCTGCAGCATCAGCTTCTTCACGCGATCGACGAGATTCATGGTGACGTTCCCTGTCTTGGTGGAGTGGCCGAGAGTATAGGCGCGGCCTTGGCGGGGGGCAACGCGTTGGGTCTCGCGGGTTTCGCGAGGATTTCGTCGACGCGGTTCACGATGCGCCGCTGCTGCTCGGCGGGGGAGTAGTCCGGATACCGCGCCGCATAGGCTTTCGCCGCGCTCTTGAAGGAGGGATCGGTCAGCAGGCGATCCAGCGCCGCGGCCACTGCGCCGGCAGGCGCTTCGGGGCCCACCCAGGCGCCGGCGCCCAGCGTCGCGATGCGGTGGGCGGTGAGGAACTGCTCGTACTGCGTGGGGAACACAATCTGCGGCACCCCGGACATCAGCGAGCCGGGGCAGATGTTGCCGCCGTGGCTCACGAGCAGGTCGCAGTCCTTCAGCAGGGGACCCAGGCGAATCGGGCGATCGGAGACGACGCGGTTCGGGGAGCGAAGCTTCGCCGCGCGCGCGGCGTCGAGATCGGGAATGAACGCCGCGACGCGATGCGGGCTCGAGGCGAGGGCGTCGATCACCACGTCGATGTGGGACAAGGATTGCTTGATGTAGACGGCGATGCGCTTGCCGTGCCCCTCGGGCCAACGCACCTCGGCGCCGATATCGAAGCTCACGCGCGGTCCCCAATATCCCGTCGCGGGGCGCGACCCGTAGGAGTCGAGCTCGGGAAACGTCGCCAGGAAATCCTCATCGGTCTCGAGCTGCTGCGCGAGCGTGGCCAGGGGCGCGACGCCGAAGCGCGCGAGTGCGCCGTTCACAGTCGCGAGGGCCCGCGCGTCCGACTGCGCGAGCTTCTCGGGACTTGTGCCCTGGTCGAAACGGAACGCGGGCAACGGAGTCACGCGCGGCGGGACCGAGAAGCCATTGGAGTACGAGACGCGCCGCAGTCCCATGACGCGCGCCGCGAGGAGCGCCGTCGGAGAAAAATCCGTGACGACGAGATCGGGCTTCCACCGGTCGAAGATCGAGAACCATGCCGCGAGGATGCCGGCCAGGTGCTGGGGACGGTCGTATCCGCAGCCGATGAGGATGTCGGCGAGGCTCGAGGGGATCGGCTGGCCTTCGCCCTCGCTCAAGGACACCGGCGCCTGGAAGATGTCGTGGGCCGCGATCGTCGGAAGGTGCGAAAGGCCATGCAGCTCGCGGAATATGAATGCGACCCGGTGGCCGCGCGCGCGCATCGCCAGGGCGAGCGAGTTGCAGGCCATCGCGTGCCCCAGCTCGCCTCCCATCTCCCATGCGAATGCGATGCGGGCCATGGCTATCGTTGCGCCACTTCGGCGATGCGTTCGGCGGCCCGCGCGGCGGCGCGTCCGAAGTCGTGCGTGCCGTGGCTTTCACGCAGGCGATCCGCCGCCTCGCGAAATCGCGGTTCCGTGAGCAGCGAGGAAAACCATGCGCGGAAATCCGGCGCGGGTTCCTCGGGGTTCGATACGAGCGCGGCGCCGGTCTGCTCGATGCGCTTGGCCATGAGGAATTGATCGAGTTGCAACGGCAGCAGGGCCATCGGAACGCCTGCCGCCATCGCGCGAGCCGGGACGCCCGCGCCCGCATGGCTTACGCACAGCGACGCGCTCCGCATCACGAGGTCCAGGTTCACCGCCGCGGGCACGACGCGCATCGAGGCCGTGGACATCGCGTTCGCGCGCTCGAGGGTGAGCCCGGGCGCCGCGACGATCACCTCGGCGTCGAGCGACGCGAGCGCGGCCATCACCGCTTCGAAGCGCGGGCTGCGCGGCTTGAGGTACGCGAAGACGTGCGGACCCGATTCGCGCATCCAGGGAATGTCCGCGCCTCCCACCGAGTCCGCGGGTGGACCGAGGTACTCTACGCCGTCACGCGGCCCGAAGGGATCGATCTCGGGGAAGGTGCAGAGCAGGTGGGCCTCGGCGTTGAAGAGGCCGCGTGCGCGATCCGGAAGGCGGCTGGCGCTCGCGCCCGCGGCGTGGCGTATGGTCGTGAGCAGCCGGTCGTCGAGGGCCCGCAGGATCTTCGGATCGGTCGGCTGCCAGGGCCGCAGGTCGGGCAGGGGATCGCGAAGCACGGGCACCGAGAACCCCGCGCTCACCGTCACGCGCCGGATTCCCGCGAGGAGCGCGGCGATGAGTGCGGTGGGCGCGTATTCGGCCACCAGCACGTCCGGCGCCAGCAACTCGAACATCGACTGCCACGCTCGCAGCGCGCCCGCGATCCCGCGCGCATCCCGGAATCCCAGGTTGAGCAGCACGTCGGAAAAGTTGAGCGGCGACGGATTCATCTCGCGCTGGATCTTCAGCAGCGGCGCGATGAACGTCTCGAATCCTTCCGCGCGGACGCTTTCGATGAAGGAGCTGTCGCGAAAGGCCATCGTGACCTCATGGCCCATCTTGCGCAGCTCATGCGCGATGGGGACGATGCGGCGGACATGGCCGAGGTCGCCGCCATACTCCCAGGCGCAAAGGACACGGGCCATGCCGTATCAGCCCGGCGCGAAGAGGGGCGCGGCGGTGAGGCCGCGCCCTCGCGTTACGGCGAGCAGCCGAACGACGATCCCAGGCGGCTGGAGCCGGTGCTGTACGGACGGCATCCGCTGCCCGAAAGCCCCACGCCCTGCGGGCTGGTGCTCGAGTTGCTGGTCACGATCAACGAGCCGTTGCGCGGGCCGAAGCCCACCGGGCGCAGCACCACGTCGGCGTAGCAGCTGGCCGCCGGTGCGAGCGTCGCGGCGCACGACGTGAAGGAGATGAGGAAGTCGGTGTTGCTCATCCCGAGGCCGAGCGTTGCTGGCGCGTTGCCCACGTTGGTGATCGTGATGCGTTGCGTGCCGCTCGTGCTTCCGAGCAGGCGATCGCCGAATCCGATCTGCGTCGGCGAGACCGTGAGGATCGGCACCGGGCTCGGCACCGTCACGCCGGTGAGTGCGATCGCGCGCGATCCGCCCTCGGCGTCGCTGTTCACCGTGAGCGTTCCCGTATGGGAGCCGAGATCGGACGCCGAGTACTGGAGGGTGACGGTGCACGATGCGCCCGGCGCCAGGGTGTCCGGGCATCCGTTGACGACCTGGAAGGGACCCGACGATATGGCGATTGCGCTGAAGTCGACCGGCGCCGTGCCGTTGTTCGTGATCGTGAAGCTGCGCTGGTCCGGCGGGCTGCCGACGCTGTACGCGCCGAGGTCGATGGAGCTCGGCAACGTGATGGCGCCTTGCGCGACACCCGTGCCCGTGAGCGATGCCGTAGCGGCGGTTCCAGGCCCCGGCCCGGCCACGAGGACCTTGCCGCGATGCTTGATCTGCAGCGATCCCAGCGAGCCGCCCGCGGGCATTGAAAGCGTCGCATGGAGCGATCCGCCGCTCTGCGGGAGGAACTCGGCTACCACCGGGCAACTCTCGCTGGCGGCGAGGCTCGATCCGCAACCGTTGCTGAGGATCACGAAGTTCGGGTCGTCGACCGACGGCTCTCCGAGCAGCACGCTCGACGTGCCGCCGTTGAGGATGACGAAAGTCTGCGGATTGCTCGCCGTGCCGACTCCCTGCTGGCCGAAGTCGAAGGACGCGGGGTTGATCGCGACCGGCGGGGGCGTCACGCCCATGCCCGTGAGCGTGATCGTGCCCCCGTAGCTCGGCGAGTCGTCGCAGATGCCGATCGTTTGCGAGTAGGTCGTGAGCGCCGTCGGATTGAAGGTCGCCGTGACGTTGCATCCGCCGCCCGGGTTGTACGAGTTGCCGGGCACGCAGGTCGTCGTGCAGGTGAAGGCGCCACCGTAGCAGATCGGGCCGCTGCCGCAGCTCGGGCTGCCGATATTGTTGAGGGTGTAGGGCGTGGATCCCGACGAGGTGAGCGTGATTGTCATCGGCGGGCTGGAGCCGTTGACCGCGACGTTGCCGAAGTCGATCGATTTGCTCGCGGGCGAGTAGGTCACGTTCGGCGCCGGCGTGATCGTGAACACGCTGGAGAATTCGGAGGTGTCGTTGCCGGAGCTGGTCGCGGTGGCCGAGAAGTTGTCCGAGGAGATGCCGAAGAAGGCGACGGCTCCCGAGACCGAACCGGCCGCGGGTACTGTCACCGTGGTCGATGTGTCGAGGTTGTTGCATCCCGGAGTCGTGACGGGGTTGTCGCAGACTTGCACCTCGTACGAGCCGGGAGGCGCGGTCAGCGTGAAATGGACCGTCGTCTGCCCGTTGGAGTAGTTCACGACGGCGCCGGTGACGGTCGGCGGGTTCTGCCCGTTGTTCGCGTGCGACGAGTCCGGACCGGAGGTGTAGATGCCGCCGGGGAAATCGAGGTTGATGTTCTTCACGAACGAGGTCTGGCTGCCGTTGCCGTAGATCTTCGGATTGTCGACGATCGAATTGCCCGTGCCGCTGAAGATGTCGACCCCATATCCCCCGTTGTTCTGGATCGTGTTGCCGGTGATCGTGTTGTTGTAGCCGCCGTTGATGAAGATGCCGTCGAACGACGCGTTGCTGATGTTGTTGTTCCTGATCATCACGTTCGTCGTCGCGCCGGCGGGCGCGGACTTGGTCCGCACCGCGACCTTCGTCGCGCGCTTGCCGAGGTGCTTCTTCCCGGGCGCGGCAAGGCTCGACGTGCAGATGTCGTTCAACAGCATGACGCCGTAGGAGCTTCCGCCCAGCGCCGTAACGCCGTCGCCTGCCACGTTGATCGCGTTGTTCACGATGTCCATCGAGCCGCCGCCCACGATCCCGTTCAACTGGATGCCGTAGTCCCAATTCGACGCGATGGCGTTGTTGGTGATCTGGATGCCGCTGCTGCAGAAAGCCGTGATGCCGTTCTCGTTCGAGATGTCCTGGTTGCGCGTGGGATCCGTGCCGATCGCGTTGCCGTCCACGGTGATCCCGCTGGAGCCCACGTCGATGTAGATCGCGGCGCCATAGCTGCTCGAGATCACGTTGCCGTTGTTGATCGTGGTTCCGCTCGCCTGCCAGAGGTAGATGCCCTCTTCGTTGCCCAGGGCGACCGTGCCGGACGCATCCGTGCCGATCTTGTTTCCCGTGATCGTCGAGGCGCTGTCGATCTCGAGGTCGATTGCATCGCCGTTGTTGGCCGAGATGACGTTCGAGTCGATGGCGAGGTGGCTTGCATAGCCGAAAATCCCTTCGCCGTTGGGGGACCAGTTGCCGTTCGTGTCAAGGCCGATCACGTTTCCGCTGACCGTCGCGTTCGGACTATTCTCGAT
Source organism: Usitatibacter sp. (assembly GCA_049300695.1). Taxonomy (GTDB): domain Bacteria; phylum Pseudomonadota; class Gammaproteobacteria; order Burkholderiales; family Usitatibacteraceae; genus Usitatibacter. The sequence goes on from JBAQKF010000005.1 coordinate 30,838, forward strand.
GTCGATGGCGTCGTACTGGTTGCTGAAGATCGTGTTGTTGGTGATCGACGTGCCGCCGTACGCGACGAAGATGCCCGTGGCGTTCGAATGAAGGATGTTGTTGTTCGCATCGAGATGTCCACCCAGGGCCGTGCCGCTGTTGTAGCCGGTGATGTCGAGCCCCTTGAACGTCACGTTGGTGCTGGCGCCCGACCACAGCGCATAGCTGCCTCCGCCGTACGCGGATTGGATCACCGTGAGGGAGTTGGTCATGCTGCCCTCGCCGTCGATCGTGAGGCCGCCGCAGTAGACGTCGATTTCGGTCGCGGGCGCGGTCACGAACGGCGTGTTGCCGTTCGCGTGGAAGAACTTGATGGAGTCGCCGCCGCCACTGCTGCAGTTGGAGTTCAGGTAATCGATCGCGCCGCGCAGCGTCGTTCCGAACGTCAGGTCCTGGTAGTAGGACGAGTCGGAGTTGTTGTCGACGACGATGTTGATCGCCTGCGCAGCCTGGGGCGCCAGGGCGGCGGCCAGTGCGGCAACGAGCGGCGTATGGGAAAAATCGGAAATGGAGCGGCGACGAAGCTGCGTGCGCATCGAAAATCTCCCAACAAGGCTTTTATTCTGGATTCAGAGAAGCGAGGGCTATGCCATCGCTAGGCTAGTCGCCGCGGGAGGGGGCGTCAACGTAATATTCAGCACTTTCCGGAGGTTGCGCTTTCCCCCGGGCGGACGCCGGTTGGGGGCGGTTTCAGCCCCCGGACTCGGGACGGGCAGGGACTGCCGTATCGCGGCAGTTCAGAGGATGACCAGGTTGTCCCGGTGGATGAGCTCGGGCTCGGCCACATACCCCAGGATGGCCTCGATTTCGACGCTGGGCTTGCGCAGGATCCGGGCCGTTTCGGCCGCCCCGTAGTTGACCAGTCCCCGGGCGATTTCCAGGCCGTCCGGGCGGCAGATGCTCACCAACTCGCCGCGTTCGAAAGCCCCCTCGACGCCGGTCGCGCCGACCGCCAGGAGGCTCTTGCCACCGACCAACAGGGCCTTGACCGCTCCGGCGTCGAGGACGACGCGTCCCGAGGGCTTCAGATGGTCCGCAAGCCATTGTTTGCGCGCCGCAACCCGCGCGGTCGCCGCGACGAGGAGCGTGCCCACGGATTGGCCGGAAAAGAGCCTCGAAAGAACGTCCGGCTCCCGTCCCCAGGCGATGGCCGTGTGGGCTCCGCTGCGGGCGGATCGCTTCGCCGCCAGCACCTTTGTGAGCATGCCCCCACTTCCGAGGTGTGATCCGGCGCCTCCGGCCATCGCCTCGAGCGCCGCGTCGCCCGCTGTGGCGCGATCCACCAACTTCGCGTCGGGGACTTTGCGGGGGTCGGCGGAGTAGAGGCCCTTCTGGTCCGTGAGGATCACGAGCGCGTCGGCCTCGATGAGGTTCGTGACGAGTGCCCCCAGCGTGTCGTTGTCGCCGAGACGAATCTCGTCGACCACGACCGTGTCGTTCTCGTTGATGATCGGGACGACGCCCAGCGCCACGAGGCTTCGCAGCGTCGTGCGCGCGTTGAGATAGCGGCGCCGGTCGCCGAGGTCCTCGTGCGTGAGCAGCACCTGGGCCGTCTGCATGCCCTGCTCGGCGAAACACGACTCCCACATCTGCACGAGCCCCATCTGGCCGACTGCCGCCGCCGCTTGCAGCTCGTTCACCGCGTGCGGCCGCTTCGACCATCCGAGGCGCTTCATGCCCTCGGCGATCGCACCGGAGGAAACCACGAGAACCTCGAAGCCGCGCTTGCGAAGTTGCGCGATCTGCCGCGCCCAGTCGGCGATGGCGTCGCGGTCGAGTCCGAGGCCCGCGTTGGTGAGCAGGCTCGAGCCGATCTTCACGACCACGCGGCGCGCCTCGGAGAGCGGCGAGGGCGTCATTTCCTCTTTCCGTGCTCGAGGAACTCCATCACCGCGTAGACGAGATCCTTGGTGCCCTCGCCATTGATCGCGGACACCACGAACCAGGGCTTGGTCCAGCGCAGCTTCTTCACGATCGCGGCGCCGCGCTTCTTGCGCTCGGCCTCGCCGAGGAGATCCATCTTGTTGAAGACGAGCCAGCGCGGTTTCTTCGCGAGCGACTCGTCGTATTTCTTGAGCTCCGCCCCGATGGCCTTCACTTCGGCCGCGGGATCGACCGCTTCGTCGAAGGGCGCCATGTCCACGAGGTGCAGCAGCAGGCCCGTTCGCTTGAGGTGCCGCAGGAACTGGTGGCCGAGCCCCGCGCCTTCGGCGGCGCCCTCGATGAGGCCGGGAATGTCGGCCATGACGAACGAGCGGTTCGCATCGACGCGCACCACGCCGAGGTTGGGCTGCAGCGTGGTGAACGGATAGTCGGCGACCTTGGGACGGGCCGACGACACCGCGCGAATGAGCGTGGATTTCCCCGCGTTGGGCATGCCGAGCAGCCCCACGTCGGCGAGCACGCGAAGCTCCATGTCGAGTTGCTTCGCCTCGCCCGTTTCCCCGCGCGTGAACTTTCGCGGAGACCGGTTGGTGCTCGACTTGAAGTTGAGGTTGCCGAGGCCCCCGCGGCCGCCCTTGGCGAGGAGCGCCTTGTCGCCATTCTTGGCGAGGTCGGCGATCGTGTCGCCCGATTCGGTATCGCGGATGACGGTGCCCACGGGAACGCGAAGCACGATGTCCTCGGCGCCGCGCCCGTTGCAGTCCCGCCCGCGGCCGTTGTCGCCCGACTTCGCACGAATGATCCGCGTGTAGCGATAGTCGATGAGCGTATTCAGGTTCGAGTCGGCCACGGCGAAGATGCTGCCGCCGCGCCCGCCGTCGCCGCCGTCGGGGCCGCCCATGGGAACGTACTTGGCGCGGTGGAACGACGCCGATCCGTCGCCGCCGCTTCCTGCGATCACCTCGATGCGCGCTTCGTCGAAGAATTTCATGTCATTGGTGGGCGGAAACGAAAAAGCCCCGTGCGAAGACGGGGCTCTTTCGTGGGCGAAGAGCCGTTATTGCTTGGCCGGCTCGATCGACACGGTGGACTTGCTCTTGGCGCCGCGCTCCGTGTATTTCACGTGCCCGGTCTTCGTCGCGAAGAGCGTGTGGTCCTTGCCGATGCCGACGTTCATTCCAGGGTGGAATTGCGTGCCGCGCTGGCGAACGATGATGGAGCCCGCGTTCACGAGCTCGCCGCCGAAGGCCTTCAGGCCGAGGCGCTTGCTTTCGGAATCGCGTCCGTTGCGGGAAGACCCGCCTGCTTTCTTGTGTGCCATGGTGGTTGACCCTTGACTTATGCGATCGAATCTACACGGATCTCCGTGTAGTTCTGCCTGTGGCCCTGCGTCTTCTGGTAGTGCTTGCGGCGGCGCATCTTGAAGATCTTCACCTTCGTGCCGCGACCGTGGGCGATGACGGTGGCGGACACTTTCGCGCCTGACACCAGGGGATTACCGACCTTCACGGCCTCGCCGTCCGCAACCATCAACACCTGATCGAGGACAATCTGAGCGCCAACGTCTGCCGGTATCTGTTCTATTTTGATTTTTTCGCCGGGGGCAACGCGATACTGCTTGCCGCCGGTTTTTATGACCGCGTACATTGATTACTCCGTTGAATTTTGTGGTTTCGCCCTACTCCAAATCCAATGATGCGAAGTGCGTAAAGCGAACTCGCTATAATACGCGAAATTTCCCGTAAGGTCAAAGACTTGTCCGCAGTACCGCAATCCCCGTCAGAGCGCCGTTCCCCGTCATCCGTGAGCCTCGAAGCGATCCGGGCTCCCATCCATGAGGACCTGCGCCAGGTCGACGACGTCATCCGGCGACGCCTCGACTCGGAAGTGGTGCTGATCCGCACCATCGCGCATTACATCATCGCGGGCGGAGGCAAGCGATTGCGTCCCGCGCTGGTGCTGCTCTCCGCCAGCTCGTTCGGCCAGCAGCCCACCTCGCGCCACGAGCTCGCGGCCGTCATCGAATTCATCCACACGGCGACGTTGCTGCACGACGACGTCGTCGACGAGTCGAGCCTGCGGCGCGGCAGGAAGACCGCGAATGCGGAATTCGGCAACGCCGCATCGGTGCTCGTGGGCGATTTCCTCTATTCGCGTGCGTTCCAGATGATCGTGGGCGCGGGCAGCCTTCGCGTGATGAAGGTGCTCGCCGACGCGACCAACGTGATTGCCGAAGGTGAAGTGCTGCAACTGCTCAACGTCCATGATCCGGACACCGACGAGGAAAAATACCTGCGCGTGATCCGCTACAAGACCGCGAAGCTCTTCGAGGCCGCGACGCAGGTGGGCGCGATCATCGGCGGCGCGGCTTCCGAGGCGGAAACGGCGCTCGCCGAATACGGAATGCATCTCGGAACCGCGTTCCAGCTGGTCGACGACGTGCTCGACTACTCGGGCGACATCCACGAGACCGGCAAGAACCTCGGCGACGACCTGGCCGAAGGCAAGCCCACGCTGCCCCTCATCTACGCGATGCGCGCGGGCACCGAGAACGAGCGCGCGCTCATCCGGCACGCCATCGAGCACGGCGGAAAGCTCGATCTCGAAGGCGTCGTGGCGGCGATCCACCGCGTGGGAGCGCTCGAATATGCGCGAACCCAGGCGAGGGCGGAATCGGCCGAGGCGATCGCGCGCCTCGCCCACGTTCCGAATTCCCCGTGGCGCGACTCTCTGCTACAATTGGCGAACTTTTCCGTCGAAAGAAACTTCTGACGGCGGGATCGAAAAAAGGGGCGCTCCGGTGCCCCTTTGTTTCTCGGCCTCGGGGTGTAGCTTAGCCTGGTAGAGCGCTACGTTCGGGACGTAGAGGCCGGAGGTTCGAATCCTCTCACCCCGACCAAATCCCTTCCCACTGTACGATCCTTGCCCCAGAGGGGACCCCGGAACCTCAGTTCGAAGCGGATTTTTCGACCGGCTTCACCACCACCCAGAAGCCGTGGCCCATGATCTGGTGGGCCTGGAGCTGCAGGATCTCGAAATGCTTCACCATCCTCGGAAGCCACCATGACGTGGGCTTCTGGATGAGGTGCGCGTTCCTGCCGTCGGCGAGCACCTTCCCGGCCGGCCCCTGGTGCACCGAGAAGAATCCGAACTTCGTGGTGATGGAACCCAGCTCCGCGAGCACGTTCTCGACGAGGTCGGGCTCGATGTGCTCGAGCACGTCGATGCAGCAGACTAGATCGGCGGAGCGCGGCTGCCCGTAGTCTGGAAACGCGGGATCGTAGGGGAAATATTGCTCGGGCTTCACGCCCTGCGCCGCGAGTCCCCTCAGCAGGTTCTGCTTGCCGGCGCCGTAGTCCGAGAGCGAACGCGTGCCCGTCTGCTTCATGAGCGACGCGACGTATGGCGCGAACTCAAGCGACGCGACGCCGTAGTTCGGGTTCTTGTGCAGCTCCTGCTGGAGCTTGCGGTATTCCTCGGTGATCGTCTGCGACATGCCGATATTCTACCGCCGAGGACGCCGTCAGTTCCTCCCCGCCGGAATCGACCGCCCGAGGAGGGCGACGATCCCGGCGCTCGACAGGGCAACGGTACCCATGAGGAGGTTGGCCCAGAGGGCGCCCACGCCAGCCGCATCTTCTTCGGCGGTCGCGGGCGCCGCGCTCCCGGGTTCCTGCGGCGCCTCGTCGTCGAAACACGCCGTCCTGTGAGGGGCTGCCTTCTCGATGGGAGCGGCCTCGGCGCTCGTGGCGAGCGCCAGCGTGATGACGGCGAGCGCGATCGCGACCATGAGCCCGCCCGCGAATGCGTTGGCGCCCAGCTCGATGAAATCCGCCAGCACCGACTTGCCTTTCAGCACCTCCGCTTTCCCGTCCATCGTCTCGATCCTTTTCCGCTCGTCTTCAAGGGGACGAGGCCATTTGGCGTGGGCGCGGGGCAAGCGGTGCGGCGCGATACGGGAAAGGCGGCGAAGAAATGTGGCGAAAAAATTGCATAATCGCCCCATGGCACGACGCATCGCGCTGGTGGAGGACGACCCCGCAATCCGGCAGAACTACGCCGACGCGCTTTCGCGCGTGGGCTACGAGGTCGCGGCCTTCGCCGATCGCAAGAGTGCCTCGCGCACGCTCGCCTCGCGCCTTCCGGAGCTCGCCATCATCGACATCGGCCTGGGCGCCGACGTGGACGGCGGCTTCGAGCTTTGCCGGGAGCTTCGCGCGGCGAGCGCGCGGCTGCCGATCATCTTCCTTTCGGCGCGCGACTCCGACTTCGATATCGTCTCGGGGCTTCGCCTGGGCGCCGACGACTACCTCACCAAGGACGTGAGCCTTCCGCACCTGATGGCGCGCATCGCCGCGTTGTTCCGTCGAGTGGACGCCGCGTCGCAACCGGCCGCCGCCAACGACGTGCTCACGCGCGGAGCGCTCGCCCTCGATCCGCAGCGCATGACGGCGACGTGGAAAGGCACGGGCGTTGGGCTCACCGTGACGGAATTCTGGATGGTGCACTCGCTCGCGCGCCATCCGGGCCACGTGAAGGATCGCGACCAGCTGATGCGCGACGCCGAGATGGTGGTCGATGACGGCACCATCACGTCCCACGTGAAGCGCATCCGCAAGAAGTTCCTCGGCGTCGATGCGCAATTCGACGCGATCGAGACCGTGTACGGCATGGGCTACCGCTGGATCGAAGCGACGTGAGGCGAGCGGTGGCGATCGCGGCGTGCGCGCTTGCGACCGCCACCTGGGCCGATGACGACGCAGCGCGGTGGTACTTGCGCATGGACAACGACTTCTTCTTCCATACGGACCGCTGGTATACCTCGGGCCTGCGCCTGGCTCGGGTGAAGGATGGCCTCGAGTGGGGGATCGTGCAGGAGATCTACACGCCCGAGGCGAAGTACGAATCGCCTACGCTGCAGGATCGCGCGCCCGTGGGACGGCTGCTCGGCTCGGTGGCGAAGCACATCCAGGGCGATGCAACTTTCGACACACTGGAACTCGACCTTGGCGTGCGCGGCCCATCAGCGCTCGGCGAGCAGGCGCAGAATGCTGCGCACCACATCGTGGATAGCGGCGTGCATGTCGAATGGTCGCGGCAGCTTCCCGACGAGTTCGACGGCTCTGCGATCGCGGTTCGCACGCAATCCTTCGGCGCGGGATTTCGAGGGCACGTGGGACTCGTCGCGGGAACGCAGGTCGCCTTCGCGCACGCCGGGCTCGAATGGCGCTTCGGCGAGGCGAGCTCGCCTTCGAGCGCGTTGCTCCGATTCGCCGCGACGCCACCGTTTGGAAACGGCCGAGGCTGGAGCGGCTACATCGGCGCCAGCGCGCGCGGTGTGGCGCGAAACGAGTTGCTGTCGAAGAACTACTACTTGTTCGGACCGGATCTCGAGAAGAAGAACGAGGTGACGCGCGTGGCCGGTGGCGTGGCGTTGTCGCAGGCGTGGGGCGACCTCACGTTCGACCTGGCCACGGACTCGCGCGAGTTCGAAGGCCAGCGCACTTCCCACGCGTTCGGTTCGCTCGCGCTGCACGTGAATTTCTAGCGGCCCATGCGAGCCGACTTCATCCACGGCATCCGTTTCCGTCTCGTCATGGCCGCGCTCGTGCTGCTGGCGCTTCCGGTGCTGGCGGCGCAGTTCATCTCGCGGATGGAAGCGTTCCTGCGCGATTCGCAGGAGCAGTCGATCGCGGCGGCGGCGCGTGCGGCGGCTGCGGGACTCTCGGAGCGGCCCGCGCTTTTCACCGCGACCTCGGGCGAGAGCGACACGGAAGAAGAGCGCCGGCGCATCGTCGCGCTCTTCGCTTCTTCCGATCCCAACGCGGTGGCAAGTCTCGGCAACGCGTACATGCCCTCCGACGAGATCGAGGGACTGCTCTCGATCATGGGGCGGCGTTCGTCGCGCATGTGGGTGGTCGATGTGCGCTCGCGCGTGCGCGGTCTCTCGGGGGCGCTCCGCGCTGCGCCGAAGCGCGCCGCCCTTACGAGTTGGATGACGCCGCTCGCGTCCCTCGTGGTTCCCACGCCGCCCGTTCCCGCCGCGGGCGACGAGACGCGGCCCGTGCGAAGCCAGGTCGATCGCGCGCTGATCGGCGTGTCCTCGACCGAATGGCGCGGCACGTCCGATCGAGATGTCGCGATCCTTTCATCGGCGCAGCCCATCTTCGTGGGCGACGACATCGTGGGTGCGGTCGTGGTCGAGGAAACCACGGCCTCGATCCAGATCCTCAAGGAAAGCGCGCTCGAGAATCTTCTCGCGTTGACGCTCGCCGTGGTGGCCGCGGCACTCGTGATCCTGCTCGCATTCGCCACGCGGCTCACCACGCGCATACGCCGCCTGCACGCCGAAGCAGACTCCGCGATCGATGCGCAGGGACGTGTTCGCGGCTCCATCACGCCGACCGATGCGAAGGATGAGATCGGCAATCTCTCGCGAACGACGGCGGCCGTGCTCGCGCGCCTCAAGGACTACAACGCCTATCTCGAGGCGATGGCGGGGCGGCTTTCGCACGAGTTGCGCACGCCCGTGGCCGTGGTGCGCTCGTCGCTCGACAATCTCAAGGCCCAGACGCTGACGGGCGAAGCGCGCGTCTATGTCGATCGCGCCGGCGAAGGGGTCGATCGCCTCGCGCGGCTGATCTCGCGCCTGTCGGAAGGCACGCGCCTCGAACAGCTCCTGGAAAGCGAAGCGCGCGAGCGTTTCGATCTCGCGATCGTCGTGTCCGGGTGCGTCGAGGGTTATCGCGCCGCATATCCTCGGCGATCGTTCGAATACGCGCCGCCCGCGGGACCCGTCTGGATGAATGGCGTGCCCGACGCGTTCGCGCAACTGCTCGACAAGCTCGTGGAGAACGCCAACGACTTTGCGCCGCCGGATGGCGCGGTGCGCGTGTCGCTCACGACGAGCGGCAACAAAGCGGTGCTCGCGGTGGAGAACGACGGGCCGCCGCTGCCCGAGGCGATGGTGACGCGGCTTTTCGATTCGATGGTGTCGCTGCGCGCGCCCGATGTGCCGCGCCCCGAGGCGCACCTGGGCCTGGGACTGTACATCGTGCGTCTCGTGGCGGAATTCCACGGGGGCGCGGTGCGCGCGACGAATCTCTCCGGCGCGGGCGGAGCGCGATTCGAAGTCGAGGTCCTATTGCCGTAAAATCGAGCGCATGGCCCGCATCCTGCTGCTCGTCGTCATCGCCCTGCTGATCGTCGCGGCGTTCCGCGGCCTTCGCTCGCGCGCGCGGTCGAACCCGCCGGCGGCGAAGTCCCGGGCCGGCGAGGCCATGGTCACCTGCGCGCGCTGCGGCGTGCACCAGCCGCGCAGCATCGCCATGGCCGAAGGCGACAAGTACTACTGCAAGGACAATCCGCGCTGCCGCCCATGAGCACGCTCGCCAGCAAGATCGCCGTGGCTTCGCGCATCCGCCATGCGGCGGCGGCGGACGACACCACGTGGCGGACGCTATGGGTGTTCTGCGCGTATCGCGTGGTACTCGCGGCCTTCATGGGCATCGCGTTCATCTTCCTCAACCGCTTCTTCAATTTCGGGGTCTCGTTCCCGCAAGCGGTGGTGCCGACGGTGACGGCGTACATGATCGCGTCGCTGGCGCTCCTCGTTCCCGCGAGGCTGCGCGAGCCCAATCCGCGCGCGCAGGTGACGGCGGGCGTCTTCATCGACGTGATCGCCATCGTGATGCTGATGTACGCGAGCGGCGGCGTGCGCTCGGGCCTCGGCGTGATCCTGCTCATGTCGCTCGCCGCGGCGGGCCTCATCACGCGCGGCCGCCTCGCGTACTTCCACGCCGCCATCGCCGCCATCGCGGTGCTCGTGGAGCAGGGGTTCCAGATGCTTCGCAACGACGCGGGCGTGCAGGATTTCGTGCAGTCGGGCATCACCAGCGCCGCGTTCTTCGCGACCGCGTTGCTCGCGACCACGCTCGCGCGTTACGCGCGCACGAGCGAGGAAATCGCGGAAGAGCGCCGCCTCGATCTCGCGAATCTCTCGCAGATCAACGAGCTCGTGATCCGCGACATGCAGGACGGCATCCTCGTCATCGATAGCGAGGGCCGCATCCGCCAGAGCAATCCGCGCGCGATACAGCTCCTGGGCGCCCTGCCTTCGGGCCGCAGCAAGCTGGTCGACTATGCGCCGGAGATCCAGGCGCTCCTCGAGGCGTGGCGGCGGGGATCGGAGACCACGTTCATGCAGCTTCGCGCGCCGCGCGTCGCGGGCGAGCTCCAGGTCCACTTCGTGCCGATCGGCTCCGGCGATCCCGCGCCGATCGTGATCTTCATCGAGGACGTGGGCCGCATGCGCCAGCAGGCCACACAGATGAAGCTCGTGGCGCTGGGGCGACTCACCGCTTCGATCGCGCACGAGATCCGCAACCCGCTTTCATCCATCGGCCACGCGGCCGATCTCCTCAAGGAAGATCCCGAGCAGAACGAGGACAGCAAGCGCCTGCTCGAGATCGTGCAGAACAATGTCGTCCGCCTCGATCGCATCGTGCAGGAGGTGCTGCTGCTCAATCGCCGCGACCGCGCGCAACCCGAGGCCATCGACGCGGTGCCGTACCTCACCAATTTCGCCCACGAGTTCTGCGCCACGGAGAAAGTCCCCGACGGCGGCCTCGACATCCAGGTGCGGAGCACGCAGCGCCTGTGGTTCGACCGGCAGCACCTGGACCAGGTGTTGTGGAACGTCGGGCGGAACGCCTGGCGCCACGGGCGCAAGACTGCGGGCTCGACGCGCATCGTGGTCGCGGCCTCTCCCGCTCCGGGGCGCCTCACGATCGACGTGATCGACGACGGTCCCGGTGTCTCGAAAGAGGCGCTCGCGCACATCTTCGAGCCGTTCTTCACCACGGAAGCACAGGGCACGGGACTGGGGCTCTACATCGCGCGAGAGCTTTGCGAAGCGAATAGCGCGCGCATTGAAGTCATCGAGGGCGAAGGCTGCGGGCATTTCCGCGTTTCGCTGAAGGCAGCCTGATGAATCGAAAAGCGGTCCTGGTGGTCGACGACGAAGCCGACATTCGCGAGCTGCTCGTGCTCACACTCTCGCGCATGGGGGTGGATGCGGACACGGCATCGACCTTCGCGGAGGCGCGCGAGGCGCTGAAGTCGCGGCCCTACGATCTCGCGCTCACCGACATGCGCCTTCCCGACGGCGACGGCCTCGCGGTGCTTCGCCACATCGCCGAGCACTACGGCAACACGCCCGTCGCGGTGATCACGGCATTCGGCTCGACGGAGAATGCCGTGGCGGCGCTGAAGGCGGGTGCGTTCGATTACCTCGCGAAGCCCATCAAGGTGGAACAGCTGCGTCCCCTCGTGACGAGCGCGCTCAAGCTTCCCCGCGCGGTGCACGCGAGGCGCACGGCGACGGGCGAGGTTCCGGTGGGAACGCCGCGCCTCATCGGGGAATCGGCGCCGATGCAACGCGTGCGCGAGATGATCGGCAAGCTCGCGCGATCCCAGGCGCCGGTGTACATCGCCGGCGAATCGGGCTCGGGCAAGGAAGTCGCCGCGCGCCTGATCCATTCCGGTTCGTCGCGCGCCGATGCGCCGTTCGTCGCGGTGAACTGCGGCGCCATCCCCGAGAACCTGATGGAGAGTGAATTCTTCGGCTACAAGAGGGGCGCGTTCACGGGCGCCGATGCCGACAAGAGCGGGTATCTCCAGGCAGCGCAGAAGGGCACGCTCTTCCTGGACGAGGTGGGCGACCTTCCGCTCGCGATGCAGGTGAAGCTATTGCGCGTGATCCAGGAAAAGAAAGTGCGGCCCGTCGGCGACACGGTCGAAGAGCCCCTCGACATGCGCGTGATCTCCGCCACGCACCGCAGCCTTTCCCAGCAAGTCGAGGCGGGCGAGTTCCGCCAGGACCTCTTCTATCGCCTGAACGTGATCGAGTTGAAGATGCCGAGCCTGCGCGAGATCCCGGAAGACATCCCGCTCATGGTCGAGCAGGTGGTCGCGCGGCTCGCGAGGCAGAACGGCATGCCGCCGCCGGCCATCACCGACGAGGCGATGCTGGCGCTCCGCCGCTACGACTTCCCCGGCAACGTGCGCGAGCTGGAGAACATCCTCGAGCGCGCGCTGGCGCTCTGCTCCGACAACAAGATCACCGAAAGCGACCTCTACCTCACGCAGGCCACGTCGAAGGACAAGGTCGCCCCGCTCGACGGCGCGCTCGGCACGCGAGGCCTGCCGCTGCACGACTTCCTCGACCACGTCGAGCGCGAAGCCATCGTGAAGGCGCTGGAAGCCACGCGGTTCAACAAGACGGCCGCGGCGAAGCTGCTGGGAATCACGTTCAGGTCGCTGCGGTACCGGCTCGACCGGCTTGGAATCGACTAGTCATTCCCGCGCAGGTTGTCATTCCCGCGAAGGCGGGAATCCAGCCGGAACCGCGCGAGCGCTTTGGCTGGGCCCCCGCCTTCGCGGGGGTGACAGGGGCACATGATCCTCCGCCACTCGCCGCACTTCGACGATCGCCCGGCGGGCGAAAAGGTCTCGCTCATCGTGATCCACAACATCTCGCTGCCGCCGGGCGAGTATGGCGGCGAGTGGATCGACGATCTTTTCATGGGCACGCTCGACACGAAGGCGCATCCGTACTTCGCGACGCTGGAGGGCCTTCGCGTCTCGTCCCACTATTTAATACGCCGCGACGGAACGCTCGTTCAGTACGTGCCGTGCGACAAGCGCGCGTGGCATGCGGGCGCCTCGTCATGGAAGGGGCGCGAGCGCTGCAACGATTTTTCGATCGGCATCGAGCTCGAGGGCAGCGACGACGTTCCGTTCGCCGAGCCGCAGTACGCGACGCTCACGGAGCTCACGCGATCGCTCTTCAAGCGCTACGGCACGCTCGACATCGCGGGCCATAGCGACATCGCACCGGGCCGCAAGACCGATCCGGGCCCCTGGTTCGAATGGGACCGTTTTCGGGCTTCTGTCATATGACAGTCACTGCTCGATTCTTCAGCAAGTCCTCTTTCTAAGCCCCTGAATTCATTTGCGAAAAAAGACCCGAAAAAGGTCTTGATTTGCCGTGGGCGAATTACTAGACTTTGTGGCGATGCTGTCGAAGTCCCACAATATCTTGTGGATTAAGCATTGAACAAGTTGTGCGTAAAGCCGGGGAAAAACCGGGCTTTTCCACATTGATTCCGGCGGTTACGGAAAAAAATAGATCCACCAGGAGTAGATCCCATGCGCTTGTCCTCCGAAATCAACCCCGCGGCCCCCGTCACCACCCAGCAGATTCTCGGTGAGGACAGCAGCACTACGCCGCTGGAGCGATATGCGGACTACAAGATCATCCGTCGCAATGGCGCGGTCGTCGGTTTCGAGCCCGACAAGATCGCGGTGGCGATGACGAAGGCGTTCCTCGCCGTGTCGGGCAACAACGCCGCCGTTTCCGCCGGCATTCGCGACAAGGTGCAGGCGCTCACCGAAGCCGTCGTGCAATCGCTGATGCGCCGCCATCCCACGGGCGGCACGTTCCATATCGAAGACGTGCAGGACCAGGTCGAGCTCGCCATGATGCGTGCCGGCGAGCACCAGGTCGCGCGCTCCTACGTTCTGTATCGCGACGAGCGTGCGCGCGAGCGCGCCAAGCGCATCCAGGAAGCGGTCGAGTCGGTCAAGCCGCGCCTCTACGTGATGATCGGCGGCGCGAAAGAGCCGCTCGATACCGATCGCCTCGAAGCGCTCATCACTTCCGCGTGCGAGCACCTTCACGACGGCGCCGACGTGGATCCGAAGAGGATCCTGGACGCGACGCTGCGCGATCTCTACGACGGTGTACCGATCGAGGAAGTGCACAAGTGCGCGATCCTCGCAGCGCGGATGCTGATCGAGCAGGATCCCGACTACACGTACGTCACCGCGCGCCTGCTGCTGCACACGATCCGCCGCGAAGTCCTCGGCGAGGAAGTCACGCAGGCCGAGATGTCCACGCGCTACGCCGAATACTTCCCGACCTTCATCAGCCAGGGCGTGAAGGCGCAGCTCCTGGACGAGCGCCTCAATTCGTACGATCTCAAGCGCCTGGGCGCGGCACTCAAGCCCCAGCGCGACCTGCAGTTCAATTACCTGGGCCTGCAGACGCTCTACGACCGCTACTTCCTGCACATCCGCGACCATCGCATCGAGCTGCCGCAGGCGTTCTACATGCGCGTGGCGATGGGATTGGCGCTGAACGAGATCAACCGCGAAGACCGCGCGATCGAGTTCTACAACGTGCTCTCGACGTTCGACTTCATGTCGTCGACGCCCACGCTCTTCAACGCGGGCACGCAGCGCTCGCAGCTTTCGTCCTGCTACCTCACGACCGTGGCCGACGATCTCGACGGCATCTACGAGGCCATCAAGGAAAACGCGCTGCTCTCGAAGTTCGCGGGGGGCCTCGGCAACGACTGGACGCCGGTGCGCGCGCTGGGCTCGTACATCAAGGGGACCAACGGGAAATCGCAGGGCGTCGTTCCGTTCCTGAAAGTGGTGAGCGATACCGCCGTCGCCGTCAATCAAGGCGGCAAGCGCAAGGGCGCGGTCTGCTGCTACCTCGAGACGTGGCACCTCGACATCGAGGAGTTCCTCGAGCTGAGGAAGAACACCGGCGACGACCGCCGCCGCACGCACGACATGAACACCGCGAACTGGATTCCGGATCTCTTCATGAAGCGCGTGATGGAAGGCACCGAGTGGACGCTCTTCTCGCCCTCGGACGTGCCGGACCTCCACGACAAGTTCGGCCGCGACTTCGAAGAGGCCTACACGATCTACGAGAAGAAGGCCGCGCGCGGCGAGATCAAGCTGCACAAGAAGGTCGCCGCACAGAGCCTGTGGCGCAAGATGCTCACGATGCTCTTCGAGACGGGGCATCCGTGGATCACGTTCAAGGACGCCGCCAACATCCGCAGCCCGCAGCAGCACGTGGGCGTGGTGCACAGCTCCAACCTCTGCACCGAGATCACGCTGAACACCAACGCGGAAGAAATCGCCGTCTGCAACCTGGGCAGCGTGAACCTGCTTGCGCACATCAACAACGGCAAGCTGGACCACGTGAAGCTGAAGAAGACGATCTCGACGGCGATGCGCATGCTCGACAACGTGATCGACATCAACTACTACGCAGTCCGCAAGGCGCACGACTCAAACAAGCGTCACCGTCCGGTGGGCCTGGGCATCATGGGCTTCCAGGACTCGTTGCACGAACTCCGTATCCCGTACGCGAGCGACGCGGCCATGGAGTTTGCCGATCGCTCCATGGAAGCGGTTTGCTACTACTCGTACTGGGCCTCGACGGAGCTCGCGCGGGAGCGCGGCCGCTACTCGACCTTCGGCGGCTCGCTCTGGGACAAGGGCATCCTCCCGCATGATTCGCTGAAGCTCCTCCTCGACGAGCGCGGCGGTTATGTCGAAGTGGACATGTCCGAGTCGCTCGACTGGAACGCGCTTCGCAAGCAGATCAAGGCGCACGGCATGCGCAACTCCAACTGCGTGGCCATCGCCCCGACGGCGACAATCTCCAACATCGTCGGCGTGTCGGCGTCGGTCGAGCCGAGCTACCAGAACCTCTTCGTGAAGTCGAACCTGTCGGGCGAGTTCACCGTCGTGAACGAGTACCTGGTGCGCGACCTGAAGAAGATGGGCCTGTGGGACTCGGTCATGATCAACGACCTCAAGCATTTCGACGGCTCCATCGGCAAGATCGATCGCGTTCCGACGGAATTGCGTTCGCTCTACGCCACGGCCTTCGAAGTGGAGCCGAAGTGGCTCGTCGAAGCGGGCGCGCGCCGGCAGAAATGGATCGACCAGGCGCAGTCGCTCAACATCTACATGGCGGGCGCCTCCGGCAAGAAGTTGGACGAGACCTACAAGCTCGCGTGGCTGCGTGGACTCAAGACCACGTACTACCTGCGCACGCTCGCGGCGACGTCGGCCGAGAAGTCCACGGGCAAGGGCGGTGAGCTCAATGCCGTGAACTCGAGCGGCATGGCGACGGGCTCGGTGGCTGCAGGCGAGGGCGCGTCGGAGGAAGCGAAGTTCTGCTCCATCGACAACCCTGAGTGCGAGGCGTGCCAATAGGAATTTGGTGAAGGTGATCAGGGATGGGGGAAGCGCTACAGAGGGCGTTTCCCCTCCTTTTTGTCCCTGAATTACCCCCCGGATATCCCCATTTTGTACCCGGAGTTATCCACAGGAAATCCACAAAATAGACCCCCGGTCAAGGGCCGAAAACGCAACATCTTGTGTTTTCCCTCTTGACCATTACAGGGGCCTGTAGCAGAGTTGTCACCCAGAGGAGCGCAGCCAAAAACAGGGAGGTGTGCGATGGGCTCGCAGTTGCACATGACCATGTTGGAAGACGTAAAGCGCGCGGCGTGGGCCCGCACGAATCCGGTCTCGGGACAGCCAAATTCCTGGGAATTCCGGAAGGATTGCCTCGGCAATCTCGTGCGCTACGCCGACTTCGGAAACCGCCACTCGCCATTCGGATGGGAGCTCGACTTCATCGTGAAGCGCGCCCTCGGCGGCACTTCCGATCCCGCAAATATTCAAGCGTTGCACTGGAAAGCCAATGCAGCGCGCAGCGAAGTTCCTCCTGGCCTCATGAACAGAGCCGCGGCATAGCGGCGCAAGTATTACCCCGGGCGCTGCTCAAGCAGCAGCGATCCGGGGTCCAGTGTTTCACCACAACCAAAAAAAGTGGCGCCCACACCGCCAGGCAAAAAGGAGTAGGTACAGATGCTCAGCTTCGAGGATGAAACGCCGCCGGCCCCACAGGTCGGCCTCCAGATGATCCACTCGACGCCCGCGGGCCGCACCTCGCCCGCGCAGGCGCCGGTGCCGCTGCCCAAGTCCGCATCGCCCACGCATACGCGCGTTCGCGCCGAAGACAAGCGCGTCATCAACGCGAAGACGGACGTGAACCAGCTCGTCCCGTTCAAGTACAAGTGGGCATGGGAGAAATACCTCTCGGGCTGCGCGAACCACTGGATGCCGCAGGAAGTGAACATGAACCGCGACATCGCCCTCTGGAAGAACCCGAACGGGCTCACGGATGACGAGCGCCTCATCGTCAAGCGCAACTTGGGATTCTTCGTGACGGCCGACTCGCTCGCCGCCAACAACATCGTCCTGGGGACCTATCGCCACATCACCGCGCCCGAGTGCCGCCAGTACCTGCTGCGCCAGGCGTTCGAGGAGGCGATCCACACGCACGCCTACCAGTACATCGCCGAGTCGCTGGGCCTGGACGAGGGCGAGATCTTCGCCGCGTACCAGGAAGTGAAGAGCATCCGCGACAAGGATGATTTCCTCATTCCCTTCATCAACACGCTCACCGATCCCATGTTCAAGACCGGGACCGAGGAGACCGACCGCGCGCTCCTGAGGAGCCTCATCGTCTTCGCGTGCCTGATGGAAGGATTGTTCTTCTACGTGGGCTTCGTGCAGATCCTCTCCCTCGGCCGCCAGAACAAGATGACCGGCTCCGCGGAGCAGTACCAGTACATCCTTCGCGACGAGTCGATGCACTGCAACTTCGGCATCGACCTCATCAACACGATCAAGCTCGAGAACCCGCACCTCTGGACGCCCGAGTTCCGCAAGGAGATCACCGGGCTCTTCCACACGGCCGTCGAGCTCGAGTACGCCTACGCCGAGGACACGATGCCTCGCGGCGTTCTTGGATTGAATGCTCCGATGTTCAAGGAGTATCTGCGGTTCGTGGCCAATCGCCGCGCTCAGCAGATTGGACTGGACCAGCTATTCCAGGGTGCGACTAACCCGTTTCCGTGGATGAGCGAACTGATCGATCTCAAGAAGGAGAAGAATTTCTTTGAGACGAGGGTTATTGAGTATCAGACGGGTGGGGCTCTTAGCTGGGATTAGCAGCAAGACCTGCACGCTGTCAAAAAGGGGCGCTTAGGCGCCCCTTCTTTACTTTGGATCCGAACTACTGCCGCGGCTGCGACATCCGGGATGACAGGGTTGTCCACGCGCAAACCGCCGACAGCAGCGAAAGCGCTACTCCAAGCGCCATCACAAGCCGAAAACCCGAGATGAACGACGTCTCGATCACCCGCGTGATCGCCTCGCGCTGAGCACCCTCAACCCCCTTCGGAATCTCAATCGCCGCGAGCTTCAACGCCTGCCCACGAATCTCCTGCCGCACCTCAACCGGCACATTCGCGCTCTCCAGGCCTTTCTCGATCCCTCGCTCGAACGCGTGCGCCATGACCAGGCCGAACACCGCGACCGCAAGCAGCCCGGAAGTCTCGTCGATCGCATTGTTCACGCCGGACGCGACGCCGGAATGGTCGCGGGTTGCCGCGCTCATGACGGTCGTCGTGAGCGGCGCCACGGTGAGCGACATGCCCAGGCCCAGCACGACGAATGCCGGGAAGAAGCCGGTCCAGTAGCTGGCGCCGACGCCCGGCACAAGGAACAGCGCAAATCCTGACGCCGCGATCGTCGGTCCGATGATGAGCAGTGGCTTCGCTCCGATGCGATCGGAGAGAGCCCCGGCCCAGCGTGAGAGGAGGAACAGCAGCAGGACGCTCGGAATCATCGCGGCGCCGGCTTCAGTCGCCGTGAAACCCTGGAGCTGGATCAGGTTCATCGGCACGAAGAAGAGGCAGCCCGCCAGCGCGGAGTAGAGGAAAAGCGTGATCAGGTTCGCGCCGCAGAACGCGCGTGAACGAAAGAGCGCAAGCGGCAGCATCGGCGCGGCGCTTCGCCACTCGACCACGACGAAGGCGGCGAGCAATGCGCCGCCGGCCGCGCAGCCCAGGATCGACGATTCGATGAGGCCATAGACGAGCAAGCCGAGCCCAGCCGTCACGAGCGCGGCGCCGGCCCAATCGAGGCGCTCCACTTCCGTCTCGCGCGTTTCAGGCACGTAGCGGAGCGTGAGAAACAGCACGATCGCGGCCAGCGGCACGTTGATGAAGAAGATCGCGCGCCACGAAGCGTGGTCGATGAAAAAACCACCGACCAGCGGCCCGATCACCATCGTGATCGACGTGAACGCGGACCAGGTCCCGATCGCCTTGCCGCGCTCGTCGTCGGGAAACGTCGCGCTGATGATGGCGAGGCTGCCCGGAACCATCATCGCGGCCCCGATGCCCTGCACGGCGCGGAATGCGATCAACGCGGACATGGTGGGCGCAACCCCGCAAGCGATCGAGCCGGACGTGAACACCACGACACCGATGAAGAAGATGCGTTTGCGCCCGAACCGGTCGCCGAGTGCGCCGCCGGTAAGCATGAGTGCCGCGAGAAACAGCGTGTAAGCCTCGACCACCCACTGCACGTCGGTGATCGTCGCACCCATCGTCGCCTGCAGTGCCGGCAGCGCGATGTTCACGACGGTGCCGTCGATGAACCCCATGCTCGACGCGAGGATTGTCGCCACGAGCCCCCATCGGAGATGCGAGTCGTTCACACCACCTCGATCATCCCGGGGTAGGCGGCCAGGCGCGCATCGGTGGTGATGAGGGCCATCGGCTCGACGATCGCCTGTGCGACGAGGATCCGGTCGAAGGGGTCACCATGGATCGGGGGGAGGGTCGACAGCGCCACGGCATGCTGCGCCGCCACCGCCAGCTCGTGGAATCCGTTCTCCTCGAGCGCGTCGCGGATTGCCGCGGTATCCGCGACGAAATCTTCGCGGCCCCGGGCGGCCTTGATGGCGATCTCCCACAGGCTCGCGGCGCTGTAAAAAAACTGGTGGCGGCCATCGCGAAAGAGGCGCGCCACGCGGGCCGGCAACTTCCGGGACCCGTAGACGTTCCAGAGCAGCAACTGTGTGTCGACGAGAAAGCGGCTCACTTGCGCTTGCGGCCCGCCGCGGGGATTCCGGCGAACAGGGCCTCGATCTCCTTCTCGAACATCGTGTTGAAGTCATCCGGAACGGCGGAACGCGCCTTCAGGCCGCCGATCCTGACGGGCTTGTGCGCCGCTTCGATCGGCACCAGCCGGGCGGCAGGGCGTCCCGCCTTCGCGATGATGATTTCCTCGCCCGCCTGCACGCGCTCGACGAGCCGGGAGAGATGCGTCTTTGCTTCGTGGATGTTGACCGATTTCATGGGACTTGACTAAGTCTAGTCCATATCGATACTGCCCGCAACCTGATATCTAGGCAGTTGTCGCCAACGCGCGACGTTCGATGCCATGCTTCATCTTCCACGTGGTGAACATCGTCGTCAGCGTGGCGCCGATCACGACATAGCCGACGACGGGGAAGTGCTCGAGCTTGCCGTCGGGCGCCATCGTGACGATGTGGCCGGCGATCACCGAGGCGAGGCCGCCCGAGAATTGCTGGATGGCCGCGCCCAGCGAGTTGTACGCGCCGCGCTTGGTCACCTCGGGCACGGAAGTCGACAGCGCCTGGAAAGGAATCATCCGCGAGAAGATCCCCAGGAAGAGCACGACGTTGACGACGATCACCACCGCGAGCGGCACCGGCGGCAGGTGCGTGTAGATCAGGACCATCGCGATGGACACGAGGCAGCCGCCAACGAACACGGGATACTTTCCCTGCCGGTCGGCGAGCTTGCCCACCAGCGGCCCGATGAAGATCGTGAAGAGGCCCGTGACCAGGTAGATCGTCGGCAGGCTCGTGATCGAGATGCCCAAGTTGTTCACGATGTAGGCACTGCCGAACGGCATCAGCATGAAGCCGCCGGTCGCAAGCAGCATCATCGTGAGGAAGGCGCTCCAGTGGCGCGGCTCGCGCACCGTGTGGTACAGGTGCATCCACGGGCTGTGTTCCTGCGGCGCCCCAAGATGCGCGGCCACCGGTTGCAGCTTCCACGCGACCACCAGGCCGCCGACGATGCCGAAACCCACCATCACCAGGAACGGCGCGTGCCAGTCCCAGCGGTTGGAGAGGTAAATGCCTGCGGGCAATCCCAGGATCTGGCTCGCGGCGAATGCCGTCTGGAGAAATCCCACCACGCGGCCGCGCTGGTTCGCTTCGAAGAGGTCGGTCACGATCGCCATCACAGTCGCGCCGATGACGCCGCCGAAGATGCCGGTCACGATGCGGGCGGCCAGCAGGGCATGGAACGAGCCGGCCAGGCCGCACCAGAGCGTGCCCACAACAAAGCCGGCATAGAAGAGGAGCAGCAGCTTCTTGCGGTCGTAGCGATCGGCAAAGCCCGCCACGAGGAGGCCGCTCGCTCCCGCGCTGAATGCATAGGCCGATACGATGAATCCGAACTCGCGCGGAACGATGCTGAGTGCCGGCATCACCAACGCACCCAGCGGCGCCACGATCATGAAGTCCAGGATCACGGCGAACTGCAGGAACGCGAGGGCGGCTACGACAAACTTCTGGTACGGCGTGAAGCCGTTGGCGGTCTTCTTGTCCAATAACCGAATGATATCGAAATCAAAACAAAAGGCCGGCGGGTTAGGCCGGCCTTCTGAGTCCCTACGCGGTTGCGAGTAGGGAGGATTCGCCGCTCAGGCGATCGTAGCCTTCGCTGCGTGATCCATCACCACTGCAACGGCGTCAATCAGGGGCTTTTTCACGATCACCTCCTTTCGTGCGGGTTGAAGACAGCGATCATCTTATCAAACAGGCCGGTATTTTGGGGAGCGTGACAGTACCCCTCGAACGGCATTTTTCATTCGAGTGATCCAGGGGATCATTTATGTGATCCAGTGGATCTCACGAACGAAAAACGCCATTTGGAGGAGCCACTTAATCCCTAACGGACCACGAGCACCCACAGCGATGTGACTTCCGCCTTCCGCGCGCGATGAAGCGGGTCCGATTCGTCCGAGACCTTCGGGTGCTTCGGTCGCACGTCGAGCCGATTCGCCACACGTAGGCCCGCAGCTTCGATCCAGGCCAGCAGGTCTGTTCTTGAACGCAAGCCCAGATGCTCCGCGAGATCCGAAAGGACAAGCCAGCCCTCGCCCCCTGGTTCGAGGTGCGCTGGCAATCCGCGCAGAAACCCCAGCAACATCCGGCTTTCGAAATCGTAGACGCCGTGCTCGAGGGGCGAGCTGGGGCGCGCGGGCACCCACGGCGGATTGCAGATCGCGAGCGGGGCGCGGCCTTCGGGGAAGAGATCTGCTCGTGTCACCTGGACCTGCTTTCCCAATCCAAGGCGCTCGATGTTTTCCTGTGCGCAGGCGAGAGCGCGCGGGTCCAGGTCCGTCGCCACGATGCGCTGCACGCCGCGCCGCGCGAGTACCGCGGCCAGCACTCCCGTTCCCGTCCCGATGTCGAAAGTAACCGAGTTTGTCGACAACGCCGCGGGCAACGGCGCCTTCGCGACGAGGTCCACGTACTCGCTGCGAATCGGCGCGAACACTCCGTAGTGGGGATGGATTCGCCCTCCGGCCGCCTTCACCGGGATTCCCTTGCGCCGCCACTCGTGGGCGCTGTTCACGCCGAGCAATTCGCGTAGCGACACGACGAAGCTACCGCTCGATGGACCGTACGCCTCGACGCACGCTTCGCGTAGATCCGGAGCGCGGCGCAACGGGATGACGTAGCCGTCATCGATTGGAATCAGCAACATCCCGACAGTGCGAGCCCGTTGCGCGCGCGCCTGGCGTGCGAGATTGAAATCCATCGCTTTGGGCGGCTTGCGTTCCGCGCGCTTCATCAACGCCGTCAGCATCTGTCGCGCGTTCTGGAAGTCGCCTTGCCAGAGCAGCCCGATGCCCTGGCACGCGAGCGCGTACGCTTCGTCGGCCGTGATGCGATCGTCGACCTCGACGATCTTGCCGGGAAGCGCCACTAGAGCTCGGTGTATTTCTTGGCGGTGCCGCGAACCTTGTCCACGGGATACTTGCGTTCGTTCTCCGCGAGCTTGCGTTGCGCCTCGGTGAGCGGATCGATTCCCAGCGAGTCGGCGAGGCGCACGAGATACAGCAGTACGTCCGCGATCTCGTCGGACGCGGCAGCCCGCGCGGCGTCATCGAGTCGCGCGCTCTGCTCTTCCGTGAGCCACTGGAAGACTTCGAGCAGCTCGCCGGCTTCGGCCGAAAGCGCCATGGCGAGATTCTTCGGTGAATGGAACTGGTCCCAGTCGCGCGCCGCCGAGAAATCGCGCAGCTTCGTCCGCAGCGTTTCGAGATCCATCAGAACTTCTCGCCTTTGTGAAGGTAGCGCCATTGGCCCACGGGCAGCTTGCCCAGGGGGACGCCGCCCGTGCGCACGCGCTTCAATCCGGTGACTTCGAGCCCGACCATCTCGCACATGCGGCGGATCTGGCGCTTGCGTCCCTCGCGCAGCGCGAAGCGCAGCTGGTCTTCGTTCGCCCATG
Organism: Usitatibacter sp.; assembly: GCA_049300695.1. Lineage (GTDB taxonomy): Bacteria > Pseudomonadota > Gammaproteobacteria > Burkholderiales > Usitatibacteraceae > Usitatibacter. The sequence continues at coordinate 54,061 of JBAQKF010000005.1, forward strand.
ACACTTGCGCGGGCTTCAGCTTCACGCCATCCAGCTCGAGTCCGTGGCGCAGCAGTTTGAGTTCATCCTCGGAAAGCGTTCCCACGACGCGGACGAGGTATTCCTTCTCGACATCCGAGTCCTGTCCGATGAGGCGCTTGGCCACGCGGCCATCCTGCGTGAACACGATGAGCCCCGTCGAATCGATGTCGAGGCGTCCCGCGGGTGCCAGGCCGCGCAAGTGCGAGGCCACGAATTTCGTGCGCGAAGGATCTTCGGGCCAGCGATTCTCCGGCTTGATGAGCACCATCGCGGGTTGGTGCCCATCCTCGGGCTGCCCCGATACGTAGCCTACGGGCTTGTTGAGGAGGATCGTCACCTGCTCGCTCTGGTGGCGCGTAGCCGCCGCATCGACTTCGATCTTCGCTTCGCGCGAGACCCGCACGCCGAGTGTCTTCACGACCGCGCCATCGACGAGCACCCAGCCGTTCTCGATCCACTCGTCGGCCTCGCGCCGCGAGCACAATCCCAGCTCGCTCATGCGCTTCGACAGGCGCGGGCCGTCGGGATTCTCGGGGTAGACCATGGCGAATTCTATCGCTTCGGCCGACCCTCGATCCATGGCACCATATCCGGCATGAAGATCTTCGCCATCGCAATCCTTTGCGTCGCAGCCGGCATCGCCTCGGCGGAGGACTATCCCGCCAGGCCCGTGCGCATCATCGTGCCCTTTCCCGCGGGCGGGGTTGCGGATCTCATCCCGCGCATCGTCGGGGAGAAGCTTTCGATCAAGTGGGGCCAGCCGGTGATCGTGGAGAACAAGGCGGGCGCCGCGGGCAACATCGGCATGGGCGAGGTGGCGCGTTCGGCGCCGGACGGGTACACGATCGGGCTCGCACCCACCGGCAACCTCACCGTGAATCCCACGCTCTTCCCGAACATGGGGTTCGACACGCGCCGGGATCTCGCCCCGGTCACGCTGCTCGCCGAATCGCCGAACGTGCTCGTCGTGAATCCGTCGGTGCCCGCGAAGACATTTGCGGAGCTCATCGCATACGCGAAGGCCAACCCGGGCAAGCTCAACTTCGCTTCGCCCGGCGAGGGCAGCGGCGCTCACCTGGCGGGCGAGCTGCTCAACCAGGAGGCGGGCATCAAGGCCGTGCACATTCCCTACAAGGGCCTCGCGCCGGCGGTGGGCGATTTGCTCGGCGGCCAGGTGCAGATGATGTTCGCGGGCATCTCGACCGTGATCCAGCACGTGAAGGCGGGCAAGCTCGTGGCGCTCGCCATCGCGAGCCCCCGGCGCAACGCCCAGCTTCCGGACGTGCCGACCGTAGCCGAGAGCGGCCTGCCGGGCTTCGACGTCACATCGTGGTACGGATTCGTCGTGCGCTCGGGCACGCCGCCCGCGATCGTCGACAAGATCCAGCGCGACGCCGCCGAGGCCCTTCGCATGCCCGACGTGCAGTCGAAGCTTGCGGCGCAGGGGCTGGATCCTGTCGGCGACACGCCGGCGCAGTTCGCGTCGGTGATCGATGCGGAAACGACGAAGTGGGTGGGTATCGTGCGCAAGGCCGGTATCAAGCCCCAGCCGTGACTTGCGCATCGACCTCACGTACCTCAATGGCGAGGATGTCGAGAGGCTAGCCCTCTCCGACGGCGAGATCCTCGCGGCCGTGGAAGCGGCGCTCGCGGCGCAGGGCCGCGGCGAGACCGTCATCGAGCCGCGCGTGCACCTCATCCCCGAATCGTCCGCCAAGGGCCATTTCAACGTTCTGCGGGGCTACGTGAAGCCGCTGGGGGTGGCGGGCGTGAAGGTCGTCGGCGATTTCGTGGACAACTACAAGCGCGGGCTGCCCTCGGAGATGGCGCTGCTGAACCTCTTCGATCCGGACACCGGCATGCCGCTCGCCGTGATCGACGCCACGGCCATCACCGACATGCGCACGGGCGCCATGACCGCGATCGGCGCGAAGCATCTCGCGCGCAAGTCGAGCCGCGTCCTGGGCCACATCGGCGCGCGCGGGACGGCGTACTGGAACGTGCGGCTGCTCGACCACCTGTTCGACTTCGAGGAGATCCGCGTGCATTCGCGCCGGCCCGAAAGCCGCAAGGCCTTCGCGGCGCGGCTCTCGAAGGATCTCGGCAAGCCGGTGAGGGCGACCGATGACTGGGAGTCGTGCGTGCGCGGGGCCGACATCGTCGTCGAGGCTTCGCGGCTGGCGACGCCTGAACCGCTCCTTCGCACCGAATGGATCGGGAAGGGCGCCTTCGTCGTTCCCTACGGGACCATGAGCGCCGTCGAGCTCTCGCTCACGGACATCATGGACAAGATGGTGGTGGACGACTGGGGCCAGTGCCGCAAGGGCTTGCCGTTCGGCGCGTTGCGGCAGCACGTCGATTCCGACCGCCTCACCGAGGGCAACCTGCATGCGGAGCTGGGCCAGATCGTCGCGGGCAGGAAACCCGGCCGCGAGCGCGACGACGAGACGATCCTCCTCTGGCATCGGGGCCTCAGCATCACGGACATCGCGCTCGGGCACGCGATGCTCGAAAAGGCGAAGCGGCAATCCATCGGCACGCGCCTGCCCTACGCGTGATCGCGAACTTCCGCATGTACGAGGCGGCGCCGGGCGCGGCGCGCGCCTGGCGAGCGCTCTTCACCCGGGTGTTCGCCGAGACCGGGCTTGACATCGCCATCGTCGAGCATCGGCCGCCCGCACCGCTGGCGGAGCTCTACCACCGCGAGGACCTGGCCTGCGCCTTCATGTGCGGATGGCCCTTCGCCCGCTCGGGCCGGATGCAGGCCATTGCGGCGCCGGTTCCATCCCCCGCGCGCTACGAGCACCAGGCGCGCTACTGCAGCGAGTTCCTGGTGCGGGAGGCGAGCGGTTGGGCGAAGCTCGAGGATACGTTCGGCCATCGCTTCGGCTGGACCGCGGCCGATTCGCAGTCCGGGTTCAATGCGCCGCGCGCCCATATCGCGCGCTACGCGATTCCGCGGCGCGCATCACCCTTCAGCGAGGTCTGCGGCCCGCTCGGCGCTCCGGCCGCTGCGGTCGAGGCATTGCGCCGTGCCGAGGTCGACGTCATCGCCCTCGACAGCTTCTGGCTCGACCTGTGCCGCCGCCACGAGCCCTCGAAACTCGAAGGCGTTTCCTCGATCGCGGTGACCGAGTGGACGCCGAACCCGCTGCTGGTCGCAGCGGAGCATGTCCCCGTTCGCGTCGTCGAGCGCCTGCGTGGCGCGCTCACGCAACTTCACGAAAGCCGCGCCAACTCCGCGCTCCTTGCCGATGTCCTGGTGGAGCGCTTCGTCATGCCCGACGTGGGATCGTATGCGGCATTGGCTATCATTGCGGAATAGCTCAACGGAGACAGCGATGTCCGTCCCACGCGGTTGGCAGTTCTTCATGCACCCCGGCCCCACCAACATCCCCCACCGGGTGCTGCTGGCGATGGCGCGTCCGGCGGTGGATTTCACGGGGCCCGAGTTCGTGGCCTTGCGCGACCGGTCGCTCGAGCGGATGAAGCCCATCCTGAAAACGAAGCAGGGCTTCGTCATCACCTACGCGGCCTCTGGCAATGGCGCGTGGGACGCGAGTATCGCGAACCTCTTCTCGCCCGGCGACAAGGTGCTGGTGCCGCAGACCGGATTCTTCGCCGATCGCTGGTCGAACACGGCACGGGCCTATGGCCTGGAGGTCGACGCGCTCCCCACGACCGAGCGTCGTGCCGTGGATCCGGAGGCGGTTGGCAAGCATCTCGCGGCCGATACGAAGCACGCCATCAAGGCCGTGATGCTGATCCAGAACGAAACGGCGACGGGCATTCGCCATCCCATTGCCGAAGTGCGGGCGGTAATGAATCGCCTCGGCCATCCGGCGCTCTATCTCGTCGACACGATCTCGTCGCTCGCGTCCTACGACTTCCGCATGGATGAGTGGGGCGTGGACCTGGTGATCGGCGGCTCGCAGAAGGGCCTCATGCTGCCTCCGGGGATGGCCTTCACCGCGATCAACGCCAAGGCGTGGGACGCGGCGCAATCGGCTCGCAATCCGCGCCGCTATTGGGACTGGCGCCCGATGGTCGAGAACGGCCGCCAGGTGCAGTTCTGCGGCACGCCTCCCATCGCCCACTTCTTCGGCCTCGAAACGTCGCTCGACATGATCGAGGAGGAAGGCCTGGAGAACGTCTTCATCCGCCATCGCCGCCTTGCGAATGCGACGCGCGCTTGCGTGCGCCACTGGGGACAGAAGGGCGGAATCGAGATCTATCCGCTCGACGCCGAATTCGCCTCGGATTCACTCACCGCGGTGCTGATGCCGGCCGGCCACGACGCCGATCGCGTGCGCGCCATCGCCGAGGAACGCTACGGCGTGGCGCTCGGCCGCGGGTTGGCGGCGCTGCAGGGGCGCGTATTTCGCATCGGCCACATGGGGGCGCTCAATGAACCCATGCTGCTGGGCGCGCTCGGTGCGATCGAGTTGGCGCTCGCCGATGCCGGCGTGCCGCACGCGAAGGCAGGAGTGGAGGCGGCGATGGATGAACTGCGCGCGCCCGTAGCGACTCGCCGGGCGGCAGTCGCGGCCTGAGCTACTTCGTCATCACGCCCGCAGTGAGCGGTACCGCGGCAGCATTCCCGCCGGGCGCTGCCTTCGCAGCCAGGTTCCGCTTGGCCTGCGCCCTGGCGGAAGCAAAGGTCCTCTTCCAGGATGGATGCCCCGCCTCGGCGGGCGAGAGATCGAATGCGGGATCGACGCCGTAGATCCTGATGAAGGCCGTCCGGCACTCCTTGAACTTGTTTTCGAGGCAGAGCGTGAAGGCGAGGTACTTCATGGCCTTCACCCGGTCCGCCTTTTCCTTGAGGCCTTCCTTGAGCGCGCCCTCGAGCAACGGGTTCGCCGCGGCGAATTCCCCCGCATCGTATTTCACCACTCCGTCATGCAGCATCTGCTCCGCCTTCCCGAGTGAAGCGGCCGGCTTGTCGGTCATCGTGGCCTCGCGCTCCTCGATGAGCTGCGTTCGCACGTCGCGATAGGCGGGCCCCCAGACGGGGTGGCCGTCCTCGGCCGCCGTGAGCGCGAACTCTGGGTAGATCTCGAAGGCCTTGCGGAACTCGTCGCGGCACAGCGCGTCGCGGCCGGTGATGCAGTATGTGAAGGCGAGGTACTTGCGAGCGCGTGCCTGCTCGTCCTTCGGAAGCATTCCGTGCTCGAGCGAGGCGGCAAGGCTGGCGACGGCGTTGTCGTAATCGCCGGCGTCGTAGAGCTTCACGCCGGTGGCGAGTTGCTCCACGGCTCGATCGCGGAGCACCGTCTCGGTGATCTGGGGCGCCACCGGCTGGGGCTTCGCCTCCGTGTTCGCCGGCAATTCCTGGCAGGCCGCGACGAGAAGCGCGGCCGCCAGGACACCCAGGCAGGAGAAGCGCACTTTCGGGATCCGCTACTCGACCGTGTAGCGGATGTCGTCGCGGCGATTCTTCGCCCACGCCGCCTCGTCGTGCCCGCCCGCCGCCGGCTTCTCTTCGCCGTAGCTGATGGTCTCGAGGTGGCTGTCCGCCACTCCCAGCACCTCCATCTGGCGCTTCACGGCCTCGGCGCGCCGCTGGCCGAGCGCCAGGTTGTATTCGCGGCTGCCGCGCTCGTCGCAGTTGCCTTCGATGCGGGCGCGAGCCTCCCCGTGGCTCGCCATGAAGACGGCGTGCGCCTTGACGATGGGCTCGTACTGGTCCTTCACCTCGTTCGAGTCGAAGTCGAAGTAGACGCTTCGCCTTGCGAGGATGTTGTTGGGATCATCGAGGGGATTGCCCGCGACGGTGGATGGCGCCACCGGCCGCGTTGCGCTCGTGGATGCGGTGGAAGCCGTCGAGCCGGTCGCAGCGGAATGTTCCGCCACCGGCACTTCGTTCTTGGCCTCATGGCTTGCGCACCCGGCGGCGAGCAGTGCGATGGCGAGGCAGGAAAGCTTGCGCATAGCTGTATTCTCCTTGTATGTTCCGGCGGTGCCGGAACTCGATAAAATACTATTGGACAAAATGATTTGCAACGATACGATTTGGTTCCATGGAGCGTAACCGCGTGGCCATGCTTGCCGTACTTCGACAGTTCCGGGTCCTCGTGCGTTCGATGCGGGAGCACTACCGCGGCGTCGAGGAGACCTCGGGCCTGGGCGGCGCGCAGGTCTGGGCCCTCGCCGAGGTCGTCGCCAGCCCGGGGTTGAGCACGGGAGACCTGGCGCGCCGGCTGGGGGTCCATCTTTCCACGGCGAGCAACCTCGTAAGCCGCCTCGATGGGCTGGGCCTCGTGAGGCGCGAACGCGCGGGGCGCGACCTGCGCGTGGTGCAGATCGTCGCGACGCCGTCAGGGCGCAAGAAGCTCACGTCGGCCCCGCGGCCGCTGGTGGGCGTGCTGCAGCAGGCACTCCTCGACCTGCCGCGGCGGCGGCTGGAGGCGCTGCAGGCCGAGCTCTCGGAAGTCATGCGCCACATCAAGCTTCGCGATGCCCGCGCGGCCCGGTCGACACCCATCGCCGAGATGCTGTCGCGGCGGCGCGCTCGCTCCACGAAGGAGAAACGCCGGCTCAAGGGCTAGTATGGCCGGAACCTCGGCCCCGGGTCATTGCCCAAGCGCGATGAAGCTCGCCTCACCGATCTCCGTCCTGGTTCTTTGTGTCGCGGGCTGCAATTCGGCCAGGCCGCTGCCGGACACTTCTCCTCCGCCTACAGACGCACGCCTCGTCGCGCGCGGCGCCCAGCTCGCGGCCGTCGGCAATTGTCACGGCTGCCACACCCGCCGGGGCGGCGACCCGTATGCGGGCGGCTTCCCCATGTCCTCGCCCTGGGGAACGATCTACTCGACCAACATCACGCCCGACAAGCGCACCGGCATCGGCACGTGGTCGCTCGAGGCCTTCGCGCGGGCGATGCGCGAGGGCGTGCGCAAGGATGGCGACAACCTCTATCCCGCGTTTCCCTACGATCGCTTCACGCGCGCGTCCGATGAAGACATCGCGGCGCTCTACGCCTATTTCATGTCGATCCCCGCGGTGCGCTACGAGCCGCCGAAGAATGATTTGGCGCCCCCGTTCAATCTGAGGGCGTTGATCGGCGTGTGGAAGTCGCGATATCTCGATCCCGGATATCGACCGACGAAAAGCCAGGGCGAATACCTGGTGGAAGGCCTCGGCCACTGCGGTTCCTGTCACTCTCCACGCACGACGCTTCAAGCGGAGGACAAGCATCATCTCTACGACGGCGGCGAAGCGGAAGGCTGGCACGCCTATGCGATCAACGAGAAGAACGCGGCACCCATCCCGTGGGACCTGCCCTCTCTCACGCACTACCTGCGCTATGGCTGGCACGAGCATCACGGCATCGCGCGCGGCACGATGGGCCTCGTCACCCACGAGCTCTCGGCTGCGGCACCGGAGGACATCCAGGCGATGGCGGTGTACACCCTGTCGCTCATGAAGCAGCCGAGCGGCGCGCGCGTGGCTCACGGTAACGACCTCGTGAAGAATCCTAAGATCGACGTTGCGCCCGGCGTCAGGGATCCGGGGGCGAAGATCTACGACATGGCCTGCCGCGGCTGCCACCGCGGCGCCGACGACATGCCCTGGCAAGGGATGCCGCTCTCGTGGAGCACGGGCCTTGCCGGCGAGGATCCGCGCAACGTGATCAACGTGATCCTGCACGGAATCCCCGCCGCCGCGAACAGCGAGACCACGCCGGTGATGCCGGGATACGGAACCGCCCTCGACGACGCACAGGTCGAGGCCTTGGTGACGTGGATGCGGGCGAACCTCACCAACCAGCCTTCATGGTCCAATGTCCGCGAGGACATCGCGAAGTCGCGGAAGATGACGCCGGACACGTTGATGTTCTCACCCGGGGGAACGGGATCCGCGCCATGACCGCGATCGTGCTCAACGGCAAGTCCGTCACCGTCGACGCGGAAGCCGACACGCCTCTTCTCTACGTGCTGCGTGACGACCTCGCGCTCAACGGCGCGAAGTTCGGCTGCGGCCTCGGGCAGTGCGGCGCGTGCTCGGTGATTGTCGAAGGCGAGGCGGTCTTCTCCTGCCAGATCCCCATCGGCGTACTCGAAGGCAAGAGGGTGACCACACTCGAGGGACTCGGCACGATCGGGCGGCCCGGGCGCGTGCAGCAGGCCTTCATCGACGAGCAGGCGGCGCAGTGCGGCTACTGCATTCCGGGTTTCATCATGCGAGCCGAGGCGCTCCTGCGGAAAATACCGGACCCCACCGATGAACAGATCCGTGAAGCGCTGCACGGCAACCTTTGCCGCTGCGGCACGCACATGCGCATCTACAACGCCGTGAAGCGGGCCGCGAAGGCATGAACGCCCGCCGCGAATTCCTGCAGCAATCGGGCGCGCTCGTCGTGAGCTTCGCGATCTCCAGCCGGGCGCTGGCGCAAATGGCCGCGAATCCCGTCAAGGGCAAGCTCCCGGGCAGCCTCAACCAGGCGCCCTGGCTCGATTCGTGGATTCGCATCGATGCGGACAATCGCGTCACCGTGTTCACCGGCAAGGCGGAATTGGGGCAGGGCGTCAAGACCGCACTGATGCAGATCGCCGCCGAGGAACTCGACGTGGACTTCGCGCGCGTGACGCTCGTGACCGCGGACACGGGGGCCACGCCCAACGAGGGCTTCACCGCCGGCAGCAACTCGATGAAGGACAGCGGCACGGCGCTCCGCAATGCGGCGGCGCAGGTGCGCGAGATTCTCCTGGCGAGGGCGTCGATCCAACTTGCGGTCGCAGCCGACGGCCTCGAGGTGCAGGACGGAATCGTCGTCGCGCGCGACGGACGCCGCATCACCTACGGTGAGCTCGTCGCGGGCGAGGTCCTGCATATCGAAGCGAAGCCCACGTCACGCTTCAAGGATCCGAAGTCCTATCGCCTCATCGGCAAGCCGGTGAAGCGCGTCGAGATTCCCGGCAAGGTCACGGGCGCCGAGAGTTACGTCCACGACCTGCGCCTGCCCGGCATGCAGCACGCGCGCGTGATTCGGCCGCCGAGTTATGGCGCAATGCTCGAGTCGGTCGATACGCGTGAAGTCGAGGCGATGGGCGCGAAGGTCGTCCGCGACGCCAACTTCCTCGCGGTGGTCGCGCCGAAGGAATACACCGCCGTGAAGGCGATGTGGCGGCTGCGGGATTCGACGAAATGGAGCGAGCACGCGACGCTACCCGACATGAAAGCGCTGCCCGCGACGTTGCTCGCGATGCCGAGCCAGGACGTCGTGATCGAGGACAGGAGCGGCACCGGCACGGCGGCGAAGACGCTCGAGGCGACCTACACGCGCAACTACATGGCGCACGGATCGATCGGCCCTTCGTGCGCGGTCGCCCACGTGAAAGACGGCGCGCTCACGGTCTGGTCGCACACGCAGGGCGTCTATCCCGATCGCGACGCGATCGCCGAGATGCTGGGGATGCCGAAGGAGAGTGTCCGCGTCATCCATCGGGAAGGCGCCGGCTGCTACGGCCACAATGGCGCCGACGATGCCGCGGGCGATGCGGCGCTCATCGCGGCGAGGATGCCGGGCATCCCGGTGCGCGTGCAATGGATGCGCGAGGACGAGCACCGGTGGGAGCCGTTCGGTTCGGCGATGGTCGGCAAGGTGCGCGCGAGCCTGGACGACAGCGGACGCATCGTGAGCTGGGACTACGGCGTCTGGAGCTGCACGCACTCGACGCGGCCGGGCGGAGCGGCGTCGCTGCTCGCGGCGCAACACGGTGCCCGTGCTTTCAGGCTGAAGCCCCAGAAAGCGACCAAGACGGTCGACGGCCTGGGCGATCGCAACGCGATTCCGTCCTACAACATTCCGTCGATGCATGTCGTGCACCACTTCCTGCCCGACATGCCGCTGCGCGTCTCGGCGATGCGCGGCCTCGGTGCATATCACAACGTCTTCGCGCTCGAGAGTTTCATGGACGAGCTCGCGCTCGCCGCCGGCGCCGATCCCGTGGAGTTTCGCTTGCGGCACCTGGACGACCCGAGGTCGAGGGCGGTCGTCGAGCGCGTCGCGTCGGGCTTCAATTGGTCTGCGGCCCATCCCGCGCCCGGCCGCGGCAAGGGCTTCGCCTTCGCGCGCTACAAGAACTACGCCGCGTACTGTGCCGTCGCCGTCGAGGTCGCGATCGATCCCCACAAAGGGCTGATTCGCCTCGTGCGCGCGGTCGCCGCCATCGATAGCGGACAAGTCGTGAATCCCGATGGCCTGCGCAACCAGACCGAGGGCGGCATCATCCAGTCCGCGAGCTGGACGCTTCACGAGAAGGTCGCCTTCGATCGCACGCGGATCCGCTCCTTCGACTGGTCCACCTATCCGATCCTTCGCTTCGACGGAGTGCCCGAATCCCTCGAGGTCCACGTCATCGACCGGCCCGGCTTGCCCTGGCTCGGAAGCGGCGAGGCCGCAGCAGGACCGACGGCCGGCGCAATCGGAAACGCCGTGGCGAACGCGACCGGGCGGCGTCTTCGGGATTTGCCGTTGGTTCTTTAGATGTCTGTCACCCCCGCCAAGGCGGGGGCCCAGCCAAAGCGCTCACGCGGTTCAGGCCGGATTCCCGCCTCCGCGGGAATGACAGAGCGCGCGAGCCTTCACGGCCAGGGGATAGATCACGAAATTTTTCAGCAGTCCCGGTCGCGATTCGATCTTCGCGAACTCGCGCATGGCCTCTTCGTTCTTCTTCCCCGCGACGAAAGCCAACCCGCGCAGGTAAGGCGGAATCGCGAAGGCGCATTCGAAAGGCATCGTGAGTCCCAGCTCCATCGACTGGGCGGGTTCGAGGGCGCGGACCGCGGATTGCCAATCGCCGGCGCCGAGCGCCGTGGCGCCGCGAATGCTGGGTAGCCAGTAGCGTTGCACGACGGTGTCTTCGGGGCATTCACGATCGAGCTCCCCCGTGAGCTTGGCCACCACGGTGACATCGCCGCCCCGCGCGAGCGCGTAAGCCGAGATGCAGCGCACGAGCCGCCCCTGGGAACGTTCGAGCGCGGCATCGGCGCCGTCGATCGCGCGCTCGCTGAATCCCATCTCGGCCTCGCGCAGCGCCGCCTGGGCGAGCCACGTGGCGCTCGTTTCCGGGACACCCGCCCTCATCGCCGATTCCGCGGCGCGCGCGGAAAGCTCGCGCGACCGCTCCACCCGGCCGAAGTACGCCTCGGTATCGGCCTGTGCGGCGATCAGGAAATCCTCCTCGCCCTGGCGCCCCGCCACCGCGTCGAAGTGGCGGCGCATCCCCTCGTCGTCGCCGCGCAGGAATGCCTCTTGATACGCATCGAGCCTCAGGTAGTAGGCATCGATTCCGCGCGCAAAGGCCGTTTCGATGATCTTGCGGGCCTCCTGGTGGCGGCCGAGGGCCATGAAGATGATCGCGAGGTTGCTGTGCGCGATGTTGGTGGGCTCGGACTGGCGGCTCGCCTCGGTGAGCTCGAGGGCCTTCTCCCATTGGCCGAGCGTCATGTAGTAGCTTCCCGCGTTGCCCTTCGCGCTCCCGTCGCGCGGGTAGTTCTTCGCCCAGGTGCCGAGCGCGTCCATCGCGCGGTGCAGGTCGCCCGTCACGATGCTGTGGTAGGTCGCGATGATGCGGCCCCTTTCGCGCTCGCCCACCCGGTCGCGCAGCTCGTAGGACTTCGTCACGTATTCGTTGGCGCGCAGGGTCTGGCCCATGTTCATGCATGCGATGGCGAGCGCAGAATAGGCCGAGGCGAAGTTCGGATCGAGCTCGATCGCGCGCATCTGGTGCGGGATCGCCGCTGCATCGCCCCGATCGAACCACTCGCGGCGCCCGACCGTGTATGCCTTCAACGCGTCGAGGGACACCGTCGCCACATCATCGAAGCCGGCCGAGAAGCGGTTGAGGGAGGCGAGCGATTCGCCCAGCTTCGCGCGCAGGCTCAATGCGGCGGCGTCGAGTGCCTTCAACACCTCGCCCTTGCCGTGCGCCCGGGCCTGCTCGGAAACAAGTGTGTCGGCGGATTCGCCGTCGAGCGCCGCGATCCCGATCACGTAGTCGTCCCCGATCGCGAAGATCGACCCGGTGATCGCGGCGCGCGCGCCGGTGCGTTGGCAGATCTCCAAGGCCACCTCACCGACGACGGGCGTGTCCTTCGGGCGCTGCATGATCTGCAGCGCCGTGTGCACTTTGCGGTCTGACAGGATCTGCACGAACGGAGACTGCCCGAGGTGCAGCAGCAATGCCTGCCTGAGGGTTCCGTCGAAGACCGCATCGCCCGTCTTGTTCTCGATGTCGCCCAGGAGGATCACGTCGCGGTCGGTGATGCGCGCCGCAGACGCAGTTGGAGTCTCCTGGGCCGGCGCGGCTTGCGCCGGAGGCGTCTCACCTCGGACGCGCACGGGAGCCGAGAAGCGATATCCACGGCGCGCCACCGTGGCGATGGGTCCTTCGCCCTCGAACGCGGGATCCAGGACCTTTCGCAGGGCTGAAATATTGTTGGTGAGGGCCCCTTCCTCGACCACGACACCGGACCACACGCGATCGAGGAGCAACTCCTTCGTGACGATGCGCCCGGCTTCCTGGACCAGCATCACCAGGATTTCGGCGGCCTTGGGGGTAAGAGCGATGAACTCGTTGCCCCGATATAGGGCGCGCCTTGCCGCGTCAAGCCGGAATGGGCCGAATTCGTACTCTGGGAGGGGCATGCCGCGAGGTTATCACCTTGGGCTCCGTGAGGAATTTCGATGCCTTTCGTGAGGACGTGGGGTGGAGCACGCGAGCACCGTGAGGACTCGACCCCCAACGGAGGCCCCAAATGACACCCAGCAACCGAATCCTTCCCTCGCTAATCGCCGCGTTGTTTCCCATGGCCGTACCGGCAGCCACGATTTGCGTGAATCCGGGCGGCACTGCCGGATGCCTTGCCTCGATCGCCGCTGGCGTCGCTGCGGCCGCTCCCGGAGATACCGTGAGTGTCGCCGCAGGCACCTATAACGAAAGCGGCATCGTGATGAACAAGTCCGTGAACGTCACTGGCGCTGGCGTGGACGTCACCGTCGTCGATGGTTCCACCGGCGGCGTGAACAGCTCTTCCACGATCTTCCAGTTCCAGCCCAATACGTTCGCAACCTCCACGATCTCGCAGATGACGATCCGTGGAGGCGCGCGTGGCGTCGATTTGAGCGGGACCAACATCGTCACCATCGATCATGCACGCGTCACCGCCAACGGTCCCGCCACGGGCGCGGGCATCTTCAACGGCTCGTCGCAGCTCACCGTCAGCGATAGCCTCATCGACGGCAACAGCGCGACCGACGTGACGTCGATCGCCGGATGCGACTGGGGCGGCGGCTCGGGCGGCGGCATCGCCTCGCTGTGCGGCGGCGGAAGCAATCACATCGTCGACAGCACCATCAGTGGCAACGTCGCGTCGCGCTGGGGTGGCGGCCTCATCATCAACGACGGCACGAGCCTGATCGAGAACTCGACGATCACCGGAAACAGCGCGAACTTCCCGGATCCGACGCTCGCCGGTGGCGCGATCTTCATGGGCGGTGCCTTCCCGGACATTCTCGTGCGCTTCACCACGATCTCGAATAACAATGCCGTGGGAGTCGGTGGCATCCAGGCGGGACCGCAGCTGAAGCTCTACGCGACGCTCCTCCAGGGCAACGCAGGTGTCGCGTGCGCGGGGACGCTCACGAGCCTCGGCTACAACGTCGTGAGTGACTCGAGCTGCGGATTCTCGCAGGCCGGCGACCTGGCCTCCACCGACGCGATGCTGCAGGTCCTTGCGAACAACGGTGGCGCCACGCCGACGCAGGCGATCTCGGCGGTAAGCCCGGCGGTGGATATCGTGCCCACGGTCGATTGCACCGTGTTCTCCGACCAGCGCGGTACTTCACGTCCCCAGCACCTCGGATGCGACGCTGGCGCCTACGAGCACGTGTTCAGCGAGAACGACCTCGTGATGTTGCTCCTCTCGGAGCTCGTCGGGGTCAATCCCGGAAACGCGCACGTGTCGCAGCTCCTGGAGGCGATGGCGAACCGCCATCCGCAACTTGCCTGCCTCGCGCTCAACTTGCTGCTAGCGGACGTGAACGGGCTGGCCACGCGCCACAAGATCACGGCCGACAAGGCGGCCGCCATCGTCGAGACGATCGGCGAGATCAAGGTGAAGGTGGGTTGCTCTAACTGATGCGGCTTCGGGGCGCGCCTATCCGGCGCGCCCTCCCAAGATTTCGTGAGGCGGGTGATGATGTCCTCACCCCAACAACCCAGGGAGTCCCGGAGTGAAAACGAAGATCGTATTGGCCGTCGCGCTGACGGCGGCTTTTCCGGCGCTGGCCGGCGACAGCGCGCCCTACATCAACACCGTGGCCGAAGGCTCCGGCGCCATCACGATCCAGGGCGCCAACTTCATCCGCAAGAAAGGGCAGCTTCAGGTCTATCTCAGCGGCTTTACTTCGCCGCTCATGGTTTCCAGCTACGGCGATACCTCGATCGTCGCCTTCCTCCCGCCGAACGCGGCCGCCGGTACTTACGGTGTGTCGCTTGTGAACGCGAAGAGCAACGGCGGCGACGATACGAGCGACGGCGACGATTTCTACGTGACCTTGGGTGCGCAAGGTGGGCAAGGTCCACAAGGTCCCCAGGGTGCGCAAGGTCCGCAGGGTCCCCAAGGACCGGCAGGCCCGCAAGGACCTGCGGGTGCTTCAGGGGCTTTGGGGCCGCAAGGTCCTGCGGGTCCCCAGGGGCTTGCCGGTCCAGCGGGGCCACAGGGTGTGAAAGGCGATGCGGGCGCGCCCGGAGCCCCTGGCGCGCAAGGAATGCAAGGCCTGCAAGGACCGCAAGGCGTGCAAGGACCACAAGGACCGTCAGGCGGCGGAGCGCCCGACTACGATTCCGGTTGGTTCCTCGTGGATCTGCTCGCCAACCCGTCGACGACGCAACTGGCGCTTGCCTACAACGGGGGATTCATTCCTTCGCGGGTGCAGCTTCAGCAGTGCGGGACGCTCTCGGGCAATACATGCCAGACGCGCGTGGTCGTGACCGGCGGATCGGGGCACCAGGACAGCGGCTCCGACATCAATCCCGTCGAGACGAACTTCAGCGGTGACGGCAATACGGCCTACGTCGGCCTGACGCAGCGATGGTGGGTCTTCGCCTACTGGGACGCCGCGGCGCAAAGCTGGACTTGCGGACCCACCAGTTGCTACAAGGGTTATTACCGTCTCTTGCTGTGGCGCTGACCCGGCAAGGCAACGTAACAAAATTCCCGAGAACCACCGAATCCGTCCTCGAATCTAAATTCGTCCTACCGCTCATTAACCCCGCAGGGAGGGCGAAGACGATGAAACAGGCTCTTGGTGTTCTCGCAGTTGTCATGATCTCGTTGATGGCCGGTTGCGCAACCACCGCCGGCACGGACGGCGCGAGCGCCGCCGTGACGAAGCCCAGCGTGCTTGCGGCCGCGAAGGGCGAGCCGCTCGCCTGCACCGGCGGCTGGCACGCGTGCGTCTGCGACAAGGAAGAGAAGTGCTGCAGCTTCCGCCAGGATTGCGAGTGCGGGACTGGGGCTAACGCAGGCAAGGCGATCTGCAGGTAGTCCTTCAGCGTAGGGGAACTCGGCCCGCAACTCGCGTATCGTATCCAGCGATACGGGAGGAGCGATGGCCGAGCTCGCGCACTGGGATAGCTTCTATGTGATCGTCGGCTCCGCGGCCGGCGCGCTGATCGGATTGCAGTTCGTGGTCCTCACGCTCGTCGCGGAGCGCCCGCCGGAGGGCAATGCGGAGCTCGCCGGCGCGGCGTTCGCGTCTCCCACGATCGTGCATTTCTGCGCGGTCTTGCTCATTTCGGCCGTCATCCGCATGCCGTGGCACACGATCCATGCACTCGCCGTGACGTGGGGCGTCGTGGGCTTCCTCGGAACCGCCTACAGCGCGATCACGGCGAGCCGCCTGCGCAACCAGGTCGGCTACAAACCGGACCTCGAGGACTGGGTGAGCCACGCGGTGATGCCGATCACGGGCTATGGCGCGCTGGCGGTCTCAGCCTTCCTGGCCACGACCTACGAGGACGATGCGCTCTTCGCGGTCGGCGCGGCGGTGCTGCTCCTGCTCTTCACCGGCATTCACAACGCGTGGGACTCGATCGCATACCACGTGTTCGTGAAGCGGGCGAGGAAAGGCAAGGGCAAGCTCTAGTTCTTGCAGGCGAATTCGGGGCCGTCGAGCTGCCGCACCTCGCACTCGATGTTCCATTCGCTGCCGTGCACCAGGAGGAAGCGCTCGGCGATCTCGATCGCTTCGGCTTTCGAGCCGACTTCAAGCATCGCGTAGCCGCCGATCACTTCCTTCGTCTCCGTGAAAGGTCCGTCCATGGCCGAGACCTTGCCGCCGCGCAGGCGCAGGCGCACGCCTTCGGACGTGGGCCGCAGGCCCGCTGTGTTCAGGAGCTTGCCCTCGCGGGTGAGCTCCTCCATGAGCTTGCCCATGTCGTTCATGAGCTTGTCGGTGATCACGGCGCCGCTGTTCTCGTTGATGCGAACCATCGAAAGGAATTTCATGGGCGAGCTCCTTGAATAGGGTGGAAAAGCCGGGTCGGCTACCAGGTAGTCGAATGGGAGACCGCTATTTCGACACCGCGATCTAACGATCCAGCCTTAGCATCCGGATCTCGCCCTTCACCAGGTCCGGCACGTACACCATGTCGCCCATCGCGCAGAGATCCGCCGGCCCCTTGAAGCCCTTGGCGAGCTCCTGCACTTCGCCCTTCGGTCCGTAGCGGAATACCGAGCCGCTATCCCAGTCGGTCGCGAGGATCGTTCCGTCTGCGCGCTCCGCGAGTCCGTCGAGCCGGCCGATGGGTTTCGAGATGGCCTCGACCGATCCGTCGCTCCTCATCGCGAAGAGGGCCTTGGGCTTGTCGGCCGATTCGAATCCCGCCATGAGCAGGCGTCCATCTTTCGCGGCCCAGAGTCCGTTGGGGAACACGCCCTTCTTCTCCCATACGAGCTCGATCTTTGGCGTGACCGACGTGTCGAGATAATCGGCGGGCCCGATGCGATAGAGGCGGTCGATGCGATTGTCGCTTACGTAGGCCGCACCGTCCTTCACGACCACGTCATTCGCGAACTGGATGCCGGGGATTTCCACGCGGCGGCCCTTGCGCGTCGCGGTATCGAAGATCCAGAGCGAATCGATGTCGGTCACCCAGAGGCGCGAGCCCACGATCCAGATGCCCTTGGGCTTGTTCATCGTCACGTCGAAGTAGCGCTTCTCGAGGACCTTGCCGTCGAGGGCGACCGAGCTGATGTACCCGAGCCCGTCCTTCGCGGCGGGATTGGGCTTCTCGCCGCCGAACTGGCTCACGAAGAGCATCTGGTGCTGGACATCGCATCCAACCGACTCGGGCCAGCCGAATCCCGCCGCCGTCGTGTCGGACAACACCTTGATCGGCTCGCCAACGTCGGGCGTCGTTGCGCACGCCACCACGATCATCGAAAGGCACGCCAGCAGTACGTTCGTCGAGCGCATTCTCGCCTCCTTGTCACCCCGGCGAAGGCCGGGGCCCAATTCTACTTCTTCGGTTTTGGCTGCGTCGGGCTCGAGGGGTCGCTCGCGGGGAAGCTTTCATCATCCGCTTCGTCCACGAGCCAATCCTCGTGCTGCGGATCGGCGGGACTGGGATGGGGCGGCACGCGCGTGTCCCCGATTTTCGGGGCCGGCTTCCGGGGCTTCTTCTTGTCGGGCGGGGACATTTGCCCAAGATTAGACAAAGCCCCGCCCTTGTTCAACTACGTTTCAACTACGGCTGATACGCATCACCCTCCGACACGGGCGCGTATCAGGTTCTGCACCTCGTTCACGTCGGTCACGCCACGCGCGATTTGCCCCGCGTGTTCGGCCTGCAACGGGTCGGTCACGCGGCCGGTGAGCGTCACGACCTGGCGATAGGTCTCGACGCCGATCTTGCCGGACAGGCGCGAATCGGTCGACAGCGCGTTCACCACGTCGTTGTTGATCAGCGTGTCACGGTCCTGCGGTGTGATCGTCACGTTGATCGGCGGTTCGGCGTAAGGCGGCTTCGTCGAATCGTCGGAGACCGGTGCCGGCGCGGTGTCCGACGGCAACATGGACGGCGGCGCGGTGTCCTCGGGTTGGACCGTCATGGGGACCGTATCGTCATTTTGGGCCAGCGTTACCGGACCTTCGTAATACGCGTCGGTCGGTAGCAGGAGATAGTCCGCGAGCAGGGGAGTGAGATTCGCGTTCTGTGCGGACACAGTAAGCGCGCCGAGAGACGCGATCAAGAACGATGCTGCATAGATAGGTCGTACGGCCATGGTTGCTCTCCTCGGGCAATGGAAAAGAACGTCATGCAGTTGTGTGACACGCGTTCATTTTCCTAAGTTCACCCCAGTCGTCAACGTGTCGCCGAATGGAGACGCGCGAGGCTGCGCGAGCTTCGTCCCTCTCGCTCTCACGAAATCCTGATGAAGTTCTGTTGGCCCTCGGCCGCGAAATATCAGAACTTTCGCAGGACGGGGGGTGGCCCCGGGGCAAAAATGGCCTTGCAGTCCACCCCAACCCGACAAGGAACAGGCCATGAAACGCAACCAGATGAAGGCCGCGATGCTGGCAGTCGCGGGAATCGCTCTCGCCGAGGCCGGTCTCGAGGCCCAGGCCGCGGACATCACCGTGATCGATACCTCGTCCTCCCTGATCCACCCGTACTTCCGGAGCAACTGCTGGGATCAGGCGCAGATCGCCGCGGATGCGAAGACGTGGGTCTTCTTCGGCGGGATCAACGCCCACGGCCAGTTCACCTGGCCCGCGTTCGAGGGCCTGCTCAATGCGAAGTGCAAGCACCCGAAGGTGCGCTTCACCTACGCGCTCGACGGAGAGCC
The DNA here is from genome assembly GCA_049300695.1 of Usitatibacter sp. Lineage (GTDB taxonomy): Bacteria > Pseudomonadota > Gammaproteobacteria > Burkholderiales > Usitatibacteraceae > Usitatibacter. The sequence goes on from JBAQKF010000005.1 coordinate 72,946, forward strand.
GGCGCCCGTCGTGGGGCAAGTGGTGAAGGACCGCAGGGTCGTCCTCGATTTCGATCCGACCACGCCGGTGTACACGATCACGATCGGCGATATCCCGGTGGTCACGGGAGTCACGCCCGCGGACGACGACAGCGACGACGAGAATTGATGCTGTTGGGTGGGAGTCGGCCGTGGCTGCGGCCGGCTCCCCCTTTTTAGCGCTGGTATTCTTGGGGCGACATGATTCGCCCTTCGATTCCGTCCACGAGCGAAATCCGCGGCCAACGCGACACCGTGGGTTACGCCACGACGCGAGAGGCGATGGCGAAGGTGTGGGATCTTTCATCGAAAGGACCCGCACCGCCATCGTTCGGTAACAAGGCCGCGCCCGGTGTACTGGGCGTCATCGGGCCCCATGACGACTACATCTACACGGCGCGCGTCTATCGCGAGATCTTCCCGCTCGTCACGGCGAAGACGATCGTCATCGTCGGTGTCTTCCATCGTTACCGGAAATTCGAGGCGCGCGACCAGCTCGTGTTCGATTCCTATCGTGCGTGGAGTTCGCCCGACGGCGAGATCCGGGAATCGGCCTTGCGCGAGGAGTTGCTGGCGGCGTTGCCCAGCGGCATGGCGGTGCAGGACAACGCGGCGCACGACGACGAACACAGCATCGAAGGCATCGCATATTTCCTGAAGCACGCGCGGCCGGACGTGGAAATCGTACCAGTGATCATTCCGGCGGCGTCCTTCGAGCGATTGTCGGAGGAAGCGACCTCGCTGGGTTCGGCGCTCGCCGCATCGATGAAGAAGCGCGGCTGGCAACTGGGCCGCGACGTCGCGATCGTCATTTCCGCCGACGGCACGCACTACGGCGAGGATTTCAAGTTCACGCCTTACGGCGATGGCGGCGTGAAGGTGCTCGACCGGGCCGTCGAGGACGATCGCAAGCTCATGCGTGAGACACTCGGCGGAATGGTGAGCGCCGAGAAGGCGCTCGCTTTCTACGCAACCGTCGTCGATCCCGCCAATCCAGACCAGTATCGCCGCACGTGGTGCGGGCGGTTCTCCGTGACGCTCGGCACGTTGCTCGTCGGTGAAACCGCGAAGGCGCTTGGGCTTCCCGCGCCGCGCACGTTACCGATAGCGCTAGGCGTGAGTGTCGATACGCCCGAGCTTCCCGTTCGCGACGCCGGCATCGGACCCACGGCGCCGGCAAACCTTTATCATTTCGTGACTCACCCCGCGCTCGCCTTCGTGCCCGGGACCTGACTGGAGAAGACATGCCTATCCCGATGTATCAAGCCGCCGTCCCCACGATTACCCGCGCGCTGAAGAACCTCGCCGACATCACGGCCAAGGGCCAGCAGCACGCCGAGGCGAAGAAGATTCCGCCCGAGGCGCTCATCAACTTCCGCCTATATCCCGACATGCTGCCCTTCGTGAAGCAGATCCAGATCGCGAGCGATATCTCCAAGGGCGGATGCTCGCGCCTGGCGGGCGTGGACCCGCCGGCCTTCGAGGACAACGAGGCTTCGTTTGCGGAATTGATCGAGCGGCTGCGCAAGACTGTCGCCTTCCTCGACACGCTCAAACCCGAGCAGATGGAAGGCGCCGAGTCGCGCACCATCACGTGGACGGTGCGCGGCAACGAGCGCTCGATGATCGGGCAGCAATATCTACTGAACCACGTGCTGCCCAACGTCTTCTTCCACTGCACCACCGCCTACGACATCCTGCGCCACAACGGCGTGGAGCTCGGGAAGATGGACTTCCTCGGCAAGCCCTGACTACTTCTTGGGGGCGTCCGCGGCCTTCGAAGGATCATCCTTCGGATCCAGGTACACGATGTCGAAGGGCCCCATCGCCGTGATCTGCACGACGGTGGCTTCCTTTGCATACGCGTAGTGGTGCGCCTTCGCCGGCAGGTGGTGGAAGCCGCCGGCCTTGATCGCGTGCGCGTGCTTGGTATCGAGCTTGTCGCCCTCGGCCAGGTGGAACGTGCCCGAGATCACCGTGAGGTCTTCGTCGGTCGAGTGATAGTGGGGCGCGATCTTGTAGCCCGCGGGCATCTTGAGGCGGCCGGTCCAGATTCCGGGCTTGCCGGGATCGCCGGAGAGCACGGCGATCTTGGCGCCCTTGGGCAGCGTCGGCGGAGCATCGGCCCACTTGATGTCGCTCGCGTTCATGTACACGGCGCCCGGCGCATCGGCCGACCAGGCGAGTGGGGACGCGACGAGCGCGGCCGCCAGGACAATCATTCGGTTTCGCATGTTGTGTTCCTCCCGTTTGGCGAAAGTGGAACCGGAGATTCTGTTCCTCGCCGCTCCCGCCCGCAACAGGAGCGCTAGGAGCCGGCCTTGGCGGCGCCCAGCATCGCCAGGTCGGGATCCGCGGTCTTCCAGAGCGTGAGGAGGGCATCGTAGGACAGGCGCGCCTCGCCCTTCTTGCCCTGCCTGGCCAATGAGCGGGCGATTCCCAGGCGCGCGAGGGGCGCCAGGATGAAATTGAGCACGAGGCCCGGATGGTCCACGAGCTTCTGGAATTCGGCCTGCGCCTCGACGTACCGTCCGGCGCCGAAGAAAGCCTCACCGCGAAGGAAGGGCGGATACATGAGGCCTATGCAGATCACCTCGGCCAGTCCCAGCTCCACCGCGGCCGTGGGTTCGAGTATCCGGATCGCCGCGTCCCAGTCCTTGTCGTGCAGCGCCTTCGCGGCGCGGATCGAGGGCAGCCAGTACTGCTGCGCGAGCGTGGCCTTCGGGTGATCCTTCTCGATCGAGGCGGCCATCCGCATCGCGCGCTCGCCGTCGCCGCTTCGCGCCAGGGCGAGGGCGGCGTAGAGGAGCACATCGCGGCCGTTGGAAAGTGCGAGCGTCGCTTCAGCCGCCTCTCGCGCGGCGGTGACATTGCCCAACTCGGCTTCGCGCAGCGCCGCGAGCACCTGCCAGATGGCCGCGGTGTCGGGTGCATCGGCGCGCTTGGCCGACTCCACGGCGCGCCGGGATAGCTCGCGCGAAGCTTTCAGCCGGCCATGGAAGGCCTCGGTATTCGCCTCGGTCATGAGGAGCAGGTCCTCCTCCCCCGGGCGTCCCGCTACCGCGATCGCATGGCGGCGCATCGCGATCGCATCCTGGCGCAGGAACGCCTCGTGGTAGGCGATCTGGTGCATGAAGAACGCGTCGAAGCCCGTGGCGAGTGTTCGATCGATCAGCGCCCGCGCGTCGGCGTGGCGCTCGAGGGCGAGCAGGATGATCGCGAGGTTCGAGTAGATGATGACGCTGTCTTCGGTCTCGGCGGCGTGCTCGGAATGGGCGAGGGCGCGATCCCATCGGCCAATCTTCATGTGCTGGAAACCGTTGTTGAGCGAGCTCATGCGATCGCGCGGGTAGCTGCGCTGCCAGAGTTCCAGCGAATGCACGCTCCGGTAGACGTCACCCTCGACGTAGTCGTGATAGAAGGCCTCGATGCGAAAACGCTCGCGCTCGCCGCTTTTCTCGCGAAGGCTGTAGCTTTTCTTCATGAACTCCGCGGCGCGCGTGGCCTGCCCCATGTTGGCGCACATGGAGGCGAGCGCGCTGTACGCCGCCGAGAACTCGGGATCGAGTTCCACCGCGCGCAGCATCTCCGGAATGGCGACCGCCTCGCCTTTCTCCCACCAGAGCGCCCGGCCCAACGCATAGGCCTTCAGCGCTTCGAACGACGGCGTGGCGACTTCCGCGAGCGGGATCGAGTAGCGCTGCACGGAGGCCATCGATTCGCCGAGCGTCGCGCGCAGCGACGAAGCGGCCGTGTCGAGGGCCTTGATGACCTCGCCCTTGCCATGGGCGCGCGCCTGCTCGGATGCGAGGATGTCGCCCTCGGTATCGACCGCCTGCAGCCCGATCACGTAGTCGTCGCCCACGGCGAAGATGGAGCCGGTCACCATCGCCTTGGCGCCGGCGCGGCGGCAAAGCTCGAAGGCGGTGTCGCCGTTCACGGGAAGGTCCGTGGGCCGGCCCATGAGGCGGAGCGTGGCATGCACGCGGCGGTCGGGCAGCACGTCGACATAGGGCGATTGCGCGAGGTGCAGGGCCAGCGCCTGCTTGAGCGATCCGTCGAACGACGCGTCGCCCGTCTGGTTGTCGATGTCGGCGATGAGGATCGTGTCCTTCTCGGTGATCTTCGGGGCCGATCGCGCTTTCGCGGGCTTCGGCGCGTCGCCGCCTCGCGGCCGGGTATTCACCGGTACCGTGAAGCGATAGCCGCGGCGCGATACCGTGGCGATGGGCTCGTCGCTCCATCCGCCCTGGTCGAGGATCTTGCGAAGCGCCGAGATGTTGTTGGCGATGCCGCCTTCCTCGACGACCACGTCGGGCCAGACGCGCGCCAACAATTGTTCCTTGGTGACTACGCGGCCGGCTTCCTCGAGGAGGACGAGCAGGAGCTCGGAGGCCTTCGGCGTGAGTGCCACGAATGAGTCGCCCCGGTAGAGCGCGCGCCCCTCCACGTCATAGCGGAAGGGGCCGAACTCGAAGTAGGAATGGTCGCTCATATCGAATGGGTCGGGGTCCGCGTGAATCTAGCACACGGGAGTATCATCACGCCCATGTTCGTCCGCTCGCTACCTGCCATTGCCGCCGTCGACGAAATCCAGCGCACGAAAGTGCAGCTGGCGGCGGCGCTCAGGCTTGCCGTTTTCCACGAGCTCGAGGAAGGCATCGACAACCACTTCACGGTCTCGGTGCCGGGGCGCAAGGGCCAGTACATGATCCTGCCCTTTGGCCTGCACTGGTCGGAAGCGCGGGCGAGCGACATGATCATCTTCGACGACGAGGGCAAGACCGTCGAGGGCAATGCTCGATGCGAGCTCTCGGCATGGTGCATCCACGCGCCGATCCATCGCATCAACGGCGCCAACGTCGTGCTGCACACGCACCAGACGTGGGCCACGGCGCTGTGCATGCTGAAGGAGAACCGCCTCCTGCCCGCGACGCAGACGGCGTCGTTCTACTACGACCTCATCGCTTACGACGACACGTACCAGGGGACTGCGGACTATCCCTCGGAAGGCGAGCGCCTCGCCGCGCTGATGGGCGACAAGCCCATCGTCTTCATGAAGAACCACGGCATCCTCGTCACCGGCGAGACGATCGCGCAGGCCTACAGGCGCCTCTACAAGATCGAGCGTTGCGCCCGCATGCAGATGCTGGCGCTCGCCACCGGAAAGGCGATCAACATCCTGCCCGATGAAGTGATCGCTGCAGTGAGGGCGCCGGCAGAGCTGGAGACGCACTCCGTTGCCGAGCGCGACCGCCTCTACTTCGAGGCGATGATGCGCGTGCTCGACCGGGAGAATCCGGGCTACGCCCGCTAGTGGAACTCTCCGGTCCGCCGTTCACGCCACCGCGCGTCCTGCCGCTTGCGCGGCGGCCGGGACGGATCGGATTCATCGCGAGCTTCGTGCGCAATCCGCTCGAGATCGTTCCCGGGGCGATCTACGAGGGCGATATCTTCGAGAGTGGAACGCCCCGGGCGCCGCGCATCTGGGTGAGCGCGCCGTCCCTCATCAAGGCGGTGCTCCTCGACGAGCGCGACAAGTTCCGCAAGCTCCAGCAGATCAAGCTGCTCTCGCCGCTGCTGGGCAAGGGGGTCCTCACGAGCGAGGGCGCCGACTGGAAGTGGCAGCGCCAGGCGTCGGCGCCGATGTTCAAGCCGCAGGACCTCCTCGGCTTCGTGCCGGCATTCGTGCGCGCCGCCGAAGCGACGGTTGAGAGATGGCGCGTGAGTCCCGCGGGGACGGTGCACAACATCGACGAGGACATGACGCGCGCCACGTTCGACGTGATCACGACGACACTCCTGCCGTCTTCCGACGAGAGCTTCGCGCGCACCGTGCAGGAATCGATCCTCACGCTCCAGCGCTATGGCGGGTGGGACATCATGTTCGCCTCGCTCAACGTCCCGCGCTGGGTGCCCAAGCCCGGGATGTTCGAAGAGCCGCGCGCGGTGTTGCGGTTGCGTGGCGCCGTGATGAAACTGATGCGCGAGCTTCGCGACAAGCGCAAGGTCGACGGCGAACCTGACGACCTCATGCGCCGCCTCATTGCGGCGCGCGATCCGGAAAGCGGCCGCGCCATGGACGACGAGCAGCTGGTCGACAACCTGCTCACGTTCTATCTCGCGGGGCACGAGACGACCGCGAAGGCGCTCACGTGGACGCTCTACCTGCTGTCGCGCTCGCCGCAATGGACGGACCTGCTCGTGGACGAGATCGCCCGCGTGACGGGTGGCGCACCCGTGCGCGGCGACCACATCGATAAACTCGTCCTCACGCAGCAGGTGATCAAGGAATCGATGCGCCTGTATCCACCGGTGCCGATGATGACGCGCCAAGCGGTCGCCGACGCGCGCATCGGCGATCGCGCCATCGCCAAGGGCACGTCGGTGCTGATGTCGATCTACGCGATCCACCGGCATTCGAAGCGCTGGGAGCGTCCGCACGAGTTCGATCCCACGCGCTTCGCGCCTTCGCGCGAGGCGTCGATCCCGCGCTACCAGTACATGCCCTTCGGCGCCGGCCCGCGCATCTGCATCGGCATGCCCTTCGCGATGATCGAGGCCACCGCGATCCTGGCGACGTTCCTGCAGCACGCGGGCTTCGAGTGGTCCGGCACCGAGGAGCCCGTGCCCGTCGCGCGCGTGACGCTCATCCCGAAGGGCGGGATGCCGATGAAAGTATTGCTTCGGGGACAGACCCCTAGCGCCTGAGACGCTAGGGGTCTGTCCCCGAAGCGCAGGCGGGCGGTGCCAAGGGGATTAGAATCGCCGGCATGAACGCCATCCTTCGCGCCACGTGCGGGCTTGCCGCACTGCTTCTCGCCGCGTGCGCCAGCACGCCCCCCGCCAACCTTCCCGTCACCGCCATCGTCGGCGCCACCGTGATCCATCCCGATCGCGACGCCGGCACGGCCGTCTCGAAGAACGAGACCATCGTCATCGCAGGCGACCGGATCTGGGACATCGGCCTTGCGAGCCTCACGCGCATTCCGGATGGCGCGAAGATCATCGATGCGAAGGGCAAGTGGGTGATCCCCGGCCTCATCGACGCTCACGTCCACTTCTTCCAATCGGGCGACATGTACACGCGTCCCGACGCCCTGGACCTCAACGCGGTCGTGCCTTACGCGAAGGAAGTGGAGCGCAACAAGGCGAGGCTCCCGGTGACCTTCAAGGTGTGGCTCGCGAGCGGCGTGACGGGCGTGGTGGACATCGGCGGCCCCTTCTGGAATTTCGATATGCGCGATGCCGCGCGTGCCACCGCCGCTGCGCCGCGTGTCGCCGTGGCCGGGCCGCTCATCTCGATGGTCGACGATCCGAAGCTCGACCTCGGCGATCCGCCCATCATCAAGATCACCTCGGCCGATGAAGCCCGTGCCCTCGTGGCCCGCGAGCTCGCGCGCAAGCCCGACTACATCAAGGTGTGGTTCATCTATCGCCCGGGCGACGACATCGCGGCACAGGAGGCGATCGTGAAAGCGGCGGGCGACGCCGCCCATGCCGCGCGCGTTCCGCTCGCCGTGCACGCGACCGAGCTCGTCACCGCGAAGGCCGCGCTACGGGCCGGCGCCGACTACCTCGTGCACTCCGTGGGCGATGCGCCGGTCGACGACGAATTCATCTCGCTCGCGAAGAGGAACCACGCGATCTACTGCCCGACGCTTTTCGTGACCAACGGCTACCGCTACGTGTTCTCGGGCACCTGGAAGGCGACCGAGGAGGAAGCGCGCCTCGCCGATCCGCAGATCCTCGCGATGATGGACGACATGCACAAGATCCCCAGGGACAAGATCCCGAAGCGCATGGCCGACCTCATGGCCAATCCGCCGAAGCTCGAGCCCAATCCCATCGAGCTCGCCAACCTGCGCAAGGTGTGGGACGCGGGCATCCCCGTCGCCATGGGCACCGACGCGGGCAACATCGGCACGCTTCACGGCCCGTCGATCTTCCGGGAGATGGATTACATGACGCGCGCGGGACTCACGCCGTACCAGGTCCTGCGCTCGGCGACGTACCACGGCGCGATGGCCATGCGCATGGAGGCCGACGTGGGCGCCTTGAACAAGGGTCGCTACGCCGACCTCGTGATTCTCGACGCCGATCCGCTCGCGGACGTCCACAACCTCGCGAAAGCGAGCCTCGTCATGAAGGGCGGCGTGTCCTACGATCCCGCGGCGCTGCTGCAGGCGATCCGGTAAGGGTCATTCCCGCGAAGGCGGGAATCCAGCCAGATGCGCAGCGCGAGAAAAGGCCTCGACGCTTTCAGGACCTGGGACTAGCCGCCGCTCGTCGATCGCAGCGGTGCCTCGCCATTCCCGCAATGACGGAGCCGGCACAAATGCGCGCCAGAGTTCCGCTCGGGAATTGGTCTACAGCGTGGCTGGCACGCTTTGTTGCTTTGGCTTCCCCGTCACAGCGGATAGGCTTCGCGTCGTCCAAGGTCCTGAAAGCGTCGAGGCCTTTCCTTCGCGCGACAATCAGCCCGCTTCTTCCCACTTCTCCGCGCTGGCGCCGGCGAGCGCACGCACGCGCTCCTCGTCCTTGGCGAACTCCGCCGCGGGTCCCTCGTAGACGACCTGTCCGTCGTCGAGCACGAAGGCGCGGTCGGCGATCTCCACCGCGCCGCGCACGTTCTGCTCGACCAGCAGCACCGACATGCCTTCGTCGCGCATCTTCACGACGATGTTGAAGACGTCGCGCACGATGAGGGGTGCCAGGCCCTGCGAGGGTTCGTCGAGGAAAAGCAGCTTCGGATTCAATACGAGCGCGCGCCCGATGGAGAGCATCTCCTGCTCGCCGCCGGACAGCTGTCGCCCCTTGTTGGCCTTGCGCTCGGCCAGCCGCGGGAAGAGTTCGTACACCTTCTGCGGTGTCCACGGGCCCGGGCGCTGGATCGGCACCTTGAGGTTCTCGTCCACGGTGAGGTTCGGGAACACGCGCCGGCCCTCGGGGACGTAGCCCACGCCGGAGGCGGCGATGCGGAAGGGCGTCCAGCCGGCGACCTCGTTGCCGAACATCTTCACGCTGCCCTTCATGGACTTCATGAGGCCCATGAGCGAGCGGATCGTGGTGCTCTTGCCCGCGCCGTTGCGGCCGAGGAGCGTCACAAGCTCGCCTTCGTTCACGTCGAGCGAGACGCCGTGCAGGATGTGGCTCTTGCCGTAGAAGGCGTGCAGGTCGTGGACTTCGAGGATCTTCCTGCTCATGCCGCTTTCCCCAGGTAGGCCGCCTGCACGATCTCGTTCTTCGCGATCTCGTCGGGGGTGCCTTCCGCGAGCACCGCGCCTTCGCCCAGCACCATGATGCGATCGGCGAGGTGGAAGATCACGCGCATGTCGTGCTCGACCAGCATGATCGTGAGGTGCGAAGCCTTGTGCAGGTTCTTGATGAGCTTGCACACGTGAAAGGTTTCCTGGTCGCCCATGCCGGCGGTCGGCTCGTCGAGCAGCAGCAGCCGCGGCTTCAACGCGATCGACATCATGATTTCCGTGGAGCGCTGGTCGCCGTGGGAGAGCTCGCCCACCAGGCGATCGCCCTTGCCGTCGAGTCCGCCGAGGCCCATCAACTCCTCGATGCGCGCTGCGGTCGCGATCTTGTCGGCTTTCGACATCCACGGCGACAGGCGCCGCCCTGCGGCGACTTCCACCGGCACGCGCAGGTTCTCGCGCACCGTGAGCTCGGGGAAGATCTCCGTCACCTGGAACGTGCGCGCCATGCCGAGGTTCACGCGCTTGTGCTCGGGCATCGTGGTCACATCCTTGCCTTCGAAGATGATCGTCCCGGAAGTCGGCGGGAAGAATCCGCTGATGAGGTTGAAGAACGTGGTCTTGCCCGCCCCGTTGGGGCCGATGATGGCGCGCAGCTCGCCCGGTTCGACCTTGAGCGAGACGTTATCCACGGCGACCAGCTTGCCGAACTGCTTGGTGGCGTTGCGGATCTCGAGGACGCTCATGTCGTGGCCTTTCGCTTGAGGATCCCGAGCACGCCACGGGGGAAGAACAGCACGATCAACATGAAGAACATGCCGATCACGGACATCCAGTTCTCGGTGTGGGACGAGACGTAGTCCTGCAGCACCACGAAGATCGCAGCGCCGATGAGCGGGCCCCAGAAGGAGCGCATGCCACCCAGCACTGCCATGATCACGAAGTTGCCCGACTGGTCCCAGCGAAGCGCGCGCGGATCGACGAAATTCTGGAGCAGCGCATAGAGCGTCCCCGCGAGCGCCGCGAACAGGCACGAGATCACGAAGGACATCCAGATGTGCTGTTCCACGGGGATGCCGAGGAAGCGCGCGCGGCGCTCGTTCTCGCGGATCGCGATGAGCGTTCGCCCGAACGGCGACTTGATGAGCGCGGCCATCACTCCGGCGGCGACCGCGAACAGCACGAGGGCCACGTAATAGAAGGCCTTGTCGTTGTCGAGGATCTCGAGTTTCGTGAATCCGAGGTCAATCGCCTGGCGCTTCCATCCTGTGAGCCCGTCGTCGCCGCCCGTCACCGTGTTCCAGCGGAACGCGATGAAATAGAACACCTGGCCGAAAGCGATCGTAACCATCGCGAAGTACACGCCGCGGCGCTTGACGATGAGCGCGCCCACGATCATCGCGGCGATCACCCCAACAGCCACGCCCAGGAGGATCGCGAGCGGCGTGCTGGGATGGATGTACTTGATCATCATGCCCGCGCCATAGGCCCCGAGGCCGAAGTAGGCCGCGTGGCCGAACGACAGCACGCCCGTGAAGCCCAGCAGGAAGTTAAGCGCCATGGCGGCAAGCCCCAGGATCACGACGCGGCTCGCGAGCTCCGTGTACCCGCCCACCGCATTCATCCACCAGGGCATGGTGAGCAGCAGGGCCCACACGATGGCGTTCTGGGACTGGTCCTTGAGGGTGGCGTTCATTACAGCCTCCCTTCCTCGCCCAGCAGGCCGCGCGGGCGGATGAGGAGCACCAGGCCCATCATCACGTATATCACGGCCTCGGTGGCCGACGGGAAGAACACAGTCGTGATGCCGGAGGCCACGCCGATCAGCAGGCCGCCCAGCAGCGTGCCCGGAAGGCTCCCCAGGCCACCCACGATGATGGCGACGAACGAAGGCATGATGAGGGAGGTGCCGATGGTCGGCTCCAATCCCAGCATTCCTGCGGCGAGCACGCCGGCGAGCCCGGCGAGGTAGATGCCGAGGCCGAAGTTGAGGTTGCGCAGGATCTGCACGTTCACCCCCAGCGTGGAGACGGTCTCGAGATCCATCGTGCCCGCGCGGATACGCATGCCCAGGCGCGTACGGTTGAGGATGTAGAAGAGGCCGCCCACCGCCACCGCTACCAGGCCCACCATGAAGAGCCGGTAGCCCGTGAGGAAGAAGAACTCATTGGACAGCGGCGTGGTGAGTGCCTCGGGGATCTGGAAGGGCACGCTCTGCGCGCCCCAGATGTAGCGCGAGCCGTCCTCCAGCACGTAGGCGAGCCCGAATGTGAGCAGCAAGCTGTAGAGCGGATCGCGCCCGTAGAGCGGTCGGATGAGGAGGCGCTCGACGATGAGCCCGATGATGGCCGTGAGGAAGGGTGCGATCAGCAGCGCGCCCCAGAAGCCTACGTGCGGCAGCAGCGTGTAGGCGATGTAGGCGCCCAACGCGAGGAAGCCCCCGTGCGCGAAGTTGATCACGCCCGAGAGGTTGAGGATAAGGGACAGCCCCAGCGCCATGAGCGCGTAGAACGCGCCCACGATGAGGCCGTTGAAGAGGTTGAACAGGATCAGCTGGGTCATTACAAGAAGGCGGCCCCGAAGGGCCGCTCTCTGAGAGGTTGGCGACTAGCTTACGCCGGCCAGGTCATCTTGCAGCCGGTCTCTTCCAGCGTTCCGGCCGCGTCCGTGCCCTTCACGACCGTCGTGACCTTGAACAGGTCCTCCGGGTCGGAGCCTTTGGCCTGCGCATGGCCCACGAAGAGGTTCGGGATCAACTGGTTCTGGCCCGCGCGGTAGAAGGGCTGGTCGGGCATGAGGCCCACTTCCGGCGGAAGCTTCATCCCTTGCATCGCCTTGGCGATCTTCACCGCGTCGAGCGACTTCGCGGCGTGGGCGCCGAGCGCGCAGCTCCACGTGGAGGCGAAGCCGAACCACGTGCGCGCCGTGGGAACGTGGCCGCCCGTCTTCTTGCGAATCGCTTCCACGAATTCCTTTACGTGCGGAACGCCGGGCTGGTTCCAGTACCACTCGAACACCCACGTGCCGATGCGCGCTTCCGGCGGCAAGCCGATGAGCGGTTCGAGCTCCTGCTGGGCGCCGGCCAGGTGGAAGCGCTTCTCGAGGCCGAACTGCACGGCCTGCTTGAGCGCGTTGATCATGTCGTTGCCCTGCGTAAGGAAGATGATGACGTCGGGCTTGGCCGACTGCGCCTTGATCAGGTACGAGGAGAAGTCCGTCGTGCCCAGGGGCGTGAGGTCCGCGCCGACCTTGGTCACGCCCAGCTTCGCCCCCGCGTTCTCGAGGCCAGCCTGCAGCGTGTGGCCGAAGGCATAGTCGGGCGTGATGTAGTACCACTTCTTGCCGCCGTCCCTGACCAGCGCGGGCGCCACGGCGTTGGCTTCCATCTGCGTCGTGTTGCAGACGCGGAAGACGTTCCAGTGGCAGGTCTTGCCGGTGACGGCGTCCGTGTGCCCACCGGGAACGATGTGCAGGACGCCCTTCTCGTTGCTCACGTCCGCCATGGCGAGCGCGAGCGCGGAGTTCACGTTGCCCAGCAGGAAGTTCACCTTGTCGCGCTCGATCAGCTTGCGCGCCTTCTGCACCGCGGTGCCCGCGTCGCCGCTCGTGGAGTCTTCGACCAGCAGCTGCACCGGGCGTCCCAGGATGCCGCCCTTGGCGTTGATCTGCTCCACCGCGAGCTCGCAGCCGTGCAGCTCGTTGCCGCCCACGGCGGCGTAGGTGCCGGTGAGCGGGTTGTCGAGGCCGATCTTGACCGGCTCCTCGCCCCGCGCCGAGATGATGAAGGGGCCCGTCAGCTGCAGCGCCCCTGCGGCGGCCGCGGCCTTGATAACCGTGCGGCGGCTGATTCCTTTGGCTTTCGTCATGCGCTCCTCCATGTTGTAAGTGTCCTGCAAGCCGAAGAAGCTAGCACACAACGCAGCGCAACATCCCTGCACCCCACTAAGGGCACCTTCTATCGTAATACGACCTATTTTGGTGCGTTACCCCTTGGCCCGCCGGGCGAGGATGGCCTCCATCTCGTCCATGATCCGGTTCATCCGGGCGGCGACGGCGTCGTAGGGGGCGCTCGTGGCCATGTCGATGCCGGCGGCCTTGACCAGGTCGTAGGGGTAATCCGAGGCCCCGGCCGCGATGAGGCGGCGGTACTTCTCGAGCGCGCCCGGTTCCCCCTTCAGGACCCGGTCGGCGAAGAGCGCGGAAGCCGAGATCGAGGTCGCGTACTGGAACACGTAGAAGTTGTAGTAGAAGTGCGGGATGTAGGCCCACTCGACGCAGTACAGGTCGTCGATCTTCATCACGCCCTGGGCCTCGCCATGGTAGCGGCGCAGGATCTCGCCGTAGATCCGGGTGAAGTCGGCGCCGGTGAGCGGGTCGCCCCGGTCGGCGATCTCGTGGATCTTCTGCTCGAACTCCCCGAACATCGCCTGGCGGAAGAAGGTGCCGCGCAGGTTCTCCAGCGCCGAGCCCAGGTAGAGCAGCCGCTCGTCGTCGTCCTTCGCGTTCTTCAGCGCGTACTCGAGGAGCAGGTTCTCGTCCATCGTCGAGGCGATCTCGGCGACGAAGGTCGCGTAGCTCGAGTTGGCGAAGGCCTGGGTCTTGTTCGAGTAGTACGAGTGCATCGCGTGGCCCCACTCGTGCGTCATGCCCGAGACCGACTCGTAGTTCCCGATGTAGTTCTGCAGCACGTAGGGGTGCGTGTCGTAGGCCGAGCCCGCCATGTGCGCGCCCGACTGTTTGTGCGACCGAGGGTAGACGTCCATCCAGCGGCTATCCACGCCCTTCTTCATCGCCGCCGCGTAGTCGTCCCCCAGCGGCTTCACCGCGGCCAGCATCATCGCGATGCCCTCGTCCAGCGGGAATTTCTTCTCCGACTTCACGAGCGGCGGATAGATGTCGTAGTAGCGCAGGTCCGTGACCCCCAGCATCTTGCCGCGCAGCCTGAAGTAGCGGTGCAGCGTGGGCAGGTTCGCGTTGGCGCTCTTGATCAACGCGTCGTACACCGAGCGCGGCAGGTTGTTGGCATCCAGCGCGGCCGTCATCGAGTCCGGGTAGTTGCGCGCCTTCGCGATGACGAGGTTTTCCTTGAGGTTCGAGTAGAGCAGCGTGCCCAGCGTGCTTTCGAATTCCTTCCACGTGCCGAAGAAGGTGTCGAAGGCCTTCTTGCGCTCCGCGCGGTCGGCGGCCTCGCGCTCCTTCTCGTACACGGGCTGGTTCAGTTTCTCTTCCTTGCCGCCGGACTGGAACGCGGGCCACGGCATGTCGGAGGTGACGAAGATCTGGTAGGCGTTGCTCGCGTCGCCCTGCGTAAGCGAGAAGATGCCCAGGATCTTCTCGCCCTTCGCATCGAGCGTGTGCGCGGCCGAGCGCAGGGTGTCGTCCACGATGTGGCGGTAGACGGCGAGCTTGGGCTCCTGCTTGAAGAATCCGTCCACCTTCGCCTTGCCCATCGCGATGATCTCGGGGGCGACGAACGCGGTCTCCTCGGAGATCTTCGCCCCGATCACGCCGGATTTCTGGTTCATGCCCTGGAAGGTGGAGTTGGCGCTGTCGCCCGCTTCGGATTCCGAGGCGTAGGTGTTCACTTTCGACGAGCGCTCGAGGATGTCGTACTCGAGGTCCAGGCATTCGCGCAGCTTCTTCGCCGACGTGGCGAGCTTTCCCTTGCACTTCGCGAACGTCGCGAGGTCCTTCTCGATCCGGGCCACGTCGGCGTTCCACGCGGCCTGCGTCGCGTACATATCGGCCAGGTTCCAGGTGTCGCGCAGGCGGACTTCGTCCGCGGCAGAGGCGTAACCAATTGTTGCGGCGAGCAGGGTCGGTAGTGCGGCGAGGGTTTTCTTCATGAGGATGCATGCCCGGGGGTAGGGCGACATTCTCGGGCACTTCTCCTGCCTCGGCAACGGAAGATTTGTTACTTCGCGACCCTCACATGTTCCGGAAAAGCGCCATGAACGTGAGGCTCACGGGCAGCGTGTCGGCGCGGTTCTTCAGGCGAATCGTGCCGCGACCCGACTCGTCGCGCGTGATGCCCGCGATGGCCCGCAGGTTCACGATGGTGGAGCGATGGACCTGCTTGAAGATCGAAGGGTCGAGGACGTCCAGGAGCTCGCGGATCGACTTGCGGATGAGCGCCTCGCCCTCGGCGGTGGCGACCACCGTGTACTTGTCCTCGGCCTTGAAGTAGGCGACGTCCTCGACGAGGATCAAGCGTGTTTCCTTGCCGATGTTCGCCGTGATCCACGCGAACGACGACGCGGGCGCAGGCGCCGGAAGCTTCGCGCGCAGCTCGTCGAGGATCGTGGCCAGCGCCTGCGGCGCGGCGCCCGCGGCGAGGCGCGATTTCAGCCGCTGCACGGTGGCGGCGAGGCGATCGGGAACGAGCGGCTTCAACAGGTAGTCGACCGCGCCCCGATCGAAGGCGTCGATCGCGTACTGGTTGTACGCCGTGACGAACACGATCGCCGTGGCCGGGCTTGCCTCGGCACCGGCCACCGCGACCTCGAGGCCCGTGAGACCCGGCATGCGGATGTCGAGGAACGCCACGTCGGGCTTGTGGGCCGCGATCGCCTCGAGCGCGCTCGCGCCATCCTCGCAGGCGGCGACGATCTCGAGACCGGGCCAGGCGCGCGTGAGCGCGGCGACGAGATCGTCGCGAAGCAGCGCTTCGTCTTCGGCGATGACGGCCTTAACCATTTGGCTGCGGCTGCGCCGCGGCGCCCGAGGAAGCCGGTCCGGCGCGCGGCACGGTGATCGTCGCCGTGACGCCTGTGGGGAAATTGGCCACGATCGAGAACGACGCGGCCTCGCCGTAGATGAGGCGCAAGCGCTCCCGCACGTTGCGCAACCCGACGCCCGTGCCGCCGCCGTCCTCGGAAAAGCCGCGCCCGTCGTCGGCCACGATCACCGAGACCTTGTCGCCCGCTTCCCGCGCGAAGATCCACACGTTGCCGCCGCCGGCCTGGGGCTCGAGGCCGTGCTTGATCGCGTTCTCGACCAGCGTCTGCATCATCATCGGCGGCAATGGCACCGACTCCAGCGCCGCAGGCACTTCGAGCTGTGTCGCGAGGCGGTTGCCCATGCGGATCTTCAGGATCTCGAGGTAGGCACGGGAGCGCTCGAGCTCCACACCCACGGTCGAGAGCGAATCGTCGGCGCTCGGCAGCGAATGGCGCAGGTACACGATGAGGTTGCCCAGCATCAGGTCCGCGCGGGGCGGATCGACTCGCGTGAGCACCTGCGCCGAGGCGAGCGTGTTGTAGAGGAAGTGCGGCTCGACCTGGGCTTGAAGGAGGTTCAACTTCGCCACCGTGAGTTCCTTCTGCGTGGCGTTGTCCCGGGATGTGGCCTCTTCGCTGCGGCGGCGCTCGGCCACGCGCCGCGTGATCGCGCGGGTGATCGCCTCCATGTTCTCGAGGTTGGCGCCGTGGTCGACGATGAACCCGTCTTTCCACGCGCCGCCCCCCGGTTGCGTGACGAGCGTGACGCTGCTGGTAGTGTCGCGCGGCGTGATGGTGGCATGCACACGGTTTTGACGCGGGCTCTCGCCGTCGGGGCTTTCCTTGGCGTTCTTCCGGCTGCCGGTATAGGGGTCGGTCGCGTGCATGCGGGCGTGGACCTGGAGGCTGTCGCGCGCGCTATCCACGCGCTGCACGTTGGGCAGCTCGCGAATGGCGGCGTCCACGAGATCGAAGGCGTCGTTCGGCGGAAACGGAAGTTCCACCTGGCGCCGGTGACGGCTCCCGTACGACGCCTCGTCGCTGACTAACCGCACGCGATGCACGTGCGAGACGGCGGTCACGATGACCCAGGCGAGGGTAAGCGCGATGCCGATCAGCATGGTACCGACGAGCCGGAATCCGGTAATCAATCCGGCGATCACGAAGAGCGCGGCGAGCGCGCAGAACCACGCGAGGAAGACCCGGCCGACGAAGAAGAAGGATTTCATGCCCGGCAGGATAGCAAGGCCTCCCACCGGCCCGGGGAGGGTTCCGACAAAAGCCGGGGAGAGAGCCCCGAAATGGTGCCGGCGCGGCGCGAAACCGGGTCAGGCGCGCCGGGTGCGAACGTGGGCGCGGATCAGGGTTCTAACGTTCTTGCGCACGCCGTCGCGGGCGCGATCGATCAGGGAGAGGCGTACGAGTCCCGCCAGGAACACCATGGTGTCGAGCGCGGCGAGCTTCGGCGTGAACCCGCGAGCGAGTTCACCGGCCTTGCGCGCCTCGACGTACGCCTTTTCCAGCGACTTCGCGAGGCGGTCGTTGTTGCGGCGCATGTCGGAGAGCTCCGCGACCAGCTCGTTCGCGTATTCGCACTTGTATTGCATGACTGTCACGGCGCGGCGCGTGCGTGGATCCGTCTCGAGGGTGTCGAGCATGCCCTCGAGGAAATGCCCGATGCGCGCGAGCGGGGATTCCTCGGCGCTGCGAAGCAGCGTGCAGTCGGCGCGGTCGAGCATGGGAAGCGACGCTTCCTCCCGGATGGCATGCAGGATCGCGGCCTTGCCGTCGAAGTGCCAGTACACCGCGCCCTTGGTGACGCTCGCCTCCTTGGCGATCTGGTCGAGCGTGGTGCCCGCGATCCCGTGCCTGTCGAAACATGCGAGCGCCGCCTCGACGATGTCGCGGCGGGTCCGGGCCGCTTCTTCCTTGGTCCTGCGCATGGGGTGTCATTTTACATACATTCCGGAACGTATATAATGGCCTCGCCCTCGTCACCCCTGCCGCCACCGCCGATGACCCTGCAAAGCGCGCACGCGCTCCGCCTCCTCGTTTTCGTTTCCGCCGCAGTACTGCTCGCCTCCTGCGGCAAGGACGATCCCAAGTCCCAGGCCCCGCAGGCGCTTCCCGTCGCCACCGTCAAGGTGGCAACGCAAAAAGTGCCCGTGTCGCTGGAAAGCGTCGGCCAGGCCGAAGGCTCGCGCGAAGTCGAGATCCGCGCCCGCGTTTCCGGCATCCTCGAAAAGCGCATCTACGAGGAAGGCTCGCCGGTCAGCGCGGGCACGACGATGTTCCAGATCGACCCGGTCCCGTTCCAGCTCGCGGTGCAGGACGCCAAGGCCACCTTGATGCAGGAGCACGCGCGGGCCGAGCTCGCCGACTCCGATGCGAAGCGCCTCGAGCCGCTCGCCAGGGAAAAGGCGATCGCCCAGCGCGACTACGACACCGCTGTGGCCACGGCCAAGACCTCGAATGCCGCCATCGCCTCCGCCGAGGCCAAGCTGAAGGAAGCGGAGCTCAATCTTTCCTACTCGACGATCACGGCGCCCATCTCCGGCGTCACGGGCCGCGCCGAGCACTCCGAGGGCAGCCTCGTCACCGCGGGCACGGATTCGGCGCTGCTCACGCGCCTTACGCAGGTGAACCCCATCTGGGTGCGCTTCTCGCTTGCCGAACAGGACTTCGATCGCATTCGCGGTGCCGAGCGCAACGCCAATGTGCAGCTCGTGGCCAACGACAACAGCGTCGCCGCCGACAACGGCAAGCTCAACTTCTCCTCGAGCACCGTCGATCCGAAGCTGGGCACGGTCCAGCTTCGCGCCGAGTTCGCCAATCCCAAGGGGCGCTGGCTTCCGGGCCAGTTCGCCAAGGTGCGGATCCTCGCCGGCGAGCAGAGCGCGATCCTCGTGCCGCAGGGGTCGATCCTCCAGAACGAGATCTCGCGCATCGTGATGGTCGTGGGCCCCGACAGCAAGGCGCAGTCGCGTCCCGTGACGGTTTCCAACTGGGTGGGCAGCGACGCCATCATCACCGCGGGCCTGAAGGACGGCGACCAGGTGATCACGGACAACCTCGTCAAGGTTCGCATCGGCACGCTGGTGCAGCCGCACTAGACTCGAATGGGCGCCTTCTCACGGTTCTTCATCGAGCGTCCCATCTTCGCGACTGTGATCGCGATCCTGATCACGCTCGCCGGCATCATGGCCTCGTTCTCGCTGCCGATCTCCCAGTATCCCGAGATCTCGCCGCCGACAGTCACGATCACGACCGCCTACCCGGGCGCCAGCGCCGACACGATCGCGCAGACCGTCGCCGCGCCGATCGAGCAGCAGCTCTCGGGCACCGAGGGCATGATCTATTACGTGTCGAGCGCGTCCCAGGACGGCTCGCTCACGATCACCTGCACGTTCGAGATCGGCACGGACCTCGACCGGGCCGTGGTGCAGCTGAACAACCGCGTCCAGGTCGCGCAGCCGACCCTTCCCGACGAGGTGCGCCGCAACGGCATCATCGTGGCCAAGCGCTCGCCCGACATTCTCGTCGTGGTGGCGCTCGTCTCGCCCAAGGGCTCGGTGCCCAGCACGAAGCTCGCCGACTACGCCAACACGAACATGGCCGACGACCTGAGGCGCATCGCGGGCGTGGGCGATCTCTTCGTCTTCGGCGCGGGCTCGTCGATGCGCGTGTGGCTGAAGCCCGATCGCATGGCGCAACTGGGCGTCACGCCCGCCGACGTGGCCAACGCCATCCGCGGCCAGAATTCCCAGTTCGCCGTCGGCAAGATCGGCGCGGAGCCCGCGCCCCCGGGCCAGGCCGTCACGTACACCGTGACCGCGCGCGGGCGCCTCGTGCGCACGGACGAGTTCGAGAACATCATCGTCCGCGCGAACGGCCCCAACGGAGTGCTGCGCGTGAAGGACGTGGCCTCCGTGGGGCTCGACGCATTGAACTACGACACGGCGCCCACCGTGGACGGCCAGCCCGCCATCGGCATGGCGCTCTTCCTCGCGCCCGGCGCAAACGCGCTCAATACCGCCAACGCGGTGAAGGCGCGCCTGGTGGAACTGAAGAAGGCATTCCCGCCGGACATCGACTACATCATCCCGTTCGACACCACGATCGTCGTGAAGGCCTCGATCCACGAGGTGGAGGTGACGATCTTCGAGGCGGCGCTGCTCGTGCTCGCGGTGGTCTTCATCTTCCTGCAGACGTGGCGCGCGACTGTGATCCCGATGCTCGCCGTGCCCGTGTCGATCGTGGGCACGTTCGCGGGCCTCTACATGCTGGGCCTGTCGATCAACGTGCTCACGCTCTTCGCCATGGTGCTCGCCATCGGCATCGTTGTGGACGACGCGATCGTGGTGCTGGAGAACGTGGAGCGCCTCATGCGGGTGGAGAAGATGAGCCCCCGCGATGCCTCGATCGAAGCGATGCGCGAGGTCTCCGGGGCGCTGATCGCGATCGTGCTGGTGCTCTGCTCGGTGTTCATCCCGGTCGCGTTCCTGGGCGGGATCGCGGGCCAGCTCTACAAGCAGTTCGCGGTGACTGTCACCGTGGCGGTGGTGATCTCGGGCTTCACGGCGCTCACGCTCACGCCCTCGATATGCGCGTTGCTCCTGAGGGAGGGTGAGCACGAGGCGAAACTCTTCCACCCGTTCAACGTGGGCTTCGACAAGACCACGAAGTTCTTCCTGAAGGCGGTCGATACGGCGCTTGCGAACCGGTTCGCTTCGCTCATCGCCTTTGCCGCGCTGATCGTCGCAGTGGTCTTCCTTTTCATCCGCGTGCCCTCGAGCTTCGTGCCCACCGAGGACCAGGGCTATCTCATCGGCTCGATCATCATGCCCGACGCGGCGTCCCTGCAGCGCACCCAGAAGACGGGCGCCCAGCTCTGGGACATCCTGTCCAAGGACAACGCGATACAGCACGCCTTCGTGGTGCCGGGCCGCGACTTCATCGGCGGCGCCAACAAGACGAGCGCGGGCACGACCTTCGTGCTCCTCAAGGACTGGGGCGATCGCAAGCGCACCGCGCAGCAGGTGGCCGCGGACCTGAACAAGAAGGGCCAGGGCTTCAACGACGGCATGGCGATCATGTTCAACCCGCCGTCCATTCGCGGGCTGGGTTCGGCCGGCGGCTTCGAGTTCTACATCCAGTCGCGCACCGAGGGCGATACGAAGAGGCTGGGCGCGGTCATCTCGACCCTGAACCAGGCGCTCGCCAAGGATCCGCAGCTCCAGGGCATCACGACGTTCTACAAGCCAAGCACGCCGCAGCTGCATGTCGAGGTGAACCGCGAGCAGGCGATCGCGCTCGGCGTTGCGGTGCCGGACGTCTTCGACGCGATGCAAAGCACCTTCGGCGTGCTCTACGTGAACGACTTCAACATGGGCGGCCGCACCTACCGCGTGCAGGTCCAGTCCGAGGGTAATGCCCGCGCGACGCCGGACCAGATCGGCAACGTGTACGTGCGCTCGACCACCACCAACGAGATGATTCCCGTGCGGGCGCTCCTGCGCATTACCGAGGACGTGGGCCCCGAGCAGGTGGATCGCTTCAACGGCTTCCTCTCCGCCAAGGTGCTGGGTTCCGGCAAGCCCGGCGTGAGCTCGGGCCAGGCGATCGACGCGGTCGAACGCGTTGCCGCCGAGAACCTTCCGCCGGGCTACACGCTCTCGTGGAGTGGCCAGGCTTTCCAGGAGAAGCGCGCCGGCCGGCAATCGAACATCGCCTTCGGCCTCGCCATCGTCATGGTCTATCTCATCCTCGCCGCGCTCTACGAGCGCTGGAGGCTGCCCTCGGCGGTCGTGCTCGCCGTGCCCTTCGCGGTGCTGGGCGCATTGGGCCTCGTCTTCCTCCGCGGCATGGAAAACGACATCTACTTCCAGATCGGCCTCGTGGTGCTGATCGGGCTTGCCGCGAAGAACGCGATCCTGATCGTGGAATTCGCGCAGCAGGGCTTGCTCGCCGGCATGAGCGCGCACGACGCGGCCGTGCAAGCGGCTCGCCTTCGCTTCCGCCCGATCGTGATGACGTCGCTCGCGTTCGTCTTCGGCGTGATGCCGCTGATGTTCGCCACCGGTGCAGGCGCCGCGTCACGCCGTTCGATGGGCACGGGTGTCGTGGGCGGCATGCTGCTCGCGACCTTCGTCGCGACGATCTTCGTGCCGCTCTTCTTCACGGTGTTCGCGCGCCGCCAGAAGATGGGCGGGGGCGTCGAGACTCCACGCGCGGATCCGGGTCATCCTGGTCGTCCGGCGCCGGCGCCCCAGGAGGCCGACTGATGCATCGCCGCCTTTCCCTGCTGGCGCTGCTCGTCGCCTCCGGCTGCATGGTCGGCCCGGACTACAAGCGGCCCGAGATGAATCTTCCCGTCGCGTACACGGAACCCGCGCCCACCGGCGCGCTCAAGGTGCCGTTCGACTGGTGGAAGCTGTACAACGATCCGCTGCTCGACCAGTTGGTGCAGGACGGCCTCGAGCACAACACCGACCTCTACATCGCGATCGCCCGAGTCGAAGAGGCGCAGGGCGCATTGAAGGAAGCGCACGCGATCCTCGTCTTCCCGCCGATCGACCTCAATGCCCAGGCCGCGCGAGGCCGCACGACTTCCTCCGGCACGCTTGCCACGGGTAGCGGATTTGCCGTGGGGCTATCGACGTCATTCGAGATCGACGTGTGGGGCCGGCTGCGTCGCGGCGTTCGTTCGATCAACGACCAGCTCCTCGCTTCGGAATACGGTCGCGACACCGTGGCGCTCACCGTCGCCGCGCAGGTCGCGCGTGCGTACTTCGCGGTGCGTGGGCTCGATGCGCAGCTCATCGCGTCGCGCGGAATCCTCGAAGCGGCCGAGCAGTCGCTCTCGCTCGCGAAGAAGCGTTCCAATGCGGGCATCTCACCGGAGCTCGACGTGTACCAGGCGGGCAGCCTTCGCGCGCAATCGGCCGCGCAGGCCGCCGAAATCCAGCGGCAGCGCGCGACCTTCGTGCACGAGCTGGGCGTGCTCACGGGCCATCTCGATCTCCAGATCGCGCCGGGCACCTTCGCCCAGATTCCGATTCCGCCCGCCACGCCGGCCGGATTGCCATCGGATCTTCTCGAACGCCGTCCCGACGTGAAGCAAGCCGAAGCGAATCTCCAGGCGGCCACCGAGCGCATCGGCGTCGCGAAGGGCTCGGAGTTTCCGGCGCTCTCGCTCACCGGCACCTACGGAACCATCAGCTCCCAGGTCGACCAGCTCTTCTCGACGGGCGCGCGCACGTGGTCCATCGGCGCGGGCCTCACGGGCCCGATCCTCGATGGCGGCCGCTATCGCGCGCGCACCGAGCAGGCCGAGGCGCAGGCGCGGGAGGCGCAGGGCGCCTACGAGAGCACGGTGCGCAACGCCTTTCGCGATGTCATCGATGCGGTCTCCAACGTGAAGTACGCAAGCGACACGGAGGTCGACCTGGTGGACCTCGTCGATCAATCGCGCAAGGCGCTGCACCTAGCCGAAGTACGCTACGAGCACGGCTACTCGGCTTACCTCGAGGTGCTCGATGCGCAGCGCACCTTGAACGACGCGCAGCTCACGCTGATCCGCAACCGGGCTGCGCTGCTCTCATACACGGTGGATCTCATGAACGCCCTGGGCGGCGGATGGGTGCCTCAGACGTAAGGAACCGCCATGCGATTGCACCTTCTTGTCATGGCATTTTTCTCCTTCGCGGTTTCGGCCGCCGAGGTCCGCTACTTCGATGTCCCCAAGGGCTCGCATCCGCACGATGTCGCGCCCGCGCCCGACGGCACCGTCTGGTACACCGCGCAGCGCACCGGCGAGCTGGGCCGCCTCGATCCGAAGACCGGCAAGACCGAGCACATCGCTTTGGGTCGCGGTTCGGCGCCTCACGGCGTGATCGTCGGGCCCGATGGCGCTGCGTGGGTCACCGATGGCGGGCAGAACGCGATCGTGCGCGTGGATCCGGCAACTAAGGCGGTGAAAGTCTTTCCGCTGCCGAAGGGCACCCCTTACGCGAACCTCAACACCTGCGTCTTCGACCGCGACGGCATCCTCTGGTACACGGGGCAGTCGGGTTACTACGGTCGCGTCGATCCGAAGACGGGCGAGGTGAAGGTGTGGGAGTCGCCGCGCGGCGCGGGCACCTACGGCATCACGGTGACACCTTCGGGCGAGGTGTACTACGCATCGCTCGCCGGCAATCACATCGCGCGCATCGACACGGCGACCGGAAAGGCGACACCGATCGATCCGCCGACGAAGGGGCAGGGCGCTCGCCGCGTGTGGTCCGACTCGAAAGGCCACGTGTGGGTGAGCGAATGGAACTCCGGAAACCTGAGCCGCTACGATCCGAAGGACGGCTCGTGGAAATCATGGCGCCCCGAAGGAGCGTATCCGCACACTTACGCGGTCTACGTCGATGAAGACGACCACGTCTGGACTTCCGAGTGGAGCTCCAACAGCATCCTCGAGTTCGATCCCGCGTCCGGGAAATTCGTCGCGCGCTTCAAGAGCGACGTGAGCGATGCGGGCGTGCGCCAGATCCTCGGGCGCAAGGGCGAGACGTGGGGCGCGGAGTCAGGCAACGACCGGCTGGTCGTCGTGATGCACGGACACTAGCCGGGGACGCCCGTCACCTGCTCGTAGTGAAGGACCGTCGGAAAGGGATCGTAGAAGTGGTGCAGGAGCTTTTTCCACTCCTGGTACTGCGGCGACTTCCTGAACCCCACTTCGTGCGCCTCCACGCTGTCCCAGCGCACCAGCAATAGGTAGAGGCCCTCGCGGTCGAGACAGCGCCGGAGCTCGTGCGACTGGTAGCCCGGCATCGATGAAATGATCGCCTGCGCTTTACGGAACGCCGATTCGAATGCTTCCGATTGTCCGGGCTTCACTTGCAGGGAAGCTGCCTCGAGGATCATGTAGGCAACTCCGCGCGCTTCGTCAACCGGACTCGAAGTTCCTTCGACTTGCTCTCGGCCACGTTGGCCTGGAGCTCCATCACCGGGTCCCCGAAGGGCCCCGAAATGATGAGGCTGAAGGTCTTCGCGCGCCCGGGAAAGGGATATGCCGGGCCGTTGTAGTGCGTGACCTCCAGGTCGCCCGTGATGAAATTGGCGCTCAACCGGTAGGTCCCGAGAAAGTAGTACTGCGAGTCGCCGCCGAACACGCGGTCGTTCTCGAATATGGCGACACCGCCTGCGAATGTCTTGTCGCCGCTCACGAACTCGACGGACCAGAGCGCGTCTTTCATCGCTGTACCTCTTCCCGACTCCTGCCATCCAGGGATCCCAGATTCACTTCGATTTCGTCTGCGGTACGTCCATGCCGCGTCTCCTCGAGGAACTACCGCCGCGCAGAATCGCGCTCGACACGCTTGCCACGATTGATCTTCAAGGTCTCGACGAGTTCCGCAAGGGTGGTCAGGCCGCAGCCGCTCACGGTCGCAACCTGGGGAAGACACTCCTGGAGCCACAGGCCGGACATCGCCCGTTGCAAAGTGAATGCGGGAACAGGCGCGGCGTCCCACCGGATCTCGAGCGGCGATCCGTCCTCGGCAAAGAAGCGCCAGTACCCGTCCTCTACGTCGACACTCTTGCAGTGCGCCGCTGCCTCGACGATGGACGGAAAGGCGTGCAGTCCACCGTCGTCCTTGTCCAGTGCGAACACCATGGGGTCCAACGCTGTCAGGCGTCTCGCTCCTCACCCCGCCACCACGCCTCGGTTCCCTTGATGTGAATGAGGATCTCGTCGGCCACGAAGCCCGAATCGATCGAGCACAACCGGACGCCGGGATCATGCAGTTCGGCGTGAACCTCTTCCCATTCGTCCCATGCCGCGGAGTCGTCGGTCGAGTTCGCTCGAAGCAATTGCAATTCCCGGTCGAAGAGGTGCCGGACTTCCTCGAATTCCGGAGTTGCGTGGAACACGCCACTGAACCACGGGAAGTCCGCGGCGGCCACGTTTACGTCGATACTCCCAAGAACGACTTCACCCCGAATGAGACTCAACGTACTGGGCATTGGATCTGGCACGATAGTCCTTTTTCATTTTTCAACGCGCCGGAACCGCAGCGCCGACCGCTCCCTTGCTTTCGCGGCCTCGACCTCACGGGTGCGCGATTGCGCATTCGTGACGAGTGAGCCGATCAAGACCTCGGCGGACGCCGCGATGTCCTCGACCGCGCGTTCGAACGCCGCCTCGTTCGCCTTGGACGGGTGCGTGAAGCCGCTCAGCTTTCGCACGAATTGCAGCGACGCGTCACGAATTTCCGCCTCGGTGGCCGGCGGCTCGAAGTTGAAAAGCGTCTTTATGTTACGGCACAT
Organism: Usitatibacter sp.; assembly: GCA_049300695.1. Lineage (GTDB taxonomy): Bacteria > Pseudomonadota > Gammaproteobacteria > Burkholderiales > Usitatibacteraceae > Usitatibacter. Next base: position 99,209 of record JBAQKF010000005.1, read on the forward strand.
GAATGATAGGCCTCCTCATGCCATATGCTCGACGTTGTCGGGCATATGGACCCAGGAGTGCATGCGCTCCTCATACACCGAGAAGTTCGGCGCCGGGAACGATGGATCCGCAAACGCACCCACGGGTATTGCGATTGTTTCATCGTAGCCGTCCAGCGTGTAGTACACGGTGGCACCGCACGTCGCGCAGAACCTGAACCTGCATTTGGTCCCTTCGTCTCCGGTACGAACGTACTCGGTACTCGTACCCACGATCTTGACCGTCTCGCGTGGAAACCGCGCTTGGGCGCCAAAGACGCTACCGGTGCGGCGCTGGCACGCCAGGCAGTGGCACACCGAGATGCGCACGGGTTCGCCCACCGCATGCGCTTGTAGCTGGCCGCAACTACAGGCGGCTACGCGAGAAGGTTTCATATCACCTCGGGTTCGTGGCAAACCACTTCTATGTTGTGCCCGTCCGGATCGATGACGAAAGCTGCATAGTAGTTCGCGTGGTAGTGCGGGCGGAGGCCCGGCGCGCCATTGTCCTTGCCACCGGCCTCCAAAGCCGCGCGATGGAAAGCCTCGACTTGCCGGCGATTCTCGGCCGCGAACGCCAGGTGAAGATGCGCCGGCTTCTCCCCGGTTTGGCATAGGCACAATGAAACCTTGCCCTCGGGCCGGCAAAGCTCGACACCGTACGTAGGCGTCCCCTCCGAGACAACGGCTACGCCGAGCGGCTCGAGCGCCTTCAAGTAAAACGCCTTGCTCGCGGCATAGTCGCTGACTCCGAATTTGACGTGGTCGAACATGAATTCTCCTGTAGTTAGAGCGCGGCATGGACCCCCACAAGGAGAGCAACCGCTCCCATCGTGATGAGTCCGGTGCGGATCCAGTGAGTTCGCAGAATGAGCAGGAGCCACGGGCTCTCCGAGCCGCGGACATCCCTGCTGAGCGCCGCTTGCCATCGGCCCCAGAGCGCGGCCGTCAGGAGCAATGACAACAGCTGGCAGACCGCGTTCATGTTGACTGCCCACTGCGGAACCGCGAATGGATGGACCCACACCAGCGCTACGGAGCCCGCAAGCGTCAACCCAACCGGCGCGAACACCCAGTACGGCAACTTGCGCCAATGAGCCTCCTGAAGGGCCGGAAAGGCCTCAGGCGGAACGAGGCGCCAGGACCGGAAGATGTCCACCTCATGTGCCCAGATGGTGCCGACGTTGTACCAGGCCAGGGCCAGAACGGCGAGAAGAAGGATTGGGCGCATGGTTATCTTCTCGGCTCATAGCGCATCGCCACCGCCCCCGAGGCGAACTCCAGGCGGCTTGCCAGTTTCAAGTCCAGGGGTTTCGATAGCCCCGCGAACAACGTCGGCCCGTGGCCCGCGAGCCTGGGATGCACGACGAACTCGTACTCGTCGATCAATCCGAGCTCCGCCAACGCCATCGGTAGCTTCACGCCTCCCGTTAACAGTCCCTTGCCCGGCTCCTGCTTGAGCTGCTGAACGGCCTTTCCCAGATCCCCGCGCACGAGCTCCGCGTTCCAATCCACACGATCCAGGGTGCTCGACACGACGTACTTCCTTGCCGCGTCGATCGTCCGGGCGAAGGGCTCCATCCAATCGGGCCTCGCGCCCGGCTGCGCCGCCGGCCGCCACGCTGCCTCCATCATTTCGTAGATCACCCGGCCGAAGAGGAGGGCGTCGGCCTGCGCGAGGATCCCCGCCGCGTGACGATGCAACTCTTCGTCCGCGACGACCGCACGATGATCGCAGCACCCGTCCAATGTGACGTTGATGGAATACCGAAGAGGTCGCATCAGGTGACCCTTCAGCCTCTGTAAGGACCTTTCAGTGCGTCGACTCCACCGAGCCTCATCGCAATCCCGTACACGGATGTCACGATCAGGAATGCGGGGAAGATGACTATCGAATAAATCCATGCGAGATGCCCGAGCAGCCACACGGCGTGCAACCAGGACCATGAAGTCGCGTCAAGTATCTTCAGCAAGTGCCACGGCTGGAACGCAACGAAATATGCGCCCGCAGCGGCGACAAATACGAAGACCCAGGAACGCTTGCGTTTCGCCAACATCGCAGCCGAAGCCACCCCGGCGCAAATAAGCACGAGGCGAACGACCCAGCTGACCCAGGCCGCCCTCTCCAGGTTCGCAATCTCGTTCACCATCAGTCCGCCCGTATTGACAAGGAGCTGCGCCGCAGCCTCCGACGGCAACGGCCACAGCAACGTGACTTGGCCGAGCCACATGGCCGCGATCGCAAGAGGAAGCCACCGAGGCCCGTGCATGCGATTTACCGAGTGTCGCCTTTCGATTCGTGACGACCAGCTTTGGCACTCGAAAACGCCTGCTCGTCCTGCTTGTCTTCATCCGGCGTCATCGACGTTGCCCTTTTGTGCGCTTGGTGCGTTTTGACTCGTGTGCGCTCATGCCGTACCAATTGCATTACGCCTTGCGACCCCGGGGTCCGAGGAAAAACCAGAGGATCAAGCCCAGCAATGGCAGTAGCACAACCGCGAGTATCCAAATCAGCTTCTTCTCGTTCGAAGCGGAGCTTTGGAAAGTATTGATAATCGCCCAAATATCTCCGGCGAGTATGAGGAGACCAACAATGTTGCCGCCGTATCCGAAGTCCATCATCTCTTCATTCCTTTCATCCCCGCGTAGCAAGATCTAAGGGTTTACGGTTTGCCATTGCGAACTCCACATGCCTCCCGGGCGCAATGTATTTGTTGTTTCCACATAGCCCGTCCCATTTTCAATGTGCATATAGTCGCCGGTCCAGCGGTTCTTCAGCCTGAAATAGTCACCTTCCACAGACACCATCTCCCATTGGGCGCTCCACATGCCTCCCGGGCGCAATGTCTTTGTCAATTCCACGCGACCTTTCTTGTTTTCAATGTGCATGTAGTCGCCCGTCCAGCGGTTCTTCAGCAAGAAATAGTTACCTTCTGCCGGCACCATCTCCCACTGAGCACTCCACATGCCTCCCGGGCGCAATGTCTTTGTCAATTCCACGTGGCCCTTCTTGTTTTCAATGTGCATATAGTCGCCAGTCCAGCGGTTCTTCAGCCTGATGAATTCTTCGGCAAATGCCTGGGTCGCAAATGTGGAAAATGCCAGGGCCAGCAGTAACGCTTTTGAGAAAGCCTTCATTTCTTACTCCCTCGTTATTTTAAGATCGCACTGCCACGTTGGTTCCCAATGACATCTAACGAAGAGACGGTAGTGCGCAAGACGCTCGTTGACCGTCATGCCCGCCACGTCGTGCGGGTCGCTCGTCACCCGGACGTTCCGGACGCGATTGCCTCAGTGCGCCAGGATCTGCCAGGCGATGCAAGCCTGCGCGAGAAAGCCCACGGTGAAAGCCAGCGTTCTCGCCCAGGGTACCCCGAAGGTGTAGGCCAAAGCATGGACCACGCGAGCCCAAAAGTAGACGATGGCGGAGGATGCGATTGCCGGACCAGAGATGCCAAGAGCGTTTGCCGAGAGAACCAGTGATGCGAAGACGACGAGGTTCTCGACTGCGTTTGCATGGGCCTTCATCAATCGCTGCGCCCAGGGCGATTGGGGCTTGGGGTTCTGCGGATATCCCACCGCATCCAGGAGCCCTCGAACCGCAACGCGGTCGAGGATATAGGGCACCCATAACAGCCCCGTAAACGCCGTAACCAACGCGAGGTACAACAGTTCGGTCTTCATGGTGGCCTCCGCGGGTGGAAGAGCCCCAAGCCTAGCAGAGCGGCCGCCTGGGCATCATCGCGCCTTGAATGCTTGCATTCAATTTAGTCCAGAAATTTCCAGGTCTTCGCGCCATCGAACCTTCGGACTCGAGTGGACTCGATGATCGAGGGATCGAAGTTTCGAAAATTAACGCCCATCCGATTCGCGGACCGATCGATTGGTTCCCAGTGCGTAACGCACCCGCAGTTGGCACACCGAACGAGCCGGAGACATTTGTCTCCCCAGACGTAGCGAGTCAGGTCACCTTTGCGGGCAAGAACCTTCACCTTGCTTGGATCGTAGTAGCCCCAGAGCCCACCGTGGCGGCGACAGATTGAGCAGTTGCAGCTCGTGAGCCGCCGCGGCTTGGAAGCTACCTGAATCTGTACTGCACCGCAGTGGCACGAACCTGTGAGCATGGCACTGTCCCCTTGTTGTTAGGGCGCGGGCCTTCTGACAGCTGCGAAGTCCGCAACATAACGGCATTCCTTTCCGGATGCGCCAACCTTGAACGAAGATCGTTCCAATGCCCCGGTCGCTGCGGCATCGAAGGTTCCGCGCGGCTCCGATTGCACGATGTGGATGTCCTTCGCCTTTCCGGAGCCGTCCAAGCTGTAGGTGGCGACGGCATACCCCGAGGCATGGTCTTTCATTGCAGCTGCCGGATAGCCGGGTGACGCGCGAACTAAGAAGAACTCGCGGCACGTCTCAGACGCGAGGATTTCGGGTGGTGCTCCGCGGTTTGACACGTCTGCGCAGGCTTGCACGCCAAGAAGAGCGACTACTGCCGGTAATACCGAGCGATGCATGATCGTTCTCCGTTGTGTCCGCGCTCTAACGACCTACTAAGACGCGGCCCACGATGGTCCACGGACTGCTCCAACGCGTTATTAGCCATCATGCTGCGCCTTCTTCAATACAACCGCCCGCAAGTATCCAGCGCACATCACAAGTACCAACGGCGTTCCAATGAACGTTACGACGAAGAAGGTGCCGTTACTCTCAATTAGCTCGACTGGACCGCCCGCCGCGCCGTGCGCGAGTGCGTAGATGATGCCAACTAGCCACACGAGCCCGAACACTGCGAGGGATGTCCCAGCGACCCTGGCCCATTGCATGGGCGAGAAGTCCGCGTTCTCTGGCTTGTGCCACGTGTACAGCGCAAACGCGATTGTCAGCGCGAAGAAGAAAAGCCACATGCCGCCATTGAGCGTAGCCGCTGGCACGAAGAATGACCAAATCAGCATGACCAAACCAATGAAGCCAACTCCGGTTGCGTCCGCGATCAATCTCATGATGCCTAACGACCCAGTTGAGCGGCTGGCCACGACGACCGTGCCGCGGAAAGATGCGGCCCACGATGAGTCACGGTAAGCTCCAACGCGTTGCTAGGCAGCTTCCTCATGCGTCCACCCCGGAAATACCAGCACTCCCGGATGACATTTCAGTGCGCGGGCCAAAACTTTCGCGCGTTCGACGCCAAGGCGAACCCGATCGTTTTCGATGGCGGAGATCGTCGCCTGGGGAATGCCCGATGCCTCGGCCAGCTGGTTCTGGCTCAGCTCCTGGAGCTCGCGAAGAATCCGAACCGATTCTCCGACGCTCACGGTCGCGCGCTTCTTGGCGGGACGATAGTCTTTCATTAAGGCCTCCGATAGTCGTGGGCAGTGATTGACGCGACTTGGAACAGCGTCTCGTCCGCCACGACGCGATAGATGACACGCCACTGATCCCCCAAGCGGGATGATCGGTGGCCCTTCCACTGTCCGGCCAACGCTTCGTCGTGAAACCCCTTGATCAGGCGAAGGCCCATTGGACCAGACATCGCCGCAATGTCCTTCCACTTCTCGTAGCGCTTCAAGATTTCCAAGGACGCGCTTGTGGCCTGTTTGTCCACGCGACGATGTTCCTCGATGCGCCACATGCCATATTGTACCTATATCATATATGGCATGTCAAGGCGCGGCGCCCCGGAAGCTGCCTAACAACCTGGTTGAGCGACCCTCCACGATGACTGACGCTTGAGTTGCCACCCGAGCTTCAGCAACGCCGCATAAACGCGACGCGCCTTCGTCGATGGCCAGGAGGTCACGCAGCAATGCTGAAGGTGATCGCCTGGGGTCCGGTCTCGTTGTTCTCGAGACGCTCAGCCAAGACTCGAAGGGCAAGGATCTGCACTTTCGCCATGGCGTCGTTCGCCGAGTTGCCATACGCAAGAACACCGGGCAGCTGCGGCACTCCCGCAAGCCACCGGCCGTCGTCTTCGCGCTCGCACTCGATCTCAAAGTTCATGGCAATGCCTGTTTTACGCCGCTACTTTCCGAGATGCCAACGACCTAGTTGAGCGGCCGAGCACGGCGCCCATTCCGCGCCGCCGAGCACCCAATTCATTGCGAGGACGGCGCGGCCACGATACTCGCAGGCCCGGTCCAACGCGTTGTTAGGTTGCACCGGCTTCACCGAAGTTTGCTCAGGCGCTCCGCAATACGCGTTTGCCACCCAGGTCCCGTAGCCTTCCAGCGTTCGATGACGTCGACGGGGAGCCGAATCGAGATGAGCTTCCGCGGGTTCGCAGAGCGGGGGCGACCTCCCTTGTTCACGACTGCGCGGGACAACGCCTCCTCAGAAAGTTCGGGAAGCTCCTTGTACTCGCGAGCGCGAATGGAGTGTGCGTCAACTTTCGCGAGGTCGGATTTCAAAGTACGGCGCGAGACGGGCTTTTTCACGATCGTTTGCCTTTCGCATGCTGAATACTGTGGCGCGTTGTACCCCGAGGGGTGTAGCCGACTACAACGAGACGCCCGGACAGCAAGCCGTAGCAAATGATGCGGCGTTCGCCGTAGTTCTTGCGCGTATCTTCGACCTCGATCGTGGTGCCCTCGAAGACGATGGCTGCGTCTTCAAAGTCCAACCCCCGATCGGCCAGCGTGCGCGCACGTTTGACTGGGTCGAATGTGATGCGCATTGGTTATTGTAGCTACAATAACCGCGCCACGCAAGAGGAAGCTGGCACGGCGCATCTACTGTGCAACCTAACGACCTAGTTGAGCGGCCGGCCACGATGACCGTGCCGCGGTAAGGCGCGGCTCACGATGATTCACGGTCGGCTCCAACGCGTTGTTAGGCAGCACGATTGCCCGCCAGTACGCACCGCACCCCGCCCTTCGGATTTGGCACATCGCCAAGATAGCGGGGTATCAGGTGAACATGGACGTGCATTCGCGACTGCCCCGCTGCCTGCCCAATATTTACCCCGATATTGAACCCGTCGGGCGAGTGCTTTGAGCGAGCGAGTTGATGAGCCTCACGAAGAAGCTCGAGGACCGCGATCTGCTCATGGGTCGTCATTTCGAAGAAGTCAGCCACGTGGCGCTTCGGCACTACGAGAACGTGGCCACGACTCAGTGAATGGTTGTCTGATCGCGCGTACGCCAATGCGTTTTCGGACAACACCGATTCAGGGGCACAGAGTTCGCATTTTCCAGGCTGTTCCATCGAAGCCCCTTCGTGCGGCCTAACGACCTAGTTGAGCGGCCGGCCACAATGACCGTGCCGTGGTAAGACGCGGTCCACGCTGGGTCACGGTAAGCTCGAACGCGTTGTTAGATTGCATTCATTCTCCGCTCGACAGAAAGCGCTTGCGCTCGTGCACCACCACAAAGGGCCCGAGAACCACCGCGAAGGATCCAATGAGTGCAGCGAACACGTGTGGCTCCTCGATCTCGTAGCGGGCCTTTATGAGGTAGACGGCCCCCGCGAAGATCACGACTGCGCAGAGTATGCCCCACCACTTGAGCCAGGGATTGTCTTCGACGAGCTGGTTGATCCAACCTCGCCCCTCGGGATCGCGGGCCGGCTCACCACCGTACGCTCGAGCGAATATGACGAACGGGAAGAGGAGCCACTTGACCCAAGGCCGATCAGTGACAATTGGCACGAACAAGAAGAACAGGATGAGGACGGTGCCTAGGAAGGCCCATTCTTGAACGATCCGTCGCTGCTCGCGCGTCACGAATGCAATCTAACGGCTGAATTGAGCGGCCGGCCACGCCGACCGTGCCGCGGGAAGACGCGGCCCACGATGCAACCCGGTACGCTCCAATGAGTTGTTAGCTCTCACCCCCTCAACCTTTCGATCAGTCGTGCGACGCCTCTCGCGCCGATGCAAAGACCGGCGCCGATAAGGAGCTCGACGATTGTTGCGACGATGTGAGCGGAAACCCATGGGGGAACTGCGCTCAAATTCCCATTGTCGCGAGAGACAATGATAAGAAACGTGCCATCGCGAACAACGCCAAAGATGGCATGTGTCACGAGGTAGACCCCCAAGATGGTAAGCGCGACCAACTCAAGGGGCCGAGCGTCTGCAGCCGATGCATCCAACGGAGCACCTGAGACAATTTTGTTTGCCACGGTACCCGGAAAGAACCACAGAATCAGACCGAACACAGCAAGCGGACCAAGTGCCGCTGCTGCAGTAGCAAGCACTTCCCGAACTGAAAAGTTATAGTCGCCGCCCGTGAGCGGAAAGTAGCTGGGAACGCCGCTTATTGCGATGACGATCAACACCAACCCGGTGATCTTCAGCAAAATTACCGTGATGCTTCTCGTATCCATGGGTGAGAGCTAACGACCTAGTTGAGCGGCCGGCCACGATAACAGCGCCGCGGCCAGACGCGGCCCACGAGACTTCTCGGACAGCTCAAACGCGTTGTTAGGCGTCTGTTGCCGCAAGTCGCTGGGCCTCTTGCCAAAATGATTCGTAGTGCTCATTTGAGTGGAATGCCCTTCGCGGTAGATAGTGATACCGCCCGGGCTGAACCTCCAGAAGTATTCTCTCCTTGTTTCGGCGAACTCCATTCAAAGCCCGCCACTTCATGAGGTTTTGATTCGCCGAAGTTTCCTCAATGAGACCTTCAGAACTAAAGGTGAAAGTGTGCGTACCCAAGACGCCGTGCGTTTTCTTGAGGTGATGCAGATGCACACCTAGGCTTACAACGTAGTACACAAGAATTGCGCCCGTGGCGCCCAGCATCGAGGAAAACGCGAGGGTCTCCCAATCGAACGGATCGGAATGGTCCGCGTACCAAACGATGCCGGCAATCAGAACTAGGTACATTAGCCACGCGACTAGAGCGTTCCGACTTGAAAAGAAGAGAGATGTGTTCATGGCCACGATGTCCGACCTCGTGAGTTCGACGGTGACGGGCTCCATGAGATAGACGCCTAACGACCCAGTTGAGCGGCCCGCCACGATGACCGTGCCGCGGGAAGACGTGGCCCACGACGCGTCACGGTAAGCTCGAACGCGTTGTTAGATGTCATTGTTCGGCTGCCACTTCGTTTGGCCGCAAACAGAACCAGTCCTCGAACCAGACGTATCCATACGCGTCGATCTGTGAGATAGCGCGGACTGTCCCCTCGACTTCCTTGAGGCGGCGGACGTCCTCGGCGGGAAGATCGTGGGTCAACCATGTCGGGATGGTCAATATTTTCACGGGCATTCCCGGCGCCAATTTATGGCCGTGTGCATCAAGTGGCGGAAGAGGCTGAACCTGTTCGCTGGTCATTTTGGACAATGACATCTAACGATCTAGTTGAGCCGACCGGCCAGTGACGCCTTGTGCCGCGGAAAGACGCGGCCCACGATGCCTCACGGTCGGCTCCAACGCGTTGTTAGACAGCATTGCTACAAACATACGCCCCTGGTGCATGAGATGAGGACTCCAACCGCCAAATCCGAGATGAGTACCGTTGAGATGGCGATAACGCCACCGACGACGACAAGCCATTTGGGTTTCGTGGAACGTTTGAACCACAGAACAATGCCCCAAACGGCCAGACAGAAGGAAATGCCCCAAACGAGATAGTCCCACCACGGGTCGCCGCTCGAGCGATCGACGCCAGAGGCAATAAGGTTCGTGATCGCGAAAAATGCGACGCTGCCGATTAAAAGCGCGATCGTTTTCAATGCTGCCTAACGACCTAGTTGAGCGGCCCGCCACGATGCGAATTCCGCACCGGCGAGCACGCAATCCATTGCGAGCACGGTGCGGCCACGATGCTCGCCGGACCGCTCCAACGCGTTGTTAGACGGCATTGCTCGACTGCTTTTCATTGTTCGGCCGTTGTTCAAGAGGGAATCGGCTCCCGATCACGTGCCACATACCCCAGCCCCAGAGCACGCCGCCCCCGACCGACACGACACCCAAGAACAGTATCCACGCGATGCTTTGCGCGAACGCTCCCCACTCCCAGGTGAGCCAAATTTCGAAGAGCCAGAATGGGCCCCCGAACGCAATTGCACCGTAGATACATAGATTGCGCTTGCTCCGAATCCATCGTCCGAATGATTGCGCTGGCACGCTATCCCTCAATGCCGTCTAACGACCTAGTTGAGCGGCCGGCCACGATGACCGTGCCGCGGGAAGACGCGGCCCACGATGCGTCACGGTCGGCTCCAACGCGTTGTAGAGCGCTTCACTCCAACTCTCCGCTGTGTTCATGGTCGAAACCTGGATAGATGGCGAACTGAGGCAGTGCATCGGAAATCGTATACCAAGGCGCCTTCGACGCGACGAAAACGTGGCGTTCTGGACGAATGCCTGGATCAGA
>JBAQKF010000006.1:0-32427 GCA_049300695.1 Usitatibacter sp.
GTACAACACCGATTCCCGCGTGAAGATCGCCGAAATCCTCAAGCGCCACCTGAATGGCGCGTCGGTGGAATTCACCGTGCAATTGTCCGAAACGGTCCTCGCGCGAATTCACATGCTCGTGCGTTCGAGCCCGCGCGACGCGCCGCACTACGACGTGCACGCGATCGAAGCGGAGATCGCCCAGGCCACGCGCCGCTGGGAAGACGACTTCAAGATCGCCGCGGTCGAGATGCTGGGCGAGGAACAGGCCTCGCCCATCGTGCGCGCGTACGCCGACGCATTCCCGATCGCATATCGCGACCAGGTCTCGGCCCGCGCCGCGGTGCGCGACGTCACCGTCATCGAGAAGCTGGGCGCCGACCATCCCTACGCGGTGAATCTCTATCGCCCGGTGGAGGGTGACGAGCGCACGTTGCGCCTTCGCGTCTTCCGCGCCGGCAGGTCGATGCCGCTCTCGGCGAGCCTTCCCGTGCTCGAGAACATGGGACTCGAGGTGCTCGACGAGGTCTCCTACGAGATTGCCCGCCAGGGCGAGCCCGTGTTCCTGCACGATTTCGGCCTTCGCAGCGCGCGGGCGATCGAAGACGTGGAGGCGGTGAAGCCCCTCACCGAGGATGCGCTGCTTCGCATCGCGCGCCGCGAGATCGAGAATGACGGCTTCAACCGCCTCACGCCGCTCGTGGCGCTCTCCGCCGACGACGTGATCGTGCTGCGCGCCTACGCGAAATACCTGAAGCAGGCCGGCTTCACGTTCAGCCAGGCCTACCTCGAGCAGACGCTTGCGGCGCATCCGGCCATCACCCGCAAGCTGGTCGAGTATTTCCATGCGCGCTTCGAGCCTTCGGCCTCGCCGGGGCGCGAGGCGGCGCTCGCGAAGATCGAGGAGGAGGTGAAGGAAGCCCTGAACGACGTGCCCGTGGCCGACGAGGACCGCATCCTGCGGCGTTTCCTCGACCTGATGCGCGCGACGATGCGCACGAACCATTGGGTCCGGTCGAAGGAAGGCGCGCGCAAGCCCTTCGTCTCGTTCAAGTTCCGCTCGAGCCTCGTGCCCGAGCTCCCCGATCCGCGCCCGTTGTTCGAGATCTGGGTGTACTCGACGCGTTTCGAGTCGATCCACCTGCGCGGCGGCAAGGTGGCTCGCGGGGGATTGCGCTGGTCCGACCGCCCTGAGGATTTCCGCACCGAGGTGCTGGGCCTCATGAAGGCGCAAGTGGTGAAGAATTCGGTGATCGTGCCCACGGGATCGAAGGGCGGCTTCGTGCTGAAGAACGCGCCGCCCACGAGCGATCGTGACGCGTTCATGAAGGAAGGCGTCGCGTGCTACCAGAATTTCCTGCGCGGCGTGCTCGACCTCACCGACAACCTCGTGGGCGGCAAGGTCGTTGCTCCCAAGGATGTCGTGCGACATGATCCCGACGATCCGTACCTCGTCGTCGCGGCCGATAAGGGCACGGCCACGTTCTCCGACTACGCCAACGCGATCTCGGCCGAGTACGGGTTCTGGCTGGGCGACGCGTTCGCCTCCGGCGGCAGCGTGGGCTACGACCACAAGAAGATGGCCATCACCGCTCGCGGCGCATGGGAGAGCGTGAAACGCCATTTCCGCGAGATGGGCATCGACACGCAGTCCCAGGACTTCACGGTCGTGGGCATCGGCGACATGTCGGGCGATGTATTCGGCAACGGCATGCTGCTCTCGCGCCACATCAAGCTCGTGGCCGCGTTCGACCATCGCCACATCTTCATCGACCCGTCGCCCGATCCCGGGAAGTCCTTCAAGGAACGCGAGCGCCTCTTCGCTCTCCCCCGCTCCTCGTGGGACGACTACGACAAGAAGCTCGTCTCGAAGGGCGGCGGCCTCTATCCGAGGAGCGCCAAGACGATCGCGCTTTCTGCGGAAGCGAGGGCGGCGCTCGGCGTCGACGCCGCGCAGCTGACGCCGCCGGAGCTCATGAAGGCGATCCTCAAGGCGCCGGTGGACCTCTTCTACAACGGCGGCATCGGCACGTACGTGAAGGCCTCGCACCAGTCCAGCGTTGAAGTGGGCGACCGCGCCAACGACGCGATCCGCGTGAACGGCAGGGACCTGCGCTGCAAGGTCGTGGGGGAGGGCGGCAACCTGGGCTTCACCCAGCTGGGGCGCGTCGAATACGCGAAGGAAGGCGGTCGTATCTACAGCGACGCCATCGACAACTCCGCCGGCGTGGATTGCTCCGACCACGAGGTGAACATCAAGATCCTCGTGAACCTGCTGATCGAAGACGGCGAGATGACGCTCAAGCAGCGCAACACGCTTCTCGCCGAGATGACCGACGACGTGGCGAAGCTCGTCCTCACGGACAACTACTACCAGACGCAATCGTTGTCGGTTTCGGGCATTCGCAGCGACAAGCTCCTCGATTCGCAGGCGGGCTTCATGCGCGCGCTCGAGAAGTCCGGGCGGCTCAATCGCGCAGTCGAATTCCTTCCCGGCGACGACGAGATCGCCGAACGCCATGCCGCGAAGGAGGGCCTCACGGCTTCGGAGCGCGCGGTCCTGCTGGCGTATTCGAAGATGGTGCTTTCCGACGACCTCGTGGCCGCCCAGACGCTCGTGGACGACGAATACGTGCAGAGCGCGCTCGTGGGCTATTTCCCGGAGCTCCTGAGGAAGAAATACGCGGCGGTGATGCCGCGTCACGCATTGCGCCGCGACATCATCGCGACCGTCGTCGCCAATACGATGATCAACCGCACCGGCAGCATCTTCGTGCACCGCATGCAGGAAGAGACGGGCGCCTCCCCCGAGGAAGTCACGCGCGCCTTCATCCTCACGCGCGACATCTTCGCGCTGGAGGCGCTCTGGTCCGAGATCGACGCGCTCGACAACAAGGTCCCCGCGGAGGTGCAGTACGAGATGCTGATCGAGGTGGGCCGGCTCGTGGTGCGGTCGACGCTGTGGTTCCTGCGCCGGCGCCGCGAGAAGTTGCCCATCGCGAGCGTCATCAAGATCTTCAAGCCGGGCCTCGCCTCGCTCGCGCAATCATTGCCGGCGATCCTGGCGCCGTCGGATCGCGCGGCATTCGAAGCGTCAGTCGCGCGCCTCGCCAAGTCGGGAGTCCCCACGGATCTCGCGAAGCGCCACGCGGCGATGGAGGGCCAGTACGCCGTCCTCGATTCCACTGAAATCGCGGTCGAGCAGAAGAAGCAGATCGAGTTGATCGGCGCGCTCTACTTCGGGTTGGTGGGCGACCTCGACCTGCGCTGGGTCGCGGGAAAGATCACCGCATTGCCTACGGACACATCGTGGCAGGCGCTCGCGCGCAACGCGTTGCGCGACGACCTCGCGAGCCAGCAACGGGCGCTCACGTCCACGGTGTCGAAGCTCTCGCCCGACGCTACCGATCACGCGCAAATGCTCGCCGCATGGAAGGAGCGCTACGCCTCGGCGATCGCGCGCTACCGCGCGATGACCGAGGAGCTCAAGCGCTTGCAGTCACTGGATCTCGCGGTGCTGTCGGTGTTGCTGCGGGAGCTTCGCGCGCTCGCCTAGGGAACGATCAGCGCCGCGACGACATTGCGCCCCTCGCCCAGCAGGATGTTGTAGGTCCTGCAGGCGGCGGGCGTGTCCATGACTTCCACGCCGATCCCGGCCTTGTAGAGCGGGGCCAGCAGGGCCGGCTCGGGGAACCTGAACGACGCGCCCGTGCCGAGCAGGACGATTTCCGGAGCAAGCTCGATGATCGCCGCGAAGTGGTCGGCCGAAAGGGCGTCGATGGAGGCGGCGGGCCAGTCCTCGATCACACGGTCGCCGCTCACCACGAGGCTTGCGGCGTGGCGCTTTGCGCCCACCTGGACGTAGCCCTCGCCATATCCGCTGAAGGTGTTGCGCCCGCCGGGTGAGTCGCGCTCGAATTTCACGCTAGAATCATATCGTTTTGCACCGCAGCATCACAACGAAAATGAACCTGAACGAACCCTCGAAACCCGTGATCCCCGAATTCTCGCGCATCAAGCGCCTGCCCCCGTACGTCTTCAACATCACCAACGAGCTGAAGATGGCGGCGCGGCGCGCCGGCGAGGACATCATCGACCTGTCCATGGGCAATCCCGACGGGCCCACCCCGCGCCATATCGTCGACAAGCTGGTGGAAGTCGCGCAGCGCGAGGACACCCACGGCTACTCCGTTTCGAAGGGCATCCCGAGGCTTCGCCGCGCCATCTGCCAGTGGTACAAGCGCCGCTGGGACGTTGACTTCGACATGGACCGCGAGGCGATCGTCACAATCGGCTCGAAGGAAGGCCTCGCGCACCTGATGCTCGCGACACTCGACCGCGGCGACACGGTGCTAGTGCCGAACCCGAGCTATCCGATCCACATCTACGGGGCCATCATCGCCGGAGCGGACATCCGCTCGGTGCGCATGACCCCGGGCGTGGATTTCTTCGTGGAGACGGAGCGTGCCATCCGCGAGCTCATCCCCAAGCCCAAGATGATGATCCTGGGTTTCCCCTCGAATCCCACGGCCAAGTGCGTCGAGCTCGAGTTCTTCGAGAAGGTGATCGCGCTCGCCAAGCAGCACAACATCCTCGTGGTGCACGACCTCGCGTACGCCGACATCACGTTCGACGGATGGAAGGCGCCCTCGATCATGCAGGTGCCGGGCGCGCGCGACGTCGCCGTCGAGTTCTTCACGATGTCGAAGAGCTACAACATGGCCGGATGGCGTATCGGCTTCATGGTGGGCAACTCGGAGCTCGTGAACGCGCTCGCGCGCATCAAGAGCTACCACGACTACGGGACCTTCACGCCGCTGCAGGTCGCCGCGATCACGGCGCTCGAGGGCCCGCAGGATTGCGTCGAGGAGATCCGCGCCAAGTACGAGAGCCGCCGCGACGTGATGGTGAAGGGCCTGCACGAGGCGGGCTGGATGGTGGAGAACCCGAAGGCATCGATGTACGTGTGGGCGCAGATTCCCGAGCAATACCGGCCCATGGGCTCCATCGAGTTCACGAAGAAGCTGCTGAAGGATGCGAAGATCGCGGTCGCCCCCGGTATCGGCTTTGGCGACTACGGCGACGATCACGTGCGCATCGCGCTCATCGAAAACGAGAACCGCATTCGTCAGGCGGCGCGTGGAGTGAAGGAGATGTTTAGGAAGGACGGCATCAAGTGAAGGTAGTCGCCGTGGCTCCGGCTGACGAGAAGCTGCTTCGCTCGGCCGAACGCGTGCATCGCCAGCTTCGCCCCCACCTGAAGGACTACCTCGCGCGCATGAACGAGGTGCTCGCCTCGGGAGCCGAGATGGCGGTGTGCGTCGTCGATGGCGAAGTGGCCGGCCTTACCGTGTTTCGCGTGCTCGAAAAGACCCATTCGGGGCGCGACCTCTACTGCGACGACCTCGTCACCGACGAGACGAAGCGCTCCGCCGGCGTGGGCCACGCCCTCATGCAGTACATGGAGAGCCTCTGCCGGGAACGTCGATGCGACACGTTCTCGCTGGATTCAGGGTGCCAGCGGCAACAGGCCCACCGGTTCTATTTCCGCGAGGGCATGGTCATCACCTCGTTCCATTTCGACAAGAAGTTCTCGTGAAACCCATCCAGGTAGGACTGCTCGGCCTCGGCACGGTCGGCAGCGGCACGATCGAGGTGCTGCGCCGGAACCGCGAGGAGATCTCGCGCCGCGCGGGCCGCGATATCGTCATCAAGGCGGCGAGCGCTCGCGACCTCACCAAGGAGCGCGCGGTCTCGCTCGAAGGCATCGAGATCGTTCCCACCGCGGGGCTCATCGTCTCGCGCCCCGACATCGACATCGTGGTCGAGCTGATCGGCGGCAACACGGTCGCCCGCGACCTCGTGCTGAAGGCGATCGACAGCGGCAAGCACGTCGTCACCGCCAACAAGGCGCTCCTCGCCACGCACGGCACGGAGATCTTCGCCGCGGCGCAGAAGAAGGGCGTCATGGTCGCCTTCGAGGCGTCGGTGGCGGGCGGCGTGCCCATCATCAAGGCGATCCGCGAGGGACTTTCCGCGAACCGCATCGAATGGATCGCGGGGATCATCAACGGCACCTGCAACTACATCCTCACTGAAATGCGCGACAAGGGGCTGCCCTTCGACCTGGTGCTCGCGGAAGCGCAGCGCCTGGGCTATGCGGAAGCCGATCCCGCGTTCGACGTCGAGGGCATCGACGCCGCGCACAAGTTGACGATCCTCGCCGCGATCGCCTACGGCATCCCGATGCAGTTCGAGAAGGCCTACACCGAGGGCATCTCGAAGCTCACCGCGGTGGACATCAAGTACGCCGAAGGCCTCGGCTACCGCATCAAGCTGCTCGGCATCACGCGGCAGAACGAGCGCGGCATCGAGCTTCGCGTGCATCCGACGCTCGTTCCAGCGCGCCGCCTCATCGCCAACGTCGAGGGTGTGATGAACGCCGTGCTGGTGAAGGGCGATGCCGTGGGGCCCACGCTGTACTACGGACGCGGAGCGGGCGCAGAGGCGACGGCGAGCGCCGTGGTGGCCGACCTCATCGACGTCACCCGCATGGAGACCGCCGACCCGGAGCAGCGCGTGCCGCACCTCGCGTTCCAGCCCGACCGCCTCTCCAACGCGCCGATCCTCGCGATGGGGGAAATCGAGACCGCCTGCTACCTGCGGCTTCGCGCGCTCGACCGCCCCGGAGTGCTCGCCGACGTGACGCGCATCTGCGCCGATCTCGAGATCTCGATCGACGCGATCTTCCAGAAGGAAGCGGGCGAGGGCGAAGACCAGGTCGATGTCGTGATCCTCACGCACGTGACGCGCGAGAAGAACATCAACGAGGCGATCCGGCGGATCGAGGCGCTCGCGACAATCCCTTCACCGGTTGTGCGCATAAGGTTGGAAGAACTGCTCTGAAATACGTCAGCACCCGCGGCCATTCGGCCTCGAAGTCCTTCACCGACATCCTCCTCGAAGGCCTCGCGCCCGACGGCGGCCTCAGGGTGCCCGAGCAGTGGCCGCGCGTGATGCGGGCCAAGCTCGATGCCATGCGCGACCTTCCCTATCCCAAGCTCGCCTTCGAGGTGATCCGCTTCTTCGCCGACGACTATCCCGGCGCGGACCTCAAAGCCGCGGTGGATGGCACCTACACGAAGGAGAAGTTCGGCACCGCGGAGATCACGCCGCTTCGCACGCTGGAACCCAATCTCCATGTCCTCGGGCTTTCCAACGGGCCGACGCTCGCCTTCAAGGACATCGCGCTGCAGCTTGTCGGCGAGATGTTCGAGCAGGTGCTCGAGAAGCGCGACCGGAAGTTGAACGTGCTCGGCGCCACGAGCGGCGACACGGGCTCGGCAGCCGAGCACGCGCTGAAAGGCAAATCGCGCGTGAACGTCTTCATGCTCTCGCCCCACGGGCGCATGAGCGCCTTCCAGCGCGCGCAGATGTATTCGCTGCAGGACGAAAACATATTCAACATCGCGATCGAAGGCCGCTTCGACGACTGCCAGGACATGGTGAAGGCGATTTCGTCGGACCTGGACTTCAAGCAGTCCCATGACCTGGGTGCCGTGAATTCAATCAACTGGGCGCGGGTGGTGGCCCAGGTCGTCTACTACTTCAAGGGCTACTTCGCGGCGACGCAATCGAACGACGAGCAGGTTTCGTTCGCGGTGCCGTCCGGAAACTTCGGCAACATCTTCGCGGGCCACGTCGCCAGGCGGATGGGCGTGCCGATCCGTCGCCTCGTGCTCGCGACCAACGAGAACGACGTGCTGGACGAATTCTTCCGCACGGGCCGTTACCGTCCCCGCAAGGCCGCCGACACGCACGCGACCTCGAGCCCTTCCATGGACATCTCCAAGGCGTCCAACTTCGAGCGCTTCATCTGGGACATGGTCGACGGCGACGGCGACAAGGTCGCATGGCTGTGGAACCAGGTGGAGGAGGACGGCGGCTTCGACCTGTCCACCGACAAGGCGTGGGAGAAGGTCGAGGAGGATTCGGGGTTCGTCTCGGGCCGCAGCACCCACGAGGATCGCATCGCCACCATTCGCCTCGTGAAGCAGAAGTACGGCCAGGTGATCGATCCGCATACCGCCGACGGCGTGAAGATCGCGCTTCGCCTGCGCGAGCCGCGCTACCCGATGATCTGCCTCGAGACGGCGCTCGCCGCCAAGTTCGACGAGACGATCGTCGAGGCGCTGGGCGAGCATGCGCCGCGGCCCGAACGCTTCGAGGGCCTGGAGAAGCTTCCGCAGCGTGTCACGGTCATGAAGCCCGATGCGCAATCCGTGAAGGAGTTCATCTCGAAGCGGGCGTAGGCGGGTTGGATGCCCCGCCCTGCGCGGGGTAATATCTCCTCCATGAACGGACGCACGATCCTCCCCATCGTAGCGGCCGCGGTCCTCACGTTCGCCTTCGGCGCGCGTGGCCAGGTGCACACGCTATACGCCGCCAGCGTCCGCAGCGGCGGCACGAGCGCGGACGCCCCGATCGCGGGCAACCTCTATTCGGTGAATCTCGCCAGTGGTTCCGCGACGCTGATCGGCGCGATCCGCCTTCCGGACGCGAAGCCCATCGGCGTAACCGGCATGGCCTTCCATCCGCAAACGGGCGTGCTTTACGGAATCACCTCGGACGTTTCGCCCAACAGCCCGCACGCGCTCGTGACAATCGATGCCACCAGCGGAAAGGCGACGCTCGTGGGAGACCTCAATCTCATCGCGTCCGACCTGGCGTTCGACTCGAAAGGCACACTCTACCTGTGGATGCAGGGCACGTCGCAGCTGGGGACTGTCGATACGTCGACCGCGGCAGTCACGCCCATCGGCAAGGCGCGGCCCGCGGGCCTGCCGGCCGGCATCGCGATCGATCCCCAGGGCATGGTCTACGTGACGGCGAAGGGCGCGAGCGGGACGCTCGACAACGTGGACCTCGCAACGGGCGCGCTCCAGGTGGGCCCGGTGCTCACGGGGGCGCCGTTCTCGACCCAGATCAATTCGATGTCGTTCTCCCCGTCGGGACTGTTGCTCGCCGTCAACTCCAACGGCGGGTCACCGGCGAACACGCGCCTCGTCACGATCAATACGGCGACGGGCGCGGTGGCGACGATCGGGACGCTGCCGGACGACACGGACGCGCTCGCATTCTTCGGGTCCACGGGGCCGATCATCGCGCCTACGTTCTCCAACATGAATCCGGGCGCGCGCGTCGTGATCATCGCGCTCACGATCGCGCTGCTCGGCGTCGCGGCAACGATCATCTTCCCTCGCCGCTGAGGGGGCGGTCAGCGACAGGCGGACGCGGGCGAGGCGTAGAGCTGGCGCGAGATGGGCTTCACGACGGTCGCGTCGCCCACCCTGGCCGTGAACGATCCGTTGTTCGCATCCGAAAATTGCAGGGTCGCCGTGCCGACTTGCGTCGCCGCCACGCCCGCGCCATTCCACGGGGAGGCGTTGAAGGCCGGACCCGTCGTGCGATACACGTTGCCCGAGTAGGTCATATCGCCGACCTTGGTCGTGTCGGGCATGACGAGCCACAGTCCCTTGCCGTTCTCGTCGTACGTGAACCATGTCGCGAAAATGACGTCGCCTTCCTGCGCCACGTTCAGGCCCCACCCCGGCTCGGTGCCGCCGCTTCGCCACCACAGGTCCTGGAAGTTCGTCATGCCCGGCGCGGAGAAGTCGCAAGTGGGCAGGGCCGCATAGGCTTCGCGCGTGATCATCTTCGACCCGAACGTGCCGTCGAGGACGTAGTCGAAGCTGCCGTTGTTCGCGTCGTCGAACGTGAACGTCACGTAGCCGGCCATGGTGGTCGTCACCGCCATCGGGCCGAAGGATGGCGCATCGAACGCGGGGCCCGTTGTGCGGTACGCGATGCCGGTGTACATGGGCGGCGACATCATGCCGGGCATCATCCCCATCATGCCCTGCATGTCCATCATGTCGCCCATCATCGTGGGCTCGAGCTGGGCGTGCGGGACCACGAGCCACTGGCCGTTGCCGTTCGCGTCGTAGGTGAACCAGGTGGCGAACAGGATGTCGCCCTGGTGCGTCACGTTGATGCCCCAGCCCGGTTCGGCGGGGTTCCACCACAGCCCCTGGTAGCTCTGCGCGGAGGCGCCGAGCGGGGCGAGGACCAGCAGGATCAGGATCGCGAGGAGTTTCATGGCTTCACCCTCCCATGCCATGAACAGCAGTCTACTCGCCGCTATTCCTTCAGAAAAAGACCAGCCACGCGGTGATGAGGGTGAGGAACATCCCGCCCGCGATGGAGCAGAAGATGATCGCCATCACGCGCGCGTCCTGCGCGTGCCCGGCGGTCACGTCGCCGGGATCGATCGCCCCCGCGCGCTTGCGCTCGCGGAAGGCGACGACGATGACAGTGGTGAGGATGCCGAGGAACGCGAGGAAGACGACGAAGAGCTTCCAGCCCAGGCTCACTCGTCTTCCTTGGGCCGCGGCGGGTTGCCGTCGTATACCTGGTTCTGGCGGCGCTGCAGCCACGCGTCCCGGATGAAGATGTAGCGGTCGAGCGCGGCCTTCTCGAGCACGCCTTCGGCCGTGAGGAGGTTCGCGCGCGTGCGCACCTTGTCCACGCTCCACCAAGTCCAGTATTTCCAGTTGTCGCCGATCGCGATCGCGTAGTACCACTGGGGATCGACGATGCGCGCCGGCGCGTCGCGCGCGCTGCTGGGCCCGAGCAACGGAATCACGAAGTACGGTCCCGGCCCCACGCCCCAGACGCCCAGGGTCTGCCCGAAGTCTTCGTCGTGTTTCTCGAGGCCCATGGGTGTGGCCACGTCCCACAGCCCGAAGATACCCAGCACCGAATTCACGACGAAGCGAGCCGCGTCGTTCGCGCCTTCCTTCGGCTTGCCCTGCAGGAACTGGTTGAGGAACGTGTTGATGTCCTCGAGGTTCGAATAGAAGTTGTTGACGCCCTCCCGGGCGAACTCCGGCACGACCTTCTGGTAGCCCTGCGCGATCGGCTTCGTTACCGCCTTGTCGAGCGCGTCGTTGAAGGCGAAGGTCTTGCGGTTGAGGCCTTCCCAGGGATCGGGATTGTCCGGCGTGGTCGCGCAGCCTGAAAGGGTGAGGACTACGAGCAGTGGAAAGAGAGCGCGCATGTCAGTGGAAGAACCTCATCGAAAGGTCGAGGGCCTCGACGTCCTTGGTAAGCGAGCCGATTGAGATGCGGTGCACGCCGGTTTCGGCGATGGCGCGCACGCTCTGCAGATTCACGCCGCCCGAGGCCTCGAGCTCTGCACGGTCGCCTGAAATCTTCACGGCCTCGCGCATCTTCGCGAGGTCGAAATTGTCGAGGAGGATCAGCTTGGCGCCCGCGTCGAGCGCTTCGCGAAGCTGGTCGAGCGTTTCCACCTCGACCTGCAACATCACGCCGGGCTCGGCGCCATGCAACGCCTGGCGCACCGCTTCCTTCAGGCCGCCGGCCGCGTGCATGTGGTTCTCCTTCACGAGGATGCCGTCATAGAGCCCGATGCGATGGTTGGTGCCCCCGCCCGTCGCGACCGCATATTTCTGTGCGATCCGCAGGCCCGGCAGGGTCTTGCGCGTGTCGACGATGCGGGCGCGCGTGCCCTCGATGGCGCGAACGTAGCTGCGCGTGCGCGTGGCCACGCCCGAGAGCAGCTGGACGAAGTTGAGCGCGGTGCGCTCCGCCGTGAGCATGGCGCGCGCGTTGCCTTCCAGCTCGCAGAGGGAACTGCCCGCCACGATGTCGTCGCCATCCTCGTGGTGCCAGAAGATCTCGACGTCGGGATCGAGCTCCTCGAAGGTGCGGTTGAACCACTCGGTCCCGCAGAGCACGCCGTCGGCGCGGGTCATGAGGCGCGCCTGCGAGGAGCGATCCGCGGGCACCAGCTTCGCCGTGAGGTCGCCCGAGCCCATGTCCTCCGCGAGCGCGCGCGTCACGTCGCGGGTGATTGTCTCTTCGAGGGCGTGGAAGGGATCGGGCATGGGGGCGAACTGGAATTCTACCTCCCGGGGCTACAATTCGCGCTTGGGGCGCTTGAAATCGGCGCCCGGCGGCGTCATTTTGGTGAAAGCGACCGAACTCCGGAAACCGCCATGCGAATCGACAAACTGACAACCAAGTTCCAGCAGGCGCTGGGCGACGCCCAGAGCCAGGCGCTGGCGCACGACAACGGCTTCATCGAGCCGCAGCACCTGATGCTGGCACTCCTCGGCCAGGAGGACGGCGGCACCGCATCGTTGCTGCAGCGGGCCGGGGTGAACGTGGCTCCCCTCAAGAAGGCCCTCGAGGACTCCATCTCCCGGCTGCCCAAGGTCGAAGGCACGGGCGGCGACATTTCCGTCTCGCGAGACTTGAACAACCTGCTCAACCTCACCGACAAGGAAGCCACCCGGCGAGGCGACCAGTTCGTCGCGTCCGAGCTCTTCCTGCTTGCGGCGGCCAAGGACAAAGGTGACCTGGGCCGGCTCCTCAAGCAGCACGGCGTCAATGCCGCGGCCCTCGAGAATGCCGTGCAGGCGGTCCGGGGCAACGAGACCGTGCATGACGCCAATGCCGAAGGCCAGCGCGAGGCCCTCAAGAAATATACGATCGATCTTACGGAGCGTGCCCGCGACGGCAAGCTCGATCCGGTCATCGGCCGCGACGAGGAAATCCGCCGCGTGATCCAGGTGCTCCAGCGCCGCACCAAGAACAACCCCGTCCTCATCGGCGAGCCCGGCGTGGGCAAGACCGCGATCGTCGAAGGTCTTGCCCAACGGATCGTCAACGACGAAGTGCCCGATGGCCTTCGCGGCAAACGTGTGCTCTCGCTCGACATGGGGCTCCTCATCGCGGGGGCCAAGTACCGCGGCGAGTTCGAGGAACGCCTGAAGAGCGTGCTGAAGGAACTTGCCCAGGACGAAGGCCAGACCATCGTCTTCATCGACGAGATCCACACCATGGTGGGCGCGGGCAAGGCCGAAGGCTCCATGGATGCCGGCAACATGCTCAAGCCCGCGCTCTCCCGCGGCGAGCTGCATTGCGTGGGCGCCACGACGCTCGACGAATACCGCAAGTACATCGAGAAGGACGCCGCCCTCGAGCGCCGCTTCCAGAAGGTGATCGTGAACGAGCCCACCGCCGAGGACACGATCGCGATCCTGCGCGGACTCAAGGAGCGTTACGAGGTCCACCACGGCGTCGCTATCACCGACCCGGCGATCGTCGCCGCGGCGGAGCTCTCCTCGCGCTACATCACCGACCGCTTCCTTCCCGACAAGGCGATCGACCTCATCGACGAAGCGGCCTCGCGCATCAAGATGGAAATCGACTCCAAGCCCGAGGTGATGGACCGGCTCGATCGGCGCCTGATCCAGTTGAAGATAGAGCGTGAGGCCGTGAAGAAGGAAAAGGACGACGCGTCCAAGAAGCGCCTTGCGTTGATCGACAGCGAGATCAAGCGCCTCGAGAAGGAGTACGCCGACCTCGAGGAAGTGTGGAAGGCCGAGAAGGCGCGGGTGCAGGGCTCGGCGCACATCAAGGAAGAGCTCGAGCGCGCCAAGATCCAGCTCGAGGAATTCAAGCGCAAGGGCGACTGGCAGAAGATGAGCGAGCTGCAGTACGGGGAGATCCCGAAGCTCGAGAAGCAGTTGAAGGAAGCCGAGGCCGCGTCCGCGAATGGCGCAGCCAACAAGCTGCTGCGCACGCAAGTCGGCGTCGAAGAGATCGCCGAGGTCGTGTCGCGCGCTACAGGCATCCCCGTGTCGAAGATGATGCAGGGTGAACGCGCGAAGCTGTTGATGATGGAAGACAAGCTCCATGAACGCGTCGTCGGCCAGGACGAAGCGGTTCGCCTGGTCTCGGACGCGATCCGCCGCTCGCGCGCGGGCCTGTCCGATCCCAACCGTCCGTATGGCTCGTTCCTGTTCCTCGGGCCGACGGGAGTCGGGAAGACCGAGCTCTGCAAGGCGCTCGCGGCGTTTCTCTTCGATTCAGAGGATGCGCTCGTGCGAATCGACATGTCCGAGTACATGGAGAAGCACTCGGTTGCGCGATTGATTGGCGCGCCTCCGGGATATGTCGGATACGAGGAGGGCGGCCATCTCACGGAGATCGTTCGCCGCAAGCCTTACTGCGTGATCCTGCTCGATGAAGTCGAGAAGGCGCACCCGGATGTCTTCAACGTGTTGCTCCAGGTGCTGGACGACGGCCGCATGACCGACGGGCAAGGGCGCACCGTGAACTTCAAGAACACGGTGATCGTCATGACCTCGAACCTCGGCTCGCAGATGATCCAGTCGATGTCCGGCCAGGACTACCAGATCGTGAAGCTCGCGGTGATGGGCGAAGTGAAGTCGCACTTCCGCCCCGAGTTCGTGAACCGCATCGACGAGATCGTCGTGTTCCATGCTTTGGATGAAGCGAATATCGCCTCGATCGCTCGCGTGCAGCTCAAGGAGCTCGAGAAGCGTGTGCGTGCGATGGAAATGGATATCGTTGTTTCCGATGCGGCGGTTGCCGAGCTGGCCAAGGCGGGATTCGATCCCGTGTATGGCGCGCGGCCGCTGAAGCGGGCGATTCAACAACAGCTGGAGAATCCGCTCTCGAAGGCGATCCTGGAAGGCAAGTTCGGCCCGAAGGACACGATCGCCGTGGATGTGAGGAACGGGGTATTCACGTTCGAGAAGGCGACGGCCAAGGCGAAAGAGAAGCAGGCGGCGTAATTGTCATTCCCGCGAAGGCGGGAATCCAGCCAGAGATGCCAAGCATTTCTTTCTCGGTTTCCTACGGCCTGCGTGAATACCTGAGCATCTTCCGCGATCATCTTCCCGCGATGCTGGAGATGCAGGTCGCGGCGGGGCTGATGAAACGCAGGCCATCGAAGCTGTGGTATCCCTTGCTCCTGGTCGCCTCGACTGGCGTGTTCTTCGTCAAGAAGCATCGCGTTGGCGACTGCGACTTCGTCATCGACGGGAAGGGTATTCGTCGCACGGCTCGCGACGGCACGATGATGGTGCCGTGGAATGATCTCATCGCGGTTCCGCGCTACTCGCGCGCATTCCTCTTCGATAAGGGACTCGAGGGCGCGATGCCGCTGCCTTATCGATGCTTCTCGCCGGAGCAGAGAGTCGCGATGGAGGGATTCATCCAGGCGTTCGAGGTGCAAGGCCAGAAAGCCCTCGTGGCCGGTCCGTCCGGACCGCGGCCCGTCCCCCGCGCGCCGTAGCTCGTCGCAACCTGCTCGTATCCCCAGCGCAGCCGGCGCCAACTCCCCCCATCTGTTACCCAGGGGAGAACTCCATGTCCAAGATCTTCGGTCAGTGGTTGTTGGTTTTCATCGCCGCCAGTCTCTGTTTCGCGCTAACTCCAGCCGCAGCAAGTGGCCAGCTCACCACGCCCCAATGGCTCCGCGATAACCTCAACCGCCCCGACCTCCTCATCATCGACGCCTCGCCCGGCAAGCTCCACGCCGCCGGCCACATCCCGGGTGCTGTGAACGTCGATGTCTTCACCTACGGCGCGCGCGACATGTCGCGGGCGGAGAAGGAGAAGCAGATCCAGTCGTGGGGCATCGACGGCAACAAGACGGTCGTCATCTACGACCAGGGCGGCACGTACCTCGCGACGAGCCTGCTCTTCGACCTCTACTACAACGGCTTCCCGCGCGATCGCCTCGTGGTCCTCGATGGCGGCTTCGCGAAGTGGCAAGCCACGGGTGGCGCGATCACGAAGGAGCCCACGCCGAAACCCGCGCCGGGGACGTTCCTCGTCACCAGAACAGAAGAGGGCGTGCGAGCCCACCTGCCGGAATTCCTCGCAGCGAGCGGTGACACTTCGCACAGCACCCTTGTCGAGGCGCTGAGCCCGGAGACGCATTTCGGCGCCCAGCAGTTCTTCGACAGGGCGGGCCACGTGCCCAATGCGGTGATGTCGCCGGCCGAGGACTACTTCAACGCCGACAAGACCTTCAAGTCGCCCGAGGAGATCCGGCGGATGCTCACGTACCTTGGCGTCACGCCCGATCATGCAGTGTATTCGCACTGTGGCGGCGGCCTCGCGGCCACGGTGCCGTTCTTCGCGATGAAGTTCATCGTGGACTATCCCGACGTGAAGCTCTACAAGGAGTCGCAGCTCGAATACCTGCGCGACGACCGTGGACTTCCGTTCTGGACCTACGACGAGCCGCAGATGCTGCGCGAGAAGACGTGGGTTTCCGGATGGAACGCGCGCATGCTGCGGATGTTCGGCGCCACGAGGCTTTCCATCGTGGATGTCCGCCCTGCGTCGGTGTTCGACGCGTCGCACATTCCATTCGCGATCAATGTCCCGGCCGAGATCATCCGCCGCGATTTCGCGTCTCCCGCCAAGCTTGCGGAGTACCTGGGCGCCGCTGGCGTGAACGCCGGCGAGGAAGCGGTGATCGTATCCAGCGGCGGCATCAATCCCGATTCCGCCCTCGCGTACCTCGCACTCGAGCAGCTCGGCCAGAAGCAAGTCTCGCTGCTCTCCGCCTCCATGGATGACATGGAGTTCGCCGGCCTCCCGGTCGAGAAACCCGACGCGGCGACTGCGAAAAAGCCCAATCCGTTCGCGGCGCCCAAGGCATATCCCGCGCATCTTCGCGCGGGCATGGTGACGCACGATCCGGCCGCCACGAACGGCCTCTATCCGAAGATCTATATCGCCTCGGGCAAGTCGCCAACTGCGCGCATGCCCGACGGCAAGGTCGTGCACGTGCCCTACACGGATCTTCTCAACGCCGACGGCACGCCCAAGGCAGCGAAGGACATCTGGGCGACGCTGGTGAAGGCGGGAGTCCCACGCTACGCCGAGATCGTGACCTTCTCCGACGATCCGGGCGAAGCGGCGGCGAACTACTTCGTGTTCAAGTTGATGGGATATCCAGATGTGAAAGTGTGGTTGTAGCTCTTACATCTGCCGGAAGAGGTGCAAATAGCTCCGGCTCACAGGCACAACGTCATCGCGCCCCTTCAGATGCAGCTGCCCGGTCTCGTTCTCCAGGCGGGTGAAGTGGCTGATGACGTTGCGGTTCACCACGACCGAGCGGTGAACCTGCACGAAGTGCTCCGTGTCGAGCCGCTCCATCAGCTCCTTCAACGGCGTGCGGATGAGGCCCTCGGCTGGCCGTCCATCGTCGCGCCACGCCACCAGCGTGTACTTCTCGTCGGAGCGCAGGAACGCGATGTCCTCCACCGGAATCATGCGCACCGTGTTGCCCACCGTCGCGTGGATCCATCGCAACGCGGGCGGGCCGGACTTCTTGCCGAGCCGCGCGGCGATCTGCTCGAGGAGCGCCTCGGTTTCCGATGAAAGAGGCGCGACGGCACCGATGCGCTCCTTGAGTCGCGCCACCGTGTCGGCGAGACGCGCGGCATCGAGCGGCTTCACCAGGTAGTCGATGGCTCTTTGCTCGAAGGCTTCCACCGCGTATTGGTCGAACGCGGTGACGAAGACCAAGTGCGCGCCGCCGCCGATCTTGCGTGCGGCCTCGACACCCGTCATGCCCGGCATGTGCACGTCGAGGAAGCAGATGTCGGGCCGGTGGGACTCGAACAGCGAGATGGCTTCGCGCCCGTTGCGCGCCTCGGCCACGATATCGAGCTCGGGCCAGGCTTCCGAAAGCATGCGTACCAGCGACGAGCGCAGGATCGGCTCGTCGTCGGCGATGATCGCGGTGGGACGCTTGCCGCTCACGCCTGTGTCACCCGCACGGGGAAGTCCACTTCAGCGCGCGTGCCGTGAGGCATCACTGCAACCAGCCGGAGTTGGGCTTCATTCCCAAAGATCATCTGGAGGCGTTCGCGAAGCGCGGCCAATCCCGTGCCGAGCCCTTCGCCTCCGCCGCGCAAGCCGACGCCCGTGTCGCTCACCTCCGCGCGGCATCGATCGCCAACGACAGTCACGCTCACGTCCACGCGACCGCCTTCCTCGCTGGGGTCGATCCCGTGACGGATGGCGTTCTCCACGAGCGTAAGCAGCGTGGCGGGCGGGCAGCTCACGCGCGGCGCCGCCTCATCCGCTTGCACCGAGTACTGCAAGCGATCGGGCATGCGCATGTGCATGAGCTCCAGGTAGGCGCGAACGAGCTGCAGTTCCTGGTCCACGGTCGTGACGGGTTCGTTCAGGCGCGGCACGGCGTTGCGAAGATACGCGATGAGGCTGTCGAGCACCGTGGAGGCCCGCGGGGATCCGGAGACGACCAGCTCGCGCACGTTCGCGAGCGTATTGAACAGGAAATGCGGCTCGACCTGTGACTGCAGCAGGCGCAGGCGCGCATCGAGCGCCTTGCGTTCGAGCTCGCTGCGCTCGAGCTCGAAGGCCTGCGCCTGGTCCTGGAGTTGCAGCTCCCTCTGCCGAAAGAGTGCGGCCACCGCGGTCCACGGCGCCACGAGCAAGCCCGTTGCGATCATCATCGCGAAACCGTTCAGGCGCTGCTCGCTCTTCCAGAAGGGCACGGACTCGCCGCTGGTGATGAAGAGGTAGATCGCGAGCGCCGTCGGCGGAATTACGAAGGCGACCGCGCATACCTGGAGCGCCCAGCGTGCGATCCATGAGGGCAATTTCCGCGGCCACTGCTCGAAGATCCCGAAGGCGATGAGCGCGGAGAGCGCGACAGTCATCTCCCGCGTCATCACCTGCCATGCCGGGGTGCCAGCGACGAAGGTCGGGCTGAGGACGAGGCCCACGAGCGCTCCCATGACCAGCGCGACAACGACGCGGCGCCAGCCGAACATGAGGGCGAGGCCGCGGGCCTTGGAGGCAGGGGCGAAGGTAGACATGCCCGCATTGTGCCGTGTGATCAAGCCGCCCGAAGGCTCATGTGATGGGCGGCGGTCTTCGGCCGCCGAACCACGTCTCCGGGCGACGGATGGCGACCCAAACCCGGAGCTTATGGTCCGGGCGATGTTCGCTCGCGAAGATTATTTGTACAGCCTGGAGATATCCGCCGCCGTCCGGGCGAGCAGGTGCCTCAATTCCACCGGCTGCACCACCTCGCATTCGGCGCCGATCCGCATCAGGTCGTGCGCCGCCATCTCGACGGACTCGATCGGGATCGTAACCTTGTACCAGCCGCGCCTGCCGGCCTTCGGCTTCGCGCGATCGATCGCTTCCGACACCGCCGCGCTGAGGCGTCGCATCCGCTTCAATCCCTTTTCCGTCGCGCGCACCGTGGCGATGCCGCGATAGAGCCCCGTCTCGAACCGCGCGATCGATTCTCCCCAGTACTTCGCGAGGTCGAACCTTCGCGGCCTCGTGAAATGTCCGCGCGTCTCCAGCGAAAGCACATTCGATAGCTTGTAGGTCCGCAGGCTCGAGGCCTTTCCGGCCACGGCAACCAGGTACCACTCGCCGGCCTTCACCACGAGGCCGAGGGGATCGATGGTGCGATCTATGATGCCTTTCCAGCTCTCGTAGCGGATCGCGAGGCGGCGGTCGGTCCACAGCGCTTCGGCCACGGCGGGCAGGTGCGTGAGTTTTTCTTCGCGCCGGTACCAACCGACCGTGTCGAGGTGGAAGCGCGTGGCGACGCGGCGCGCATCGGCCTGCCATGCCTGGGGCAGGGCGGCCAGCATCTTGAGCTGGGCCGTGCTCGCGGCTTCGCCGAGTCCGAGCTGGGCGGCGGGCCCCGAAGCGCCCGCCATGAACATCGCCTGCGCTTCTTCGGGCGTAAGCCCCGTGAGTCGCGTGCGCCATCCCTCGAGCAGCTGGAATCCGCCATCCGCGCCACGGGCGGAACGCACCGGCACGCCCGAGGCGGAGAGCTCGTCGATGTCGCGCAGCACCGTACGCACCGAGACCTCGAGCTTTTCCGCGAGCGCCGGCGCGCTCATCCGGCCGTGGGCCTGGAGGAGCATGAGAAGCGACAGGAGCCGGCCGGAGCGCATGCGCCATGATAGCCAAAATACATGACATGCGCTGGCATGTATGGTCCGCGATCATGGCGCTATCCCAACCCGGAGAACCGCAATGGACCAAGCCGTCGCCAGCAGCGCAATCGAAGCGAGCCCCGTCGTCGAGCTTCGCCAGTACACATTGCATCCCGGGCAGCGCGACGTGCTCATGTCGCTTTTCGAAAAGCAGTTCGTCACGGGGCAGCAGGCGAGCGGTATCCGCCTCCATGGCGAATTCACGGACGCCGCCAATCCCGACCGCTTCGTCTGGCTGCGCGGATTTCGCAGCATGTCCGATCGTCCGCGCGCGCTCGACGCCTTCTATGGCGGCCCCGTCTGGCAGGCCAATCGCAGCGAAGCCAACGCCACCATGATCGACTCGGACAATGTCCTGCTGCTCCAGCCGGCCAATAGCGACGGATTCACGCTCGCCCGCAAGATGACCGCGACGATGGTGGCTACGATCTATCTCCTGCAGTCGCCCGTGGACCCGGGGTTCCTGCGCTTCTTCCACGAGCGTGTGACCCCGGTGATGGCTTCGATCGGCGCGCAGCCGGTGGCGGAGTTGAAGACCCTCGAAGTAGAGAACAACTTTCCCAAGCTTCCCATTCGCCAGGGCGAACATGCCTTCGTATGGTTCGCCGCGTTCGACAACGACGAGGCGTATCGCCATGCCGTCGAGAAATTCGAGGCGTTGGACGACGGCAAGGCCATCGTCAAGGAGATGGCGCCCAGGCTCGCCTCTGCTCCGCGGCGCCTCGTGCTGCATCCCAATCAACAGTCGCTCGATCGCAGCCGCGAGGCCTATCACTACTCGCTCGACGTGAAAGGCGGCCAGCACGACTTCGATTTCATCGACGGCGAGTGGACCTCGAAGCAGTGGCGCCTCAAGCAGCGCGGCGTGGGCAGCAGCGATTGGGACACCTTCACGGGCAAGCACTGGGCCAAGGTACTGCTGGGTGGTGTCGCCAACGTGGACACGGTTGAGTTTCCCGAGAAAGGCTCCTCGGGTTCGACGTATCGCCACTTCGACAAGGCAAAGCTGCAGTGGTCGATCTACTGGGTGAATAGCCGCGATGGCCGCATGGACTATCCCGGACAGGTGGGCGGCTTCGACGGCAACCTGGGCCTCTTCTACGGCGAGGACACGGATGACGGCAAGCCCATCAAGGTCGTCTATCGCTGGATGAAGCAGGGTGCGGGCCACGCGCGCTGGGAGCAGGCCTTCTCCTACGACGACGGGAAGACCTGGGAGACCAACTGGGTGATGGAGATGACGAAGGTAAAGTGAAGTATCCTTTTCCTTCGCCATTCCTGCCGGAGAAATCCATGTCCTACATCGACGGTTTCGTCGTACCCGTACCGAAAAGGAATCTTGCCGCCTACAAGAAGCTCGCGCGGCGCGCCGGCAAGGTGTTCAGGGAGCATGGCGCGCTCGAGTACGTCGAGTGCATCGCCGACGACGTGAAATGGGGTAAGCGCACGTCCTTCCCACGCTCGGTGAAGATGAACCGCCGTTCAGAGACGGTCTTCTTCTCCTACATCGTGTACAAGTCGCGCACCGACCGCAATCGCATCATGAAGAAGGTCATGTCCGACCCGCGCCTCGCGGACATGATGGATAGCAAGAAGATCCCCTTCGACTCGAAGCGAATGATCTGGGGCGGGTTCAAGGCCGTGGTGCAAGCGTGATGCCTAGCGGCTCGCGTAGGTAGTCTTCGCGAGCGGCCCGCTTTCCTTGCACAAGGCAATTCCCTTCTCGCGCGCAACCGCCGTGGGGTACGTCTCGCTCGTGCCGATGATCTCGCCATTTTCCGCCCTCAACACGAAGTAGTACCTCGCGTCTTTCGCCGTCAGGCGCTCGTAGCGGGCGTCATCCGCCGAGTTGATGCGGCACGACTCGATGACAGTCTCGGCGTCCGCCTTCGCGGGGTACACCTTGCCCGAGAGCATGGTTTGCGCGTCGCGCGCCTTCAGGTTCCACTGGAATTCCGAGCTGCCTACCGTGTTGACCGTGTACTTGCCATTCATGATCGATCCTTTGGATATGGTTTCCGCTGACTCATGATAGTGGACATCTGCCCGCAGCGTCTGTGCGCTTTCACACCTTGCCCTGGAATTCCCCGATGCCTGCCCTCGAACGATTGAATTCCCTCATCGCCGCCGTGAAGGCGGGCCGCTACGCCGAGGCGATCCGCGATTTCTACCACGAGGACGCGACCATGCAGGAGAACGGAAAGCCGCCGCGCGTGGGGCGGGCAGCGCTCATCGCGAACGAGGAGCGCGCAATGGCGAGAGTGGCGTCGATCCGCACGATTTCCCTCGAGGCGTTCTTCGCGGGCGGCGACAATGTTGCGATCCGCAGCGTCTACGAGATCGTCGGCCGCGACGGGCGCCGCACGGGATTGGACGAGATGTGCTTCCAGCGCTGGCGCGGCGATCGCATCGCCGAGGAGCGTTTCTACTACGATCCGGCGCAGTTCGGTTCGAAAGCCGAGGCCAACAAGCAATTGATGCAGGGCGCATTCGACGAGCTCGCGGGCGGCAACAGCAAGCCGTTCGTCGAAGCCCTTGCACCCGACATTCGCTGGACCGTGGGCGGCACGTATACCGCGAAGCGCATGACGGCGGAAGGCGATTTCGTGGTCGTCGAATGCCGTGGCGAGGTCACTACGGTGGGCGGCAAGCCGTACAACAACGAGTACTGCTGGGTTTGCCGCATCGAGAACGGGAAGATTTCGGAGCTCACCGAGTACATGGACACCGCGCTCGCATCGGCCGCGTTGACCCGCTGAGTCCGAAAGTAGGACCCCGCCGACAGCAGCCTAGGCGGTTCCTCACCTCGCCTGCGCCGCTCGGCCGACAGAAGGCTGCGGCCCCGTGTTTCATCATTTGACGAGCAACCGTGGATTCGCGCCGGTTGTCACCGATCAACACATTTCACCGAGGTGAGAGATGAACTGGAATCGCGTCGAAGGCAACTGGAACCAGCTCCGCGGCAAGGTGCGCTCGCAGTGGGGCAAGCTCACCAACAGCGACCTGGATGTGATCGCGGGCAACCGCGAGAAGCTGGCTGGCCGCCTGCAGGAAGCCTACGGCATCGCCCAGGACGAGGCCGAGAAGCAGATCAAGGAGTTCGAGAAGAAGGCCGACGCCGGCAAGTGGATCCAGTAACCCTATTTTTCCAAAAGGAGGCTGTCATGAAGAGCAAGACGCTTTGCATCGCCGTATCCGCCGCCCTGTTGATGGGCACCGCCACGCTGTCGTCGGCGGCCGACACGATGGAGAACGCCAAGAACTCCACCGAGAACGCCGTGGACAAGACGATCGACAAACTCCCGCCGAAGCGCACGATGACCCGCGCCGAGTACACGTCGGAGAAGGACCAGATCGAGGCCGACTACAAGACGGCGAAAAGCAACTGCTCTTCGATGAGCGGCAACGCGAAGTCCGTCTGCCACGTGGAAGCCAAGAGCGACGAGAAGGTGAAGATCGCCGACCTCCAGTCGAAGTACAAGGGCACGCCGTCCGCGGACACGGAGGCGCGCGTGGAGAAGGCGAAGGCCCAGTACGACGTCGCCAAGCAGAAGTGCGAGGACCAGGCCGGCGCCGAGAAGACCGCCTGCAAGGCGAGCGCGAAAGCCGACAAGGACCGCGCCATCTCCGACGCCAAGGCGGCGAAGACGGCTTCGGCGAACTAAGCTAAAGGAGCAACACCATGGAACTGACCGCTAACCGCCGGCACCTGACCAAGGTCCTGCTGGCGGCTGGCGGCCTGCTCGCGAGCGCCACGGCCCTCGCTTTCGGGATCGGTGCGGTACTCGACCGTCCCGCGACGCTGATGGCACCGTCGGATTATCTCGCGATGAAGGCCGCCATCGAGGTGGACTCGAACGTCGCGCTCGACAAGTGCCTCATTCTCGAGGGCACGGCGTTCGGCGTGTGCATCGCCACGGTGCGCGCGGACGAGCGCACGCGGCGCGCGCAACTGGAGGCGCAATATCTCGGGACCGTCGACGCGGCCGCGAGCGCCCTGCAAGTCAGTGCCGAGGGCGCCTACGATGTGGCTGCCGCCAGGTGCGACGGACGCGAAGGCAAGGCCCGGCTGGGTTGCCTGAAGTCCGCACAGGCCGAAAGAACGAAGCTGCTCTCGAAGTCCTAGAGCATGTAGGCCCAGGCCCGGGCATACATCTCGCGCAGCCGGTCGGCGATCGACCGGCTGTGCCATTTCTCTTTCGTGATCTCGACCGAATCCGCGATGTCGTGGTCGAACATCGCGTTCATGCGATCGGCGAAATCGGTGCCGAGGATCACGACGTTCAGTTCGTCGTTGCTCATGAGGCTGCGCCAATCCATGTTGGACGAGCCCACCGTCGACCAGACTCCGTCGATCACGGCGGTCTTGGCGTGGAGCACGCGCCCTTTGCGCTCGTAGATCTTAACGCCAGACTGCAGCAGGTCGTCATAGAACGACCGTCCCGCCTGGTATACGACCCATCCATCGGTGTGCTCGGGCAGGACGATCTTCACGTCCACGCCGCGGCGCGCGGCGTCTTCGAGCGCCTCCAGCAGCTGCGGATCCGGAACGAAGTACGCCATGGTGATGTGCACCTGCGACTCCGAAGCGGCGATCGCCGAGACCAGCGTCACGTAGAGCGGGTTGAGTCCGTTGTCCGACGCGCTCGTGATGGCGCGGACCACCAACGGACCTTGCGCCTTCAACTGCGGGAAGTAAGCCGTGCCTTCCAGGGCGGGCTTGTGGGTCTGCCGGGCCCAGCTCTCGACGAACATGCGCTGGAGCTCGGCCACGACCGGGCCCTCGATCTCGACCTGGGTGTCGCGCCATGGGCGCTCGTCGGGCGAAGCCTTGCGCGGCTCGCCCGAGCCCAGGGACCCGGTCCCGTAGACGCTGCTGATGTTGATTCCGCCGACGAAAGCGACGCGGCCGTCGACCACTAGGAGCTTGCGATGGTCGCGCTCGACGATGCCCGGGCCTTTCTTCAGCAATTCCGCCGGATTGACCGGGTTGAATTGCTCCACCTCGATGCCCTTCGCTTCGAGGTCCTTGAAGAACTCGGGCGACGTCTTGATCGAGCCGAAGCCGTCGAACATGATCCTCACGGCGACACCGGCCTTGCGCCGCTCGATCAGGGCATCGGCGAACATCTGTCCCGTCTTGCTGTCGTCGAACGTATAGGTGGCCATGTTGATGCTGTGGCGGGCGGAATGGATCGCGGCCAGCATCGCGGGATAGGCCTGGGCGCCGTCTTCGAGCAGGACCGCCTTGTTGCCGATGCTGAGCGGAGTGCCCGCGACCGCTTCTTCCACCGCCATGTGGCGATCGATGATGCTGGAGTCGGGGGCGCGCCTCTTGAGGTCCGCGAGGATCGCGTCGCTGCGCGCGCGGGTGAGGGGGCCATTGGCCCCGTTCACGCGCACCGGCTCGCCGGTCGATTCCAGGATAAAGCGATCGACGGGCGGCATCGCACAGCCCGCAACCGCGAGCGATACGGCGAGGGCGAGCGGTGCGCGAGCGAACCTCAAGATGCCTTCGCCTGCTCGAGCATCGTGATCTTCTCCCGCGCAAGCCCGAAGTCGCGGCCCATGCCGGAGAGGGCGTCGGCCTTGAAGTCGCGTTCGAGGCGCGAGAAGAGCTCACCGCGCTCTTCCTCCATGTGGCGCATGAAAAGCTTGCCCACCACCTCGAGGCGGGCGAGCCACTGCGCCGTGCCGGGCTGAGTGTGCGCGAGCCGGTCGAAGAAGCATTGCAGCAGCTCGTGCTCCACGAGGCGCTGGTTGGCGTTGTCCGATTCCGAGAGCGCCCGCGGGCCCTCCAGGGCGCGGTAGACCACCGTCTCCTCGGCCATCACGTGGGCAATCCACGCGCGCCGCAGGTCCTCGAGCTTGTCGTGAGAGAGCAATTGGTCGGTCTCGTTGCGCAATGACTCCACCTTCGCCATCAGGGCGCGGTGGTTGTCGGTCAGTCGTTCGCGAATGTCGTCGGCAGTCATGGGGGGCTTCCTGTATTGATCCAGACCATCCTCTCCCGCCCCGCGACCCCCGTTAATCAGGCAAGCGCCTCCATGAACGTCGGCCACCTCCTACGCAGCCGTTTGTAGGAAAGCGCCGACAACAACTTCAGCGCCTCCCTACGAACGATCCGCATCGGTCCGACTGTCGCGGCTGCCTCGTGCGGCCATCATCAATCGAACAATCAGGGAGGCCGAATGAACATCAAGACTCTCTTGGCGATCGGCATTGCTTGCGGCCTGTCGTTCGACCTCGGGGCCGAAGCCCCCAGCGAAACCAACCCGTTCTATGGCGCTCCCGAGACCCTTGTCATCGAGGAGCCCGCGCCGGTCGCGGGCGAGCTGATGTGCACCGGCAACCCGGATGACGAATCGACCGAATGCTGGGCGCAGTATCGCGCCGTGCTGGTCGCGCGTCTGCGCAAGATCCAAAGGCACGGCATCTGGACCTGACAACCCGAAGGAGCGCACGCCATGAATAGAATCCACGGACACATGCGGGAAATGAAGGGCTGGGCCCTCGAGAACTGGGGCACGATCACGCGCGATCCCTGGATGAGGATCGCCGGGCGCCGGGAGCGCCTCCTCGGCAGCCTCGAGGCGTCGTTGAGCCTTCCCGTGGCCCCGCTGCAGACCGATCGCCGCGGCGAGGCGAAGGCGCGTATCTAGCCTCCCGCGAGGGCCCGTCGCTCGGCAGCCGCGAGGATCGCCGGAAGCGTCGAAGGATCCAGCGGTTTCACGAGGTGCCTGTCGAAACCGGCGTAAAGCGATTTACGCCGGTCTTCTTCCGTGCCGTAGCCGCTCAGCGCGATGAGATAGGCTTCCGACATTCCCAGGTCGCGACGGATGCGGCTCGCGACCTCGAGCCCGCTCAAGCCCGGCATTCCGATGTCCATGAAGACCAGCTCGGGGTTGTAGTCGGCGACCGCGCGAAGCGCGCTGGTGCCGTCGTGGGCCTGCCGCGTGGTCTGTCCGAGCAGCTCGAGCATCATGGCGAGCGTCTCGGCGGCATCGACGTTGTCGTCGACGATGAGCACGCGCCGTCCCGCGACCGCCTGCTCGACTGTCGCCTCCTGCACCGGGATGGCGACCGGATTCGCCCCCACGGCGCGCGGCAGGCGCACGGTGAAGATGCTGCCCCGCCCGAGGCCCTCGCTCTCGGCCTCGACCGTTCCGCCATGCCGCTTCACCAGGTCGCGAACGAGGGCGAGGCCGATGCCCAATCCGCTGCGGGAGCGCAGCGGCGAGTCGTCCACCTGCACGAACAGGTCCCAGACCCGCGAGAGCTTCTCGGGCGCGATTCCGATGCCATTGTCGCGAACGCGGATCGTCACCCCGTGGAGATCGTTTTCGGCCGACACTTCGATGCGTCCGCCGGGATCCGTGTACTTCGCCGCGTTCAGGACCAGGTTTTCGAGGATCTGCTGCAGGCGGATTCGATCGGCCACGACATAGAGAGGTTCGACCGGGAGCTTGAGGGACACCGAATGCCGGCAAGCGTCCAGCGCGCTCTGGCACGACTCCAGCGCGTGGCGGATCTCGGTCGCGATCTCGAGCGGCTCGCGGCGCAGCTCGATCGCCCCGCGGGTGATGCGCGAGACGTCGAGGAGGTCTTCCACGAGATGCACGATCTGGCCCACCTGTCGTTCCATCAGGTCCAGGAGCGGCGCGGCCTGCTTGCGCTCCACGCTGCTTTTTTGAAGCATGTGCAACGCGGAACGCAGCGGCGCCAGCGGGTTGCGAAGCTCGTGCGATAGCGTCGCGAGGAACTCGTCCTTGCGGCGGTCGGCATTCTGGATCTCCTCGTAGAGCAGGCAGTTGTCGAGCGCGCTCGCGGCGCGTCCCGCGAGGCTTTCGGCCAGCGCCAGGTCGGCGCCGGAGAGCCTGCGTGCCGAAGGACCCAGTCCGAGGATCAGGGCGCCGCGGGATTCACCGCGCGTCACCAGCGGGAGCGCGTGCAGCTCTCCCGTCACGAAACCTTCGGAGCCGGGCGAATTCCCGGGTGTCAGGCCCTCGCGGCTCAGGCGCTGTCCGCTCGCGATGACGCGCTCCTGGGATTCGGCGAGCATCGTCTCGAAAGCGGACCATTGCTTTCCGAGATGCCGCTCCCAGATCGGAACGCAGGAGATCTTGCGTGCGCGCACGGCGCCGCCCTGGCCGGCGAGCACGATGAGGCAATAGTCGGCGAGGAACGGGACCACGAGGCGAGCGGCTCCGTCGAGGATCGTGTCCACGTCCAGCGAGCTCGCCATGACCTGGGTCGCCTCGGCGAGGAAGATGGCGCGGCGCTGCGACTCCTCCGCCGCGGAGCGGGCAACCTGTTCCCTTACCAACGCCACGCGCTCATCGGCGCGGCGCGAGAGCTCGGCGTTCAGCCGGTGCAGCTGCACGAAGGCCTTCACCTTGCTGCGCAGCACGTTGGGCACGACCGGCGAAAGAATGTAGTCCACGGCCCCGAGCGAGTACCCGCGCGTCGTGTGCATCTCGTCGGCGAACGCGGTGATGAAGATGATGGGCGTGTGTGCCGATTTGCGGCGCGAGCGGATGAGCTCCGCGGTCTCCAGCCCGTCCATGCCCGGCATGTTGACGTCCAGCAGGATCACGGCGCATTCGTTGTCGAGGAGCCAGCGCAGCGCCTCCTCGCCCGACGAGGCCGTGATCACGTTCTGGCCCAGCTCCTCCAGGACCGTGCTGAAGACCACGCGTTTGTCGGCGCGGTCATCGACGATGAGGATGTTTGCGCGCTCGTTCGGCGGGTCGTCGACCTCCGGCAGGGCCCGGGGGACGACGACCGGGACGTGGACGCTGTTCATGTTTGCGTTCCTTTCCCTATCTTTGCAGCCAGGAGCGAAGCACGGCGAGCAGCTGGTCGCGGTCCACGGGCTTGGATAGATAGTCCCACGCACCCGCGTCGATGCAGCGCTCGCGGTCGCCTCTCATCGCCTTGGCCGTCACCGCGACGATGGGAAGGTCCTTGCATTGCGGGATCTTGCGGATTTCCCTCGTGGTGTCGAGGCCGTCCAGCTCCGGCATCATGATGTCCATGAGGACCACGTCGAGGTCATGCCTCTGGGCCTCGGCGATCGCGTCGCGGCCGTTGTCGGCGGTCACGATCCGCATGCCGTAGTCCTCGAGCACGGACGAGAGCGCGAAGATGTTGCGGATGTCGTCGTCCACGATCAGCACGGTCTTGCCGGCCAGCACCTTCGTCGAGCCATGGATGTCGTCGAGGATGCGGCGATGCTCCTCTTTCAGGTTCGCGATGTCGATGTGCAGCGCGAGCACCGCCTGGTCCAGCAGGCGCTCGATCGAATGCACCTCGCGCACGCCGGGGATGTGCAGGCCGGCGCTCGCGGCGCCGATGGATGCGGCCGGCTGGCGCATGTACGCGATCACCGGCGGCGACGCGTCGTCCGATTCGCGCATCTCTTCCATCAGGGCATCGAGGTCGAGTTCCGGCGTTTCCGGGTTCACGATCGCGAGGTCGAGGCCGCCGTGGCGAAGCAGCTGGCCCGCGCGCGCGCCGTCGGTGGCGTTGATGATGTCCACGTCCTGCAATCCTGAAAGGTATTCGCGGATGCTGGCGAGCCGGACGGGATCGGGCTCGACCAGCAGGACCTTGCGTGCGCCGCGGCCGGAGTATGCGGCGATTTCCGCCAGGACATCGTCGACCGCCTTGCGGCTCTGGATGGGCTTGGCCACGAAGCGCCGCGCGCCGGAGGCGCGGGCCCGCTCGCGGGCCTCTTCCGTCGAGATGACATGCACCGGCGTGTGCCGCACCGCCAGGTCGTTCTTGATGCGCGAGAGCACGCGCCAGCCCTCGATGTCCGGCAGGTGGATGTCCAGGATCACGGCGTCGGGCATGTATTCGTGGATGAGCGAAAGCGCCACGGTACCCTGCGTCGTGACGATGCCCTTGAGCCCTTGCTCGCGGGCCGCTTCCAGCAGCACGCGCGCGAAGGCGAGGTCGTTCTCGACGATGAGCACCGAACGATCGCCAGAATGGGTCGCGTCGCGATCGTCGTCGGCCTCGTTCACCGTGATCGCGGGAGGCTTCTCCATCTCGCTCGCGTCGAACATGTTGTTGCTTGCGGCCGTGTCCTCGAGCGTGCCCGACGGATGGCGCGCAGCCTCGATCGCCGCGCTCGCCACGGCGGCCGGATCGGTGGGCTTGCGCGGCGTGCGCGCGGGCGGGAACGCCTGCGGCAGGTAGAGCGAGAACATGCTTCCCCTGGCCGGCGCGCTGACCAGCCGGATCTCGCCTCGCAGCAGCCGCGAGAGCTCGCGGCTGATGGCCAGTCCCAGGCCCGTGCCGCCGTACTTGCGGCTCGTGCTGCCGTCAGCCTGCTGGAACGCCTCGAAGATGATCTGCTGCTTGTCCGACGCGATGCCGATCCCCGTGTCCGCCACGGAGAATTCGATCACGTCGGCGGCGCGGTTGAGCTCCTCGTTCTCGGCGCTCCAACCCGCGCTCGCCGGGCGGATCAGCAGGTTCACCTCGCCCTTGTGCGTGAACTTGAAGGCGTTGGAGAGCAGGTTGCGCAGGATCTGCTGCAGGCGCTTGGCGTCGGTGGAAATCGACTTGGGCAGGCGCGGGTCCATGCGCACCTCGAATTGCAGTCCCTTCGTCTCGGCCACGTGGCGGAACGTGCGCTCGACGAAGCGCTGCAGCTCGTCCAGGCGCACCTCGCCCACGTCCACGGCGACCGTGCCCGACTCGATCTTCGAAAGGTCGAGGATGTCGTTGATGAGCATGAGCAGGTCGTTGCCCGACGAGTGGATCGTGCGCGCGAATTCCACCTGCTTGCCGGTGAGGTTTCCGTCATTGTTGCCCGAGAGCTGGTCCGAAAGGATGAGCAGGCTATTCAGCGGCGTGCGCAGCTCGTGGGACATGTTCGCGAGGAACTCGGACTTGTACTTCGAGGTGAGGGCAAGCTGCCGCGCCTTGTCCTCCAGTGCCTGGCGGGCGAGCTCGACCTCGCGGTTCTTGTGCTCCACTTCCTGGTTCTGGTGCGCGAGAAGGCGCGCCTTCTCCTGCAGCTCCTCGTTGGTGGTCTGCAATTCCTGCCCGCGGCTTTGCAGCTCCTGCGCGAGCGTCTGCGATTGCGTGAGGAGATCCTCGGTTCGCGTATTGGCCTCGATCGTGTTGATCACGATGCCGATGGATTCCATCAGCTGGTCGAGGAACGCCTGGTGGATCTCGCTGAATCCTTCGAAGGATGCAAGCTCCAGCACGCCCTTCACCTCGTTCTCGAACACGATCGGCAGCACCAGGATCGCGCGCGGCGCCGCCTTGCCCAGGCCCGACGCGATGCGCAGGAAATCCGAGGGCGGGTTCGTGATCAGGATCTTGCGCTTCTCGAGCGCGCATTGCCCCACCAGGCCTTCGCCCAGGCCGATGCGCCGGCCGTGCGCCGATTCGCCGCCGGAAGCGTAGCTCGCGAGCAGCGTGAGGTGCGGCACGTCGCCGTCGCCGCCGCCCAGCACGTGGAACTCCGCGTGCTGCGCGCTCACCACGGGCGCCAGCTCCGAGAGGATCAGGCGGCCCACCGTGTTCAGCTCCTTCTGGCCCTGGAGCATGCGGCTGAATTTCGCGAGGTTGGTCTTCAGCCAGTCGGTCTCGGTGTTCTTCTGCGTCGTATCGCGCAGGTTGCTGATCATCTCGTTGATCGTGTCCTTGAGCGCCGCGACCTCGCCCTTGGCCTGCACCGTGATGCTTCGCGTGAGGTCGCCCTGCGTCACCGCCGTGGCCACCTCCGCGATCGCGCGCACCTGCGTCGTGAGGTTTTCCGCGAGCTGGTTCACGTTTTCCGTGAGGCCCTTCCACGTTCCCGAGGCGCCCGGCACCTTGGCCTGGCCGCCCAGCTGACCTTCGACGCCGACCTCGCGGGCGACACCCGTCACCTGCTCGGCGAATGTGGCGAGCGTCGCGATCATGCTGTTGATCGTGTCGGCGAGGGCCGCGATCTCGCCCTTCGCCTCCACCGAAAGTTTCTGCTTGAGGTCGCCGTTGGCGACCGAGGTCACGACCTTCGCGATGCCGCGCACCTGGTCCGTGAGGTTGCCGGCCATGGAGTTCACGGAGTCCGTCAGGTCCTTCCACGTACCGGAGACGCCTTCCACCACCGCCTGGCCGCCCAGCTTTCCTTCGGTACCCACTTCGCGTGCGACGCGCGTCACCTCGGCGGCGAAGGACCGCAGCTGGTCCACCATCGTGTTGATCGTGTCCTTCAGCTCGAGGATCTCGCCCTTCACGTCCACCGTGATCTTCTTCGAGAGGTCGCCGTTCGCGACCGCCGTCGTGACGTCCGCGATGTTGCGCACCTGGCCCGTCAGGTTGCCGGCCATGGAGTTCACGGAGTCGGTCAAGTCCTTCCACGTGCCCGCGACACCTTGCACGTCGGCCTGGCCACCCAGGCGGCCTTCGGTTCCCACCTCGCGTGCGACCCGCGTCACCTCCGCGGCGAACGACGAGAGCTGGTCCACCATCGTGTTGATCGTGTTCTTCAGCTCGAGGATCTCGCCTTTCACGTCCACCG
>JBAQKF010000007.1:0-55130 GCA_049300695.1 Usitatibacter sp.
TTCAATCTTGCGGATCGAGAAGGCGCGCTCGCCGTCGGCGCCGTAGCGTACGAATTCACCGGAGGCCGTCTCCGCGAGGCCCTGCTCGAGTGCCAGCGATTTCACGCGCGCGATCGCGAACGTGGCGCCGAATTGCCCGACCACGTTCACCACGACCTCGATGTCGGTATCGGCGCAGAACGCGTCGAGCTCGCGGGCGCGAGCGGCCGCCGTGGCCGGCGCTTCGCGCTGCGAGACGGCGTTCACGGCCGCGGCGAAATCGGCGATCGTGCGATTGAAGCGCTCGATCTCGTCCTCGGTCACGGCGCCGAAGCGGCTCGCGAGCTGCAGACCCACGCGGAGTTCTCGCCAGCTGCGCCGCGGCGAAGTCTCGATGGGGTGCCACTGCTCGTCCACGATGCCCTCGACGTGCGTTTGGCCCAGGTGCGCCTTCAACGCGTCGAGGAGCGGCTGCAGTTGCTCGCTCATCACCGGGTCGTCTGCGAGGACCACGGCGACCGTGTCGATGCGGCTGTTGACCACGGCCGCGGGAGCCCCGGCCGTATCGAGCTCGCCTGTCGACGCAGGCGGGAACGTCTGGTCGAACGCCATCTTGCGCGGAGCCAGGGGCGCCTCGTCCGGCAACTCGCCGAGGGTCGGCTCGCGCCGCCCGCTTTCCTCGAAGAGAGCATCGGGCGGCCGGCCCCCGAAGGATTCCTCCGCCTTGCCCCGCGCGCGCTTCTCCTGCACCACGTTGTAGATCCAGACGGCGGCCACCAGGACCACGCCGAATGCGATCAACGCGAGCTGGAGAGTGCTCATGGCAGCATTGTCATTCCCGCGAAGGCGGGAATCCAGCCGGACTGCGGACGCGAAGCCCGGATCGCACGAGGAAAGGCATCGCTTCCGGGAACCTGGGAGGTCACTGCCTTCGGCAGTTCCCTGGCCATTCCGCAAATGATGGCGCCGGCACAACTGCGCGCCAGACTTTCGAGATCGACTTTGGAAGCGCAGCGGCTGGCACGCGTTGTTGCTTGGGCTTGACCATCACTTGCGACAGGCTCGGTGCCCTCCAAGGTTCCCGGAAGCGATGCCTTTCCTCCTGCGACGCGAGTGCTTGCGCGGTAGGCTGGATTCCCGCCTCCGCGGGAATGACGAAGTCTTGTCATGCGGCCTGCTTCTTCGCGAGTTCCATGGCGGAGTCGATGTCCACCTCGACCACCTTCGACACGCCCGGCTCCGGCATCGTGACGCCCACGAGCTGCGCGGCGAGCTCCATGGTGATCTTGTTGTGGGTGATGAAGAGGAACTGCGT
This sequence comes from Usitatibacter sp., assembly GCA_049300695.1. Lineage (GTDB taxonomy): Bacteria > Pseudomonadota > Gammaproteobacteria > Burkholderiales > Usitatibacteraceae > Usitatibacter. The sequence goes on from JBAQKF010000007.1 coordinate 1,295, forward strand.
GTGCGACGACATCTGGCGCACCAGCTCGCAGAAGCGCTCGGTGTTCGGATCGTCCAGCGGCGCGTCCACCTCGTCCAGCAGGCAGAAGGGCGCGGGATTCAGCTTGAAGAGCGAGAAGACGAGCGCGATCGCCGTGAGCGCCTTTTCGCCGCCCGACAGGAGCTGGATGGACTGGTTCTTCTTGCCCGGCGGCTGCGCGAACACCTGCAGGCCCGCGTCGAGGATCTCCTCGCCCGTGAGCTTGAGGCTCGCCTGGCCACCGCCGAAGAGCGCCGGGAACATCTCCTGGAAGTTGTTGTTCACCGCCTCGTAGGTTTCCTGCAGCAGCTCGCGCGTCTCGCGGTCGATGCGCTTGATGGCCGATTCGAGCGTTTCCACGGCCTGGAAGAGGTCCGCGGCCTGCGCATCGAGGAAATCCTTGCGCTCGCGAGAGGCCGTGAGCTCCGACAGCGCGGCGAGGTTCACCGGCCCCAGCGCATTGATCTCTTCGGTGAGGCGGTTGATCTCCGCCTGCATGCCGGAGGAACGCACGCGCTTCTCGATCTGCTCGGCCATCTCTTCGCGCGTCACGCCCGCGTCCGCGAGGTGCTGCGCATGGGTCTCGGCGTGCGTGGAGGCTTCCTGCTCCTTCACGCGCAGCTCCATGATCTTCTCGCGCAGCGGCTCGAGGCCCTGCTCCACGGCGAGCCGGCCCTCCTCCAGCGCCCGAAGCTCGTCGGTCACCTGCTCCAGGCCCGCGCGGGCATCGGAAAGGACGCGTTCGCGTTCGGCCTTGGTGTGCAGCGCCGCCTGGAGGCGCTCGCGCACGACGCTTTCCTCGAGCTTGCCCAGCTCGCCGGAAACGTTGGCGCGGTTCGATGCGAGGGCCTGCAGGCGCTCGCCCAGGGAAAGCGCGAGGCGGCCATGGGATTCGACCTTCTCGTGGCAGCTGCGCTCGTGGAACTGGGCTTCGGACTGGGCGCGCTCGGCCGTGCCGATGGCGGCACGCGCATCGATGAGCGACTGTTGCGCCTGTTTCTCGGCGCCCTCGAGCGACTGGAGCCTCTGCACGATCGCCTCGATCGCCTGCGAGCCCACCTGCAGGGCGTGCTGCGCCTCCTGCATCTCGAGGCGCTCGCGGCCCTCTTCCTCTTCGAGCTGCGAGAGCTCCTCGCGGATCGCGGCGCGGCGCATTTCCGACTGCTGCGAGCTTTGCGAGAGCTTGAGGTATTCGACTTCCAGGTCGTGGTCGAGCTGGCGCTCGCCCGCGAGCTCTTCGCGAACGCGCCGCGCTTCGTCCTGGCTCGCCTTGAGGTCCGCCTCCAGCGTGCGGAGCTGCTGCTCGACCTCGGAGCGCTCGCGCGAGCGCTCGGGGATCTTCTGGAGCAGTGCCTCGATCTCGCGCTGGCGCTGGAGCACGCCATGCAGCTCCGACTGCGGACCATGGAACACGACACCCTGGCGGGCGAAGAGATGGCCGGCCTTCGAGACAAGCAGCCCGCCGGCCGGCAGCACGCGCGCGAGCGCCATGCCGTCCTCGCCCTCGGGAAGGATGAAGACATTCGCGAGCGCGTCGCGCAGGTAGGCGAGGACGCCCGCCCGCGCGCTCGACACCACCGAGGCGAGCGGCGCGAGGCGCGAGGACGCCGGCGCGACGTCCGCGGCGCTGCGCTCGACAAACAATGCGAAGTTGCCGGGCGGCGCATCGCGAAGCAAGGAGGGAAGAGAGGAATCGTCGGCGAGCTTCACGGCATTCAGGCGCACGCCCAGCGCCGCTTCCACCGCCTCGTCCCAGCCCGCATCCACGCGGATCGCCTGCCACAGGCGTTCGGCGCGCTCGAGGCCATGGGCCTGCACCCAGTCCTTGAGCCTGGAATCCGTATCGAGCTTTTCCTGCTGCGCCTGCAGGGCCTTCAACGCCGCGTCGAGGCTCGCATGCTGGCGCGTGGCCTCGTGCAGCTTCTCGGTCGCGGCCCGGCGCTCCCCTTCCAGGGCCGGCAGGCGCGCTTCCGCGTCGCGCTGCGCGACTTCGAGCTGGGCGATCTTCTCCGCGAGGCGCGAGCGCTCGCCCTCGATGCGGGAGAGCTTCTCCGGCTCCGGGAATACGAGGCCCATGTTCTCCTGCTTCAAGCGGTTCTTGCGCGCCTCGATCTGCGACAGGAGCTTCAGCGCATGGGACTCGCGCGTTTCGTGGACGCCCTGCGCCTGCTCGGCGGCACTCATCTCGGACTCGGCCGCGCGAACGGCCTGGGAGGCGCCCTGCGCCGCGGCTTCGGCCGCCGGCAACGCGGCCCGCGCGGCCACGACCTGGGCCGAACGCTCGCCGATGGCGTTACGCGCCGCGTCGATCTCGGCCTGCCAGCGATCGCGCTCCGCGTTGGCTTCTGCGATGCGGCCCTGCACTTCGTGCTCCTCGCGGCCGATGGCCTCGAGCTGCTGGCCCATGCGGCGGCGGTTCTCGCCGAGGAAGGAAAGCTCCTGCTCGAGCGACTGGACATCGGCGTTGGCCGAATAGAGCGCGCCCTGCAATTCCTGGAGGTGGTCGGTGCCCTCGTAGTGCTTCGTGCGCAGCTCCTCCAGCGCGCGCTCGTTTTCGCGAAGTTTCGCGGTCTCGGCTTCCAGCGCCACCGTGACCTTCTGCACCTCGTTCGTGTAGCGGTTCTTCGCCTGCTCGGCCTCGCGAAGGCGCGTGAAGGCGAGCAGGTTGTGGTTCAGGGCGAGCTGCGCCTGCAGGTCCTGGTACCTGGCGGCGATCTCGGCCTGCTGCGCGAGGTGGGTGAGCTGCGCGTCCAGCTCGGCGCGGATGTCGCCAATGCGGGCCAGGTTCTCGCGCGTGTCCTCGAGGCGAAGCTCGGTCTCGCGGCGGCGCTCGCGGTACTTGGAGACGCCCGCGGCCTCTTCGAGGAATATGCGAAGCTCCTCGGGCTTGGAGGTGATGACGCGCGAGATCATCCCCTGCTCGATGATCGAGTAGGCGCGCGGGCCCAGTCCCGTGCCGAGGAAGATGTCCTGCACATCGCGCCGGCGAACGTGTTGCCCGTTGATGTAGTAGTTCGAGTCGCCCTCGCGCGTGAGGATGCGCTTCACGCTGATCTCGCCGTAGGCCGCCCAGGCCCCGCCGATGCGGCCCAGGGAATTGTCGAAGACGAGCTCGACAGAAGCCCGTGAAACTGGCTTCCTTTCAGTGCTTCCGTTGAAGATCACGTCGTGCATGTGCTCGCCGCGAAGCTGCTTCGCCGACGATTCGCCCAGCACCCAGCGCACCGCATCGATGACGTTGGACTTCCCGCAGCCGTTGGGCCCCACCACGCCCACGAGCTGGCCGGGGACGGCGATTGTGGTCGGATCGACGAAGGATTTGAAACCGGCGAGCTTTACGGAGGTGAGTCTCAAGGGCGACCGTCTTATTTTTCGCTTCAGTAGAATGGCGATTTTACCGGAACACCCCCCCGAATCCCATGGCCCGACCTTCCAAGGCGCTTGACATCTTCCCCAACCCGTCGCCGGGCCGCGACTACGCGATCCACATGGAGATCCCGGAGTTCACGTGCCTCTGCCCAAAGACGGGGCAGCCGGACTTCGCCACGCTCTTCCTCGACTACGTCCCGGACCGAAAGTGCATCGAGCTGAAGAGCCTCAAGCTCTATATCTGGTCCTTCCGCAACGAGGGGAGGTTCCACGAGGCGGTCGCGAACGAGATGCTGGACCACTTCGTGGGGGCCGTCTCGCCCCGGTTCATGCGCCTCACGGCCCGGTTCTACGTTCGCGGCGGGATCTTCACGACGGTGGTGGCCGAGCACCGGAAGAAGGGATGGAAGGCCGCCGAAAAAGTCGAGTTGGGCTAGAACCGACAACACGGGAGAGATGATGAGAAAGATGCTGCTGGCCGCGTCGCTCGCCGTCGCGACAACCTGCGGGGCTGCAGACGAGCAGATTCCAATCGAGTCGTTCTTCAAGCTCGCGCAGTACTCGGCGATGGCGATCTCGCCGGACGGCGTGCACATCGCCGCGCTGGCGCCCGTGAATGGGCGCCAGAACCTGGTGGTGCTGGACCTCGACCACAAGAAGGGCGCGCCGCTCACGCAGCTTGGCGACCGGGATATCGTGTTCTTCGCGTGGCTCAACTCGAAGCGCCTGCTGGTGCAAACGGGCACGCTCGGCGTTCGAGACGATGACGCGCGGGGCGGCGGGCTCTACGCGGTCGACGTGGATGGAAGCAACGACCGTCGCATCGCGGAAGGCGGCGACGAGCTCGCCTTCACCGGCATCCGGACGACGTTCACAGACACGAGCCTGGTCCGCACGCTGCCCGACAGCGAGGACATCATCGCCGCCGAAACGCTCGTCGAAGAGCACAAGGTCACGCCCGGCGCGTTGGTCCGGATCAACACGCGCAACGCGCGGCGCACGAACGTCTCCGGAACGAAGCCGGACGCGGGCGACAACGAACTCTGGGTCGCCGACAACAAGGGAGTGGCCCGCGCCTTCGTCGCGCAGTCCAACAGCAAGGTGCGGATCTGGTATCGCGCCGGCGAGAATTCGCCATGGGTGAAACTCGACGAGTTCGGCGCCCTCTCCGAGGGCCAGTGGCAGCCGCTTGCCGTAGCCGAGGACGACAAGACGCTCCTCGTCGGTTCCCATCGGGGCCACGACAAGGAGGCGATCGTTCGCTACGACCCGGAGAAGAAAACGTTCGGCGAGGTGGTCGCGTCCCACCCGCAGGTGGACCTGTCGACGCTCGTGGACGACCCGGCGACGGGCGCGGTCGTGGGCGTGCTCTACGACGCCGACCGGGCGGGCGTGGCCTGGTTCGACGAGAAGCTCGCTTCGGTGCAGGTGGCCCTCGACAAGGCGCTTCCCGGAGCGGTGAACGGATTCTCCTGGTCGAACGACCGCCAGCGCTTCGTGATCCGCTCGCGCTCCGACGTGAACCCGGGTTCCTTCTACTATTTCGATCGCGCCAACGGGAAGCTCCAATGGCTCGCCGACCGCATGCCGTGGATCGATCCGAAGAAGATGTCGCCCATGACGCCCGTCCGATACAAGGCGCGCGACGGCCTCGAGATCCCGGCCTATCTCACGATTCCGCGCGGCAGCCCCGGCAAGAACCTGCCGATGGTGGCCGTGATCCACGGCGGACCCTGGGTTCCCGGGGACGAGTGGGGCTTCGATCGCGAAGTCCAGTTTCTCGCCTCCCGCGGCTACGCCGTGCTGCAGCCCAATTATCGCGGCACGACCCGCTACGGCTGGAAACATTTCACCGCGAGCTTCAAGCAGTGGGGCCTCGCGATGCAGGATGACATCACCGACGGGGTGCAGTGGGCGATCGAGCAGGGCTACGCCGATTCCAAACGCGTCTGCATCTATGGGGGAAGCTACGGCGGCTACGCCACGATGATGGGCGTGATCAAGACGCCCGACCTCTTCAAGTGCGGCATCAACTACGTGGGCGTCACCGACCTCGACCTCTTCATGACCGCGACGTGGTCGGACTTCGCCTACCTGCCGGGCCTCGACCACGAGATGAAGGACATGTTCGGCGATACCGTGAAGGATGCGGCGCAACTCAAGGCCACGTCTCCCGTCCTTCTCGCCTCGCGCATCAAGGTGCCGGTGATGATGGCTTATGGCGCCGCCGATGTGCGCGTGGTGCCCGAGCACGGCACGCGCATGAAGGCCGCCATGGAAAGCGTGGGACAACATCCCGTGTGGATGATCGTCGAGGGCGAGGGCCACGGCTACCGGCAGATGGAGAACCAGGTGATGTTCTACGGGGCCATGGAAAAGTTCCTCGACAAGTACATCGGCCCCGGCGCGAAGTGACCACGCCCCCGCGAGGCCCATGAGACCTCCCGCCGTCCTGCACGTGACCTCGGTGCTGGGCGGCGGCGTGGACCGGCACGTCCGCGACATCGCGCGCGCGTCGCAAGGGCGGCACGTGATCTGGCACACGGCGGATGGCGCCGACGTTGTCGAGGTGGCGGGCGGCAATGAGCCCGTGGCACTCGATCCGGCATCGATCGACCGCGATGGCGCGACGCTCGCCGCATGGCTTCGATCGCAACGGGTGGGCCTCGTCCACGTGCATTCGGTGAGCGAGGCTGCGCGGACGCGCGCGGCGTGGGCTGCGACGGCGCTCGGCGTGGCGACGATCGTCACGCTGCACGACATCCTCTTCCTGCGGGCGAACGGCTTCGAGCCCGGCGCCGGCGCGCAAGCCCATCCCGCGTGGCTCGCACGCACGGCGCCCTTCCTGCGCGACGCCGCCGCGGTGATCGCGCCGTCGGACTACATCGCGCGCCTCGCGCGCGAGAACGTGCCCGGCCTGGAGGTGACGATCGTTCCCAACGGGTCATCCCGGGCGCTGCAACGCGGCAAAGCCTGCCCCGGCAGTCCGGAAGCCGATGGCCCGGGATCCGATCCTCGCCCCGAATTCCTCGCGCGCCGCCCCGCGCATGTCGCCGCCGTCCTCGGCGCCATCGGCCCGCACAAGGGCAGCGCGATCCTGGACGGGCTCTCGGCGAATCTCGAAGGCACCGGCATCGCGGTCGTCATCGTGGGCTACCTCGACATGCAGGTGATTCCCGGATGGCGCGGGCGCCACGTGTTCGTGCATGGCGCGTACGGCGACGACGAGGTGGGCGCGCTCATTCGCGGTTACGGCGCCGAGATCGCGCTCTTCCCGAACCAGGTGCCCGAAAGTTTCAGCTACGCGCTCTCCGATGCGTGGAACGCGGGGCTGCCGGCGCTCGTCCCGCGCGAAGGCGCGCTGGGCGAACGCGTCGAGCGTTACGGCGGCGGATGGTTCCTGCCGGAGGGGTTCGGCGTCGCGCAAGTCGCCTCCGAGCTTCGACGCATCTTCTCGCCGGCGGGGGCTTCGGAGCGGGCGCGAGTAAAATCACGCCTCTCCACGCCCGACCCCGGCCGCGTGCCCTCCCTCGAAGAGATGACCCGCTCGCTCGACGCCCTCTACGAACGATTCGGAATCGATCCCGCGGCTCCGGCCGGGGGCACGCCCGAGCTCTCCGCGCTCCTCGCGAAGAACCTGGACGGCGCGCTCTTCCGCCAGGAGCTCGTGCGCCTCGCCGACGAATTCGTCCAGCTTCGCACCGCACTCGAGCACGAGCGCGGCGAAGCCGCGCGGTTCAAGTCCGATGCCACGCAATGGATCGCCAAGCTCGAAGCCGACATCGCGGCCGTGCAGGCCGACGTGTCACGCGAGGTCGAGGCGCGCCGCGCGCTGGGCCAGGAGAACGTGCAGCTCCAGATCCACAAGGATGCGTTCGACCTGCTGCCCGAGGTGATCCGCAAGATGCTGCTGAAGAAGATCCTCAATGCGCGAAGTTGACATCAGCATCGTCACCTACAAGCCGGACCTCGCGCTCCTCCAGCAGCTCATCGACAGCCTCTCGGAACCGGCACCCGGGACGGTTCGCAACGTCTTCATCCAGGACAACGGACCGCAACCCCAGGACGCCCTGAAGCTCGCGGCGCTTCCGGGGCTCCAACCGGGCGGGGCGTTCGCGCGCATCGACGTGAAGCACTCGGGCGCCAACCTCGGATTCGGCAGGGGGCACAACGCCAACGCGGCGCGCGGTACCGCGCCCTTCCTGCTCCTTCTCAACCAGGACTGCGTGTTGGAGCCCGGCGTGCTCGCCAGGCTGCTCGAAGTCGCGTTCAGCGAACCGGACAACGTGGCCGCGTGGGAGCTTCGCCAGATTCCCTACGAGCATCCGAAGGCCTACGACCCGGTGACGCTCGACACGCCGTGGGCGAGCGGCGCGGCGCTTCTCGTTCGCCGCAAGGCATTCGACGAGCTGGCGGGCTTCGAGCCGCGCATCTTCATGTACGGCGAAGACGTGGATCTCTCGTGGCGGCTTCGCGCGAAAGGCTGGCGAGTCGTCTACCGGCCCCAGCTCGGTGTCGTGCATCGCACCTACCGCGAGGCGGGCGAGGTGAAGCCGCTGCAGGTCTTCGGTGGCGTGCTCACCAACCTCTGCCTTCGCGTGCGCTACGGCGGCTTCATCCAGACGATCAAGGGATTGCTCATGCTGTCCGGCGAGATCCTCGCGCCCCAATCCTTTCCGGGGCGCCGCTGGGGGCTCGTGAAGTGCGGTTTCACGTTCCTGTGGCGTTGGCCGTATTTCTTCTGGACCTCGGTGCTCGCCACGCGCGACTTCAAGCCGCAGTTCGTGGGCTGGGGTTACGAGCTTCGCCGCGATGGAGCCTTCGTCGAGTTTCACTCGGCGCGCGAGACGCCGCGGCCTTCACGGCCGCTGGTGTCGATCCTCATTCGCACCGTGGACCGGGGCGCCTGGCTTCGCGAAGCGCTGAAGAGCTGCGCCAACCAGACCTACCCGAACCTCGAGGTCATCGTGATCGAGGACGGCCCCGAGACCTCGCGCGCGATCGTGGACGAGTTCGCCGGGAAGCTCGCGATCCGCTATCGCGCCACGGGACTCAGGGGCGGCCGCGCGAAGGCCGGCAACCTCGCCCTCGCGGAAGCGCGCGGCGACTGGCTCAACTTCCTCGACGACGACGACCTGCTCTTCGCCGACCACGTGGAAGTGCTCGTGGATGCCGTGCAGAAGGCGAACCTCCCGGGCGCCTATGCGCTCGCGTGGGAGACGCAGACCGAGTTCCTCGACAAGCAGCACGCACACTACGAGGAGATCTTCCACGTCACGCGCCATTACACGCGCTTTGACCGGCTCACGCTGTGGCACCACAATTACCTTCCCATCCAGGCGGTCCTCTTCCACAGGCGGCTCTACGAGAAATACGGCGGCTTCTACGAAGACATGGACCAGCTCGAGGACTGGAACCTGTGGACGCGCTACACGCTCGAGGACGACTTCGCGCTCGTGGAGAAGACCACGTCGAAATACCGCGTGCCGGCCAACTCGCGTGTCGCCGCCGAGCGCCAGTCGCTGCTCGACAAGGCCTACCTCGACGCGCTCGAGCGCCAACGGGCGCTCCGGGTCACGCTCTCCCCGCGGCAGATCTCCGAGATGACGGATGCCTACGTGCGCGGCCAGGCCGTGATGGTCGTGACCCGCAATGACCTGCGCCGCATCGTGGGCGCCAATCGCCTGCTCGCGCGGCTCGCGGCCTATCGACAGCCCGCGCGGCGCGTCCTGCGCCGCCTGGGGCTCATGCGATGAACGAGCTGCCCTTCACCGGCGAGCGCTTCGTGCCCGGCACGAAGGGCGAGATCTGGGTCGAGCACTGGCACCGCTACCACTTCGCCTCGCGATGGGTCGAAGGCAGGCGCGTGCTCGACGTCGCGTGTGGCGAGGGCTACGGCTCGGCGCTGCTCGCGCGGCGCGCGGCGAGTGTTGCCGGCGTCGACATTTCGCACCAGGCGATCGACCACGCGAAGGCGACGTACGCGGCGCTCGGCAACGTCGAGTTCATCCGCGCGTCGTGCACGGCCCTTCCGCTCGAGGCGGCGAGCTTCGACGTCGCCGTCTCCTTCGAGACGCTCGAGCACATCGCCGAGCAATCGCAGTTCCTGGACGAGCTCGCGCGCGTGCTGAAGCCCGGCGGCGTGCTGTTGCTCTCATGCCCCAACAAGCTCGAGTACTCGGACAAGCGGTCCTTCGTGAACGAGTTCCACGTGAAGGAGCTCTACCGGGACGAGCTCGCGGCGCTCGTCTCGAGCCGCTGGCCCCATGCAACGTGGTTCGCCCAGCGCCCTTCGTTCTTCTCGGTGATCGCGCCCGATTCCGCGGCGGGCGCCGCGGGCCAGCTCGTGGAGACGGAGGAAGCCGATCCTTCGAAGGCGAAGGAGACGCTCTCCGATCCGCTCTATTTCATCGTTGCCGCGAGCCGCGAGAAGCCGGCCCTCGACGCGATCGCACCGGCGCTTTCGGTCTTCGCCGACCGCGGCGACTGGGTGCATCGCGACTACGAGAAGGTGATGGGCATGCTCGAGGATTCGGCCGCCCACGGCGAGGCGCTGCAGGCGCAGCTCACCTTGCGTGACGGCGACATCACGCGCCTGGGCCACGATCTGCGCGCGATGCTGGTGGAGCGAAACGACATCCAGCGCCGCCTGGCCGAGCAGGAAGCGGCCGTCTCGGCCGCGAAAGCCGAGCTCGCCGCCCGGGCCCGGCAGCTCTCGGAAAAGCAGCAGGAGCTCGACTCGCGGCGAAGCTGGCGCTGGTGGCTGAAGCTACCCCTCATCCGGATGGGGATCCTCAAGTAAAATCGGGTGATGAATCCCCGCCTCGGGCTGCTGCAGCCCTACCCGTTCGAAAGACTGCGCGGACTGCTCGCGGGCGTAGCGCCCCCCGCGGGCATGGCGCCCATCAGCCTGGGACTCGGAGAGCCGCAGCATCCGACCCCGGCGCTCATCAAGCAGGCCGTCACCGCGAATCTCGCGGGGCTGTCGCGCTACCCGGCGACAGCGGGTCAACCTGAACTTCGCGAGACGATCGCTGCCTGGATCGCGCGCCGCTTCGCGCTGGAGTCGCTCGATCCGGCTACACAGGTGCTGCCGGTGAACGGCAGCAAGGAAGCGCTCTTCTCGCTCGCGCAGGCCGCGCTCGATCCCGACGAGCGCGACGCGCTCGTCATCTGCCCGAACCCGTTCTACCAGATCTACGAAGGCGCCACGCTGCTCGCCGGCGCGCGCCCTTGCTTCGTGAATTCGCTCCCGGCGAACGGCCTGAAGCCCGACTGGGGCTCGATCCCGAACGACGTGTGGGCGAAGACGCGCATGGTGATCGCATGCTCGCCCAGCAACCCGCACGGCCGCGTGATGACGATGGACGAGTGGAAGCTCCTCTTCGAGCTTTCCGACAGGCACGGCTTCCTCGTCGTCGCCGACGAGTGCTACAGCGAGATCTATTTCGACGAGGCCAGGCCGCCTCTGGGGGCGCTCGCCGCCGCGCAGTCCCTGGGCCGTGACGGCTATCCGCGCCTCGTGTCGCTTTCTTCGCTCTCCAAGCGTTCGAGCGCCCCGGGCCTGCGCTCGGGTTTCGTCGCGGGCGACAGGAAGGTGCTCGAAAGCTTCCTGCTCTATCGCACCTACCACGGCTCGGCGATGAGCAACACCGTGCAGATGGCCTCGATCGCCGCGTGGAAGGACGAGGCGCACGTGATCGAGAACCGGCGCCTGTATCGCGAGAAGTTCGCCGCGTTCTTCGAGCGCGTGAATCCGGTCCTGCCGCTCACGATGCCGCAAGCCGCGTTCTACTTCTGGGCGAATGTGGGGGGCGACGACACGATTTTCGCGCGCGAGCTCTACGCCGCCACCGGAATCACCGTACTGCCCGGGAGTTACATCGGCCGCGATGCGCACGGCGTGAACCCGGGACGCGGGTTCGTGCGCATGGCGCTCGTCTCCACGGTCGAGGAAAGCATCGAGGCCGCGCGGCGCCTGCAGGACCACCTGGCCATGCGCCCGGCAGCGCAAGCAGTGGCGCGGACGGCGAACTGATGGAGCTCTCGAACCCGTTGCAATCCGCGATCGATGCCGCATGGGAACGGCGCGCCGAGCTCAATCCCGCTTCGGCGCCGGCCGACGTGAGGCAAGCCGTCGAACGCGTGCTGGACGATCTGGACGCCGGCCGGCTTCGCGTGGCGGAGAAGCTCAAGGGCGAATGGATCACGCACCAGTGGATCAAGAAGGCCGTGCTGCTCTCGTTCCGCCTTCGCGACAACGAGATCATGCAGGGCGGCTACACGCACTATTTCGACAAGGTCGATTCCAAGTTCGCGCGCTACTCGCAGGCGGACTTCGCCGCCGGCGGCTACCGGGTCGTGCCGCCCGCGGCGGCGCGCCATGGCTCCTTCATCGCGAAGAACGTGGTCCTCATGCCCTCCTACGTGAACGTGGGCGCCTACGTGGATGAAGGCACGATGGTGGACACGTGGGCCACCGTCGGCTCGTGCGCGCAGATCGGCAAGAACGTGCACCTGTCGGGCGGCGTGGGCATCGGCGGCGTGCTGGAGCCGCTCCAGGCCAACCCCACGATCATCGAGGACAACTGCTTCATCGGCGCGCGCAGCGAGATCGTGGAAGGCGTCGTGGTGGGCGAAGGCTCGGTCGTCTCCATGGGCGTCTACATCGGCCAGAGCACCAAGATCTACAACCGCGCCACCGGGGAGGTCGCTTTCGGGAAGATTCCACCGGGAAGCGTCGTAGTTTCCGGCAACTTGCCCGGTGCTGACGGGCGGTATAGTCTCTATTGCGCAGTGATCATCAAGCAGGTGGACGCCAAGACCCGCGCGAAGACGGGAATCAACGAACTGCTGCGCGGCGACTAGCCCGCGCATCCTAAAGAGGCGCTATGTTCATCGAGAAACTCCTGCAACTGATGGGCGAGAAGAAGGCCTCGGATATCTTCATCTCGGCCGGCTCCCCGATCAGCATCAAGATCATGGGCACCATCATGCCGGTCAACCCGGCCGCGATTGACGCCGAGCAGACGAAGAAGATCTGCTACGAGATGCTCACGGCGAAGCAGATCGAGATCTTCGAGAGGGACCAGGAGCTGAATTTCTCGAAACCGATGCCGGGCCTTGGCAACTTCCGCGTGAACATGTTCTGGCAGAAGGGCTCGGTGAGCTGCGTGATCCGCTACATCACCGCCGAGATCCCGAAGATGGCGGACCTCAACCTGCCCAACGTGCTCGCCTCGCTGATCATGGAGAAGCGCGGCCTCGTGCTCGTGGTGGGCGCCACGGGCTCGGGCAAGTCGACGAGCCTCGCGTCGATGATCGACTATCGCAATGGCATGGGCCCGGGGCACATCCTCACCATGGAAGACCCCGTCGAATACGTCTTCACGCCGAAGAAATGCATCGTGAACCAGCGCGAGGTGGGCAACGACACGCACACCTTCCACGACGCGCTGCGAAACGCCATGCGCCAGGCGCCCGACATCATCCTCATCGGCGAGATCCGCGACCTGGAAACGTGCCGCATGGCTCTTACCTATGCGCTGTCGGGTCACTTGTGCCTCGCGACGCTGCACGCCAACAACGCCTACCAGGCGATGAACCGCGTGATCAGCTTCTTCCCGCTGGAAGTGCGCCCGATGCTGCTGCAGGATCTGTCGGTGTCGCTGAAGGCCGTGATGTCCCAGCGCCTCATCAAGACCGTGGACGGCAAACGCACGCCCGCGGTGGAAGTGCTCCTCAACACGCGCAACATCCAGGAGCTGATCGAGAAGGGCGATATCGGCGAGATCAAGGAGGCGATGGAGAAATCCATGTCGCCCGGCTCGCAGACTTTCGAGCAGGACCTCTTCCGGCTGGTGCGCCAGGGCAAGATCTCCACGGACGAAGCGCTCGCGAACGCCGACTCCGCGACGAACCTCGGACTGCTGCTCGGCAACTCGGGCATCATGCCCGCCGCGACCGAGCGCTCGAAGCAGCCGCCCAAGCCGGGCAGCGTCGGCGGTCCTTCCTTCGGCGAGTTCCAGATCACCGAGGAGTCCGAGGAGCGCCTGCAGTAACTTGAAGCCCATCGAGCAACACCTCACGCAGTACGCGGCCTACCACCGGGACCGCCGCAACATCGCCACGCATTTCGTGGGCATTCCGATGATCGTGTTCTCGGTGATCCTCGCGCTGGAGACGCTCGGTTTCTCGATCGCGGGCTGGACCGTGAGCGCCGCCGCGATGCTGGCGGTCATCTCGAGCATCTATTACCTGCGCCTCGACTGGGCCCTGGGCATCGCCATGTCGGTCGTGCTCTTCTTCATGTGCGCGGGCGCGAGCGAGATCGAACCGCGACTGGGACCGCCGGCAACGCTGTGGCTTGCCGCCGCCCTCTTCATCGTCGGTTGGGCGCTGCAGTTCCTCGGCCACAAGTACGAAGGCATGAAGCCCGCGTTCTACGACGACATGATGCAACTCGCGATCGGTCCGCTCTTCATCTGCGCCGAGGCCTTCTTCATGGCGGGCGCCAAGCCGCAACTGCGCCGCTACGTCGAGGAGCGCGTGGGTCCCGTCGTGGCGCGGCGTGAGCACGCCGCGGGTTCCGCGACCCGTTGAAGAACGAAACGCTCGAGCTGGCGCGCGCCCTCATCCGGCGCCGCTCGGTCACGCCCGAAGACGCCGGCTGCCAGCAGCTCATCGCCGAGCGCCTGGTGCCTCTGGGATTCACCGCCGAGGAATTCCGCTGCAACGACGTGGTGAACCTCTGGATCCGCCACGGGACCGCGAAGCCCCTCGTGGTCCTCGCGGGTCACACGGACGTCGTGCCCCCGGGCCCGCTCGAGAAGTGGCACTCGGATCCCTTCGAGCCCACGGTGCGGGACGGGAATCTCTACGGACGCGGCGCGGCCGACATGAAGACTTCGATCGCGGCATTCGTCACGGCCATGGAGCGCTTCGTCGCCGAACATCCGTCCCATCCCGGATCGATCGCGCTGCTCGTCACGTCGGATGAGGAAGGCCCCTCCGTCGATGGAACCGTGCGCGTGGTCGAGGCGCTCAAGGCCCGCGGCGAGACGATCGACTACTGCATCGTGGGCGAGCCGTCGTCGGTCGAGCGCTTCGGCGACACGGTGAAGAACGGCCGCCGCGGTTCGCTCACGGGACGCCTCGTCGTGCAGGGCGTGCAGGGGCACGTCGCGTATCCGCATCGCGCGAAGAATCCCGTGCACCTCGTGGCACCCGCCGTGGCCGAGCTCGCGAGCACGCAATGGGATCGCGGCAACGAATACTTTCCGCCGACGACATGGCAAGTCTCCAACATCCACGCGGGCACCGGCGCGCAGAACATCATCCCGGGCACCGCCGAGGTCGATTTCAATTTCCGCTTCTCGACGGCGAGCACTCCCGAAACGTTGAAGGCGCGCGTGGGTCAGATCCTCGACCGCCACGGCCTCGATTACTCGATCGACTGGACGCTGGGCGGGAAGCCCTTCCTCACGCCACGCGGCAAGCTCGTCACCACGCTCGTCCGTGCCATCGAGAAGGTCACCGGGGTGAAGCCCGAGATCAACTGCACCGGCGGCACCTCCGACGGGCGCTTCATCATCGACATCTGCCCCGAGGTCGCCGAGTTCGGTCCCGTCAACCGCTCCATCCACAAGGTGAACGAGGCGGTGGCGTTGGACGAGATCGAGCCCCTGGCCGAGGTCTACCGGGTCGCCGTCGAGGACCTGCTCGTCGCGAGATGACGCGCACGATCCGCGCGCTGCTCGACTACGGGGTCGAGCGCTTCGAGGCGGCGGGCTTGTCCTATGGCCACGGCACCGCCAACGCCCTGGATGAAGCCACGTGGCTCATCCTCCACTCGCTGGGCCTTCCCCTCGACGAGCTGAACCCGCACCTCGACGAGCCCCTCACCGAGGCGACGTATCGCGCAGCGAAGTCGCTCCTCGACCTGCGCGTTCGCTCGAGGAAACCCGCCGCGTACCTCACGCACGAAGCGTGGCTCGGCAAGCTCAAGTTCTACGTGGATGAGCGTGTGATCGTGCCGAGATCGTTCATCGCGGAATTACTTCGGGGACAGACCCCTAACGCAGACGACCTTCGGGGTCTGTCCCCGAATTCGATCCTCGACCTCTGCACCGGATCCGGATGCCTCGCGATCCTCGCCGCGCTCACCTGGCCCAACGCCAAGGTCGATGCGGCCGACCTTTCGAGCGATGCGCTGGCGGTCGCGAGGAGGAACATCGCCGACTACAAGCTCGCGCGGCGGGTGCGCCTCGTGAAGTCCGATCTCTTCTCGGCCCTGCCGGGCAAGAAGTACGACCTCATCATCTCGAATCCGCCCTACGTGAAGGCCTCGTCGATGCGAAAGCTGCCCGACGAATACCGCAAGGAGCCCGGGATAGCGCTCGCGAGCGGCGTCGACGGCCTCGATCACACGCGACGGATTCTCGCGAAAGCGAAGGAACACCTGAATCCCGAAGGCCTTCTCGTCGTGGAGATCGGGCACAACCGCTCGGCGCTCGAGCGCGCTTTTCCGAAGCTGGCGTTGGAGTGGCCCCGTGTTTCCGCGGGAACCGGCTACGTGTTCACCATCTTCCGGGAGAGGATTCCGTAGGCGGGCGCTGACAGGTTATTGGCGGAACAAACCCCGGCATCACCGGTCACTTCGAATAGATGCCTCGAAAGGAGAACGCCATGAACCGTTTCCATGCGATGTTGCTGTCGGGAGTAGTGTTCGCCATGCCGGCGATGGCCCTCGCCGCCCCGAAGGTCGCCTTCTATCGCGACGCCCCGGTGAAATCCATCCAGGCCGGGCAGACCGAGCTGGATGTGCAGTCGATCCTGGGCAACCCCGGTTCCACTCGCCACGTCGCGGGCGAGACGCACTACTACTATCGAGTCGAGGACAGCTTCGGCGAGCGCGCCGTACTTGACGTTGCGTTCGACGGCGGTGGGAACGTCGTGAGGAAGGGCGAGTTGCGCGCGGAAGGCGGCGCGTAGCGCGTCGCTAGGTTCGCCAGGAAGGGTCGCTACGGTCGAGCCTGCGCAGGATCCCCGGCCAGGCGATCATGCCGCCGGATTGCCGTAGCACCATCCTGGAGGCCTGCTTGATGCCGCTCACGATCGCCTGTGGCACGGGAATCAATTCCTTGCCGCCCGCTTGCGCCATCACCTGCGTCTCGCACGCCCTTTGCAGGATATACATGTAGAGGAATGCGTCGGCCACGCTCGGCGCGCACGTGAGCAGCCCATGGTTGCGCAGGATCATGCTGTGCTTGTCGCCCAGGTCGCGCACGAGGCGAACCTTCTCCTCGGGATTCAACGCGACACCTTCGTAGTCGTGATATGCGAGGCTCGCGAGCGGAAAGAGCGCGAACTGCGAGATCGGGAGCAGCCCTTCCTTCCGGCATGACACGGCAACACCCTCGGTCGTATGCAGGTGCATCACGCACTGCGCATCCTCGCGCGCCTCGTGCACGGCGCCGTGGATCGTGAAGCCCGCCGGATTGATGTCGAAGGGCGACTCCATCACCTTGTTGCCGGCGAGGTCGATCTTCACGAGGCTGGAAGCCGTGATCTCCTCGAACATCATGCCGTAGGGATTGATGAGGAAGTGGTGCTCGCCGCCCGGCACGCGCGCCGAGATGTGCGTGAACACGAGATCGTCCCAGCCGTAGCTCGCGACGGCGCGGTACGCGGCGGCGAGATCGGTGCGCACCGCCCATTCCTCGGCGGTGACTTGCCCCTTGATGGAGCGGATGAGTGCGGGGTCGGCGTGCATGGAATAATGTTACCCCATGAAGATCGACCGCATCGACCACATCGTGCTCACCGCGTTCGACGTCGCGAGGACGGTCGACTTCTACTCCCGCGTCATGGGAATGGAGCCGATCACGTTCGCCGGCGGCCGCCGCGGCCTCGCTTTCGGACGCCAGAAGATCAATCTCCACCAGGCGGGCCGCGAGTTCGAGCCGAAAGCGTTGAAGCCCGTCCCCGGATCGCTCGACCTGTGCTTCATCACCGAAGCGCCCCTCGACGATGTCATCGCGCGCCTCAAGGCGAACAACGTCGTGATCGTCGACGGTCCCGTGCAGAAGACCGGGGCGCTGGGCCCGATGATGTCCGTGTACTTCCGCGATCCCGACGGGAACTTGATCGAGGTGTCGAATTACGGCGCCGCGAAGGGCTGACGCCTAACGTCGCATCGCGCCCGGCGCGTCGTGATCGCCCGACGCGGTTTTCTCCATGGTTTCATCATGCTTCGCCTGCTGGTGGGTTGACCGTAGCCACGCGCAGACGGTTGCATGCGCATCCATTTCGCGATGCGGAAGCTAACGGCTTGATCCTGTAGGAATCCAGGAAGTGGCACGCGCCGTGCGTAGGTGAACGCACAACAAATATCCGGCGCACGCCGACTTGGGAGGATTCCATGAAGAGGACGCCATACCTGGTGCCGCTCGCCGCGGGCATCGCCGCCGCGCTGCTGCACGCCGATTACGCCTGGTCCCAGACCAATTTCACCGTTCGCGCACGCGACCCCGGGCCGCGCGGAGGAACCCCCGCCGCGGGCGGCCCCATCAACGGCCTCACCGCGAGCGAGCTTGCCTTCTTCACCGTGAGCAAGGCCGACTTCGAGGAAGCCGAGGACGTCCCCGACGGCCTGGGTCCCACGATGAACCTGGACTCATGCGCAGGGTGCCATGCGCAACCGGCATCGGGCGGCTCGAGTCCCGCCGTGAATCCGCAGGTCGCGTTCGCCCGGAAGAACGGCGCAAGGAACGCCGTGCCCCCGTTCGTCCACGCCGACGGGCCCGTGCGCGAGGCGCGCTTCGTGAAGAACGCCGACGGCACCGCCGACGGCGGCGTGCATGCACTCTTCACAATCGCAGGACGCGCCGACATCGGCACCGCCTGCCAGCTCGCGCAGGAGAATTTCGCCGCCGCGGTGAGCGCGAACAACGTGATCTTCCGCATCCCGACGCCCGTCTTCGGCGCGGGACTCATCGAGTCGATTCCCGATGCCACGATCGTCGCCAACGCATCGGCTAACCTCGGGTCGAAGCTGCCCCTCGGCATCGGGGGACGCCCGAACGTCCAGGTGCCGGGACGCACGGTGAGCGGAGCCACCAACAACAGCGGCAACGACGGCACCGTGACTCGCTTCGGCTGGAAGGCGCAGAACAAGTCGCTCACGATCTTCTCGGGCGAGGCCTACAACGTCGAGATGGGAATCTCCAACGAGCTCTTCCCGACGGAGCGCGACGAGACCGCTGCCTGCCAGGTCGCGACGGTGCCGAACGACTTCACCGACACCACGTCCGTCACGACCTCCGGGGCGCTCACGGCCGTCGCGCGCTTCGCGCTCTTCCAGCGCCTGCTCGCGCCGCCGGCGCCGTCGCCCGATACGCCCGGCGGTTCCACCTCGATCAACAATGGCAAGCAGCTCTTCGCCAGCACGGGGTGCGCGCTCTGCCACACGCCGACGCTGCGCACCGGAAACACGGCCGTCGCCGCCTTGCGTTACCAGAACGCGAACCTCTACTCGGACCTGGTCCTGCACGACATGGGGCCGAACCTGGCCGACGGCGTCTCGCAGGGCGTGGCCGGCGGAAGCGAGTTCCGCACCGCGCCGCTATGGGGACTCGGGCAGCGCCTTTACTTCCTGCACGACGGGCGCTCGTCGGACCTGCTCGACACGATCGGCCAGCACGCGAGCGGGACGCAGCGCCAGGGCAACGCAAGCGAGGCCAACGGCGTCGTGAATTCCTTCAACAACCTCTCGGAGCGCCAGAAGCAGGACATCCTCAATTTCCTGCGCTCGCTGTAGCTTCAAGCAAACGACGGGGCACTCTTGAAGACGAGAGCCTGCCCCGTCGGAATGCTGAGCGGTTTGTGGCCCGTTGCCGCGAAGAATTCGTCGACGGCGACCCTCGCGCCGCGGCATGTCGGGAAGCCGTAGTCGTCGAACACCAGCAATCCGCCCACGGGGAGCCTGGGCCAGATGAACGCCACGCAGTCGAGCACCGAGCGATAGGTATCCACGTCGATGTGCGCCATGGCGATCGGGCTCGCCTCCAGCCCCGCGAAAGTCTCCGGAATGAATCCTTGCCGGAAGACGCACGTATCGGGATGGCCGACGTAGTTGCGGACCGCTTCGAGGCTCGTGTCCGAGAAGTCGCCTTCCTTGTGCCAGTCCTGCGTCGGATCCGTCTCGGGCATGCCGCTGAATGTATCGAAGAGATACAACCGCTTCGACGGGATCTTGCCATTCATCACCGCGGCCATCATCGCGGCGGTTCCTCCCTTGTACACGCCACACTCCCAGACATCGCCGGGCACCATGGCCGATTGCAGCAGGAGCGTGTAGAGGACGTGGCATCGATCCACCGACACCAGCGAGTGCCGGTTGGCGATGGAGAAGTATTTCTGGAACTCCTGGTCCGCCAGCCAGGCGATGAACGTCGGCTGGTAGAGGTGCCGCTCTTCCTCGGGAATGTCCTTGTGCGTGGGTGACTCGTCGACGCGAGCGGGCTCGGCCGGCGTGGATTCGCCCACGATCGCCCCATTGGGCAACATCTCGAAGCTCGGCATCAACCGGCCCACGATGAAGACGAACCTCGTGAAGAGCGCGACGCCGACTTCGACGCCGCCGCCTGGGCCCGCCGATCGAATGATGGCGAGCCGCTCCGCCTTGAATCGAGGCGGCGGATCGAGCTCGGTCCTCCCGGGCAATGCGGCGAGCTCGCGGTAGCTCTTCGCCCGGAGGACCACCAGCTGCTCCTGCTGCCAGGCCATGAGCTGGTCGAGGTACGCGTTCCGGGCCGCCTGGCGCCGCCCCATGTAGCCCGGAGCAACCCGGAATGCGGCCCATTGCAGGAGCATCAAGGCGAGGATGAAGGGAAACGACAGGAGAAGGCGAGGAACTCCGGCGTTGCGGAGGGCGCTCTCCAGGACCGGAGATAAGCGTTGTTGCATCCGGACAGTTTAAAATACCTTTCATGCCCCCCGGAAGTCCGCTGGATCTGCCCGCCCTCGCCCACATGCGCAGCGAGTACTCGCGGGCTGCGTTGGACGAGTCGCAGGTCGATCGCGATCCGGCCGGGCAATTCAATCGGTGGATGGACGAGGCCATCGCGGCGAAGGTGCCCGAGCCCACGGCGATGACGCTCGCCACGGTCGGCCCGAAGAACCGTCCTTCGGCGCGCATCGTGCTGCTGAAGGGCGCCGATGCGAAGGGCTTCGTGTTCTTCACCAACTACGAGAGCAAGAAGGGCCGCGAACTGGCCGCCAATCCGTGGGCGGCACTCACGTTCCTGTGGAAGGAGCTGGAACGCCAGGTGCGCATCGAGGGTCGAATCGAGAAGACGAGCGCGGAGGAGTCGACCGCGTACTACGAATCTCGCCCCCTGGGGTCGCGCATCGGCGCCATGGCTTCGCCTCAAAGCGAGGTCCTCGAGAATCGCGCATGGCTCGAACGTCGCTGGGAAGATCTCGCCAGGCAGCACGGCGAGCATCCCGGGCGCCCTTCGCACTGGGGCGGCTATCGGGTGGTGCCCGACTATTTCGAATTCTGGCAGGGGCGGCAAAGCCGGCTGCACGACCGCGTCGCGTATCGCAAGGCAGGAGACGGATGGAAGATCGAAAGGCTCGCGCCCTAGAACGCCTCGAGGACTATGTCCCGGCAGCCTCGGCCGCCGTGCCGCTCACGCCGACGGAGCTGCTCGGGGCGCTTCGCGAAGCGCTGGCACCCTGGAAGCCCGGCACGCCGTTCTGGATCTTCGCGTACGGCTCTCTCATGTGGAACCCGAAGTTCGCCTGGGACGCGCGCCACGTGGCGACGATCCGCGGATACCATCGCTCGTTCCGCCTGTGGTCGCGCACCAATCGCGGCACGCCCGAGAGACCCGGGCTCGTCCTCACGCTCGAATGTGGCGGAAGTTGCCGCGGTCTCGTCTATCGCATCTCACCGGACCTCGTGCAGGAACAGATCCAGCTCATCTGGAAGCGCGAGATGACCTACGGCTCCTATCGCCCGCGATGGTTGAGTTGCAGCGTGGGCGGCGAACCGATTCGCGCGCTCTGCTTCACCGTGAACCGCGAATGCGCGGCCTACACCGGGCCGATTCCCGAAAGCATCATGGTGGAGGCGATCGCGCACGCGGCAGGCGCTTACGGCCCCGCCCACGACTACCTCTTCAAGACGACTGAAACACTGCGGCAGCACGGCATTCGCGACGAACGCGTGGAGCATCTCGCCCACCTCGTGCGGCATCGCCTGGCGCTGCAACGCTAGCGGGCCTGCCTAGACTCTCGCCCGCGGATCCTTGCGGGATAACCGCGCCAACAGGTAGTCGACTTCCGCTCGCGCCGCAGCCGTGAGGGCGGCGCCGGGCTTGCGCAACGTGTCCGAGGCGATGATCCCCCGGCGCATCATCACGTACTTGCGCACCGCGAGCCCCGGCCCGGGCTGCTGCTCGTATCGAATGAGGGGCAGGTGCGCATCGAAAAGGTCGTGGGCTTCATCGCGCTTGCCCGCCTTCGACAGGCGCACGACGTCCACCAGCATGTCGGGGAAGCAGTAGCCCGTGTTCGCGCCGTCGGCGCCGCGCTCCATCTCGAAATCGAGGAAGAGCGCGTTGTTGCCGATGAGGATCGGCAGCCGGCGCATGGAGCCGTCCTTTTCCCAGGCGCGAAGCTGCGAGATCTTCTCCAGGCCCGGCCAGTCTTCGTGCTTGAGGAACCAGCAGGACGGATTTTCCGTGTGGATGCGGCGGATCACGGCGGGCGTCATCTGCACCGAGAACGTGAGCGGATAGTCCTGGATCACGAACGGGACCTCCGCGCCGATCGCTTCCGACGCCTGCCTGTAGTACAGCGCGATCGAGTCGTCGGTGCGCAGCGTGTTGGGCGGCGCGATCATCACGCCGGCGGCGCCCGCGGCCATCACGTCCTGCGTGAGCGCGCGCATCGCCGCGAAGCCCGGCGCGGACACTCCCACGACGACCGGAACGCTCGCGCGCTTCAGCACGCGCTTCACGATGGATACCGATTCGCCATGGTCCATCTTCGGCGCCTCGCCCAGCTGCCCCAGCACCGTCATCCCCGTGGCACCGGCCTTCAGGAAGAAGTCCGTCATGCGGTCGACGGACGACTCGTCGATGCGCCCATCGGGATGGAAGGGCGTCGGCGCGATCACGTAGACGCCGGTGGCTTTGCTCGCGAGGTCCATTGTCATTCGGTTAAAGAACTAGATCGGGGAAACCACAGATGGACACAGATGAACACAGATGATTGGGGCTTGAAGTGGAACCTGGCCATGGACACAGCCGCTCAAGTGTTGAAGCCCATCTGTGTTCATCTGTGTCCATCTGTGGTTCCAGCCCTTAGCTCTTTGTCTTCTCGTAACGTGCCTTGTTCTCGGCGTTTGGCGGATAAAGGCCCGGCAGTGCGGCGCCCTTCTCCACTTCCGCCATGATCCAGGCCTCCAGGCGCTCCTGCTCGGGCGCGGTCACCACGACCTCGTCGATGAGAGCGGCCGGAACCAGCACCGCGCCGTCGTCGTCCACCACGACCCAATCGTCGGGGAACACCGCGACGCCGCCGCAACCGATGGGCTCGCCCCAGTTCACGAAGGTGAGCCCCGCCACCGAAGGCGGCGCCGCGGCGCCCTGGCACCAGACGGGAAGCCCGGTCCCACGAACGCCCGCCACGTCGCGCATCACGCCATCGGTCACGAGCGCCGCAACGCCGCGCTTCGCGATTCGCGCGCACAGAATGTCGCCGAAGATGCCCGCATCGGTCACTCCCATCGCATCGGCCACGGCGATGCAGCCCTCGGGCATCGCCTCGATGGCGGCGCGCGTGGAGATGGGCTTGGACCACGATTCGGGTGTGGCGAGGTCCTCGCGCGCCGGCACGAAGCGCAGCGTGAAGGCCTTTCCGACGAGGCGCGGCTGGCCCGGGTTGAGCGGCCGCGTGCCCCGCATCCAGATGTTGCGCAGACCCTTCTTCAGCAGGATCGTGGTGATTGTCGCGGTCGTCACGCGCGAGAGGGTCGCGACGATCTCCTGGTCCCGGCTCATGGATTTGCGTCCTTGCGGTGCGCTCGAGGAGCGCGAACGCGCGATTTTACGCGAGGCGGCCGAGGAATTCCCTGATGCGTGCGGCATTGGCCCCGATGTCGCTGTCGCCCACGCGCGAGGCGCTGCGCACGTCCACGCGGCTTCCGCCCGACGCTTCGGGCCGCACCCGCACGACGATGTCGTCCTTGAAACCGAACCATTCGGTCGTGGCCGTGGCCTCGACGCGCCCGGCCGCGGGATCCGTCGCCACGACGTCCCAACCGAGGGCGCGCGCCACGTCGGCGGCGCGCTGCGTCTCTGCCGAAGGCGCGTCCCTCGACACCAGCGGCTTCACGTCGGGATAGGCTTCGCGCTGCTGCTTCGCGATGGCCTCGCCACCGTAGGCCGCGCCGTTCGGCGAAGCCACCCGTGCCGGCATGAGCGCGACGAACGACGGCGGATCAACCGTGTCCGTGGTGATGTCGTGGATGGGCGGGACCGATGTTGCCTTCGCGAGCAGCATCGCCGGGGGTGCGATCGCGACCAGCGCCAGCACGAGCGCGGCGATGGGCATCGCGCGGCTGGAGCGCCAGCGCCGCAACGACGAAAACACGATGAGGATCGCCGCGAGGACGGCCGCAGCGATTGCCGCGAAGGCCGAACCCACGAGCACATCGATGCCCGTCTCGTACGACCAGAATTCGAAGCGGGTCCCGGGCCCGCCGATCAGCATGGCCGCCAGCGCGAGCACGGCCACGGCGAGCACGAGGATCCTGGCGATGCGCATGGAGGCATTATGCCTCCGCGACGGACGGCCGGCTCAGAGCGCGCAGGTCGCGAGCATTCCGCCGTGGCGCGCGGCAACCAACGCGAACCCGACGGCGAGAGTGCCGACGATGGCGAGCGTGGCGGCGATGCGGACGAGGCAAGCATTCATGCGATTTATTCCCGGCAAGTGTGAGCATTATTGACGCTCGGACGGCCCTCCTCCAAACGATATCTTCGAAACCTGTTTGTGAGTATTATTCACGCATGGTCCGCCGCCTCCCGCCCCTTTCCGCGCTGCGCCCCTTCGAGGCGGCCGCCCGGCTGGAGAGCTTTTCCCGCGCGGCCGAGGAGTTGCACCTCACCCACGGCGCGGTGAGCCGCCAGGTGCGCGCGCTCGAGGATCACGTGGGCGCGCCGCTCTTCACGCGGCACGGCAAGCGCGTGGCGCTCACGCCAGGGGGCCGCGCGTATGCCGAGCGCCTCCGGGCCGCACTGCTGGAGATCGCGCAAGCAACGGAAGCCGCGGGCGCGGTGCGCCGCGACAACCGCCTCACGATCAGCGTGTTGCCGTCCTTCGCCTCGCGCTGGCTCATGCCGCGCCTCATCCGCTTCATGGACGCGAACCCGAAGATCGAGGTGAATGTGCACACGAGCAACCTGCTCGCGAACTTCGCGGCCGACGAGATCGACGTCGCCGTGCGCTTCGGGCGCGGGCCGTGGCCGGGGCTCGCCTGCGAGAAATTCCTGGACGACGAGTACTTTCCGGTGGCGAGCCCGAAGATGAATCGCGGCAGGCTGCCCGAAGAGCCGGAGGATCTCCTCAAGGTGCGCGTCATGCGGGAGGACGGCGACTACTGGGAGAGGTGGCTCGAGGCGGCGGGGGTGGCGGCGGTGCCGCTCGAGGGCCCGCTCTTCAACGACTCGACGTACTCGCTCGCCGCCGCGGCGCGCGGCGAGGGTGTGGCGATGGCGCGCAGGTCCATCGTGGGCGAAGACCTGGAGCGCGGCGTGCTGAAGCGCCTCTTCGGCGTGAGCGTGCGCTCCGCCGAGAGCTACTGGTTCGTGAGCCCGAAGGAAATCGCGGACTCGCCCAAGGTGAAGGCGTTCCGCGAGTGGGTGAAGTCCGAGCTCAGCCCGGCTCGCGCTCGCCGCCCGTGACCGGCGGCGGCTGATCCCCGCCCTGCGGGCGCGCGTCGTTCGGCCCCCGGCCGCGGTTGCGGTTCTTGTGGCGGCGATGGCGCCCGGGCTTGCCTTGCCCTTGTCCCGGTCCTTGTGCCGGTCCCTGGCCCTGTGCGTGCTGGCCCTGGGGCCCGTGACCGCCGCTGCCCTGCCCTTGCCCGTGGGGCTTGCCCTGGCCGTGCTTGCGTTGCTGGTTCTGATGCGGGGCTTGTCCGCCCGGCGTGAAGTGCGAAACATTGCCGTTCGCGTTTCCGTTGCCGTTGCCCTGGTGCATCGTGTTGCCGTCCGCGTTCCCATGGCCCTGGCCGCGTCCGCGCTTCTTGCCGTGGCCGAAGCTCTTGCCGCCGTGCGAGCTGCGTCGTTGCTGCGGGTCGTGCTGCTTGGGCGGCTGGTAGCCTTCCCCGTAAGTGCCGCGATTGCCGTCGGCTTCGCGCGGCGGCGCGACCTCGCGCGTATCGACGCGGTTTCCAAGGTCGTCGGCGAGAACGCGCTCGACATGGCGCTCGCGTGCCGGATCCGGCGCTCGGTTGCCGATGTTGTCGAATTCATCCTCTTCGTCGGCATCGGCCGCCGCGGGCGGCGGATCGTTCACGCCGGCGAACGCAAGCAGCTCCTGCACCTGCTCCTCGTCCATCTCCTTCATCATCCCGCGCTTCACGTGGCTCGGAAGCTCGACGCTGCCGAAGCGCACGCGCATCAGGCGGCTTACCGTAAGGCCCACGGCTTCCATCATGCGGCGCACCTCGCGGTTCTTTCCCTCGCGAAGGATCACGTGGTACCAGTGGTTCGCGCCCTCGCCGCCGCGGTCCTCGAGCGCGTCGAACTTGCAGAGCTCGCCGTCGATGTCCACGCCCTCGAGAAGCTTGGTCTTCGCCTCGTCGGTCAACTCGCCCAGCAGGCGCACGGCGTATTCGCGCTCGACTTCGAAGCGCGGATGCGTGAGTCGGTTGGCGAGCTCCCCGCTCGTCGTGAAGATGAGCAGGCCCTCGGTGTTGAAGTCCAGGCGCCCCACGGAGACCCAGCGCCCGCCGTTCACCTTGGGAAGCCGGTCGAAGACCGTCGGGCGTTTCTGCGGATCGTCCCGCGTGACGATCTCGCCGCTGTTCTTGTGGTACACGAGCACGCGCGGAAGCGGGTCGCCGAAACGCAGGTTGATGACGTTGCCGTCGAGCTTCACCTTGTCGCCGGGGCCCACGGAGTCGCCGAGCTTGGCGACCTGGCCGTTGATCGTGATGTGGCCCTGGGCGATGAGGATCTCGATGTTGCGCCGCGAGCCGTGGCCCGATTGCGCCATGACTTTCTGCAGGCGCTCGCGCTTGCCGGGGCTGCTTCCCCCCTGGCGTTCGGCGCGCCCCTTGCCGCGGCGCTTGTTGCCCTGCTGCGGCTTGGCCCACTCCGGCACGACGCCGCCGGGCCACTCCAGCTTGTGTTGGGGGTGAGGTCTATCCCGCATTGACTTGCTCCGTATCCGAGGCTTCCGGGTTGGGTAGGGTGAGGGCCGGGGGTTCGAGCGCGGACTGCAGCTCTTCCAGCGGCGGCAGCTCCTCGAGCGTCCTCAGGTTCAGGTCGTCGAGGAACTTGCGCGTGGTGGCGAAGATCGCCGGGCGCCCGGGCGTTTCGCGCTGGCCGATGATCTCGACCCAGCCGCGCTCGATCAGGGCGTTCAACGTGGGCGGCGAGACCGCGACGCCGCGCACATCCTCGATGTCGCCGCGCGTGACCGGCTGGCGGTACGCGATGATCGCGAGCGTCTCCAGCACGGCCCTGGAATATCGCGGCGGCTTTTCGTTGGAGATGCGGTCGAGGAATTTCTGGTAGTCGGGCTTCACGCGGAAGCGCCACCCGGAGGCGACGGGCGTGAGCTCGATGGATCGTTCCGCCCACTCGTCCTTCAGCTGGTCGAGCACCTTGCGGATGTTGTCGGCGTCGACTTCGCCCGCGAAGAGGCGCTTCAGCTGCTGCACCGTGAGCGGCTCGGTAGCCGAGAGCAACGCCGCCTCGAGCACGCGCTTGACTTGGTCGAGGTTGGGGTCAAACCCCGAAGCGTTGTTGGCTTCGGGGTCTGACCCCGAGTTAATTTGTTCGTTTGTATTCATGTTCATGCGATCGTGAGCGTGGCGCGCTCGGCCTTGAGTTTCACGTAGATGGGATCGAACGCGGATTGCTGGGTGATCTCGACCAGCGACTCGCGGGCGAGCTCGAGGAGCGCGAGGAAGCTCACCACGAGGAGCGCCACGCCCAGGTCGGGCTGGAAGAGCTCCGAGAACTCGACGAAGTTGCCGGGCTGCAGCGTGCGCAGGATGCGGCTCATATGCGCGCGTACCGAGAGCTGCTCGCGGGTGATGCGGTGGTGCTTCGTGAGGCGCGCCCGCGCGAGGATCGCGCGCCACGCCTCGGAAAGGTCGGCCACGTGCACGTCGGGCATGCGCTCGGCGATCGCCTGCTCGATGTACACCTCGACCAGGGAGAAGTCGCGCCCCGCCACGGGGATCTCGCCCAGCGCGTAGGCCGCCTTCTTCATGCGTTCGTACTCGAGGAGCCGGCGAACGAGCTCCGCGCGCGGATCCTCGGGCTCGACGCAATCCTCGCGAGGCGGCCGCGGCAGCAGCATGCGCGACTTGATCTCGATCAGCACCGCCGCCATCAGCAGGTACTCGGCGGCGAGCTCGAGCTCGGTCGTGCGCATCATCTCGACGTACTCCATGTACTGGCGCGTGAGGTCCGCCATGGGAATGTCGAGGATGTCGAGCGAATGCCGGCGGATGAGGTAGAGCAGCAGGTCGAGCGGGCCTTCGAACGCCTCGAGGAACACCGAGAGCGCATCGGGCGGAATGTAGAGGTCCGCGGGAAGGTCCGTGTAGGGCTCGCCCCGGATCTTCGCGATGGGAAGGGCCAGGTCGAGCGCGGACTGCTCGAGGGCGGGATCGTTGGCGGCGCGCGTGGTCATTTTTTGTAGAGCGTTTCCCCGGCGGCCCTCACCATGGCCTGGGCGTTGGTGTTCGCGCCCGGCACCTCGTCCAACTCCCAGGCGAACTTGGCGCCCAGCTCGTTCGCAAGGGTCGTGGCGCCCTTGAAGAAATTCTCGGCGCGTTCCATGCGCGAGGCGCCCTGCTTCATCGCGCCATCGTTCTTGCCCATGTCCACCGCTTCCGGATCGTTGTCGGTCTCGCTCACCATGACCACCGTGCGCTTGGCGAGCGCCCTTCGAACATCGGCGTCGGTGACGGCCGAGCCCACGAGCGAGAGCGGGAAGGACGGCGCGTTCTTGTCCTTGCGGAATTCCGGCATCGTGAACCAGCCCGCGTTCGCGATGACGACGGCCGAAGCGCGGTTGTCGGCGCGAAGCAACGCCATGCGCTGCGCGACCTGCGCGCCGGCCGAGTAGCCGAAGAGCACGTAGGCCTGCTGGCCGTCACGCATCTCGTCGAAGAGGTGCTCGACTGTCGCGAAGACCGTCTTCTCGCGATTCTGCCCCTGGTCCGTGGTCATGCCGCCCAGCGCATACGCGTCCCCCGGGTATTTCTCCTCGGTGAACTCCGGCGTGATCACCATGAACTTGTAGCGGTCGGCGACGAGCTCCCAGTAGTCGCGCATGTCCGAGGCCTTCCGCAGCGCCCCGTGCAGCGCGATGAGGATCGGGCAGGTCGAGTCGCAAGCACGAGGGCGGTACGTGTACACGCGCATGGGCTGGTTCATTCCCGCCTTGTCCGTCCACACCCAGCTCCACTTGCCGCCGGGAACGGGTGTGGTGGCCGTCGCGGACAATGCGGCGAACGAGACGGTCACCGCCGTCAATGCCTTCAAGAACCATCCGTGTCCATCTGTGTTCATCTGCGGTTCCCCTAGCTGTAGTTCAGACCCATCGCCTCGCGAACGTCGCGCATCGTGTCGTTGGCAAGGTCCGAAGCCTTCTCGCATCCGTCCTGGATGATGTTGCGCACGAGCGACGGGTCCTCCTCGAACTGCACGGCGCGCTCGCGGATGGGCTTCAACTCCGCGTTCACCGAGTCGATCACCGGCTGCTTGCACTCGAGGCAACCGATGCCCGCGGTGCGGCAGCCCTTCAGCACCCACTGCTTCGTGTCGTCGTTCGAGTACACCTGGTGCAGGTTCCATACCGGGCAGCGCTCCGGCTCGCCCGGATCGGTGCGCCGCACGCGCGCCGGATCCGTCTGCATGGTGCGGATCTTCTTCGTCACGTCCTCGGGCGTCTCGCGCAGCATGATCACGTTGCCGTAGCTCTTGCTCATCTTCTGGCCATCGAGGCCGAGGAGCTTCGGCGTTTCCGTGAGCAGCACTTCGGGCTCGGCGAGGATCATTCGCCCGCCGCCCTCGAGGTAGCCGTAGAGACGCTCCTTGTCGCCGATGGACAGGTTCTGCACGTCGTTCACGAGCTTGCGCGCCTCGTCGAGCGCGTCGTCGCTGCCCTGCTCCTGGAACCTGCCGCGCAAGGTGCGATAGAGCTTGGCCTTCTTCGGCCCCATCTTCTTCACCGCGGCCTCGGCCTTCTCCTCGAAGCCCTTCTCGCGCCCGAAGAGGTGGTTGAAGCGCCGCGCGATCTCGCGCGTCAACTCGATGTGCGAGACCTGGTCCTCGCCCACCGGCACCTTCGTCGCCTGGTAGATGAGGATGTCGGCCGCCTGCATCAACGGATAGCCGAGGAACCCGTAGGTGAGCACGTCGCGGCCCTGCTCCGCGTGCTTCTCGACGAGATCCTTGTATGTCGGCACGCGCTCCAGCCACGCAAGCGGCGTGAAGAACGACAGCAGCATCGTGAGCTCCGCGTGCTGCGGAACCCGCGACTGGATGAAGAGCGTGGCCTTGCTGGGGTCGATGCCGCAGGAGAGCCAATCCACGAACATGTCCCACACGGTCGACTCGATGACCGACGGGTCCTCGTAGTGCGTGGTGAGCGCGTGCCAGTCGGCCGCGAAGAACAGGCACGGGAATTCGTTCTGCAGGCGCACCCAGTTCTTGAGCGCGCCGTGATAGTGGCCCAAGTGCATCGCGCCCGTGGGGCGCATTCCCGAAAGTACGCGTTCCTGGAACATCGTCTTAGCTCAGCCCGAAAAGCGAAACGAAGAACCCCGTGCCCGCGTTGAGCAGGCCCTGGAATGCCGCGCCCACCGGCTGGACCACGACCATCATCAGGATGAGGCCGATCAAGATCGGCATGCCGTAGGGCTCCAGCCGCGAGTACGAATAGGCGAGCCGGGCGGGGAGCATGCTCGTCACGATGCGCCCGCCGTCGAGCGGGAGGATCGGGAAGAGGTTGAAGATCGCGAGCACCACGTTCCAGCGGATTCCCGCGATGGCGACGTAGAACCAGAACGTGGCCACCATCGATTCGCTGGAGCCCACCGCCTGGATCACCGCGGCGAGCGCGCCCCACGCGGTCGCCTGGACCAGGTTCGAGGCCGGGCCCGCGGCCGCGACCCAGAACATGTCGCGCTTCGGATTGCGCAGGTTGCCGAAATTCACCGGCACGGGCTTCGCCCAGCCGAACACGATGCCGCCGAACGCAAGCGAGATGAGGGGAAAGAGGATCGTGCCGACCGGGTCGATGTGCCGCATCGGATTGAGCGTGACGCGGCCCATCATGTAGGCCGTATTGTCGCCGAACATGCGGGCGACGTACCCGTGCGCCGCCTCGTGCAGCGTGATCGCGAGGACGAGCGGCAGGACCTCGATGCAGATCCGGATGATGACGTTGTTCAGGTCCATCAGTGCAATGCTTCCTTCACGAAACCGAACGGGCGGATGTCGCCCCGGCCTTCGCGCACGAGCCGCGGCGCGTCGGACGAAAGATCGACGACGGTCGTCACTTCACCGTTGCACGGACCCGCGTCGATCACGAGGTCGATGTCGTGCTCGAGGCGCTGGCGGATCTCGTAGGGATCGTTGAGCGGCTGGCCGTGTGCCGGCAGGATCAGCGTGGACGAAAGCAGCGGCTCGCCCAGGAGTGCCAGCAGCGCCATCGCCACCGCGTGATCCGGGATGCGCACGCCGATCGTGTGGCGCGGCGTGAGCAGCCGCCGCGGCACGTCCCGGGAGGCGCGCAGGATGAACGTGTAGCTGCCCGGAGTGTTCGCGCGGATCAATCGGAATTGCAGGTTGTCCACCTTCGCGAATTGCCCCACTTCGGATAAGTCGCGGCACACGAGCGTGAAGTGGTGGCGCTCGTCCACGTCCCGGATCTTGCGGATGCGCTCCATCGCGGCCTTGTCGCCGATGTGGCAGCCGAGCGCGTAGCACGAGTCCGTGGGATAGGCGACGACGCCCCCTCCACGGATGATGTCCACCGCCTGCCGCACCAGCCGGGGCTGCGGGTCTTCCGGGTGCAC
Source organism: Usitatibacter sp. (assembly GCA_049300695.1). Classification (GTDB taxonomy): domain Bacteria; phylum Pseudomonadota; class Gammaproteobacteria; order Burkholderiales; family Usitatibacteraceae; genus Usitatibacter. The sequence continues at coordinate 33,027 of JBAQKF010000007.1, forward strand.
CGAAAAGTATTGAGCCATTTCCTCGACATCCGCGCGGAAACTCCCGCGCCCGAGTTAGCGTTTTTATCGGGCGGCTAATGCGCCCACCGGCTCCAGACGGGCGTGAGCGATTCGTGGAGCGCTGGAAGCCGCCCCGGCTCGATCGAGCTTTCGCCCGGCCCGTGATAATCGGCACCGCGCGACGCGAGGAACCCATGCTCCAGCGCCATGCGTTGCCACATTGCATACTGCTCGGGACGGTGGCTTCCCGTCACCACTTCGATCGCATCGCCGCCCGCCGCGCGGAAATCCTTCAGCATCTCGTCGCGGAACATCGGCTTCAGGTTGTAGCGGCCCGGATGCGCCAGCACCGCCAAACCACCGCTTGCGCGGATCCATTCGACCGCATCCGCCAACTCCGCCCAGCGATGCGCCACGTACGCGGGCTTGCCCTTCGCGAGGTACTTGTCGAAGGCGGCCTGGATGTTCTTCACCCTCCCCGCTTCCACCAGGTGGCGCGCGAAATGCGTGCGGCCCAGCATCGACTTGTTCTCGGCGAGCGCGTGCGCGCCGTCGAAGGTGCCCGGGATTCCGAGCGTTTCCAGCGCCGCCGCGATCTTCTCGCCCCGCCCGATCCTTCCGTCGCGAATGGAGCCGAGCCCCTTCGACAGCGCCGGCGCGGACGGATCCACGTTCAGTCCCACGACATGCAGCGTGGTATCGCCCCAGCTCACCGAGATCTCGACGCCGGGAATGAGCCTCACCCCGGCGCGCTTCGCGGCGCCCTCGGCTTCCTCGAGCCCATCGGTGGTGTCGTGATCCGTCAGCGCAATCGCGTCGACCCCGGTGCGGGCCGCGAGCTCCAGGAGCTCCGTGGGCGACAGCAGACCATCCGAGCGCGTCGAATGGTTGTGCAAGTCGTAATTGTCCAAGGCCACATTGTATCAAAATGGGTGTTTTCCCGCTGGAAACGGCGATGTCGATCCACACCATCCAGTTCGGCGACGAGGGCCAGGGCGCGACCCGCGACCTCTCCCGGCTCGTCGAATCGCTGGCACCCCTCCACCTGGCGGCGTTCCGCACCGTGCGCGAGCACGTGGCCACGCTCGAGTCGCTGGACCGCCAGTACGGCGGCCACGGCAAGCTTCCGCTCGAAGACGTCGAAGCCGTGGTCTCGGCTCTTCATACGCAGTTCGCCCACTGGGACGCGGACGCCGGGCGGCGCAAGCTCGCCGCCCACGACGCCATCGACGCCGCGACGATCGCCGTGGCGCTCTGGGCCATGCGGCACGAGGTCGAGATCACCGTCGTGGAGCCGGTCGTGAACGCGCTCGCGCACCGCTCCAACCAGGCGAAGAACAAGCAGGAAGCGGCGGCGGCCTTCGCGCTCATGCAGGGGCTGATCGTCCATGTGGCGCCACGGCTTTCGGCGGACCTCGAGCGATCCAACCCCGAGCGGCCCTGGCGGATGCTGCACGCGAACCTCGCCATCACGGCAATCCGCACCGAGGATCCCGCGATGATCGGCTTCGCCTTCGACGCCCTGGACGTGGCGCTGCCCGACGAGCGCGCCACGTTCTACGCCGAAGCCCGGGCCCTCGCCCTCGCCCCGGGTATTTCTCCCGTGGTGCGCACCCTCATCGAGGCCCGTCTTCCGCTATAATTGCAGGTTAATTTCGCGTCACGCCCGCATTGAAATTCCTCTTCGACTTCTTCCCGGTCATCCTTTTCTTCGTCGCCTTCCAGTTCGCGGGCATCTTCGCCGCGACGGCGGTAGCGATCGCGGCCACCTTCGCGCAGGTGGGCTGGGTGCTCGCGCGCGGGCGGAAGGTCGCTGCGATGCAGTGGGTGAGCTTCGCGATCATCGTGATCTTCGGGGGCGCGACGCTCCTTCTTCGCGACGAGACCTTCATCAAGTGGAAGCCCACGGTGCTCTACTGGATCTCGAGCGCGGCCTTCCTGGGCGGCCTCTTCTTCCGCGCGAACTTCGTGAAGTCGCTGCTGGGGGAAGAGGAGATCGTGCTGCCGGAGCGCATCTGGACGCGCCTTGCGATCGCGTGGGGCATCTTCTTCCTCGCGATGGGTGCCTTGAACCTCTGGGTCGCCTTCACGTTCTCCACGGATACGTGGGTGAAGTTCAAGGTGTTCGGCGGCATCGGCCTCATTGTCGGTTTCGTGCTCGCGCAGGCCGCATGGCTTTCGCGGCATATTCCCGACGAGCCGCCGAAAATCGGGACGCCGGAGCCGTGATGGCCACCGAAAACATCATCCGCGAACGGCTGGCGGCGCTCGATCCCGTCACGCTGGATTTACGCGACGAAAGCGAGCAGCATGCGGGCCACGCGGGAGCGAGGCCCGGGGAATCGACCCATTGGCAGCTCACCATCGTTTCCGAGGCGTTCCGCGGCAAGAGCGCGCTGGCGAGGCACCGAATGATCTACGAGGCCCTGGGCGACCTCATGAAGCACGACATCCACGCCCTGAAGATCGAGGCGCACGCGCCCGGGCAGTCCTGAATGAAGTCTTTGAACATCACCGAGTAAAGGAAATCGACATGTACAGCACCCTGAGGACCCTCGCCGCCATCGTGGTGGCCGGCACATTCGCCGCCACCGCGGCGGCGCAAAGCGACGAGCCGAAGAAGTCGCCGAAGAAATCCGCGGCTGCCGCCGCCGCTTCGGCTTCAGCCCCGAGCAAGGTTGTCGTGAACGGCGTCACCATCCCGCAATCCCGCTTCGACGCGATGAACCGCGAGCTCACCGCCCAGGGCCAGGCCGACTCGCCCGAGCGCGCCAACGCGATCAGGGAAGAGCTCATCAACCGCGAAGTGCTCGCCCAGGCGGCGCAGCGCCGCGGCCTCGACAAGGACCCGGACGTCGCCGCACAGATGGACATGGCCCGCCAGGCCGTGCTGGTGCGCGCGCTCTTCGAGCGTGAGATGAAGGCCAATCCGGTCACCGACGAACAGCTCCAGAAGCAATACGAGACCTTCAAGGCCTCGATGGGCACCAACGAATACAAGGTGCGCCACATCCTCGTCGACAAGGAAGACGAGGCCAAGTCGATCATCGCCGATCTCAACAAGGGCGGCGACTTCGCCAAGCTTGCCAAGGAGCACTCGAAGGATCCGGGCTCCAAGGACAAGGGCGGAGACCTCGACTGGGGCCCGTCCGCGCGCTACGTGAAGCCTTTCGCCGACGCCATCACCAGCATGCAGAAGGGCCAGACCACGGCCACGCCGGTGAAGACCGACTTCGGCTACCACGTGATCCGCCTCGACGACGTGCGTCCGCTGCAGGTGCCCCCGTTCGCCGAGATGCGCGAGCAGTTCCGCCAGCGCGCGCAGCAGCAGGCCATCCAGAAAGTCGTGGCCGACTTGCGCTCCAAGGCCAAGGTCGAAGAACGCTAACGAACTCGTCTGACCCCGCGCGAGCGGGGGACTCGAAGGGCGGCTGCGGCCGCCCTTTTTATTTCCGGGGCGCCGGTGCCATCAGCAAGCGCACGGCCCGGTCGACCTCATAGTTCAGCAGTTCGCTGAGGGCCGCGATCTTTTGCGAGGCCGGAATCGAGTCCCAGGCCCCGATGCCGGCAGCCGAGGGCAGGAGCGTTGCCACATGGATAGCTTGCTCCTTCACCACTCGTTGGCTCGCCACGTCGACGAGCGAGGCACGGAAATGGACGTAGGGCGCTATGAGGCCGCGGTATTCCTCGCCGGTCTGGGTGTTGTACATCGGCCGCTCGGTGTCCATGTAGAAGCCGAGGCCCTCGAGCTTGCCGAACGCCACGTTGCCCGTCCGGATCACGACCTGCGCGTCGTAGCGAACTTTCGTGACGAGGATCAGGTATCTCGATTGCGAAGGCGCCACGAGGGGCAGCACCGCCGGCAGCAGGCCCTCGACCGAGGAATCGGAATCCAGCACCTTGGCCTGCGAGTCGTAAATGTCGGGCGACTGCGTGAGCAGGAGCGTCGGCTTCGCCCCGGGAGCGCAGGCCCGCAGGGCCTTGTCGGCCGATAGCAGCACCGCCTTGTCGAGCTCGGGCGACGTGAGCTTGAGGACGTTGCGCCGCTCCGCTGCGAAGCTGGTGCCGGTCTGCTGCCCATGGACCACGACCGTGATGCGGTCACCCAGCAGGGAAAGAATGGCGTAGGTCGGAGCGTCGCCTTCGGCATGGACGTTCATTGCTGCCACGACGAAGAGGATTGCAACGAATCGCGGCACGAGAGCCTCGGGGGCGGGAAAAGTCCCCCATGATAGCGGCCACCGAAAGAATTCCACATCGGTTAACCCCTTGGCGAGATCGCGCCGTTACATCGAGAGGAGCCGCCATTCCGGCGGCCATCGATGAAAGGAAACGGACATGAGACTCGCTCGCACGATTGCCGCGGCCGCGCTCGCCGCGCTCAGCTTCGCCGCCCACGCCGTGGGCAACATCGCCGACGTCACGATCTTCGATCGCGCAACGGGGCGCGAGCTTCCGGTCTATTGGCACGAGGGGCGCGCGTACGTCGTGGGGCGCCCCGGCAGCGAATACCAGGTCGTCGTGAAGAACCGGCGCGGCGAAGACGTCCTCGCCGTGGTGAGCGTCGATGGGCTGAACGCGATGACCGGCGAGACCGCGAACGCGCGCCAGTCGGGTTACGTGCTCACACCCTGGTCGCGGGTCGACGTGCGCGGATGGCGCAAGAGCATGGACGAGATCGCCGCGTTCTATTTCACGACGCTCGGCGATTCGTACGCCGCGCGCACGGATCGCCCGGGAAACGTGGGCGTGATCGGCGTGGCGCTTTTCCAGCGCAAGTACGTGGCGCCGCCGTCGGTCACGATCCCTCTTGGCGCCGGCGCGCCCCCGTCTCCGCCTCCCGCCGAACCCGCGATGAAGTCGCGCAGCGAATCGCCCGTCGAATCGCGGATGCCGGCGCCCGCCCAAGCCGACAGCCTCGCACGCAACTACTCGCCGCCCGCCTCCGCGCCGCTCGGCACCGGGCACGGTCGGCGGGAGGAATCGCGCGTGCGCTGGGTGGAATTCGAGCGCGCCTCGGAGGAACCCGTCGAGACGATCGCGATCTACTACGACAGCTACCGCAATCTCGTCGCCATGGGTGTCCTGCAACAGCCGTCGCCCCGCAATCCGAATCCGTTCCCGGCGTCGTTCGCGCCCGACCCCTGGCGTTAAGTAAGATGGAGGGCCCATATGCCCTCCGTCGAACATTCGCCCTCGGACGAACAACTCATGCTTGCGTACGCGGGCGGCGATGCGCGGGCTTTCGAAACGCTCTACGCAAGACACAAGGCCCCGCTCTACCGCTTCGTGCTTCGCTCGCTCAAGTCGCCCGCCGAGGCCGAGGAGCTCTTCCAGGACGTGTGGATGCGCGCGATCGGGGCCCGCGCGCGCTACCGTCCCCAGGCGAAATTCACGACGTGGCTCTACACAATCGCGCACAACCGGCTGATCGACCACTGGCGCGCCAAAGGCCTCACGGTAGTCTCGATGGACGACGAGGAAAGGCCCGTGGCGGAGCCCGTCGCCGCGCCGGACGCGGAGCCGCATCGCATCGTCGAGGCCGAGCGCACGCTCGAGCGCCTCGGCGCAGCGATCGCGGCGCTGCCTCTCGTGCAGAGGGAAGCGTTCCTGCTGCACCATGAAGGCGAGCTCACCGTCGCCGAGATCGCGGCGACCACGGGCGTGAACGAGGAAGCGGCCAAGAGCCGGCTGAGGTATGCGATGAACAAGCTGCGCGAGGCGATCGATGACTGACGGCGACGACAAACTGTCGCGGCGCTATCGCGAGCTCGCGCGCGAGGTCCCGTCCGCGGCCCTCGACGCCGCGATCCTCGCCGCGTCGCGCCGCGCGGTGGCGAAGCCGTCGTTTTCGCGCCGATGGGGCATTCCCGTGTCGATCGCCGCGGTGATCGTGCTCGGGTTCGGCCTCACGCTCGAGATGCAGCACGAGAAACCCGACGTCTCCACGTCGCCGGTCACGATGCCGTCGGCGTTGCCGCCCGGTTCCGCGCCCATGCAGGCACCGGAGGCGGAATCGCCTGCGGAGGCGAAGATGCCCGAGGCGAAACCCAAGGCGTTGGCGAAGCCCGAGGCGCCGCGCGTCGCGCCGCAACCACGTGCCCAGTCCGCTCCAGCATCGAGAGGAGAGACCCTCACAACCCCCGTCACCGCGACTCCGCCCCCTGCGGCTCCTCCGGTCATTCAGGTGGCGCCCGCGGCGCGCGCACCGGCTGCGGCCGACTACAACGCCGCTCCCGCATACGCTCCGGCGCCCGCGCGGGCGAAAAGCGCCACGAGCGCCGCCGCGGCGCGCATTGCACTTTCACCGGAACAGGAGCTCGAGCGCATCGCGAAATTGCGCGCCGACGGCAACGACGCCGAAGCCGACCGGCTCCTCGAGGAATTCCGTCGCGCGCACCCGGGCTACCAGATCCCGGAGCCGACGTGGGAGCGGGTAAAGCCGCGCTAAGGGAGCCTCGCTACTTTCCCACGCGGATCTCGCGGCGGTCGATCTCGGTGATGGCGCTGTTGCGGCTCTCGACGTAGATGCGCAGCTGCTGCCGGTCGCGCCACTTGTTGGGCGGGATCGTGATCTGGTAGCCGGCGCCGGTTGCCTCGGGATAGCCGGGATAGATCGCCTCGATGTCGCGGCGCTCCACGCCTCGGGTGCCCTCGGTCTCGGGGCCTGCGCCGACGGTCGCGAACACGCGGCGCACGCCCCACGGATCGAGCGCGAAGCCGCCGATCTCGAGGACGTTTCCTTCCCTCTGGGAAATGCTCTCGAGCGAACCGATCGACATCGGCTGCGCCTGGGTCCACAGCAGCCATCCCGCGGTGAGCAGTCCCACGCCGAACGCCACGGCGAGCGCCAGCCGCGCGCGCAGCAGGTCCATCGTGAGCTGCCACATCACGAGCGGCAACAGCGCCAACGCGGCGAGCATTGACAGCGTTCCGACCCAGTTGTTGCGCTCCGCGCCGAAGATGCCCTCGCCGAAGGCCGTCGTCACGAGCGAGTAGCCGCCGATCGCCACGAGCATCAGGAACACAGTCGGCAAGGCGGCCGAATCGGGTTCGCTGCGCACGGTCCATAGCAACCAGAGCACGAACGCGGGGAACGCGATGAGCATCCCCACCACGACTGTCGCGAACACGATCGACGGGACTTTCAAACCCAGCGCGATGAACGACATCGTCTCGGGCGGCAGGTCCTGGACCGAGACGATCGTGCTCTCCGGCGAGATCGCGAGGTACCCCGGGACGATCGCCTGGGCCGCCGGAAGCACGCGCGATACCGCGCGAAGCAGCGTGAGGGGCTCCGTCGGAATGAGCTTGGTGAAAGCGAACGACGAGAGGTGTGTCACCTCGGGGCAGACGGCGCCCAGATCTTCGCCGCGGCGCGAGGTCCACGTCGCGCCCACCATGGTGGCGCAGCGGGACGGAAGGTCCAGGTGCTCGAGTGTCGCCGCCTCGTCGTGCGACGAAGGCAGGATCACGCCGAGGTACGTGTTCACGCGGTTGATCGGGCCCACGTCCGCGGGGCGCAGCGGCGCGATCGCGAGCTGCGCGACGGCGAGGACCACCGCGATCACGAGGAACGTCCTCGCGCGGCGCCCGGAGCGCTGCACGAGGGCGGGTGTGGCGATGAGGGCGAGCACGAGCGGCAGGTCGCCGAACTGCTCGCGCGAGAGTCCCAGCACGACGAGCGACGCGCCCAGCAGCCACCAGAAGAAGCGGCACGAATCCTTCTGCAACAGGATCACGGTCGTGGCGGCCACGGTGCCATAGGCGCCCAGCAGCAGCGCGGGCTCCGTGTAGAGCGTGTCGAACCAGAGCGTCGAGACGGGATCGGCGATCACGAAGAAGAAGAGCGCGGCGTGGATCGCCTGCGCAACCGTGTGTTGCTTCAGTCCCACGGCAACGCAAATCGCGAGCGCCGTGAAGAGCATCAGGTTGAGCACCCCGAAGGCGCGTAGCGGGATCAGGATCTCGGGCTCTTCGCTCGCGATGGAGCCGATCGCATAGGCGATCACCACCGGAGCGGCGATGAGCGCCGCGGAGCTGGGATAACACTTGGACGGGTTGAAGTTCGACTCGACGTACATCGTCGAAGGCTGCGGCAGCCCGCCGGGGCTTGCCGCCGGTTGCATCGGCTCGATGCCGATGCACGCCGTCACGCGATGCAGGCCCGACTGGTCCCCGTAGCCCAGCACGGGATCGTTGGCGACGAGCAGCGTCGCGCGGACGATCCCAAGGATGAGGAGGGTCGTGGCGACGATCGCGAGCAACGAATGGCGCGGGACCGCGGCCACGTCGCTTATCCGACCCAGCCGCGTGCGTTGCGGAAGATTCGCATCCAGGGCGAATCCTCGCCCCAGCCTTCGGGATGCCACGAAAGCAGGACGGAACGGAAGACGCGCTCTGGATGGGGCATGAGGATCGTGAATCGGCCGTTGGGGGTGGTGACCGCGGTGATTCCCAAGGGGGAACCATTGGGATTGTACGGGTAGGATTCCGTCACCTTGCCACGATTGTCAACGTATCTCGCGGCCACGAGGTACTGGCAGGCGTCCATGGCGGCGGGATTCGCGAACACCGCGCGGCCTTCCCCGTGGGCCGTGACGATGGGAATCCGGCTACCTTGCATGTCGCTGAAGAGGATCGAGGGCGTCTTGCCGATCTCGACCAGCGCCACGCGCGCCTCGTATTGCTCGGAGGCGTTGCGCTCGAAGTGCGGCCAGTTTTCGGCGCCGGGGATGATGTCCTTCAGGTTCGACATCATCTGGCAGCCGTTGCAGGCGCCGATGGCGAACGAGTCGCCGCGCTGGAAGAACGCCTCGAACTCGGCCCGTGCCCGCGGGTTGAAGAGGATCGACTTGGCCCAGCCCTCGCCCGCGCCCAGCACGTCGCCGTAGCTGAAGCCGCCGCAGGCGGCGAAGCCCTTGAAGTCGGCGAGCAGGACCCGCCCGGCGATGATGTCGCTCATGTGCACGTCGACGGCCATGAAACCGGCCCGGTCGAGGGAGCCGGCCATTTCCACCTGGCCGTTCACGCCCTGCTCGCGAAGCACCGCGACCTTGGGGCGCACGCCCTTCGCGATGTACGGCGCCGCGATGTCCTGCGCGGGATCGAACGTGAGCCTGGCACTCATGCCTGGATCGCCTTCATCGAGGATACGGTCGTATTCCTCATCGGCGCACGCGGGGTTGTCGCGCAAGCGCTGGATGTGATGCGTGACTTCGGACCACGCGCGGTGCAGCGCGGAACGCTTCTCGGCGAGCACGGGCTTCCCGTTCACGATGACGCGCACTTCGCCTTGTTCATTCGGGTGGCCGATCACGTGCGAAATCGCGCCAAGGCCCGCCTCGTGCAGGGCCGACATCACCGAATCGCGCTCCCGCTTGCGAACCTGGAGGAGCGCGCCCGGCTCCTCGTTGAAGAGCACCGCGAGGATGCGCCCGGCGAGATCGCCGGCAAGCATGTCGCTTTGGCGCTCGTGTCCATCGACATCGAGGCGGCGGGGATCGACCACGAGGTTGTCGATGTTGAGCGTGACGCCCGCGCGCCCCGCGAACGCCATCTCGCACGCGGCCGCGAAGAGGCCGCCGTCGGACCGGTCGTGATAGGCGAGAAGTTTCGAATCGCCGTTGAGCGCCTGGATCGCCGCGAAGAACGCCTTGAGGCGCTGCGGGTCGTCGAGATCCGGCGCTTCGTCGCCCAACTGCGAATGCGTTTGCGCCAGGATCGAGCCGCCGAGGCGGTTACGCCCCGCGCCGAGATCGACCAGCACGAGCTCGGTGTCACCCGCGTCCATGCGCAGTTGCGGCGTGAGCGTCCGGCGCGCGTCGGTGACTCTCGCGAAAGCCGACACGACGAGCGAGAGCGGCGCGGTGACGGCCTTGTCCTCGCCGCTTGCCGCGTCGCGCCATTCCGTGCGCATCGACATCGAGTCCTTGCCGACGGGGATCGCGATGCCGAGCGCCGGGCAAAGCTCCATGCCGACAGCCTTCACCGTGTCGTAGAGCGCGGCGTCCTCGCCCGGATGGCCCGCGGCGCACATCCAGTTGGCCGAGAGCTTGATGTCGCCGATGCCGGCGATCGATGCCGCGGCGATGTTCGTGATGGCCTCGGCAACCGCCATGCGGCCGGAAGCCGGCGCATCGATGAGCGCCAACGGCGTGCGCTCGCCGATCGCCATCGCTTCGCCGAGGTAAGTCGTGTATCCGAATGTCGTCACCGCGCAATCGGCCACGGGAACCTGCCACGGGCCCACCATCTGGTCGCGCGCGCACGTGCCGCCCACGGAGCGATCGCCGATCGAGACGAGGAACGTCTTGTCGGCGACGGTGGGATGCCGCAGCACCGCATAGGCAGCGTCTTTCAGAGACCACGCTTGCATCTCGAGGGGCTGCAGCTGCCTACGGCCGCGGCGCACTTCTCTGTGCATCCTGGGAGGCCTGCCGAGCAACACCTCGAGCGGCATGTCCACGGGCGTGTTCGCGAAATGCCGGTCCTCGACCACGAGCTCGCCGTCGGCGCGTGCTTCTCCCACGACCGCGTAGAGGCAGCGCTCGCGTTCGCAAAGGCGCGCGAAGTGGTCGAGCCGCGATGCGTCGATCGCGAGCACGTAGCGCTCCTGCGACTCGTTCGACCAGATCTGCATGGGCGACATGCCCGGCTCTTCGACCGGGATCTTGCGCAGGTGGAACTCGGCGCCCACGCCGCCGGAATGGGCGAGCTCGGGGAACGCGTTGGAAAGGCCGCCCGCGCCCACGTCGTGGATCGAAAGGATCGGATTGCCGTCGCCCATCTGCCAGCAGGCATCGATCACTTCCTGGCAGCGGCGCTCCAGCTCCGCGTTCGCGCGCTGCACGGAATCGAAATCGAGCGCCTCGACGTTCTGTCCCGAAGCCATCGACGAGGCCGCGCCGCCGCCCATGCCGATGAGGAAGCCGGGCCCGCCCAATTGGATGAAGAGCGTACCCGCGCCCAGCGGCTTCTTGGCCGTGTGCTTCGCGCTGATGTTGCCGTAGCCGCCGGCGAGCATGATGGGCTTATGGTAGCCGCGCACCTCGCCCTCGCTCTTCAATTCGAACGAGCGGAAGTAACCGGCGAGATTGGGGCGGCCGAATTCGTTGTTGTACGCCGCGCCACCGATGGGACCGTCGATCATGATGTCGAGGGCCGAAGCGATGCGGCCGGGCTTGCCATAGCCCGCTTCCCAGGGACGCTTCGCGCCCGGGAGGTTGAGATCGGAAACCGAGAATCCCGTGAGGCCCGCCTTGGGCTTGCCGCCGGTGCCCGTCGCGCCCTCGTCGCGAATCTCGCCGCCGGCGCCGGTGCCCGCGCCCGGATGCGGCGCGATCGCGGTCGGGTGGTTGTGGGTCTCGACCTTCATGAGGATGTGCGTGAGGTCCAGGTGATGGCCCCACTCGCCCCTGGCGTCCGGATGGAAGCGCTCGATCTTCGCGCCCTCCATGACCGCGGAATTGTCCGAGTACGCGACGATCGTGCCGCGCGGGCTCACGCGGTGCGTGTTGCGGATCATCTGGAAGAGCGAGGCGTCCTGCTCCTTCCCGTCCACGGTCCACGACGCGTTGAAGATCTTGTGGCGGCAGTGCTCCGAGTTCGCCTGGGCGAACATCATGAGCTCCACGTCGGTGGGGTTGCGCTCGAGCCTGGTGAAGTTCGCGGCCAGGTATTCGATCTCGTCGGGCGAGAGCGCGAGGCCCATCGCCGCGTTGGCCTGCTCCAGTGCCGGGCGCCCACCCTTCAGCACGTCGATCGTGGCAAGCGGCGCGGGCCTGAAGTGCTCGAAGAGTTTCGCGGCGGCGTCGAATCCCTCCACCACGACCTCGGTCATGCGATCGTGGATCGCGCGGTCGAGCACGCGGCGCGAGCGCTCCGAAAGCGGTCCCGGGTCCCGCGCGTCGATGTAGTACGCGACGCCGCGCTCGAGGCGCACGACCCGGGAAAGGCCGCAGTTGCGGGCGATGTCCGTGGCCTTCGAGGACCAGGGCGACACGGTCCCGAAGCGGGGCAGCACGAGCAGCAGCGCACCGCGGGGCGCGCCCTGCGCGGAGGTTCCATAGGTCAACAGCTTTTCCAGGACGCCGGTCTCGGCGGCATCCAGCGGCGAGGTGATCGCCGCGAAGTGCACGAAGCGCGTATCGACTGTGATCGCTTCGGCGAGCGCCCGGGGGAGCGAGGAAAGGAGCTTCTCGATCCGGAAGGGCGAGAGCGCAATCGCGCCCGGCAGCGTGAGGACTTGCTGCGGCGGCGCGTCTTGCGGATTCATGGCGAAATTATACCGCGACCCGCGTTTCGCCCCGCATCAGGCCCTCCATTGCGGACCCGAGCCCAACGAGCGCGTGAGCTCCACTCCGTCGACCACCATCTTCCACAGGTTTGCGTCGCGGTACGGGGGCTTCGACACGTCGAACTTGGTGGCGAGGATCCCGATGCCGACCCAGAAGCTCGCGCCGTCGTAGCGCGCGATCGGCGCGTTGATGTTGGTGGTGTTGTTGCCCTGCTTGCGCGAGTAGCGCACGCCGCCGTCCTGAGTGATGACGAGCAGCATGTCCTTGCCGTGCCATTCGCCGACGTATTCCTTCTTGTCGGCGGGAACGGGCTCGCCGCAGCCCGCGACGAACGCGATGAGGAGCGCGGCGAGCGCGAGGCGGGCAAGCCTCATCTCATTTCATTCCCAGCTCGGTCATGAGGAAGGCGAGGCCGTCGGCGTCTTCCGCGACCCGCTTGTCGAGGCTGGTGCCGATGCCGTGCCCCGTGTCGCCGCTGATGCGCAGCAGGATCGGGCGCCCCTTCGGGTCGGCGGCCTGCAGGCGAGCGACCATCTTGCGCGAGTTGTACGGATCCACGCGGCCATCGTTCTCCCCGGTGGAGAAGAGGATCGCCGGATAGGCGGCCCCGTCCTTCACGTGGTGATACGGAGAGTAGGCGTAGAGCGCCTTGAATTGCGCCTCGTCCTTCACGGTGCCGAACTCGGTGACGTTGAACGCGCCGTTGGGCGTGTTCTCCACGCGAAGCATGTCGTAGATGCCGACCGCGCTCCACACCGCGCGGAAGAGGTCCGGGCGTTGCGTGAGGATGGCGCCCATGAGAAGGCCGCCGTTGCTGCCGCCCACGGCGCAAAGGCGCTCGGGCTTCGTGTAGCCGCGCGCGACCACGTGTTCCGCGGCGCCGATCATGTCGTCGAAGACATGCTGCTTGTTGGTGAGGTTGCCCGCGAGGTGCCACGCCTCGCCATACTCGCCGCCGCCGCGCAGGTTCACGGTGGCGAACACGCCGCCATGGTCGAGCCACACGCGCGCCCAGAGCGAGAAGTGCGGGCGCTCGCTCAGGCCGTATCCGCCGTAGCCGTACAGCAGCAGCGGATTCGACCCGTCGAGCTTCGTGCCCTTCTTCATGATGATGTTCACCGGCACCATCGTGCCGTCCTTCGACTTCGCCATTTCGCGCTTTACCTCGGCGTCGGCGAAGCTCACCTTGGACGGATCGGCGAGGTCGGTTTTCACGAGCTTGTTGGACCCCGGCGAGTATCGATACCATGCGGCCGAGGTGAGGAAGCTCTCGCTGCGCACGAGAATGTCGTCGCCGCCCAGGCGCTCGCCCAGCGTATTGCTGGAGACGGCTTCCGTCGGAAGCGTGCGCACGGGCTTCCCGGCGAGATCGAAGATGCGGATTTCGGATGGGCCGCCCACCATGTAACCCACGTAGAGGTACCTGGCCGTCGCCGCGAGGTCCTCGATGGTGCCCTCGCTTTCGGCGACGACGACCTTGGCGCTCGCGAGCTCGGGCTTCGCCATTGAAATCGAGAGCACCTTGCCGCGCGGCGCATCCTTGAGCGACAGCGCGTACAGGTTTCCATCGAAACCCATTTCCATGTCGCGGATCTTGTCGGCGTCGTCCGCGACGCGGGTCCACTTGCCCGACTCGTCACGCAGGTAATAGGCGAACTCGCCACCGTCGCCGTTGGCCACGGAAGCCAGGATGTACTTGCCGTCTCGCGTCGAGTCGAGGCGCGTCTCCGCGATGCGCGGGAAATCCTTGCCGATCACGTAGGTATCGGCTGAAGGTGCCGCGCCCAGCTTGTGGAAGTACACCTGCTGGTAGAAATTCATGTCGTCGGCCGCGCGCTCCTTGCCCTGCGGGTAGCGCGTGTAGAAGAACCCCGTCCCTTTCGCGTCCCAAACTACGCTCCCGCCGCCCGTGGGCCATTGCACGCGCGGGACGACGTCGCCCTGCTCCTTGCCCGTGGCGACGTCGATCACGTGCGCCGAGCCGTCCTCGCTGCCGTTCTTCGAAAGCGACACCGCGACGTACTTGCCGTCGAGCGACGGAACGTACCAGTCGATGGCCGTCGTCCCGCCCTTGTCCAGCGTGTTGGGATCGACGAGCACGCGCTCGCTCTTGCGGTCGCCCGCGGCCTTCATCACCACGAGGAACGGCTGGTTCTTCGGCGGCTGGCGCTTCATCGCGAAGAAAAGGCCGCGCTGCTGCATGTCGTAGTAGCGCACGGGCGACGTCGAATAGAGCTCCTTCAGGCGCTTCTCGAGGGCGGGACGGATCGCCAGCGCATCGATCGTGGCGCGCGTGAGCTTCATCTGCGCTTCGCCCCAGGCTTTGACCGCCGGGTCCTTGCCGTTCTCGAGCCATCGATAGTCCTCGGTCACGGTCGTGCCGAAGAAAGTGTCCGAGACGGGCTTCTTCTCGGTGGGCGGATACGTGAGGGCCAGGGCGTTCGTTGCCGCGGCGGCGATCGCCCCGATCGCGAGGCTCTTTGTGACTGAAGCTTTCAAGGCGGGACCCCTTCGAGGCAGAGGCCGCGAAGTATACCCGCGGCTCACCCCATCCAGCGCAGGATCACCCGGAGGCGCCTCAGCTCCTCGGCAGAGGCCATGCCCGGAAGGACCGGCACGGTGCGATCGATCCATGCGCCCTCCGGACGCCAGCGCACGATCGTGAGCCAGGGTGCCACGAAGGAGCCCGCGCGGACCGTGCCGCTGCGCCAGCGCCCCAGGCCATCCTGCACCTCGACCGCAAGGCCCCGAACGCGAAGCGCGCGCACGGCTCGCGGGCCGCGAAGCAGCGCGCGCGAGTGCACGGCCTCGATCGCCGCGCATGCGATCCAGGTGGCTTCGAGGATGCGCGCGCCATCGAATCCGGGCGTGGCCGCGATCGCGACGAGCGTTGCCCCCGCGGCGATCATGACGAGCATGATGTAATTGCATGATGGCGCGATGCGGATCTCGACGGCCGCGTCGCTATACTTGAGTTCTCCGCCCCGCGCATCCATCTTGAGTTCAATGCCCTCCGCGTTCGCCACCGACCTTTCCGATAACGCGCTCATCGCCGTCGCGGGAGACGACGCGCGAGCGTTCCTGCAAGGGCAATTCACGAGCGACGTCGAAGCCCTTGCCGTGGGCGAAGCCCAGTGGGGCGGCTGGTGCACCCCGAAGGGCCGCCTCGTGGCGACGTTCCTCCTCGTGCGGCGTGCCGACGGCTTCCTGCTGATGCTGCCCGCGGAGATCGCGGCGGCGTTCGCGAAGCGCCTCGGAATGTTCGTGCTGCGCTCGAAGGTGAAGATCGTCGATGCGAGCGGCGACTTCGGGCGCATCGGCATCGCGGGCGACGGCGCCGCGTCGCTCGTTCGCAATCGCTGGGGCGGCGTGCCCGCGCCGATGAAGGCGATCGAGAAAGACGGCGCCACATGCATCGCCATCGACGAGTCGCGATTCGTCGCCTACGTCCCCGCCGCATCGGCCGGCGCCACGGTGGACGCGCTCGCCGCCGGCTCCTCTCGCGGCACCCGGGACCAATGGGCGTGGGCCATGATCCAGGCGGGCGTTCCCGTGGTCGTCGCGGCCACGCAGGAAGCGTTCGTGCCGCAGATGGCGAACTTCGACCTGGTCGGCGGCGTGAGCTTCAAGAAGGGCTGCTATCCCGGGCAGGAGATCGTCGCGCGCACACAGTACCGCGGCATCCTCAAGCGGCGCATGGCGCTCGCCCACGTCGCGGGCGGCGAGAGGCCGCAGCCCGGGCAGGCCGTGTACAGCAAGGAGTTCGGCGAGCAGGCCGCGGGCACCATCGTGAACGCCGCGCCCTCGCCCGGGGGCGGATTCGACGCGCTAGTCATCGCGCAGATCGAAAGCCTTCGGGGCGAGCTGCACTGGAAGTCCCCCGACGGCCCGGCGATGGAGGTCCGCAAGGTCCCCTCGGCTGCGAACGCGTCGTGAGGAAATCCGGTTCCGCGCCCGCGGTGGCGCTCGCGGCGATGATCCTCATTTGGGGCTACTCGTGGGTCGCCATGAAGGTGGCGCTTCGGTTTGCCCATCCGTTCGACTTCGCGGCGCTGCGCGTGGGGATCGGCGCGGCGCTGCTCTTCGCCATCGTGAAGCTGCAGCGGCGTCCCATGGGCCTTGCGAGCTACCGCATGGCGATCGTGCTGGGATTGGTCCAGGTCGCGCTCTTCGTGTTGCTCTCGAACTTCGCGCTGCTCGTGTCGGGAAGCGGGCGCACGTCCGTCCTCGTCTTCACGATGCCGTTCTGGATGATCGTCTTCGCGCACTACATCCTCCACGAGCGCATGCGCGGCGCGCAATGGTTCGCGGTGGCCCTCGCATTCGCGGGCCTCGTGCTGATCGTCTCGCCGTGGCGCCTCGAAAGCCTCGAGGGAAGCCTCCTCGCGGTGGTGGCGGGCATGGTGTGGGCGTTCGCGTCGGTGATCTCCAAGCGGTGGCCGACGAAGGGCGTCGACCCGCTGCTCTACACGGCGTGGCAGCTGCTCTTCGGGTTCATCGCCCTTTCGATCCCGGCGTTGCTCCACCGCCACGCGGGCATCCAATGGAGCGGGGAATTCATCGCGGCGCTTGCCTTCTCGTCGGTGGTCGCGACCGGGATCGGCTGGTGGCTTTGGACCTACCTCCTGTCGCGCTCGGCCGCGGGAATCGCGGGGCTCAATTCGCTCGGCATTCCCGTGGTCTCGGTGCTTTCGTCGGCGATCCAGCTGGGCGAACGCCCGCCCGCCGTGGAGATCGTGGGAATGCTGCTCATCGGCGCGGCGCTGGGGCTCCTCGCATGGCTCGGCATGCGGCGACCCACGCCGCCCGTCGTCGCGGCCGCGCCTTCCGACTAGCGGCAGACCGGCGTGGAGACTGCCTGAAGCACGCGGCCCGTGGCCGTATCCTGCGCGAAGGCGACGAGCGACATGTGCCCGAGGTCCCAATCGGCCTGGGGCTTGAAGCGGAAGGTGCCCTCGGCGGACCGGATCTCGGCGAAGTCGCGCACCACGGCATTGTGATGCAAGGTCTCGCCGCGATTCTCGCCCCTCGTCACCTTGCTCGAGAGTCCATCCTGCGTGAGCGCCACGTAGAGCCCGACGTTCCTGCCGCCGGATTTCAAACTCGCGCTTCCCTCGACGCCGCTCTCGCCGGACGGCTTCGTCGTGACCACGATGCTGGCCGGCGCGGGGGATGTCGCAAGTTCCTCGATCGCCTTCTCGACGGCGCCCTTGCTCGGCCAACGCCGGAAATCCTGCCCGCCGATCATCACCTGCGGCGTGTAGACCATCGAAGCGCCCCGGGCATCGGCCACGTTGCGCTGGCGTTCCGTGTAGCGCGTATCGGCGAAGCGGTCCTTCCACCCGAGGGAGTCCCAGTAGCTCACATGGAAGGCGATGGGCACGACGCGTTTGTCGCCGCGCGCCGCGAGATCCGAGAGCCAGTGATCGGCAGGCGGGCAGCTCGAGCAACCCTCCGATGTGTAAAGCTCCACCAACGCGCGAACCTGCGAGTCGGAGCGGACGGTGCAATCGGCGGCGATGGCGGACATTGAGGCGAGAGCGAGAAGGACGGCGAGAAGCTTCATGACGATTTGTCGGGTGGGCCGTCGATATCTTACGGCGCGAACGTGATGCGGAATCGCAGGCTCTCGGAACCGCCCTGGCTGGGGGGCTTGACGAACCTCTCGACGAATACCGCGCCATTCGCGCGCATGACCTTCTGCGACGCCACGTTTTCCTGATCGGTTGTGAGATCCACGTATTCGAGGCCTTCCTTACGTACGCGCGGGAGCAGCAGCGCGAGCGCGCGGGTCGCGTAGCCCAGCCGTTGCTTCCAGGGGACGACTGCATAGCCGATATGCCCCAGCACGTGCGCTGGCAAGGCCGATGTTCCAGGCTGCCAGCGAAATCCGATGGATCCGCAGAACTCGCCGTCCCATATCCACATCCGGTAGCCGGGAAGGCGAGGCACCCGGGAGCCGTCGGGAAGGCTGACGAGTGGACCCTTGGCCTCGGGATCGGTGAGCAGCGCCACGAACCGCTCGGCATCCTTCCCGATGGCGTCGAGTTCCTCGCGCACGGCGACCATGCCGCGCGTGTTGTCCGCCGACCAACCCCGTTCGAGCGCCGCGACGTAGCTCGGCAAGTGCACCATTTCCGGCCGCACGAGCTCCATCTACCTCGGGCGCGCCTTCTTCTTGAACTGCTTCACGCCCTCGGCGATCTCCTTCTTCGCTTCCTCCGGGCCGCCCCAACCCTCGACCTTCACGAACTTTCCGGCCTCCAGGTCCTTGTAGTGGGCGAAGAAGTGGGTGATCTGGGAAAGCGTCATCTCCGGAAGGTCGCGCGGGGACTGGATGTCGCGATAGAGCGGCGTGAGCTTGTCGATGGGGACCGCGAGGAGCTTCGCGTCCACGCCCGCCTCGTCGACCATCTTGAGCAGGCCGATGGGCCGGCAGCGGACGACCACGCCGGGCATGAGCGCGAAGGGGGTGATCACCAGCACGTCCACGGGGTCGCCGTCGCCGGAGAGCGTATTCGGGATGTACCCGTAGTTGCACGGGTAATGCATGGCCGTCTGGACGAACCGGTCCACGAAGAGGGCCCCTGTTTCCTTGTCGACCTCGTACTTGATGGGGTCCGCGTTCATCGGGATCTCGACGATCACGTTGAAGTCGTTCGCCAGGTCGCGCCCGGCTGTCACACGATCGAGATTCAAGGACGCCCCCACGGTATGGTAGATTTAACCGTGTGAATCGTAGCCTACCCCTCATCCTGACGCTCGATCAGCACGGCGTCCCCCACCGCTGGGTTACCTGGCAGCAGGCGGTTTGGTACTACGCCAAGGAGCGGGTCGCCTGGGAAACGGGCCGGGAGGCCTTCACGGTCTGGGGCGGCCGCTGCCAGCGCACCGGCCAGCGCTCCCACATCACCGCCAACTCGATCATCGCCATCCGCGGCAAGGCGCTCGCGATCAAGGGATTCCACCAGGTCCCCCCGCTCAACAACCGCGAGCTCTTCAACCGCGACCGTTTCATCTGCGCATTTTGCGGCGGGAATTTCTCGCCGCTGCGCCTTACGTGCGACCACATCCTGCCCATGTCCCGGGGCGGGCGCGACACCTGGATGAACGTCGTGACCGCATGCCGGGCCTGCAACCAGAAAAAGGGCAGCCGCACTCCCGAAGAAGCGCACATGCAGTTGCTCTACGCCCCCTACATACCGAACCGCGCCGAGTTCCTCATCCTCGCCAACCGCCGGATCCTGTCCGACCAGATGGAATTCCTGCGCCAGCATGTGTCGGCCAACTCGCGAGTGCGTGAAGGAACCCATCCAGCCCAGAAGGCGGCCCTGAACTAGGGCCGCGTGCCTTTGGCGCGCGAATCTCCTTCCTCTCCTCCCGACCCGGTTCTCGTCGAGCTGCTCGAGCACCATTTCGCGGGCTATCGCTTCTCGATGGTCTCGGCGGTGCCGTTCGCGGCCCTGTCTGCGTGGCTGATGCGCGACTCGTTGCCGGCGGGGTTTCTGTGGGGATGGCTCATCGGATTCGCGTTCACCTGCGCATCGCGCTACGCCACGGCCCTCGCATTCGCGGCGCCTATCGATAGCGCCAAGGAGCTACGCCTGCGAGAGCAGGTCGCGGTGCTCGGCCACACGTTGGGTGGCATGTCCTGGGGGTTGCTCGGCGTGGCGGCGGTCACGCTGGCGCCGACTCATCCCGAGAATATCCTCATCGTGTTCTTCGTCGTCATGATGTTCGGCACTTACCAGGCCGCGAATCCGTCGCGCTACGGTCCCGCCTACTATGCGTGGTTCCTTTCGGCGATGGTGCCCAACGTCCTGGTCGCGGCGCTGCGCGGCGATCCGCGCTACCAGGCGATCGCCGCATTTGGATTCCTCTTCCTGCTCGTGATCACGATCGGCGGGAGGCGCTCGAACCAGCTGATGATGGATACGATCGCCAAGCGCCAGGAAAATGTTCGCCTGCTCGCCGACCTTCTCGCGCAGAAGGAGGCGCTCGCGGAGGCCAACCGCGGAAAGACGCGCTTCCTCGCCGCGGCGAGCCATGACCTTCGCCAACCCATGCAGGCGGTCGTGCTGCTCGTGGAAAGCCTCCAGGAGCGCGTGCACGAGCCCGGCGTGCGGCGCATCGTCGAGAGCATCCGGTCATCGGTCATCGCGATGTCGGCGCTGCTGAACGAGCTGCTCGACATCTCGAGGTTCGACGCGGGCACGGTGAAGCCGCAGGTGTCCTCGTTCCCGATCGCGCAGGTGCTCGACCGCGTCCGCAGCTCCTTTGCCTACGCGGCGGGCCAGAAGGAACTCACGCTCCGCGTCCGGCGCAGCTCCGCCGTGATCGAGACCGACCCGATCCTGCTCTACCGGATCCTCGTGAATCTCCTCAACAACGCGCTGCGCTATTCGCACAAGGGCGGCGTCCTCGTGGGATGCCGGCGCCGCAAGGAAGGGCTCCTCATCCAGGTGTGGGATACCGGCATCGGCATTCCCGAGGACAAGTTCGACGACATCTTCCGCGAGTTCCACCAGTTGGCGAATCCGCAGCGCGATCGCGAGCAGGGTCTGGGCCTGGGCCTCGCCATTGTGGAACGCACGGGAAAGCTTCTCGGCCACCCGGTCGAAGTGCGATCGCGCGTGGGCCGGGGCTCGGTGTTCTCGATGGTGGTGCCCTACGGCGATCCGTCCAAGGTCCGCGCGAGCGAACGGCCCCAGGCCGCCGACTCCCTCGAGGGTCTCGCGGTGCTCATCGTCGAGGACGAGAACGAGATCCGCGGCGCGATGACCGTGCTCCTGGAGGGATGGGGATGCCGCGTGGCCGTGGCGGTGAATGGAGTCGATGTCGAGCGCGCGCTCGCCAACACGTCCATGGAGCCGCATGCGGTCCTCGCGGACTATCGCCTGCCCGGCAACGAGACCGGCATCGCGGTGATCGAACGCCTGCGCGCGCGCTTTCCCGGCGTGGCGGGCATAGTGATCACGGGAGACATCGCGCCCGAAGTGCTCTCGGCGGCCGAAGCATCGCGATTGCACCTGCTCCACAAGCCGCTGCGGCCCGCGCGCCTTCGCTCGTTGCTGGGCGCCATCTGGCGCGACCGCAACGGGGCGTCCGTGCCGGAGCAGGCTGCCGGGGAATAGCCGCCGTGAAGGTCCTCATCGTCGACGACCACCACCTCATCCGCGAGGGAATGCGGCCGGTGCTCGAGCGCCTGCCACCGCCGGGTTCCGAGGAACCCGTGGAGATCTTCGAGGCCGAAAATTTCGATGCGGCCACGCTCGTGGTGACGAAGCATCCGGACCTGGATCTCGTGTTGCTCGACGTGCGCATGCCGGGAACCTCGGGATTCGCGGGCCTCGCCCAGTGGCAGAAGCGCTTTCCCGGCCTGCCCGTCGTGATGATGTCGGGCGATGACGATCCGGCCCTGGTGCGCTCGGCCATCGAACAGGGGGCGCTGGGCTACATCCCCAAGTCCTCCACGAGCGAGGTGATCCTGAGCGCGCTGCGCCTCGTGCTTTCCGGCGGGACGTATCTTCCGCGCGAAGCTCTCGGGCGCGAGCGCTCGGCGCCGGCGCCCCAGGCCGAATTCGCCGCCGATGTCGCCGCGCGCCTGGGCATCACGCCACGCCAGGCCGACGTCCTCGCGCTGCTCCTCGCCGGGGCGTCCAACAAGGTGATCTGCCGCGAGCTCCATCTCGCCGAAAGCACCGTGAAGAACCACGTCGCCGCCGTGTTCAAGGCGCTGGACGTGACCACTCGCGTCCAGGCGGTGCTCGCCGCCGCCAAGCTCGGCATCCGCTAGTTCGGGGAC
>JBAQKF010000008.1:0-36861 GCA_049300695.1 Usitatibacter sp.
AGAGGATGGTTCCGCCACAGGCAAGCACGGCGGCGATTATGACGATGGTTTTCATTGTTGACCCCTAGTCGGAATTTCCCTACGCGAAGTGTCGCCCGCGCCCGCTACGGGAGGTTGATCTGGGTCAAAAAGGCGATTGCTGCAGGAGGGATGCGGCTTTTCAACCCGGATGAGGAAACGTCGCTTCGACCGGCACGGCCGACCCGGGCCTGAGTACCTTCACGTGGAAGGTGTACGTGGCCTTGGGCAGCAGGCGCACGTAGGCGCCGTAGCCCGCCGATCCGCCGAGCGTCATCGGCTCGAGCACTTTCGTCACGGAGTCCATCCCGACCTGCTCGACCTCGAGAGTCACAGTCGCTCCCGGGATCGGGGCCTTGCTCGCCGCGTCGACGAGCGTCACGTTCACGTGCTGGTACCCCTCTCCGGCCGGAATTCCCCCGTGCATCTTCGCTTCCGGCGAGCCCGGGGGGTACCCGCGCATCTGCTCCGCGCTCGCGAAGCCGAAATAGATGCGAACGCCATTCACGAGGACGCTCTGCCCGCCGCCGGCTGGCGGCGCCGGGGCGGCCACGGGCGCGGCAGTCGCCGCAGCCTGCGGGTTGAACATGTAGTAGATCGCGCTACGGATCTCGCCGTCTGTGAGGTCAGCCCTCCCGCCACGCGGTGGCATTCCCCCGTGGCCGCGAATCGCGGACATCTCGAGGACGTCGATGCCCTTGCTCATTCGGGGCACCCAGGCCTTCTTGTCGCCGACCTGGGGAGCTCCCGACTTGGGCGCCTCGTGACAGCGGAAGCACACCTCCTGCACCACTTCCTTGCCGCTGCGCTCCCCGGTTACGGGCGCCGAAAAGGCCTGCGAAGCGGCCGCGGCGACCACGGCGGCAATCAGGACGGAAGACGGCAAATGACCGAACGTGCGCTCCATGGTTCCTCCTCTGCGATGCACTAGACCTCTTCGCCTACTCCGATCGGGGCGGGCGTGATTGTGACGATGCGCGTGAAGAGCGACCGCAGGTCGTGCTCCTGGGTGAAGGAGGCCAGCGGATCCTCGTGCGCGGAGAACGCACTCTGGATGGCGGCCCAATCGTCTTCCGTGAGCTCCCGCTCGGCAATCGGGAAGATGTACGTTTCCTCGACCTGCATGTGCCTGCGATAGAAATCCACATAGCGGTGCACCTCGCGCGCGAAATCGGCGAAGAAGGGAGCTCCGCCCTCCTCGTAGCGAAGGAACGCGTGCTCGACGGCGCGCAATCCGCCAAGGCCGTAGTAGTGATCTTCCTGCAGGCGATCGAGGACGTCGTCGACCAGGTGCGTACGGCTGCGCAAGCGCGCGAACAAGTACGCCTCCTCCTTGGGATGGTGCATGCGCTCGGCGAAAAGATCCAGGTAATGAAGCATCGCGCGGAACACGGGGGCATCCGGAATCTTCTTGCCCTGGAGGCCACGGTCGGCGAAATGAGTGAGTCCCGAGAGCACGCTCGCGATCGATTGGTGCTCATTGGCGATGATGCGCAGCGCCGAATGCATGGGACCTCCGCAAGGGAGTGGGTCAGATGGTGAGGCTCATGCCATCTTCTCCCGGCGTAATTCGCGGGTATTGAGCTATCTCAACGAAGAGTCGGCATTGTAGGAACGATCCGACATACACTTCGAGCGTCTCCCGACAGACTTGTAGCCTCGGTCACGGAGACTCCTCACGGTGCGCCACACGGTTACCGGTATCTCCTGGCGCGACCTGGCATTGACGCTGGGTCCTTACATCCTTTTGGTGGCGGCAGCTTTCTGGCTGGCGTACCACTTCGTACGCCCGGCTCCGCCCGACACGATCACAATCACGAGCGGCCCGGCCGGGAGCGTCTTTCAAGCCACCGCGGAACGCTATCGCAAGATCCTTTCGCCCGAGGGCATCACGCTGCAAATCCTGCCGTCGGAGGGCTCCCTCGAAAACATCAAGCGGCTGAACGATCCCAACGTAAAGGTCGACGTTGGCTTCGTGCAGGGCGGCCTCGCCAATCTCGTCGATCCCGGCGAGCTGATGTCGTTGGGAAGCGTGTTCTACGAGCCTGTGCTGGTCTTCTATCGATCCCCGCGACCCATCGGACGGTTATCCGAACTCGACGGGCAGCGCATTGCGATCGGCCGCAAGGGCAGTGGAACGCGCGTGCTGGCGGAGACGCTGCTGAAAGCGAACGGGATCGACGCGAAGGGGCCGACGAAATTTCTCGATCTCGATGGCAAGGCCGCGGAGGAAGCCCTTCTCACGCGCCAGGCGGACGCCGTATTTTTCATGGGCGACTCGGCCGCGGCCGCCAACATGAGCGACCTGATCCATGCGCCCGGCATTCGTCTCTTCGATTTCGTGCAGGGCGACGCGTACGTGCGCCGCTTCCGCTATCTCAGCAAGCTGGAACTGCCCGCGGGCGCATTCGACCTGGGGAAGAACGTGCCCGATAAGCCGATCGCGATCATCGCGCCGACGGTCGAGCTCATCGCACGATCCGACCTGCACCCTGCGCTTTCCGACATCCTCATCGAGGCGGCGCGGGAAGTGCATGGCCGCGCCACGCTGCTGCAGAATGCCGGCGAGTTCCCGGCTCCGCTCGAGCACGAGTACCGGCTGAGCGACGATGCGCTGCGCTACTACCGTTCGGGCAAGACCTTCGCCTACAAGCATCTTCCCTACTGGCTTGCGAGTCTCGTCGATCGCGCGTTGGTCATGCTGGTGCCAATCGTTGTCATCCTGATTCCGGGCTTGAGGGTCGTGCCGATGCTCTACCGTTGGCGCATCAGCAGGCGCATCTATCGTCGCTACGGCGAGCTGATGGCGCTCGAGCGCGAGGCGTTCGCCCAGCCGAACCCGGAGCGGCGCGCCGAGATCCTCAAGCGCCTCGACGAAATCGAGCAGCGGGTCATCACGGTGAAATTGCCCGGCGCCTTTGCGGACCAGCTCTATGTGCTGCGGCAGCACATCGCCTTCGTGCGCGACCAGCTCGCCAAACCCTCCGGCGCCCCGGTCACTTCAGGGTGAGTTCGACGCGGCCCTCGTGATTGTCCTGCTTGGGGGCCGATTCCCCGCTCGAAGCCACCGATACGCGCTCCGGGGGCAAGTGTCCTTTTTCGACGAGATAGCTCTTCACTGCCTCGGAGCGGCGAGTCGCGAGCGCGGCGAGATCCTCGGGGGCAATCGCGATTCGCTCCAGCAGGTAAGCCTCCATCTGCGCGACTGACGCTTCCTTCGGTGCCGTTTCTTTCTGGGCTCTCTCCTTCGGCACCGGAGTCGCGCGCTTCTCGCGCTCGAAAACGAGCTTGAGGTAGCGCGGGTACTCGTCGCCCTCGAGCGTGATCTGGCCTTCCGGAACGGCCTGGCCTTTCGCAGCGAGGGCACTTCGCTTCGCTTCCTTCAGTTCCCGCGCCAGGGCCGCCTGCCTCAGTGCCGGCAGGTCGTTCTCGGGATCGGAGCGCGAGGCGAGCTCGATCTTTATGGCGGGACGATCGAGGAGCGCCTTCGCCACGGCGTCCAGCTTCTTCCCGGCCTCCGGAGCGATGTCATCGCTACCGGCCTTGAAATCCACGAAATTGAGATCTTCGGTCGGATTGCCCGCACCGCTGCCAGCACCACCTCCGGAACCGGAACCACCCGTCAGCAATGAGAATGGGGAAGTTAGGGCTTTCTTGAGAAGCGAGCCCATGACCTGCATGATCAGGTCACCGATCTTGAACTGGGGATCGTCGAGGGAGCCGGAGATCGGCAGCTCCAGGTTGATGGCGCCTTTAGAATCCTTGAGGAGATTGACGGCGAACAGAACAGGGAGCTTCGTCGCTTCGGGACTCTCGACCTTGTCGCCGAAGACGAGCTGGTCGATCAGGATCTTGTTGCGCCCTTCGAGCTTGCCGTCCTCGACGTGGTACTTCACGTCCAGCGTGAGCTTGCCCTGGGTGATGCCATAGCCGGCATAGCGCTCCGAGTACGCGGTGAGCTTGGGCAGCTCGATGTCCTGGCCTTTTGCCGCGATATCGAGAAAGAGGTTGCCGCTCAGCGGATTGATCGTCCCCGTGATCACCACCGGAGAGGTCCGGTCGTAGCGCCCCTCCAGGTCGACAATGCCGCGGCTCGCTGCGTCCGAGGAAAGGTTGCTCACGCTTCCATGGAGATCGCCCACGTCGGCCGCATAGTTGGGCTTGATGAAGTGGTCCGTGAAATCAAGCCGGCTGTCGGCAAAGGTGATGCGATCGATGCGAATGTCGCGCGGCTTGGCAGGGGTCGCGGGCACCGGAGCCTCGGGATGATCCGCGGTCGCGAATTTGAGCTGCTGCAAGTTGATCTTGCCCTCGGGAGTGACCACGACCCGGGCATAGGCCTTCTTCACGGCGACGTCCGACACGGCGAGCCGAAGCGGCTCGTTCCTGCTCCAGCGCAGATCCATGCCGGTGAGGCTGACCGCGTCCCAATTGACAAGGTCCTCACCGCCGGCTTTGTCCGCCGTCGCGACATTCGCAATTCCGGCGGAGCCTGAATAGGCGATCCGTGTCGCGTCGCCCTCGCCGGCGACGGTGAGGGTGCCCTGGGCGGACGCATTGCCGCTCTTGAGGGACACCGTGGAGAAATGCTCCGCATACGGACGAAACTCGACGAGGTCGAGGCGGTGCGCGTCGATACGCGCCTGGAGCGACAAGGGGTCGAGGCCGAAGCTCGACTCGAGACCCACGCTTCCGGACTTGCCGACCCGGAGGTTGGCGCTCATCGTGCCCTTGCCGTTCTTTTCCGTCGTGAGATCGGCGGCCTCCAGGTGGGCGATCGCGACGCGATGCGTAACCGCGGGCTTCACGGTCTCATCGACAAGCGCCACGTTGTAGCCATCGAGCGAGGCCTTGCCCAACGTGAGCAGCCACGGAGCAGAGACCGCCGTGGCCGTCTCGGACCCCCGCGGAAAAGGAGGCATCTCGATCGAGCCACCCTGGTTGCGCGTGAGCGCGAGCACGCCGTCACGGGTGGAGATCGATTCAATGGCGACGACCCTCTTTCCGGCGTCGATGCGAATGCTCTTCGCCTCGGCCTCGGGCACATTCCATTGTCCGTTGTCGACGCGGGCTTGGGCCACCCGCAACGAACTCAGCTGCACCACCCTCGCCAGGGGATCGAGCGAGGCGATGTCCAGGTCGATTCGCCCGATCTCGGCGAGCGTGGGCCCGCCAGGAATCGACACGCGAGCATCGCGAAGGGCCATGGTGCCGGCAACGTCGATCGACGGATCCTTCCCTGCCGCGTGAGTGAAGCGAAGGAGCAGGCGAGTGTCGAGCTTGCCGGCATCGACATTCACCGGCAGCGCGGTCGGGGAGTACCCGACGTAGCGAGGAAGATCGAGCGACTCGAACTGGACCGCCACCTGCGTTCGCAATGATTCCTCGAACGGCAGCGTTTCGCCCGATAACTTCACCGGTGCGCCGTTCACCATCGCGGAGAAGCTCGGCTGGACGAATTCCTTCAGGTGCGCGGGAAGGTTCGATATGAAGGGGATCGCGACGTTGATCTCGGTCACCTGTTGCTTGGTGCCCTTGGGCCGATCGTCGAAATCCACGCGGCCATTCGTGATGCGGATGTTGCTGACTGAAAAGTCCGTCTGCGAGGGCTTGCCGGATGCCGGCGCGGCGGCGAGGCGATCGATGATGTCGGTCACGTTGTAGTGGGACTCGCCGTCACGCACGAGATTGACCTTCAGGCCATCCAGCGTGACTGCGTTGGCCACGGGAGCCAGGCGATAGATCGAGGTGAAGCTGCCGGCGACGTCGAGCCGGTCAAACGAAGCGAACGTCGCGCGGTCGCCGGGCTCCATGACCCGGACTCCCGTCACAGTCGCATCCAGGGTGAAGGGATTGAAGGACAGATCGTCGATCGCGACGGTCCGGCCCAGGCGCTCGCCAATCTTTTCGGCGATGACACTTCGCGCGAAATGGGGAACCAGGAACCCCGCGACCACCGCATAGATCGCAACTGCCGCGACGATCGAGAGCGCGACAGCGCGCCAGCGGCCGGCGGTAGTCTTGGATGGCGCGATGTCCATGTGCTACGTTCCCCGCTCGCCACGGAAAATGATATCGGCGGTTCCTACTGTCTTGTGTGGGAAGTCTCCGACAGCCGATGCGCTTCAGGCGTGCACCGAAACCCACTCGAACGACGCCCGGACGTAATCGTCTCCGCGCCGCAAAAGCTGCAGGCTGTGGAGGTGACGCACGGTCCCCGCGACCAGGGCCTCATAGACGCGGCCCGCCTGCCAGTGCTCGGGCGGCAGGAGGAAGTTCGCCTTTTGCGACCCGGCGGAACCATCCGACAGGATGACCGCGCGCACGCTGTTGTAGGCGAATTGCCGGGCCGCGCTCTCGGTAATGCCATCGACCTCGCCTTGCTCGATGACCGCTCGCATCTGCACAGCCTGCGGCTCGCGACTCAGGATCGCGATGTTGGCGTGCATTCCCCGGCCCGGCTCGGCATGCATGGAGCGGATCAGGCCGAACCAGTACGTGCCATCGCCTTGCATCGAGACGGCGACCGCATCGCCGCTTCGCGCCCAGTCGCCCGATCGCATCGGAATCTCGAGGCCGACTTCACTGCCGCCCGTGTCCCGGAGCGTCCATGTCTCCGGGGCGACCAGCGGGCCATCGTCGTCTTCGGCCAGGGACAATTCGGTCTTCGCCGATCGACCGTGCGACAGCTGCTGCCAGATCTGCCCATAGCCATGAATGACGCTCACGTTGCCCGTCGCTTCAGAGTGGGCGGGTGCGGTGTACGGGCTCGCCTGGCCCCAGAACAACAGCAGGTGCCGGATCGCGGACGCTTGCACGTGAGCGGAGATGTCCTTGCCGAACGGCCTCACGTCGGCGGCCCTCCTCATCTGCCCCAATTCCTTGTGGAAGCGCTCCAGCGCCTCGAATCCCATTCCCGGGCCGAAATACCGGGCGTCGGCATCCGGCTCCGGGGGCTTGCCGGCCGCGCGCTGCGGTGGCTGTTCGCTGCCCGGATCGAACCAGAATGCGTTGTCGGCCGAGCCCCGCGGCCGCAGCGTGAAGTCTCCTCCCAACTGGTCGATCACCCGGTCGGCCACCTCGATTTGTTCGGGAGCCATCATCTCCGGCGAACTCGATTGCAGCATCAGCAGCCGCAGCAATTCCTGCGTCACCGTCGTCGGCGTCTTCTGGGTCGAGTGCATGCGAATCGACTTCGCAGCGGCATCGGCCTTCTCCGCTTCACCGTGCACGGTATAGGCGAGCTGCCACAGCTTCGGTGGAACACTGAGGTAGCGGACGAGGTGGAGCTTCGCCATCATGCGGCAAGCCTGCAGGGCCCTTGCTGCACCTCCCGCCGCCGGAAGCTGGAGCGACGGATCCGCCTTCGCCTGCTCGAGCAACTGCGTGGCCGACGAGCACAGCGCGCCAGCCAGTCCCTTCGTGTAGTGATCCAGCGCGTTCCAATTCGCCTCGCGTGGCGCTTGCTCGCCAGACGGTCTCGCAATGAGCGGCGCCAGCAGCTTCGCCACGTGCATTTCGCCGGCTTCCTGGATCAGCGCCAGGATCTCGCTGCGAACCTGTTCCTCGCCGCCGGGAATGTCCTTCGCTTCTTCGAGCCAGGCGCTCAGGTCGCGCAACGCGGCGAGCGGATCGGCTTCGCGCAATTCGGCGAATAGCTTCGCCGCCGATGCGGGATCGCGCATCGGATGGTCCGGATGACTGCCGTCTTTCGTGGGCACGTGGGCGACTCCTTCGCTCACCGCGCCAGCTTACGCCATAAAGAAAACGGGGCCCAAGAGGGCCCCGTCGTCAGGAAAATACCGACCTCAGTGGGGTTCCACGTGCCCCGGAACGATCGGCTTCTGATGCGGCTTCGGCTTCGTCGTGGCAACCGCGGCGTTGCCATCGCCCGGCGACACGTACCTGATGAGGTTATCGACCAGGCTCACGTCCATCGGCGATCCCGTGCCCGTTGTCGCGTCCCAGCCGGATCCGGCATCGAATCCATCGACTCCCTCGACCGAATTGTCGCCCACCGTGATGTCGTGGAACGAGGCCGGATAGGCCTTGTTCACCTTGCCGATCTGGTAGATGGCCGAATTGAGGAATCCCAGCCGCCCTCCAGCTTTCTGGTTCGCAATCGCGGTGATGGCAGCCCACTGCGGCGCCCCGGCACTGGTGCCGCCGAAAAGATACATGCCCGCCGGTATGCCGGGAATATTCAAATACGTCAAAACGCCGTGACCGACAGCCGCGTTGTACCCGACGTCGGGTACGGCCCGCTGCTTGCCGCCGTGGAGCCCGCCAGTGCCCTTCTGGTAGGGAGGTTCGTCGAACACGACGCTGAATCCACCACCCGTCGCGCCACGGCCAAGCGCGTCTTCGTTCCACACGATCTCGCCCTGCCACGTCCCGAATGCGGGATTTGCGGATGGATTGCAGCCCACCGAGGCAAGGCAGTATCTCGCAGCGTGCAGCTCGGTGCCGCCCACGCCGGTCACCAGCGGGTCGCTGGCCGGCGAGGAAACGGCTTGCACCAAGGTCAAGCCGTCACAGGACGGTTGACCCGCGCCGTCGTCGCCGGCCGATGCAAACAGGGTGATCCCTTTCTGCGTCGCGGCGGCAAATGCATCGTGCTGCTGCGCGAGGATGTCCGGATCCACGCAGCTCTCGTTCTCGCCGAAGCTCATCGAGATGATGTCGCCGAGGTTGTTGTCGACCGCGTACTGCAGCGCGCTCTGGATGTCGACATCGTGATCCGACTTGGCCAGCACGAGGACGACGTTTGCGCCCGGAGCGATGGCGTGTGCCCAGAGGACATCGAGGCTGATCTCCTCGGCCCAACCGGTCATGTCGGCATTGCCGACGAGGAACGGCGTGAGACCGTCAGGCGCGACCTGGGTGAACGTTCCCAGGAGCGGGTTTGGCGCGCCCCCGAGCCCGTTCAGGCTGGGCAGCCCGTAAAAGCTGTTGTAGGTATTCAGCTCCTGCACGATGTTCGGGGACTGGAACGCGTCGATGATGACGACCGTATGCCCGGTGCCGCTATAACCCGAGTTGATCAACGAATCGACCTGGTAGGCGGCCCGCATCTGGTACGGGTCATAGCAAGTGGTCGATGGGCTCAGTCCAACAACCTGGCAGGTGAAAAGTCCGTACTGCGCGCCGAGCGTGCCGGCGGTCGCTCCGGCGGACGTTGCTTGCGGCCCTGCAACCAGGAGTGGCGCCACGGAATGGCGGTGGTGCGCAGCCATGGCCGGCTGGGAAAGCACGGCCATGCCCAAACTCCATAGAAACAACGCGCGAACAACGCGCAGCATTGAATTGACAATCATTTGTTTGATCTCCTGAAAGAATACGCCCCAGGTCATTGCAGGCTCCCAGCGGATCGCGCGTGGACACCTGATCTGCCGCTTCAACTGAGCGGCGGCGCCAATCTTGAGCGGGATCGCCCCTTCGGTCAAACGGAACTCAGGAAGGTTCGATTGCTGAAACGCGGGATGGGGGATGAGCGCCGGCGATCTCGCCGGACCGGACCTCTTCGAGCAGCCACCGCTCAAATATACGAACCTTCTCGACAGTCTCCGAAGCTCGCGGATACACGATGTAGGACGAGCTTCGCGCGCGCACGCGCTGGGGGAAGAGCTGGACCAGGCGGCCCGATTCCAGGTCGGCCTTGACGAACGATGCACGTGCCAGCGCGACGCCCAGGCCTCCGATGGCTGCCGCAAGGAGCAGCGTTTGCTCGGAGTACCGCTGTCCTCGACCGGCGCCGCGATAGTCCAGGCCGATCGCTTTGAACCAATGGGACCAGGGCTGCCGCTCATCGTGAAGAAGCGGTACCTTCAGGAGTTCGGCTGGTACACGCGGCAACTGGCCGCCCCGGAAAGACGGGCTGCACACCGGAAACAGCTCCTCGTGATACAGCTTGATCGTCTTCAGCCCCGGCCACGTGCCGGACCCGAACCGCACAGCCATGTCGACCCCATCGCGGGTGAAATCGGCCAGCGAGAAGGTTGGGCGGACATTCACCTCGATATCCGGGTGACGATCAACGAACCCCGCGAGGCGCGGCAGCAGCCAGTACGCGGCAAAACCCGGCACCACGCTGATGGTAAGTGTTCGGACCGCGTTGCCCGATCGAATCGCCTCGACCCCGCCCGCGATCTCGTTGATCGCGGTCTGCACTCGTTCGAGCAGCAGGTGCCCCTCGTCGGTCAGCAACATATGCCTGCCGCTGCGCCGGAACAGCGACATGCCGAGATCCTCTTCCAGGCGCTTGATGCGCTGGCTCACCGCGCCATGGGTAACATGCATCTCCTCCGCGGCGCGCGTGAAATTCAAGTGCCGGGCGGCCGCTTCGAAGAAGCGAAACGTCTCGAGCGGAGGAAGTGTGCGAGGCAAGGGCGGATGTTAGCTGCGCTAACAGCTCCGGTCAAAATCGATCGATGCAACCGTCGCGGCAGCGTCTGATCATGCAGATTCCAAGTAAGGAGATTGTCATGTCCCATGCAATCACAGTCAATGGCGTTGCCCATACCGTCGATGTCGACGAGGACACGCCGACTCTCTGGGTATTGCGCGATGTCCTGGGGATGAGCGGCACGAAATTCGGCTGCGGCCTCGGGTTGTGCGGCGCATGCACGATCCACCTCGATGGCAAGCCGGTTCGCTCCTGCATCACGCCGATCGCTGCCGTGTACGGAAAGCGCATCACCACGATCGAGGCCGTTGGCGCCACGACTGCCGGCAAGAAGATCCAGCAGGCCTGGATCGCGCTGGAGGTGCCGCAATGCGGCTACTGCCAATCGGGCCAGATCATGTCCGCGACCGCACTGCTCGCCGCCACGCCACATCCGACCGACAGCGATATCGACGCCGCCATGTCCGGGAACGTCTGTCGTTGCGGCACCTACGTGCGCATCCGCGAGGGAATCAAGCGCGCGGCGAGCGGAAAGAAGGAGGCCTGAGATGACCTCTCGTCGCCAATTCATCATCACGAGCGCCGCAATGGGCGGGGGCCTGGCACTCGGGTTCAGGACCGAACCGGGAATGGCCGCGGGTGAGCCGTTCGTGCCCAACGCTTTCATCCGCATCGGCAGCGACGGGCAAGTCGTGATGACAATGCCCTACGTCGAGATGGGCCAGGGCACCTACACCTCCATCCCGATGTTGATCGCCGAAGAGCTGGAGGTGGACCTGAAGCAGGTTCGCCTCGAGCATGCACCGCCCAACGAAAAGCTCTACGCCAATCCTTTGCTCGGAGTACAGGCAACCGGCAACTCGAACGCGATACGCGGGGCATGGAGGCCGATGCGCGAAGCCGGTGCGACCGCGAGAACGATGCTCGTGTCGGCGGCGGCGAAGCGCTGGGATGTCGACCCGGCATCCTGCAGCGCGCAAAGCGGAGAGGTGCTGCACGTGCCGACGAAGCGACGGATCAAGTATGGAGACCTTGCAGCCGATGCCGCGCGCATGCCTGTCCCCGAAAAAGTGATCCTCAAGCGGCCGGAAGATTTCAAGCTCATCGGAACTGCGGCCAAGCGCCTGGATACGCCATCGAAGGTCAACGGAACAGCTGTGTATGGCATCGACGCCCGGCCGCCGGGAATGAAGTTCGCGACGCTCGCGCAATCGCCCGTCTTCGGCGGTCGCGTGAAGAGCGTGGACGATGCGGCGGCCAAGGCCGTCAAGGGCGTGCGCCAGGTCGTACGGCTCGACGACGCCGTCGCTGTCGTGGCGGATCACATGGGGGCTGCGAAGAAAGGGCTCGCGGCCCTGGTGATCGAATGGGACGATGGTCCGCACGCCAAGCTCGACACGCAACAGGTCACGGACGAGCTCAAGAAGGCGACGCTCAAGCCGGGTGCTGTCGCGCAGAACATCGGCGACGTCGAGAAGGCCATGGCGGCCGCGGCCACCAGGGTCGAGGCGACCTACCAGGTCCCGTTCCTCGCGCACGCGACGATGGAGCCGATGAATTGCACCGTTCACGTCCGCAAGGATGGCTGCGAAGTCTGGGTCGGCAACCAGGTCCTCGGACGCGCCCAGGCCGCTGCCGCGAAGACCGCCGGCCTGCCGTTGGAAAAGGTCGTGGTCCATAACCACCTCATCGGCGGCGGGTTCGGCCGCAGGCTCGAGGTCGACGGCATCACGCGCGCCGTCCAGATCGCCATGCAGGTGGATGGTCCGGTGAAAGTCGTGTGGACCCGCGAGGAAGACATCCAGCACGACCTGTACCGGCCCTCCTTCTTCGACCGGATGTCCGCCGGTCTCGACGACAAGGGAATGCCGGTTGCCTGGAACAATCGCTTCGCGGGCTCCTCGGTCATCGCCCGGTGGGCGCCTCCGATCTTCAAGGACGGCCTCGACGGGGACACGATCGAGGGCGCGATCGACCTGATCTATGCGCTTCCGAATCTGCATGTCGAGTACGTGCGAGCGGAGCCGCCGGGCATTCCGACTGCCTTCTGGCGCAGCGTCGGACCCTCGCACAACGTCTTCGTGACCGAAAGCTTCATCGACGAGCTTGCGGCGGCGGCGAAACAGGATCCCGTCGCGTATCGCCAGGCTCTTCTCGGCAAGGCACCTCGCGCGAGCGCCGTGCTGCAGCTTGCGGCGCAGAAGGCGGGCTGGGGAAAGCCGCTGCCCGCGGGGGTCGGTCGTGGCGTATCGGTCCAGTTCGTCTTCGCGACTTACCTGGCCCAGGTAGCGGAAGTCGAGGTCTCGAAGGACGGAGACGTTCGTGTGCGGCGCGTAGTCTGCGCCGTCGATTGCGGCACCGTGGTCAATCCCGACACCGTCCGGGCGCAGATCCAGAGTGCCGTCATCTTCGGCATCTCGGCGGTGCTGCGCGGCGAGATCACGCTGAAGGACGGCCGTGTCGAGCAAAGCAATTTCCACAACTACCCGGTGCTGCGCATGAACGAGGCGCCGGTCATAGAGGTCCACATCGTGCAAAGCAACGAGGCGCCGGGAGGCATGGGCGAGGCCGGAACTTCGGCCATCGCGCCTGCCGTGACAAACGCGATCTTTGCGGCGACGGGCAAGCGCATTCGCAAGCTTCCAGTGGCAGATCAGGCAGGTGCCGCATGAAAGGCGCGGTTGAAGATTCAAACAAGGCGCTTGTCCTCGAAGCGTTCGACGCGCTGTTCAACAAGCGCGACTACGCGGCGGCTGAACGCTATTGGTCGCCCGGCTACGTCCAGCACAGCGCACACATCGAATCCGGCCGCGCGGGGCTCTTCAATCTGGTGAAGAGCCTCCCATCGACGTTGAGGCACGAACCGGGATTGATCATGGCCGAAGGCGACTTCGTGATGCTCCATGGGCGCTTCTCGGGACACGGCCGGCCCAGGAGCTGGATCGTGGTGGACATCGTTCGCATCGCCGACGGGCGCCTGGCCGAGCATTGGGATGTCATTCAAGACGAGGCATCGCGCGCGGAGTCGAAGAGCGGCGCGCCGATGTTCGGCAGCAGCTTCGCAGCGTGAGTAGAACTCAACCCAGATTCAGTACGACCTCGTCTGGCCCGAAGACCACGGTCGCCGGGTAGAGCACGTCCACGTCGCCCGCGGAAAGGCGCAAGTCGAGTCGGGTCCGATGCAATGTTCTGACCTCGCGGCGAAGGTCGGAGGCAAATCGGGGCTTTCCGACCTGGATCGTGTGGATCGCGTTTCGCTTCGCGACAAATTCCGCGAGCGCTTTCCTCGCGCAGCGAACCTTGCCCACGCGCACGCGCGGTTCCACTTCGATCCGCAGGGTCAATCCACCGGGACCGACGAGCAGCCCGTAATTCGCGATGGAGAGGTTGTCCGTCCAGCTCCCATCGTGGTAACTCACGACCAATCGGCCCTTTGGCAAGCGGCGTCTCCCTTCAAGTACTAAGCAAAGCTAACGCACGATGACGTTCTTGAACTGCCATGGATCGTGCAGGTCGATGTCTTCCGGGAACAGGCCCTGGCCGCGATTGTCCAGTGGCGTCCAGTCAGTATAGGCACCGACCAGCTTGCCGAGATACGGGGCCTGGATCGACAGGATGCGATCGTGATCGAGCTCGTCGGCGTCGACCACGCCGCGACGCGGGTTCTCGATCGCCCAGATCATTCCTGCCACTACCGCCGAGGTGACCTGCAGGCCGGTGGCATTCTGGTACGGGGCGATCGCGCGAGCCTGGTCGATGGTGAGCTGGCTGCCGTACCAGAATGCGTTCTTCGCGTGACCGTAGAGCAGCACGCCCAATTCGTCCATTCCGTCCACGATTTCGTCGTTCATCAGTCGCGTGCGCGATTGGCGGCGCATGTTGCGCCCCTGCAGCTCATGCAGGCTGAGGATGGTGTCCTCGCAGGGATGGTAGGCGTAGTGCACCGTCGGACGGTAGACCGCCGCGCCGTCCTTCGCCACGGTGAGGTAGTCCGCAATCGAAATCGATTCGTTGTGCGTGATGAGGTATCCCTGGATCGGACCGGCTTTCGGCGTCCAGCTGCGCACCCGCGTACCCGCGCCGGGCCGCGCGAGGTAGATCGCCGCCTTGCATCCTGTCTCGTGGAAGATCGCCTCGGGCGGGGCGTGCTTTTCGTGCGTCCCCCAGCCCAGCTCCGCCGGCTGCAGCCCCTCGCTCAAGAAGCCCTCGATGGACCAGGTATTGACGAATTCGTCCATCTGCTTTGGGATGTCCGCCCACTGCGTATCGCGCTCGGCGATGTGTATGCCCTTTACCCCCAGCTGCATCGAGAGATTCGCCCAGCCTTCGCGCGTGGTCGGCGCGACCGTGTGGCCCATGTCGGCCGCGAGGTGCACCAGCGCGCGCTTGAACAGGTGGCTCACCATGCCCGGGTTCGCTCCATGCGCGATGACCGCGGTCGGGCCGTCGCCGCGGATCGCACGCACCTGCTCGCGCAGCGCGTAGTTGGTGCGTTGCGCAAGCGGGATGCTCGCATCGACATAGCCGCCGGCCCAGGGCT
Organism: Usitatibacter sp.; assembly: GCA_049300695.1. Lineage (GTDB taxonomy): Bacteria > Pseudomonadota > Gammaproteobacteria > Burkholderiales > Usitatibacteraceae > Usitatibacter. Next base: position 14,964 of record JBAQKF010000008.1, read on the forward strand.
CGATGCAGGTGTCGATGTACAGCGCGTCGAGTTCCCGGCAAAGACTGATCAGCGCGACCGAGGACACGTCGACCGAAAGGTTGACGACGAACCCGCCGGCGATCATCGGCGAAAGAACGCTGCGGTAGTTGTCCTGGCGAAGTGCGATCTTCTCGAAGCGCACGCCCTCCAGCTCGGCTAACCGGCGAGCCGAGTCGTCGGGCGCGATCACCACCATCTTCTCGCGCGACGCGCGGATCTGCCGCAGGATCAGGGGCAGGGAGCCCTTGCCGATGGAGCCGAACCCGATGATGACGATCGGGCCGGGAAAATCAGTCTGCTCCGTAGTTGCGCGGATTTCGTGCTCCTCGTCGGGTTGTCACTTGCATCTTACCGATGCATCAGCGCTTCGCCCACCGACACGGCTTCGTTGCAACTACAACAATCGTGCTAGATTCCGGCCCATACAACGTCGGGGAACGACATGACAACGCCGAATCGCATGGGGTGGATTGCGTGGTGTCTCGCGGCCGTCGTTTCGTTTCCGGCGCCCGCCACCACCACGGTCATCGACTACGAGGACATCTGGTACAACGCCCCTGCCGAATCGCAGTCGGGCTGGGGCGTGAATATAGCGCAGCAGGGCGAGATGCTTTTCGCGACCCTGTTCGTCTACGGTTCGGACAACTCGCCGCGCTGGTATGTCGCGACCCTGCAGAACGCGGGCGACAACGTCACGTTCCGCGGCGACCTCTTGAGCGTCGGCACCGGCACTTTCTTCGGAGCGCCCTGGGTCGGGATCGGGAACATCCAGACCGTCGGGACGATGACGTTCGCGTTCGATTCGGCGACGACGGGCACGATGACATACGCAGTGAACGGCACCACGGTAACCAAGAGCGTCGTGCGCCAGTCATGGCATAGCGATGTGCTGTCGGGCACTTACATGGGTGGAGTCAGCGGCTTCGGGGCGACGTGCGGCGCCGGCGGGCGCGTGCGCGTCCCCGGGACCCTCACCGTCACGCATACGCCGCCTGCGATCGCGATGACGCTGGATTTCAACGCGGCGCCCAATAGCGGCCGGTGCAGCTACCAGGGCACGTATTCCCAGACTGGAAGCGTGGGATCCATCGGCGGAGGGAGCTACCACTGCGACGTGAACGGCGTCGCCAATGCAGTCACGGGCAACTTCACCGTCGACGAAGTCCGCGCGACGCGCAACGGCTGGATCGGACGCATCACCGTGGTGAGCCCGCAGTGCAACTACGCAGGCTACATCGGCGGAGTGAAGGACTCCTTCTAGGAAGGGATGGCCTGTGGTCGCTATCCAGCCGCGATGCCGATCGCCAGCAGCGCAGCGTATGCGAACGTCAGCATCGCTGCTTTCGCGGTCATTGGCTCCAGGGTCGGCTCGTCCTCGTGAGTCAGGACGACTGGCAGGATTCGCAACGCCAGCGGCAACGTCACGAAGGGGAGCAGGATCGATGCGCCGTATCCTCCCAGGCCCCAGAACACGAGGGGCGCGAGATAGGCAAGCAGCGAGAGGAGGCAGTAGGCCAGCCGGCTTCCCGCGGGACCGAAACAGACCGCCACCGTGCGCCATCCCTTGCTCGCGTCGAAGTGTCGATCCTCCAAGTCGTCGATGAGGAGGATGTTGGTCACGAGCGCGCCCACCGGCAGCCCGACGAGGAATGCCGCAGGGGGCAGCGCCGCGAAGCCGGGCACGGGCTCCCAGGCCGCGGCCGCGAGCCACGCGAGCTGCGCGTAATAGGTTCCCGCGACGGCGACGATTCCGAACATCGCGAAGAATATCGGCTCGGCGATGCCCAGCCTTGTATAGGGACGCGGGCCCGCCGAGTACCCGAGGCTTGCGACCACGCCGACGACGCCAATCACGAGCGCCGGCATTCCGCCGACGATCAGGAAGCGCACCGCGACGGGGACCGCGAGCAGGAGGCACGTGGCGATCGCGGCCTTGATCTGGCCGAGGGTGAGCGTGCCGTCCTGCAGGGCGTTCGTGAGATCGGGATGCTCGACCGCTTGCGGATGCCGGCGCAGCAGCTCGTGGGTGTCTGTGAAGAGGCCGGCGAGATGGATGAGCCAGCTGCCGAGAAAAGCGAGCATGACCGCCGTCGGGGCCAACACGTGGTCGCGCGCCGCCAGCGCGGCTCCGACCATCACCGGCGCCGCCGCAATCGGCAACGTATGGGTCGGGTAGACCAGCAGGTCGACCCAGACGTGCCTGCGCGTCGATGCCGCGATGCCCGTCGGATTCCTCATGCCCCAATTCGAACACCTGATGGGGCGTGCGGATTTGTCCGGAATCAACGCACCGCTTCGGCCTTACTTTGCGCCGTCGCTGTCTTTCAGAAAGCGGCTGAGCATATCCATCGGCACCGGAAAGACGATGGTGTTGGCCTTGTCGCCCGCGATGTTTGCTAGGGTCTGCAGATAGCGAAGCTGCATCGCCTCGCTGCGCCGCGACAGGACTTCGGCCGCGCCCAGGAGCTTCTCGGAAGCCTGCAGCTCGCCCTCGGCGTGGATCACTTTCGCGCGGCGCTCGCGCTCGGCCTCGGCTTGCTTGGCAATCGCGCGCACCATCGTCTCGTTGAGATCCACGTCCTTGATCTCGACGATCGAGACCTTGATACCCCACGCGTCGGTCTGCGCGTCGAGGGCCTGCTGGATGTCCAGGTTCAACTTCTCGCGTTCGGCGAGCAGGTTATCGAGCTCGTGCTTGCCCAGCACCGCGCGCAGCGTCGTCTGGCCTAGCTGGCTCGTCGCCTGCAGGAAATCCACCACCTGGATGATCGCCTTCTGCGGATCGACGACGCGGAAGTACACCACGGCGTTCACCTTCACCGACACGTTGTCGCGCGTAATCACGTCCTGGGGCGGCACGTCGAGGACCACGGTGCGCAGGTCCACCTTCACCATCTGCTGCACGATCGGGATGAGGAAAAACAGTCCCGGCCCCTTCACCGCCCAGAAGCGGCCGAGTTGGAAGATCACTCCGCGCTGGTACTCCCGCAGCACCCGCACCGAGAACACAACCAGGATGAATAGCAGAAGGATGAGGCCGGTACCGAAAGTGAAGACCATGGTCACGCTCCTTGTTCGATTTTTGGAACGACCTCGAGCATGAGGCCGTCCATTGCCGTCACGCGCACATGCTGCCCGGCGGCAAGCGGCGAGCGGCTGCGAACGCGCCAGGTCTCGCCGTGGATGCGCGCCCAACATTCCTCTCCCTCCCCCTGCATCACTTCGCCCTCGGCGCCGATGAGCTCCTCGCGCCCGCTCACGATGGGCCGCCGGCGCGATTTGAGGACCGAGGTGAGGACCACGATCAGAAAGATGACGGTGCCGAAGGCGAAGCCGCCGATGAGCGGATACGGAATGTTGTAGCCGGGTACGTCGATGAGAATCACCGAACCGATCACGAAGGCGATGACGCCGCCGATCCCGAGCGAGCCATACGCGGGAAGGAACGCCTCGGCCACCATCAGCGCGATGCCGAGCGCGATGAGGGCAAGCCCGGCGTAGTTGACCGGCAGCATATGCAGCGCATAGAGCCCAACGAGGAGGCAGATCGCGCCCACCACGCCTGGCAGCACCAGTCCGGGGTTGGAAAACTCGAAGACGATCGCGTAGACGCCGAACAGCATCAGCACATACGCGAGCGCGGGATTGGTGATCGCGGACAGGAACTTCGTGCGCCACTGCGGCTCCCATGCTTCGATCGGCGCGCCAGCCGTGTGCAGCGTACGCTCGCCCGAGGCTGTCGCGACCGCTCGGCCGTCGATCTTCCCGAGAAGCTGCGGAACGTCGGCCGCGACCGCATCGATTACCTTCTGCGCCAACGCCTCTTCTGCGGTAAGGCTCACCGCCTCGCGCACCGCGAGCTCGGCCCACTCGGCATTGCGCCCGCGCATCCCCGCAAGCCCGCGGATGTAGGCTGCCGCGTCGTTCACCGCCTTGAGCATGTGCGGGTCCCCTTTCTCCACCATGCCGCCGAGCTCCACGGGAGTCGCGGCGCCGAGATTTGTCCCCGGCGCCATGGCCGCCACGTGGCTCGCGTAAAGGATGAACGTGCCGGCGCTGGCGGCGCGCGCGCCGCCCGGCGCGACGTAAGCCGCCACGGGGATGGGAGAGGCGAGAATGTCCTTCACGATGACGCGCATCGAGGTGTCGAGGCCGCCGGGGGTGTCCATGCGCAATACCACGAGTTGCGCACCCTGTTCCGTGGCGTGTTCGATGCCGCGGTGGACGTAATCGGCGCTCGCGGGACCGATCGCGCCGTCAATCGACAGCACGACAACCGGGGCCGGCGCCGCAGGAAGGAAAGCGGGCCAGAAGGAAAGCAGGAGGAACGCCTGGGCCCAACGCATCATCGCGTAGCGTACACCCACGAACCGCATTAGCGGAGGGGCGTGTCGTCGATGCTGAGTTCGCTGCCCGGGCTTCGCGTAGTTGAGCTTCGCGGCGCGCACTGCGGCGCGTCAATTGGGATTTGCGCTAGGTCATCTTCAGGTCGCACGCCGCGGCCCAGAATAACAGCGTGAAATCCCTATTGATTCGTGAGCTGACCCGGCGAAATCTGATTCGCGAACCGGCCGTGCAGACCAATCGTTCGACCGAGGACGTGCGCGACATCCTCTGCAAACACACGGTCCAGCAATGACTCCCGAGCGCGAACCGGCCCATGCGACCGTGTCGTTTTGGCCGCCTGGCGCCGGGATCATCGTCTTCGCGGTGGTGATGGCACTGCTGTACCTGGGCCGCGTCGTGCTCATTCCTTTGACGGTGGCGCTGATGCTGAGCCTGCTGATCGCGCCCTGGATCCGGACACTGAGGCACATCGGCCTGGGACGCGTGTCTTCCGTGCTTGTTGCGGTCTTCGCGCTCGCGCTCATATGCGCTGCTGCGACGACCGTCCTTGCGACCCAGGTCTTGCGCATGGCCTCGAGCCTGCCGCAGTACGAGAAGACGATCCAGCAAAAGCTCCAGAGCGTCGACGAAATCACGCTCGGTCGCTTCAAGGCCCTGACAGGGGTGGCAGGCCGGCTCGTGCACGCTCACCGCGTGAACGGGTCGCCGTCGCCAGGGGCTGGCCCGGTCCCGGGGAGTGAACCATCGGAAGCGATGAGCCCAATTCCCGTGGAGGTGCACCAGCCTCCTCCCGACGGCCTGGAGCTGATCGGCCGTGCGCTCGCGTCGGCGTGGCCGACGTTCGAGGCCACGGCGATCATCCTGTTGGTGATGGTGTTCGTGCTCCTCGAGCATGAGGGGATCCGCGACCGGTTCATTCTGATTGCCGGCGGCAGCAACATACGCATCACGACGCTCGCGCTGAACGATGCGGGCGAGCGTCTCTCGAGGTACTTCGTATCGCAATTCACGGTGAACCTCGGTGTCGGTGTCGCCGTCGGCGTGGGACTCTCGGCCGTGGGCGTTCCGCAGCCGATGCTCTGGGGCGCCCTCGCCGCGCTCCTGCGCTTCATCCCCTACGTCGGCGTGTGGATCGCGGCGATTCTCTCGGCCGTCGTGGCGATCGCCGTCGCGCCGGATTGGTGGCTCGCGGCGGGCACCATCGGCGTCTTCATCGTCGTCGAGCTCATCGCTTCAGAGGCCATTGAACCATTCCTGTACGGGCATGCGACCGGCCTCTCGCCGCTTTCGGTCGTCGTCTCGGCGATCTTCTGGGGTGCGCTCTGGGGGCCGGTCGGGCTGCTCCTCTCGACGCCCTTGACCCTGGGCCTGCTCATCATCGGCCGTCACGTCGAAGGCCTCGGCTTCCTCGAGCTCGCGCTGGGCGATGCGCAGGCCCTCACCTTGCCGCAAAGGTTCTACCAGCGCGCTCTCTCGGGAGACGCCGGCGAGATCATCGCGGTCGCACGCGGATTCCTCGAGCACGATTCCTTCCCCGCCTATTGCGATGCCGTCCTGATGCCGGCCTTGCACCTCGCCTTTCTCGACCGTCACATGGGCGCGATCAGCCAGGCCCAGGAGGCGAAGCTGCGCGAGGTGGTCGTGGCCGTCGTATCGGCGCTGGCCGGCGACAAGCCCAGGCACCCGATGCGGCCGCGCCGTTCCTCCGTCCTGGCCGGGGTGAGCTCGGGGCGCATCCTGCGCGCGCAACGCGAGGGCGTGATCGGCAAATGGCAGGGACCGCTCGCGGTGCAACCTGGATCGATGATGCTCTGCATCGGCCTGGCATCGGCGAGCGACATTCTCGCGGCCGAATTGCTCGTGCGCGCGCTGCGAGAGCGCAAGCTCGATGCACGCCACCTCTCCCTCCAGGACCTCGAGGCAGCGCCGCCGCCGGGCGCGGATAACGCAGCCGTGGGCATCGTCTACCTGCTGAGCGCATTCGCGAGCCCGGAGCGCGAGCGCCACGACACCGTGGCGAAGCAGCTGAGGCAACGCTTCCCGCGCGCCGCCCTCGTGAGCGTGTTCCTTCCCGGAATACCGGGCCCGGTGCGTAGCCCTGTCGCGATGCCGGACATGCGCTACACCGTGACGTCCTTTGTCGATGCGGTCGCGGTCGGCCTGCGGCCGGGCGAGGGCGTACCCGTGATCGCCCCATCGGTTGCCGATGCGACTGGGCAGTGATTCGACATGAGGAGTCGTGGGACGCGCAACGTCCGAATCTCGGCCGAAGAGCTCCGAAGCCCATGCGCGGCACTCGACTATCGGGTGATGAACCTGACCAATACGAGCAGCACGACGACCAACAGAAGGGCGCCAACAACGCCCGCGATGATCGCCTGGGTTGCCGAGATGCTGGCCGCGTCCGCGTCGTAGTCCCGCTTCTTTCGGATTCCGAGGAAGCTCCAGAAGACGGCACCCGCAACCTGGGCCACCGTCGCTTTCCTGGGCGGCGACTCCGGGGCCTTCGCCGGATCTTCGGATTGCATACCTAACGTTCCGCTACGCAGACCACGAGAGAGCGCGCCGCAGGTAGCCCAACTTGCAGCTACGCTCGAGGCGCCTCGCGAAGCGGGGAAAGTCGAGCCCAAGACTTTGCGTCAAGGCATATGCCCGCTGGCGAACCGAATTCCAACTCCAACCCGGGGCAAGCTGAGGATCCTTGAACGCAATCGCGATTTCATTGCCCTCGCCCTCCACCGGAACGAGCAGCACATTGTCGGAAAACTCCCGGGCCATCATCCTGAGATGATCGACGCGCTCGGCAGTTTCTCCGGCCAGGTTGGCCACCAGCAGCCCGCCCGCGCTCAATCTCGAGCGGATCTGTTGATAGAACGCGCCGGTGCGAATGGAGGGGGCGATGCCGCCCCAGTCGAACGCATCGGCGATCACGACATCGTAACTCTGGGAGGTCCGCGCAACATACTCGGCGGCGTCTCCCTTATGGATAGCGAACCGCGGTGAATTGGAGGGAACACAGAAGTAATCGCGAAGGGCAATGACATCGGCACTGATCTCCACCGCGTCCAGGCGCGTGCCGGGCAAATGGCGATGGCAGAACTTTGCGAGCGATCCACCTCCGAGGCCCAACATGAGAACGTCGCGCGGTTCGGGCTGGAACAAGAGAAAGCTCATCACCTTGCGCGTGTAGCGCAAATCGAGCGCCCAGGGATCGTCCAAGCGCATCCGGCTCTGGACGCAATCGAGCGACAGGTACAGGGACCGTCCGTTCGCGCTCTCGCCGATGAAGGGCTTGTGATAGTGCCGCTTGAGGATCTTGTCGAGCAGGGCGCCTCGATTCGCCAAAGGCGATTCGAGCACGCGGATCCTCTCGCCGGCCAAGCCGGGGAAGATCGGCAGATCGATCAATGACGGCTTGCCCGGCTCACGTATGTGCCTGTAATGACGATTCACCACTTTGGGGAGTCCAAGGGCATGGCCCAGTTTGCTCTGCCGGTAATGCTGACGCAAGCAAGGTGAGGTGGCCTCGCTATGCGCAGACGTAAATGCGCGTGACGCCCTCGCGTTGCGGAGCGAGCTTTGCGAGCGAGCGGCACCGCCCGTCGAAGCACAGCTCGTAGTCGCGTGCGTAGGGCGAGCGCGTGAGGCGCAGCTCGTCATGCCAGCGCTGCGCCGGCGCATAGTGCCACCATCCGCCTTCGAGCCGCGCGTCCGGCGGCGGCTCCATCCCCGCGCCCGAGCCCTGGATCCGCGCCTCGGTCAGCTCCAATCGCCGGCCCACGATGCGGTAGTCCTCCTCCCAACGCACCTTCTCGATGGAATGCATCCACGCGAGCGTGAACGATGGAGCCGAAAGAGTGACCACCGCGCTCGCGGTGGCGAGGCACAGCAGGCTCATGACGCGGCGAACTTGCGCACCTTGAATGAGTGGAAGACGAAGAAGGCCGCGCCCAACGCGAAGCCGGCCTCGTCGGTGAGCGGAACCGCGACCACCAGCAGCAGCGCCGCCGCCGCGGACACGAAGCGCTCGGGCCAATTGAGCGGCCCGCGCAAATGTCCGATGGCCGCCGCGCCCCAAAGGCCGATCGCCACGACCGTCTTGAACACCATGTAGAGCGTGTCGTACCACGTGCCGCCCTGCATCATGAGCGAGGGATCGTAAACCGCCATGTAAGGGATGACGAAGCCGGCGATCGCGATCTGCGTCGCTTTCATGCCGATCTTCATGTACGACTCCTTGGCGATCGAGGCGGCGGCGAGCGCCGCCAGCGCCACGGGCGGCGTGAGGTCGGCCATGATGCCGAAGTAGAAGACGAACATGTGCGATACGAGCAGCGGCACTCCGAGCTTGAGGAGCGCGGGCGCCGCGATGGAGCTGGTGATGATGTAGTTCGGGATCGTGGGAATGCCCATGCCGAGGATCAGGCACACGATCATCGTGAGGAAGAGCGACAGGAACAGGCTCTTCGCGCCCACGTCCAGGATGAAGCCGGCGAAGCTGCTTGCCGCGCCGGTGAGCGTGAGCATGCCGATGATGACGCCCACGATCGCGCAGGCGAGGCCGACGGGCAGCGCCTGCTTCGCGCCGTCGACGAGGCCCGAGCGCATCGTGCGAAGCGTCTCGCGGCCGCCACGGATGACGAAGTTCACGGCCACGAGGAGCGCGATCACGGCGAGCACGGGCATCACGCCCCATTGCACGAAGGTTGCCGCGGCGATTCCCAGGGCGATCCAGAAGAAATAGCGAAATGCAGTCGACCCGAGCGTGGCCGCGACGCTCGCGCCGAGGATCAGCATCGAGGTGAGCGCGAGGCCCGCCATGCCGGCGAACATCGGGGTGAACCCGTCGAAGAGCATGACCACGAGCGCGACCAGCGGCAGCAGCAGGTACCAGTTGTCGCGGATCGCGCGCCACGCGTTGGGCAGCTGGTCCCTGGGCAACCCCATGAGACCCATGCGCCCGGCTTCCAGGTGCACCATCCAGAAGGCCGTCACGTAGTACAGGACGGCGGGAATCACCGCCGCCTTGCAGATCTCGACGTAGGGAAGGTTCAGCGTCTCGGCCATGATGAATGCGACCGCGCCCATCACCGGCGGCATGATCTGGCCGCCCATGCTCGAGGTCGCTTCCACGGCGCCGGCGAATTTCGCCGAGTAGCCGAAGCGCTTCATGAGCGGGATCGTGAACTGCCCGACCGTGAGCACGTTGGCCACGCCCGATCCGCTGATCATCCCCATGAAGCCCGACGAGATCACCGCGACCTTCGCCGGGCCCCCGCGCGCGCCGCCCACGAGCCCGAGCGCCACGTTGTTGAAGAGGCGGATCATCCCCGCATGCTCGAGGAAGCTGCCGAACAGGATGAAGAGGAAGATGTAGGTCGCCGAAACGAGAGTCGGCGTTCCGTAAATACCCTCGGTGCCGAGATAGAGCTGCGCGATCACCTGGTCATAGCCGAACGGCCGGTGCGCGAGAACCCCCGGGAGGTGCTCGCCGAACAATCCATAGAGGAGGAAGAGCCCGCAAATGATCGGCAGTGCAATCCCCAGCACGCGGCGAACCGCCTCGAATACCATCACGACCACCAGCACCCCGACCACGAGATCGGCCGTGTTGGGGTCCGTGCGCTGGATGAGGTCGGCTTCGAAGATCCAGTGGTAGAAGGCGAGCGCGAAGGCGCCGATGGCGATCAGCCAGTCGTACCAGGCGATCTTCGTGATGTCCCCGGCCTTGCGCGCGGGGTAGAGCAGGTAGGTGAGCAGCAGCAGGAAACCCACGTGCAGCGAGCGCGTCACCTGGCTCGACAAGGGGCTGAACGCCGCGATGAACAGCTGGTAGGTCGAGAACGCGAGCGCCGCCGCCATCATGGCGGCCAGGCCCACGCCCGCGAGACGGCGCTGGACGCCGTGCTCCTCGAAGCGCTCGTCCCGCGCGTCGGCGCGGCCGGAATCGAGGATCAGCCCGGTATCCTTCCCGAGGCTCATGGTCCGGCTATTTCAGCAGGCCGATTTCCCTGTAGTACTTCGCGGCGCCCGGATGCAGCGGGGCCGGCAGGCTCTTGATCGCATTCTCGCGCTTGATCTCCTTGGCGGCGGTGTGCGCGGCCACGAGGGCGTCGAGGTTTTCGAAGAGCGACTTGGTCATGCGGTAGACCTCGTCGTCGGGAACGCCCTCGTGCGTCACGAGGAAGTTCTGGATCGCGATCGCGGGCACGTCGGAGTCCTGGCCCTCGTAGGTCTTCGCCGGAATGATGGCGGGAACATACGCCGCGTCGCCGATCTTCTCCACGACGGCGGGCGGAATGGCCACGACGACGATCTTCACCGAGGTCGCAAGGTCTCGCAGCGACGACACGCCGAGGCCCGCCGACTGCAGCGTCACGTCGAGCTGGCGGTTCTTCATGAGCTCGACGGATTCGCCGAAGGGAAGGTATTCGACCTTGGCGAAGTCCTTGTAGGTGAGGCCCGCGGCCTTCAGCACGGCGCGCGCATTGAGTTCCGTTCCCGATTTCGGAGCGCCCACCGAGATGCGCTTGCCCTTCAGGTCGGCGAGCGTCTTGATGCCCGAGTCGGCGGAGGCAACGATCTGGATGTAGTTCGAGTAGATGCCGGCAATCGTGCGCAGCTTCTTCAGCGGCGTCTTGAATCCGGCTTCCTCGTTGCCCTTCCATGCATCCGAAAGTGCATCGCCCAGCGTGAACGCGATCTCGCCGCGACCGGCCTGCAGCAGGTTCAGGTTTTCCGCCGAAGCCTTCGTCGCCTGGACCGAAACCTTCGCGTTGGGCATGGCCTTGCCGTAGACCTGCGAAAGGGCCACGCCCAGGGGGTAGTAAACGCCGCTCGTTCCCCCGGTGAGAATGTTGATGAACTGTTGCTGGCCGGAAGCGGCGCCGGCTGCGAGCAAGAGGGCGGCGGCGATGAAGGCGCGTATCGATCTGGACATCGAATTCTCCTCAATTGACGTTCTTATGGTCTTCCCTGCGTGATTCTATAACGTCTCACTGATGCATCGTAAGCGAAGCTCGCGCGGAAGCGAGCGAACTCCCACGCGAAAGAGATGTCGACTTGATAGGCCTCGAAGGAGTCGCCCATGGCAATTCACGGAGCTTGCCCCTGCGATGCGCGCACGCGGCAAGGAAGGTGCGGTGGCGCACAGACATTGCGAGCGTCGGCGCGCAGTTTATGGCGATGATTGCAGCGTCATTTCCTTGAACACGCATCACGCGTCCGGAATGACAGGCAATCCACGTGCGGCATTGAACGTCACTTCGGCATACGACGCGTTTCTGTTTGCACCGATGGACAACGGGCCGGAAAGAATGCCGCTCAGCGTCCTTTCCGCATTCGCGCGCATGAACTTCGATCCCTGGGAGGAGGCCGCCCATCTCGCGGCGTTGCCCACGCCCGAGGCTGAAAGGATCCTCGCCTCGATGCTCGATCTGCTGCCGGGCCGAGGTGAGTGCTCGCCGGAAACAAGGGTTCTCGCTGCCCGATTGGTGGCGCTCCTGCCCAAGGGGCGCGCGACGACCGCGAAGGGGGCGGCAATCACCGCAGATCGCAAGATGCGAATACGCGAATGGCTCGTCATGCTGTTCATCGCGGTCTCGATCGCAGCGGCGCTCCTGTCACCGCACCAGCATGCGACGGCGGCGGGCGCGGGAGATTCAGCGTCCCCATCGAACGCAGCTCCCCCAACCGAAGATCGGGGCGCCGCAATACGGCCGGACCACTGACCCACCCGGCGGACCAAGTTCGCCGCTTTCGCAGGCCCGAGTTCCAGGGAGGCATCCACGACAACAAGGGTCACCCCCTGCAAGAGCAAACGGAGAAGCCCTTCATGAAGCCCGACACCGACCCGCCAAGAACCTCCGACCCGCAGGCCCACGCGAAGCCCGATGCGAAAGGCGATCTCAAGGCGCTGCCGATGGCGCAGGTGCAGAAGCAGTTGGGCTCGTCGCCGGACGGCCTCACGCAAGCCGAGGCGCAAAAGCGGCTCGCCCAGTATGGGCCCAACGAAATCCAGGAAAAGAAAACCAATCCGATCCTGAAATTCCTCGGTTACTTCTGGGGCCCGATTCCCTGGATGATCGAGATCGCGGTGATTCTCTCGGGCGTGGTCGGACACTGGCCCGATTTCTTCATCATCCTGCTGTTGCTGCTGGCCAACGGCGTCATCGGATTCTGGGAGGAACGCGAGGCGGGAAACGCCATCGCTGCGCTCAAGGCCAAGCTCGCGATCAGGGCGCGAGTAAAGCGCGACGGCAAGTGGATCAACCCGCCGGCCCGCGAGCTGGTCCCCGGCGACGCGATCCGATTGCGCCTGGGCGACATCGTGCCGGCGGATGCGAGGCTGCTCGACGGCGACCCGGTCGAGTTGGATGAATCCGCGCTGACCGGCGAATCCCTGCCTGCAACGCGCAAGCCCGGCGAGGCGATATTTTCCGGCTCGATCGTTCGCCGCGGTGAAATCGGCGCGCTGGTCTATGCCACGGGCACGAACACGTATTTCGGCAAGACCGCACTGCTGGTCGAGACAGCACACACGGCCAGCCATTTTCAACGCGCCGTGCTGAAGATCGGCAACTACCTGATCCTTCTCGCCGCGGTATTGGTGGCGATGATCATCGGCGTTGCGATTTTTCGCGGCGACGAGATACTCACAACGCTCCAGTTCGCCCTGGTGCTGACCGTGGCCGCGATTCCCGTCGCCATGCCGACCGTGCTCTCGGTCACGATGGCGGTCGGGGCGCGCCTGCTCGCGAAGAAGCAGGCGATCGTGAGCAAGCTCGTGGCGATCGAGGAATTGGCGGGCGTGGATGTGTTGTGCGCGGACAAGACCGGCACGCTCACGCAGAACAAGCTCTCGCTCGGCGTGCCGTTCAGCGTGAGCGATATCCCGGCCGCGCAAGTGATCCTCGATGCCGCGCTTGCCTCGCGCGCCGACGACAGCGACACCATCGACCTGGCCGTCCTGGCCGGCCTGAAGGACGATCAGGCCCTGAAGACCTACAAGGTGGTTCATTTCCAGCCGTTCGATCCGGTGCACAAGCGCACCGAGGCCTCGGTCGAGGGTCCGGACGGAAAGGCGTTCAAGGTGACGAAGGGCGCGCCGCAGGTGATCCTCGAGTTGGCGGCCAATGCGACAGAGGTGAAGGCCGCCGTCGGCAAGGCGGTCGACGAATTCGCGACACGGGGCTTTCGTGCGTTGGGCGTGGCGCGCGCCGGCTCCGATGGCAAATGGCAATTCCAGGGCGTCTTGCCGCTCTTCGATCCGCCGCGGGACGATGCCAAGGAAACCATCGCGACCGCTGAAGCGATGGGGGTGAAGGTGAAAATGGTGACGGGCGACGCGCTCGCCATCGCCCAGGAGACCGCCAGGAAGCTGGGCATGGGCAGCAACATTCTCGATGCAAGCATTCTCGGCGACGCGAAGCATGAAGGGACCACCGCGGAGACTGCCTCCATCGAACAATCCGACGGATTCGCGCAAGTGTTTCCCGAGCACAAGTTCCGCATCGTGGACATCCTGCAAAAGCACGGGCACATCGTGGGGATGACGGGCGATGGCGTGAATGACGCCCCGGCTCTGAAGAAAGCGGATTGCGGCATCGCCGTTTCGGGCGCAACCGACGCCGCACGCGCAGCGGCAGCCATCGTGCTGATGACGCCCGGCCTGTCGGTGATCATCGATGCGATCAAGGAGAGCCGCAAGATCTTCCAGCGCATGAACAGCTACGCGATCTACCGCATCGCGGAGACGCTGCGCGTGCTGTTGTTCATGACGCTCGCGATCCTGGTCTTCAATTTCTACCCCGTCACCGCGGTCATGATCGTGATGCTGGCGCTGCTCAACGACGGCGCGATCCTGTCCATCGCCTATGACAACGTTCATTACAGGGATCAACCCGAAGCCTGGAACATGCGCATGGTGCTGGGCGTTTCCACCGTGCTGGGCGTCGTCGGCGTCGCGGCTGCGTTCGGCCTGTTCTTTCTCGCGGATCGCGTGTTCCACCTCGACCGCCCACACATCCAGACGCTGATGTACCTGAAGCTGTCGGTGGCCGGACACTTGACGATTTTTCTGGCGCGCACGCGCGGACCGTTCTGGTCCATTCGCCCGGCGCGAGTCTTGTTGATCGCCGTGTTCGGCACGCAGGCGGTGGCGACTCTGATCGCGGTATATGGCCTGTTCATGACTCCGTTGGGCTGGGGTTGGGCAGCGCTGGTTTGGGGCTATGCCGCGGCCTGGTTCCTTGTGAATGACCGCGTGAAATTGCTCGCCTATCGGCTTCTTGATCCCGTCAAAGCCGCGGACAAGCCCGAAGCCAAGGATGACGCCAAACCCGACGCCAAAGCCGAAGCGCAGCCCGATGGCGAGCCCGCATCCAAGATGGACACCCAAGGTGCAGACAAACCCGATGCCGGAGCCAAGCCTCAGCTCGACGCCAACGCCGAGCCCGGGCCTGACGCGAAGGCCGGGGGTGAGCCCAAGCCTGCTGCAGCTGCGCCTGTGCCCGGGCCTCCCGCACAACCTCAGGCGGAAACCAGGAAACCGTCCGATCCCACGCCGCAGTTAGTCAAGCGAGTCCACGAACTCTATGAGCAACTCGGGCGCGAGGAGGTTCGAGCGGTTCAGGACTGGGAGAAGGCGGAAGAGACTGGGCACAAGAAGCCCGCGCCCGCGCCGCACAAGTGACGGAACACGAAATGCGCCGCCCAGATCACCGAAAGGACGAGGATGAAAATCAATTCCGAGGATTTCCGCGTGCCGGCCGGGAAAGACGTCGATCTGAAGAAATGGCCGACGCTGGTGAAGCCTGCGTACAAGTCGAAGAAGAAATACAAACAAATGCTCACGAAGCATGTCGAGGAGCTGAGCGCGCTCCAGCAGCTTCACTACGCATCCAACCGCTACGCTCTGTTGCTGATATTCCAGGCCATGGACGCCGCGGGGAAGGACGGCGCCATCAGGCACGTGATGTCCGGTGTCAATCCACAGGGCTGCAAGGTGTTCAGTTTCAAGCATCCCAGCGCGACGGAGCTCGAGCACGATTTCCTGTGGCGCACCACCCGCGACCTGCCGGAACGCGGCCAGATCGGCATCTTCAACCGTTCCTACTACGAAGAAGTCCTGATCGCCCGCGTGCATCCGGAGATACTCCGCGGTGAAGGCTTGCCGCCCAGCCTGCTCGACGAACAAACCGTCTGGAAGGGCCGGTACCGCTCCATCGTCGACCTGGAGAACCATCTCCACCGCAACGGAACGGTGATCATCAAGTTCTTCCTCCACCTCTCGGCGGAGGAACAGCGCAAACGATTCCTCGATCGCATCAAGGAGCCGGACAAGAATTGGAAATTCAGCATGAACGACATCGAGGAGAGAAAATTCTGGGGTCAGTACATGAAGGTCTATGGCGAATGCCTGGGTGCGACGAGCACAGCCGTCTCGCCATGGTACGCAGTCCCCGCCGACGACAAGGAGAACGCGCGGTTGATCGTCTCGCAGGTCATCCTCGACACGTTCAAGGGACTGAAGTTGGCATATCCAAGATCCGGCGCCAAACGCCGCCGGGAACTCGAGACAATCCGCAGGCGCCTCGAGAAGTAGGACGCGGCAATGAGGGCCGGCCGGGACTTCTCAGCCGTGACGTCGCGCCGCCTCTTCGTCTTCGAGCGTGCCTTGCGCCGCGACCGCTCCCATGGCCGTAGGCGGACCTTTCAGGATCCACTCGAATCCGACTGCGATGATCGCTCCCGCAAGCGGGCCGATCACATAGATCCACGTCGCAGTCAAATCCCCGCGAACCAGGTCGGGAGCCAGGGAGCGCACGGGGTTCATCGACGCACCGCTGATGGGAGCGGCCCAGAGTCCCGCCAGCGCGATGTAACCGCCGACCGCGATCGCGCCATTGCTCCCGATGTTGCGCGCGCCCGATGCCGTGCCCAGGATCGTACTCACCAACCCCGTGGTGAGCAGCACCTCCATGGACAGCGCCTGCACGAGGTTCACGCCGGCGCCTGGCCTGGTCGCGCCGAGATCACCGGCCGTCCCGAACATGGCATGCAGGAAGACTGCGGCTGCGACGCCGCCCGCGAGCTGCGCGAGGATGTAGCCGGGGACGCGGCGCCAGGGAAAATTCCGCCGCACCGCGAAGGCCAGGGTGACGGCGGGATTCAGATGCGCTCCGCTTACAGTGCCCATGAAGTAGATGACGGCCATGACCATGAGGCCGGGCGCAACCACGGCCATGCCCAGCGTGACTGCGCCACCGCTCTTCGCGGCAACGACTCCCGCGCCAGCCGCGACCACGACAAGCAGGAACGTACCCCAGGCCTCGGAGAAGACGCGCCGCCATTCGGCAGACGAATCCGCAAAATCGGGTGGCGTCGTCTCGCGCATCATGCGGTGCTGTTGTCCCTTGTCCAGCGGCTCCTTGCGCTCTCTCATGTCGACCTCCACCCGGCTATTGCTCGCAGCCGCATGGTACGTGCGAAGGTCACCGGGACCACCGTTGCCTCGTCGATGGGCCTAGTCGCCCAATATCGCCGTCTCCCGCTTGCCCTGCGCTTTCGCCTCCGCCGCCCAATAGCCTGGACGCCCGTAGTGATCGTAGATGCTAGCTTCCTGCTTTCGATCCAGACCCGCCGCCGAGTCATACTCCGGAGCGTCCTTCACCTGCTGCCACGTCAGGTCGAGCGACACCGTCGTATCGGACCAACTCATCTTCTTGATCCATTGCGGCGCGATGAGCACCCGGTGGCCCAGCCACCAGTTGTTCGTGTCCACCACCAGGTAGCGAATCGCCCAGGTCTCTTCATCGACGAGCAGGCCCTGCACGTGGCCGATCTCGCCATCGGTTGCCTGGATGTGATAGCCCACGATCGCCTCGCAACTGCGCAGGTGATGATCTTCATTCCGGGCGTGCGCGGCTTCGGCCCGCGCGATGGCCTTCTCGGATTCCGGCTGCACGACTTGCCGTGTCGGGATCATGTCCGGGTAACCCAGTCCCCACAGGCTCGGGTAGGATACGGCGCCCCAGAGCCCTGCACCGCCCCAATAGTTCTGGTAGCCGTAGTACGAGAGGTATCCCATCTCGTGCTGTCGCGAGACCGGTTTCTCGGTGTCGATGTCGGGACTGTTCTCCACCTGCTCCTTCGTGATCGAAACCGGCAGCAGCTTCTGCGCCCAATCCGGCCTGCCGATCGATATCGGCGAGATCAGCACCTTGCGGCCGGAAAGCCAGGTGCCGGTGTCGACGATGAGATAGCGGATGACCCACGCCTCGTCGTCGAAATAGAAATCCTTCACGTGGCCGATGTTGCCGTCGGTCGCGTGGATCTCGTAGTCCTGGAGATCCTTCAAGCCGCGTAGCATTTGCGTTTTCCTTTCGGTGACTGTCATACGAGGATAGCGAGAGAGCGCACTCGCCTACTGTTCGTTGCCGCACATACGGCGCGACATCCCGGTAGTAGCTTTTCCATACGAAACTCAATGGAGAAGCACATGTCCGCGAAAGACAGTTCTGCCGTTGGCGTTTTCCGCACCCACCACGATGCCGAAGGCGCGATCAAGGAATTGCAGAAGGCCGGCTTCGACATGAAGAAGCTTTCCGTCGTCGGGAAGGACTATCAAACCGAGGAAAGCGTCGTCGGCTACTACAACACCGGCAATCGCATGGCGACGTGGGGAAAGTACGGACTGTTCTGGGGTTGGATCTGGGGACTCCTGTTCGGCTCCGCATTCTTCATCATTCCTGGAGTCGGCCCGATCATTGTCGGGGGCCCGCTCGTGGCGTGGATCATCGGCGCGCTCGACACGGCGGTGGTTGCCGGAGGCCTCAGTGCGCTGGGCGGTGCCCTCGCGAGCGTCGGGATTCCGAATGACAGCGTCCTGCGGTACGAGACCGCGCTCAAGGTCGACAAGTTCATCCTGATCGTCCACGGCACCGCGCAGGAAGTCGAGAAGGCGAAGAGCTTGCTGATGCAACACAAGGCCGAAGAAGCCGAGGTGCACGAGCACGACGTTGCAGCCAGCCTCCCGTAGCCGGCGAAGGAAATTCGTCTCGCGCGACGTGCGGCTCTCCGATGGGCCCAACGCATGTCCCGTGCTGGCCTAAGGATACGACAAGCGTCGCCGGAGAAGAGATAACCCGTTCCACGAGGCGTGGGATTCTACAACCGCACCTTCGCGGTCAGCTCCAGCAGCCTTTGCCTGTAGCGTTCACTGGTCAAGGGGTAGGCCTCGAGCCAGCGGCGCATCGAAAAATCCGCGTCGCGGGCGCGGATCTCGTCGGCCTCCCATTCGGCGGCGGAGCGATTGCCATCCGCCACCAGCGCCGCGGCGAGATAGACATGGGCTTCGAGGTCGTCCGGGTTACGCCGCAGAGCCTCGCGCAGGTTGATGAGCGCCTGTTCGACATCGTTCTCGAACAGGTACGCGCGGCCGAGCAGCAGGAAGTAAAGGGATCCGCCGTCGGGATTGAGCCGCAGCGCCGTGCGCAGCATGGGAATGGACCGTGCCGCCTGTCCGACGTAGGTATAGATGCCACCCAGGAGCGCATAGGCATCCGCGTACGATCGGTTCAGCTCGATCGCGTTGCCCAGCGACTCGATCGCCTCGTCGTGGCGTCGGGCCTGCGCGTGGATGAAACCGAGCGCCCAGTAGACTTCCGGAATATCGGGATCGATGGCTAGAGCGGTTTCGGCCAGCTCCAGCGCCCTGCCGAGCGTCGCTGACGATCCGCCGGGCGCCCGGTAGCGATTTTCCATCGCGTAGGTCATCGCGAGGCCCGCATAGGCGCGCGCAAATTGCGGATCCAGGTCGACCGCCTTTTGATAGAACACGCGAGCCTGTTCGTTGTCCTCGGGGCGTCGGGCAAGGAAGAGCGCCTGGGCGCGCAGGAAATACTCGTACGCCTCCAGGCTGCTGGTGTAGCGCTTCGCGACGTGCCGGCGCTCCGCATCGCTGATCTTGCCCGGCAGCTGCGCCACCAGCCCGCTGCTGATGTCGTTCTGAATCGCGAAGGGATCGCCGATCGGCCGCTCGAATCGCCGCGACCAGAGCTGCTCGTTCGTGCGCGAGTCGATCAGCCGAACGTTGACCCGAAGGATCGCGCCCTCGCGCTGCACACTGCCCGAGACGACATAACGAGCGGTGTTCCCGGGCGCGCCGATCAGCCGCAATCCGGAAAGACGGGAAAGATCGGTCATCAGGTCGCTGCTGATCCCCCGCGCCAGATATCCTTGCTCGGCGCCGGCGCCCACGGCCTCGAAGGGCAGCACCGTCACGGTCAGGAGCCCGGCCTTTTCCTCGTCGGCGGCTTCGAGGCCGGCGCGCGAATCCGGCGGCGTCTGCGATCGTGAGCCGAAGAAATGGAAACCGGCCGCCACCAGGAGCAACGCAAGGCCCGCAGCCACCCCCGGCACAAGGATGCGGCGGCGAGCGGGAGCCGGCGATTGCAGTGGCGCGGGCTCGTCGCTTCTCACCGGCGCGATCAAGCGGTAGCCGCGCTTCGAAATGGTCTCGATGTACGACGGCGCCCGAGGATTGTCGCCCAGCGCCTTGCGCAACTTGATGATGCTTTGCGTAAGAGCGTCGTCGCCGACGATCACGCCGGGCCACACCACCGCGAGCAGATCGTCACGGCTGACGACCTGGCCCGCGCGGTCGGCGAGCGCCATCAGCACTTCCATCACCTTCGGTTCGATGCGAACCGTGTCGCCGGCGCGGCCGAGCTCATTGGTCGTGCGATTCGCGCACCACTCACCGATCTTGAAGGCCTGATTCAACATCCCGGGGCGTACCAACCTATCCCGTTGTTCCACCTACCATATCACTTTCATCGGCAAAGCTTAGGCGTTCCGTCGGGAAATTCATCGCGGAGACGGCGAAGGTAGGCTCATGAAACGCCCTCTCATGCGTGCGGGAATGATCTTGCTGCTGGCATCCGGATTGTTGTCGTCGCTGCCGGGTCTGGCAGCACCGGAGCAGAAGTATGTGGTCAAGCCTGTTGCCCAGAAGAAGATCACGGAACTGCCGGCCGGGCCGTTGTACTGGCGGGTCGAGACCTTCCCCACGCTCACCGACGCAAGAGCCGCGGTCGGCCCCGACGGCTGGAATCCGGCCTCCGTGCGGTACGAGACGACCACGTCGCTGATTGCCGAAGTCGCCGGGAAGATCTGGGTGGTCACGCTCGGCACCAAGGGCGCCTCGACGCCCGGCGGCACCAAGGTCGCCGAGATCGGGCCCCTGCCTCCGGTCGACGCATTGGAATATCTGCTGCGCCTCAACTATGGGTCCGGACCGCCTGGATCCAGGACACCGGTGCACTCCCATCCGGGCTCCGAGTCCTTCTACGTGATCAGCGGCCGTCTCGGCCAGAAGACTCCGGACGGCGAGAGCTATGTCGAGGCCGGCCACACCATGAATGGACATGCCTCCGGAACGACCATGGAAGTCTTCAACGCCGGCAAGACGGATTTGGATGCCCTGATCATGTTCCTGGTGGATGCGGGCAAGCCGTTCTCGGTGCCGGCCACGTTCAAGTAAGACCGGGGCTCCGCGAACGCTTGTCGCACAGCCAACGTCAGCAAACGACCCAAGCGGACGCCGCGACTTTGTCAGCTCTAGCTACCGCATCTCGTGTAATCAAGCGCCCGCTTAGGACCTGACGCGGACAGGACTGACTCAAGGTCCGTGCGTAAGAACGGTAATGACGCGCAAGTTATCGCGCCGGAAGCAGGGCTTTGCCGCGTCCTCTACCTAATGCCCGGCTGCTTCGCCGCGGCAGGAGCACCAAGTCCGCCGCTTCCTCAGCATCTTTGAGGAGCGTCTTGCGCGGCGTGCCTATCCGCGCACGCATGGTCAGGCCACGGGCAAAATCCGTGACTTGGATCGCGCGCACGGCTACCGGAAAGTCAGGCGGGATGTCTCCCGCACTGATCCCGTCCCGGAAGCGGCGCTCCACCAGCTCCGCGCCGCCCGCGACCGTGCTCTGCAGGAACCGCTGAACCTCAGCGTCGTTCACAAGCGGCGCGACGCACACCATAAGGCAGCCCCGGGCGGACCCTTTCTCGGTCGCACTTTCGACGGCGTACCTCAGAAAGCCCGCGATCGAGTCGCGAAGACCCTGTGGCGAGAGGAGTGCTTTGGCTGCGCGAGCGCCCTTCCGTTCTGCGTACGTCCTAAGGACGCGCAAGAATATCGCCCGCTTGTCCCCAAAGACGGCATACAGGCTCGGCCGTCCCACACCCATCCCGGCGACGAGATCGTCAATCGTCACTCCGTCGTAGCCTTTCGACCAGAACACCTGAGTCGCCTTGTCCAGCGCCGCCGTCTCGTCGAAGCTGCGCGGTCGTCCCCGCGGCCTAGCTATATTTTGAATCATTTGGTTCAAAACTCCTTGACAATGGTCATCGAACCAACCAATATATAACTGAATAGTTCGAAATTAGCAAGCTGGCTCTGGCCTCACGGCTCGGCCTTCACACTTCACCACGGAGATATCCATGGAACATTCGATCGCACTCGTCA
>JBAQKF010000009.1:0-25953 GCA_049300695.1 Usitatibacter sp.
AGCACGCGCGGCGGCGCCATTCCCGCCCGCGTGGCCGCGGCGTCGAGGGCCCGCCACTCGAGGCTCATCTTGTCGGGCTTGAAGAGCAACGTGTCCAGCTTCGCCGCGAGCGCTTCGGGAACGGCCCCACCCGCGAGCTCCGCGCTCCAGGCGTCGACCTGCTCCTGGTGCTTGCGCTTTTTTTCCGCGCCCGCGAGCGCCGCGCGCAGGTTCTCTTCCGGCGCCGCCTGGTAGCGCCCCTTGCCGCGCTTGTAGAAGTACATCGGGTGCGAATGCAGCGCGAGGGCGACGCCGGCAGCCTCCTGCGGCGTGGGGGCGTGCCCGAAATATTCGCGTGCGAGTACCTCGAATCCGAACTCCTCGGGGCCGCTCACCTCCCAGAGGAACTTCGGATCGATGGGCTCGGAAATCTTCTGCGCCTCGGGCATGAAGCCGGCGAGCGGCTGGCCGTCGAAGCGCAGCAGGATCGCGGTGGCCTTGAGCTTGGAGCGTTTTCCGTGCGCCGCCTCGACCTGCACCGAGGCTCCGGCTTCCGAGAGGATGGTGCCCACGCGGAACGCGCCGTCTTCCTCGAAGAACACCTGCTTCATGACTTCGCCCACTCGACGATGTCCGGCACGTGTTCCGGGAACGACACGAGGCTGTGGTCGCCGCCGCGAACGACGGTTTGCAGCGCGCCATCGTAGAGTTTCACGGCGTCGCGATAGTCGAGGACCACGTCACCGGTTTCCACGAAGAGCCAGTAGCGCCCGGGCCGCGTCACGTTGCCCGGATCGAGATCGCGCAGCTCCTCGACGTGCTCGTGGGTGAGCGTGAACTTCTCGTGCGTGTAGAGGTTTTCCTGCGGACCGACATATTTTTCGAAATTGAGGTGCGGATGCACCGCGGGATTGAGCAACGCCGCGCGGCAGCCGAGCCGCTCGGCCATCACCGTGGCGTAGAAGCCACCCAGCGAGCTTCCCACCAGCGTGAGGTCGGACACGTCGACACCGGCACATGCATCGGCCACCTGCTCGACGGCGCGCGCGGGCCGGTGATGCAGCTCCGGGACGACGTATTCGATCCCGCCTGCGACATTGCGCAGGTAGTCGCCCAGCATTTCCGCCTTCTTCGAGCGCGGCGAGCTCACGAACCCATGCAGGTAGACGATGGTTTTCACCTTAGAGCGCGAGCGTGCCCCGCGCGAGCTCGATCACGTTGCCGCTCACGCGAATCACGCCGGCCTTCACCGACAGGTACAGCGTCGAGGGGCGCGACACCATTTCTCCCTGGGACACGGTGCGCTCGACATCGACGCCCGGCTTCGTCGCGACGAACCATCCGCCGAGGTTCGCGCAGGCGCTGCCCGTGGCCGGATCCTCGAGGATCGCAGTGCCGTTGGTGAAGAAGAAGCGCGACTCGACCGCGTCGCCGGAATCCGCGAAGACGTACGCCTGCCCGGCGCCTTCGTCGCTCGCGAGGCGGTGGAACAGGTCGGCGCGTGGACGCGCCCGGCGAACCGCATCGGCGTTCCTCACGGGCACGAGGAGCTGCTCGCGCCCGATGCTCACGCGCATCGGCGTGGAGGCGATGTCGCCGGGGTCCAGTCCCAGGATCTGCGCGAGCTCATCGCCCGACAGCTTCTCGGCGCGCGACTTCGGCGGATTGGCCTGCAGCGTCCAGCGATCGCCCCTGGCGCTCACGGGGATGATCCCGGCCTTCATCTCGAGTGTCAGCGAATCGCCGGAGGAGGCCAGGTCCCGGACGACGTGCGCGGTCCCGAGAGTCGGATGACCCGCGAACGGCATCTCGTACGACGGCGTGAAGATGCGCACACGCGCTGTGGCCGCCTCCGACGGCAGCACGAACGTGGTCTCCGACAGGTTGAACTGGCGCGCGAGGGCCTGCATGGCGGCATCGTCGAGACCCGCGGCATCCTCGAAGACGCAGAGCGGATTGCCCGTGAGCCGCCCCTCCCGCGCGAAGACGTTGAGGATGCGGAAGGCGTATCGCTTCATGGCTGGAACCCCGGGATCGTGGACGCGGGACGTCGCGCGAGGCGCGCGATCAGCTTCTCGTGGATCGAGCCGAATCCGCCGTTGGACATGATGAGCACGTGGTCGCCGGGACGCAGGACTGCCGCGAGCTCGTCCACGAGCGAATCGAGCTGGTGGTGAACGGTCGCGCGCGTGCCGAGCGGCGCGAGGGCCTGGCCGGGGTCCCATCCCAGCGCGTTCGCGTAGCAATGAACGAGGTCGGCTTCGCCAAGACTTTTCGCGAGCCGCTCCTGCATGCGGCCCAGCTTCATCGTGTTGGAGCGCGGCTCGAACACGGCGACGATCCGCGCGTCGCCCACCCGCGTGCGAAGCCCGGCGATCGTGGTCTCGAAGGCCGTCGGGTGGTGCGCGAAGTCGTCATACACGGTGATGCCCTGGATCTCGCCGCGAATCTCCATGCGGCGCTTCACGCCCTCGAACCGCGCGAGGGACTCGATCGCGGCCTTCGGCAGGATGCCCGCGTGGCGCGCGGCGGCGAGCGCGGCAAGCGCGTTCATGCGGTTGTGCTCTCCCATGAGCGGCCAGCGAACGGTTCCCTGCTTCGCGCCATCGAGGAGCACGTCGAACGAATCGTCGGGATGCACCGTCCCCACGCTCCAGGACTGGCCCGTGCCGAACCGCTCGATCGGCGTCCACGCGCCTCGCGCAAGCACGCGCTCGAGCGCCGCATCCTGGCCGTTCGAGACGATCAGGCCCTGAGCGGGCACGATGCGCACGAGGTGATGGAACTGCGTCTCGATGGCGGCGAGGTCGGGGAAGATGTCGGCGTGGTCGTACTCGAGGTTTCCGAGCACGGCGGTGCGCGGGCGGTACCACACGAACTTCGAACGCTTGTCGAAGAACGCCGTGTCGTATTCGTCGGCCTCCATCACGAAGAAGGGCGATTCGCCCAGGCGCGCGGAGACGCCGAAGTTGCGCGGAATTCCGCCGATGAGGAATCCGGGCGCGAGGCCGTTGGCCTCCAGCAGCCACGCGAGCATCGACGACGTCGTGCTCTTGCCGTGCGTGCCCGCGACGGCGAGGACCCATCTGTCCTGCAACACGTTCTCCGCGAGCCACTGCGGACCCGACGCGTAGGGCAAACCGCGGTCGAGGATCGCCTCGACCACGGGCATGCCGCGCGTCATCGCGTTGCCTACCACGTAGAGGTCCGCCTTCACGCGATCCACCTGCGCGGCGTCGTAGCCCTCGTGGAGTTCGATGCCCAGCGCGCGCAACTGGTCGCTCATGGGCGGATAGACGTGGGCGTCGCAGCCGGTCACGGAGTGCCCGCGTTCGGCGGCGATCTTGGCGAGGCCGCCCATGAACGTGCCGCAGATGCCGAGGATGTGCAGGTGCATGTTGTCACCCCCGCGAAGGCGGAGGCCCAGTCCAGGTTCTAAAGATGAAGTACACGGCGAACGTCATGAAAATGTTCGATGCGGCGAGCAGAGTGATCGTCGCCGCGAGGGACCGGATGGAGGTCATTTGCGGGAAGGAAAACGTCTCGCGAGGGGTGAAATTCTAGCATTGTGAAGCGTGTAAACTGATCCTCCCGCCGCGCTCGATATTCCTCACAAGACATGTTCGCCCAGCTCACGACAACACTTAAGGCGCCGCTGCAGGACCTGGAAAGCAAGGTGCTCGAGAAGCGCACCGAGATCGAGCACTGGTTCCGCACCGAGTGGCTGCAACACCCGGTAACCTTTTACGCGTCGGTCGACCTTCGCAACAGCGGCTTCAAGCTGGCACCCGTCGACACGAACCTCTTTCCCGGCGGGTTCAACAACCTGGCGCCCTCGTTCCTGCCGCTGTGCGTGCAGGCCGCGATGTCGGCGGTGCAACGCATCTGCCCCGACACGCGCCGCTTCCTCATCACGCCCGAGAACCACACGCGCAACCTCAACTACCTGCAGAACGTCGCGGTGTTGAAGCGCATCCTCGAGGAAGCGGGGCTGCAGGTGCGCATCGGCAGCCTCATCCCCGACCTGAAGGAGCCGATGATTGTCGAGACGGCAGCCGCGGAACAGCTGCTGCTGGAGCCCGTCGTGCGGCGCGGCAATCGCATCGGCGTCGAAGGGTTCGATCCCTGCGCGATCCTCAACAACAACGACCTGTCGGGTGGCATCCCCTCGATCCTGCGCGGCCTCGAACAACCGGTGGTGCCCCCGCTCGCGGCCGGGTGGACCACGCGGCGCAAATCGCACCACTTCCACGTCTACGATCGCGTGGCCGAGGATTTCGGGCGCCTCATCGGCGTGGATCCGTGGCTCATCAATCCTGTCTTCAGCCAATGCGGCAAGGTGAACTTCGCCGAGAAGGAAGGCGAGGAGTGCCTCGCGGCCAACGTGGAGTTCGTGCTGAACGAGGTCCGCGAGAAGTACGCGCGCTACGGCATCACCGAGGAGCCCTTCTGCATCGTGAAGGCGGACGCGGGCACGTACGGCATGGGCATCATGACCGTGAAAAACGTGGACGACGTGCGCAACTTGAATCGCAAGACGCGCAACAAGATGTCGGTCATCAAGGAAGGCCAGCCGGTGAACGAGGTGATCATCCAGGAAGGCGTCCACACCTACGAGAGCGTGGACGGCGGCGTCGCCGAGCCGGTCGTCTACATGATGGACCAGTTCGTCGTGGGCGGCTTCTACCGCGTGCACACGGGGCGCGGGATCGACGAGAACCTGAACTCGCCCGGCTCCTACTACGCGCCCTTCGAGAACAATTGCCACGGGCCCGATGGCACGCGCGACTGCGACGAGGAGCCCAACCGCCTCTACACGTGCGGCGTGATCGCGCGGCTCGCCAACCTCGCTGCGGCCATCGAGGTGGAAGAGCTCGTCGAGCGCGACGCTTCGCTGGAGGTCCAGGCGGCGAACGCATGAGGCTCGCGTTCGTCGTCGATCCGCTCGAGAAGCTGAAGGCCTACAAGGACTCGAGCATCGCGATGATGCGCGAGGCCGCGCGACGCGGCCACGAGGTGCACGCGCTGCAGGCGCACGACATGTTGGCCGCGGGGGGCAAGGTCCGCGCGGCGACCGTGCCGCTCACGTTGCGCGACGACGATCACGACTGGTATCGCGCGGGCCCTGCCTCGCAGAGCGTGCTCGCGGACTTCGACGTGGTCCTCATGCGCAAGGACCCGCCCTTCGACCAGGAGTACTACTACGCCACGCTGCTCCTCGACCGCGTGCTGGCGAACGGCGGCCGCGTGGTGAACAGCCCCCGCGCGCTTCGCGACTGGAACGAGAAGCTCTCGATCCTCGCATTTCCGCAGCTCGCGCCGCCCACGCTCGTCGCGAGCGCCATGGCCGAGCTTCACGGATTCATCGACGAGCATCGCGACGTCGTCGTGAAGAAGTTGGACGGGATGGGCGGCACCATGATCTTCCGCGTCCGCAGCGACGATCCCAACCGCAACGTGATCGTCGAGACCATGACCTCGATGGGCACCGTCACGGTGATGGCGCAGCGGTTCATCCCCGAGATCGCGGACGGCGACAAGCGCGTGCTCGTGATCGACGGCAAGCCCTTCTCGCATTGCCTCGCGCGAATCCCCAAGAAGGGCGAGACGCGCGGCAATCTCGCCGCCGGCGGCACCGGCGTGGCGCGCCCCATTACCGCGCGCGACCGGGAGATCGGCGAGATCGTGGGGCGCGAGCTCGTGAAGGCGGGAATCGTCTTCGCCGGCCTGGACGTCATCGGCGACCACCTCACGGAAGTGAACGTGACGAGCCCGACGTGCATCGTGGAGATCGCCGAGCAGGCCGGCAGGAATGCAGCGCGCGACCTGGTCGACGTGCTGGAGAAGGGCCGCTAGAAAACCGTCGCGCGGTCGAAGTCGGTGCCGCGAAGCAGCAGGTCCTCGACTGTGAATTCCTTCGACGCACCGTCGGTCCAGACCTCGATCCCGCGGCCGCGCGTGCCCAACGGGCTCGCGACGATGATCGACGCGGGGATCTGCGCCTTCTCCAGCGCGGGCAACCTGAAGGCGGGAACCCACTGGGCCGTCGCGCGATTGCGCAAGTCCCCGGCTCGCACCGCCACGGGCTCGGGCCTGCCCGGGAAGATCGAGAGCGTGGCCACGATCTTCCCGTCGGTCTCCTGCGTGAGCTCGTTCACCATCGCGAGGAAGAAGGGCCCCGTATCGCCCATGCGAAGTGCCGCGAGGCGGCGGATTCCCACGCCGCGCGACGCCGTCGATGGCCGCTGCGCCCGGACGGCACCCAGGCCCTCGTCGACCGCGACCCAGTTCTCCACGGTGTAGTTGAATTCCGCGAACATCTTGCTTTGCGTCTGCTCGCGAATGCGCCCGAAGACCTCGATGTCCTGCTTCTCCTGCGAGGTCATCTCGCGCTTCTTGTCGGGCTGCTCGAAGGCCTTTCCGCCGGACACGAAGAAATAGATCTCGGGCATGCCGAAGACGAGGCCCACGTTCGGCTGCGATGCGGCCTTGGCCGCGGGGCGAGGCGGCGCACCCTCGCACCAGAGCTTGTGCAGGCGCACGAGCTCCCCTTGCACGTCGAGCGAGCTCGCCTGCGCGGGCAGTCCCAGCGTGGCGAGGTCCTCGCCGCTCTGCAGCCCGTGGATGCGGCGGCGGATGCTCTTCGACAGCGCATCCGTATCGAGGATGCGCTGGGTGGGCTGCAGGGAGGCACGCGGCTGGGGCCTCGCGCCGATGGACTTGGTGAGGTCGATCACGAGCGCATCGACGGGCGCCGTGTTGCCTTCCGGCGGCTGCGCGAGGACCTGCACCTTGCGCGCCCACAGGCGGAGCAGCGCCTCGGCGAAATCCACCTGCGGCGCGCTCATCTCCGAGAGGAACGCGGCCTGGATGAGCACCGCCTGCGCATAGGTCTGCGCCACGCTCGTCACGCCCTCTTCGCCCTCGAGGGAATCCTTGACGCCTTCGCCCGCGGTACCGCGGGCTTCGCAATCCGCATAGAGCTGGTGCAGGCGCTGCCAGAGCGCGGGATCGAAGCGCTTGAAGACGATCGCGTGGAAGAGCATCTGGCCGCCGATGTATCGCATCACCCGCTGCGAGATCAGCGCGGCATGCTTGCCCATCCCGCCGGGATCGGCCTGGGCGGCGTCGAGGCACAGGCGATAGCCGGCCTCCATTTCCTCCAGGAGCGCGCGCCCCGTGACCCACGCGCTGCTATCGTTCGGCGACAGCGGGATCGTCTTGCCGAAGTATCGCGCGCGCTGCTCGCCCTGGAGGAATGCGATCTTGTCGCGGAGCATCTCGAGGCACTTCAGGCGCTCGAGGGGATTCAGGTCGGCTGCCCGCATGGATTGCAGCGTCTCGAGGACGGTCTGCTGCGCCTGCGGAATGTTGGTGAGCGGAAGGACGTTGAGCCACTCCTTGCAGCCGCGCCCATCGGAGAAGGGCAACGGCGCGCGAGTGGGCGTGGCGGAGGACACGGCGCTAGCTCCCGAGTCGCGCCGTGATGGCGGCGGCGACGCCGGCCGCGCGCGCTTCGCGGCCGGGATGGTTCGCGCGCTCGCGCTTGGGCGAGGCCCAGATCGGGCCGGGGAAGTGGCGGTCGTCGCGAAAGCGCGGCACCACGTGCCAATGCAGGTGCGGCGTCTGGTTGCCCAGGCTTGCGAGGTTCATCTTGTCGGCCTTCATCGTGTCGCGCACAGCCGCCTCGACCGCGAAGACCACGGCCATGAAGCGATCGCGCTCGTCCCTTCCGAGATCCGCCATTTCGGTCGCATGGCGCCCGAGGATCACGCGCACGAAGCCCGGATAGTCGGGCTCGTCGACGCGCACCACTCGGCAAAGATCATTCTGCCAGAGGACCGGACCCCCGGGGCTATTGCAAAACTCACAAACGTCGGCAGCGGACATGGCGGACCTCGTGGCCGATTGTCCGTCGGCGCGAGCCTCGTGGCAACGAGGACGGTTGCGCATTCACAACAGCACGCGCTCGATGCCTCCGTGCCGCGCCTTTTCGACGAAATCCTTCATCCAGCCTTCGCCGAGCAGGTGCCGCGCCATCTCGACCACGATGTAGTCGGCGCTCGTGCCCGCGTCGGGTCCAAAACGGTGCAGCCCCTGCAGGCACGAGGGGCACGACGTGAGCACCTTCACCTCGCCCTCGAAGCCATCGGCACGCACGGCGGCCGCGCCCTTTCGCATCTCCTCTTCCTTGCGGAAGCGCACCTGGGTGGCGATATCGGGACGCGTCGCGGCGAACGTTCCCGACTCCCCGCAGCAGCGATCGTTGATCTCGATGTCGGTGCGCCCCATGAGCTCGTTCACCACTTTCAGCGGCTCGTAGGTCTTCATCGGCGTGTGGCAGGGGTCGTGGTACATGTAGCGCACGCCCTGGACGCCTTCGAGCTTCAAGCCCTTCTCGAGCAGGTATTCGTGGATGTCGAGCAGGCGGCATCCCGGGAAGATCGTCTCGAATTCGTACTTCTGCAGCTGGTCCATGCACGTGCCGCACGAGACCACGACGGTCCTGATGTCCAGGTAGTTGAGCGTGTTGGCCACGCGATGGAAAAGCACGCGGTTCTGCACGGTGATGCGGTCTCCCACGTCGGCGCGGCCGGCCGAGGTCTGCGGATACCCGCAGCACAGGTAGCCAGGCGGCAGCACGCATTGGCTGCCCACGTGATAGAGCAGCGCCTGGGTGGCGAGCCCGACCTGGCCGAAGAGGCGCTCGGATCCGCACCCCGGGAAATAGAACACGGCGTCCGACTCCTCGCTCACCTTGGCCGGGTCGCGGATGATCGGCACCATCGCCGGATCCTCGACGTCGAGCAGCGCCCTGGCGGTCTTCTTGGGCAATCCACCCGGCATCGGCTTGTTGATGAAGTGGATCACCTGACGCGCGATGGGCGCGCGCCCCACGGTGCTCGCCGGCTCGCGCACCTGCTTCTGCACGAAGGGCGTGCGCCCCCAGAGCTTGTTCGCGAGCCGCTGCGCCCGGAACCCGAAGTCGATCATCGCCGCCTTGATGAGCTTGATCCGGGCCGGGTCCTGCGCATTGAGGAATTGCAGCGCGAGCCAGCCGCCGGGATTGAAGCGGCGCTTGCGAAGCTTCGCGAGGAGATTGCGCATCGCGATGGAGACGTCGCCGAAATCGATGTCCACGGGGCATGGCGATTCGCACTTGTGGCACACCGTGCAGTGATCCGCGACGTCGCCGTACTCGTCGAAGTGGCGGATCGAGACGCCGCGGCGCGTCTGCTCCTCGTAGAGGAACGCTTCGGTGAGCAGCGACGTCGCGAGGATCTTGTTCCTGGGGCTGTAGAGCAGGTTCGCGCGCGGCACGTGCGTGCTGCAGACGGGCTTGCACTTGCCGCATCGCAGGCAGTCCTTGAACATGTCGGCGATCGCGCCGATGTCGTTCTGCTCGAGGATGAGCGACTCGTGGCCGATGAGCGCGAAAGACGGCGTGTAGGCGAGCTTGAGGTCGGCGCCCTCGAGGAGCTTGCCGCGGTTGAAGTGCCCCGCCGGATCCACGCGCTTCTTGTAGTCCGCGAAGGCCGCCATCTCGCGGGGTTCCAGGAACTCGAGCTTCGTGATGCCGATTCCGTGCTCGCCGGAAATCACCCCGCCCAGCTCGCGCGCGAGCTTCATGATGCGCACCACGGCGGATTTCGCGGCGCGCAGCATCTCGTAATCGTCGGAGTTCACCGGGATGTTCGTGTGGACGTTGCCGTCGCCCGCGTGCATGTGCAGCGCGACGAACACGCGGCCCCGCAGCACTTCCGCGTGGACGGCCTCGATCGCCTTCATCAGCGCCTCGAAATCGCGCCCCGAGAAGATGTCGCGGAGCGGTTCGCGAAGCTCCTTCTTCCAGGAGATGCGCGTGCGGTGCAGCTGCACGTCCTCGAAGACCGCCGGATCGTCCAGCCGCGACTCAACCGAGCTCCAGTGATCGGCGGTCGCGCGGACCACCTCCAGCGCCTGCGCTTTGCGCTCGCCCAGGAGGCCCTCGCTCACCGGGAGATCGCCGCTCAGCAGCTCCACGAGGCGCGCGCACAGCTTCACCTTGTTGGCGATCGAGAACTCGATGTTGATCCGCTCGATGCGGTCGGTATAGTCGCCGAGTCGCTCGAGCGGGATCACCACGTCTTCGTTGATCTTGAACGCGTTGGTGTGCTTCGAGATCGCGGCGGTGCGCGCGCGGTCGAGCCAGAAGCGCTTGCGCTGATCCGGGGTCGTCGCGATGAATCCTTCGCCGTCGCGCGCGTTCGCGATGCGCACGACGTGCGAGGCCGCCTCGGCCGCGGCGTTCTCGTCGTCGCTCACGATGTCGCCCACGAGAACCATGCGCGGCCGGCCGCGGCTCTTCGCCTTCGTCGCGTAGCCGACCGCCTTCACGTAGCGCTCGTCCAGGTGCTCGAGGCCCGCCAGGATCGCCTTCGGGTGCGAATCGAGGTAGCGCTTGATCTCGACGATCGAGGCAACGGCCTTCTGCACGTCGCCGAAGAACTCGAGGCACACGGTGCGCACATGCTTCGGCATGCGATGCAGGATGAAGGTCGCCGACGTGATGAGCCCGTCGCAGCCTTCCTTCTGCACTCCGGGAAGGCCGCCGAGGAACTTGTCGGTGACGTCCTTGCCGAGGCCTTCCTTGCGAAGGCGCCGCCCCTCGATCTCGAGGATCTCCTCGCGCGTGACGACTCCGGCGTCGTCGAGGCGACGAAGACGGAACCTCGCCAATTTCACGTCGTGGATGCGGCCACGGTTGTGGTCGAGCCGCTCCACCTCGAGCCAATCGCCGTCGGCCGTCACCATCCGCCACGAGGCGAGGTTGTCGAGGGCCGTGCCCCAGAGCACCGCCTTCTTGCCACCCGCGTTCATCGCGACGTTGCCGCCGATGCAGGAGGCGTCGGCCGACGTCGGATCGACCGCGAACACGAGGCCCTGGTCTTCCGCCGCTTCCATCACGCGGCGCGTGACCACGCCCGCGCCGCACCGGATCACGGGGCAGGGTTCCGCGAGGCCGGGAAGGACGCGCTGCTCGATCGCCTCGAAGCGGTCGAGTTTTTCCGTGTTGATCACGGCCGATAGGCGATCGAGCGGGATCGCGCCGCCCGTATAGCCCGTGCCGCCGCCGCGCGGGATGATTGTGAGGCCGAGCTCGATCAATGCGCGCACGATCGGCGCGCACTCATCCTCGGTATCGGGATTCACCACGACGAAGGGATACTCGACGCGCCAGTCGGTCGCGTCGGTCACGTGGGACACGCGCGCCATGCCGTCGAACTGGACGTTGTCGCGGCGCGTGATGGCGCCCAGCCGCCGCACGATCTTGCGGCGCAGGCTCCGCGTCTCGGCGAATTCGTTCTCGAACGCATGGACCGCGGTGCGCGCGTCGTCCAGCAGGTCCGAGACCCGGTCGGGGGACTGCTTGTCCGCGCGCCGCTTGTCGATCTCGTTCAGGCGATGGTGCATCGCATCGACCAGCATGGCGAGGCGGCGCGGGCTGTCGAGGAGATCGCCCTGGAGGTAAGGGTTGCGCCGCACGACCCAGATGTCGCCCAGCACTTCGTAGAGCATCCGCGCCGAGCGGCCGGTCACGCGCTCCTCGCGAAGCTCCTCGAGCGCATGCCACGCGCCCTCGCCCAGGAGGCGGATCACGACCTCGCGGTCGGAATACGAGGTGTAGTTGTAGGGAATCTCGCGAAGGCGTGCGGTCATGGCATTTTCCCCCCGCGAGGCGTCGCAGTCCGCGAGGGGAGCCTGAAATCTTACCGCAGTGCAGCAATCCACCAAAACCGTAGTACGCTCACCGCATGACGAACGCCGTTCCGCAACGCGTGCGGATCGCCACGCGCGAAAGCCGCCTCGCCCTTCGCCAGAGCGAGATGGTGGCCGCGGCGCTGCGCGAGCGCCACCCGGGACTTGCCGTGGAGTTCGTGGGAATGACCACCAAGGGCGACCGCGTGCTCGACCGGCCCCTTGCGCAGGTCGGCGGCAAGGGACTCTTCGTGAAGGAGCTGGAAAGCGCTCTCGACGACGGCCGCGCTGACATCGCGGTGCACTCGCTGAAGGACGTGCCCATGGTGATCGAGGCGCGATTCTCGATCTCGACGTTCGGCCCGCGCGAAGATCCGTTCGACGCTTTCTGCTCGCAACGCCACCGCTCGCTCGATGCGATGCCCGCCGGCTCCGTGGTAGGCACCTCGAGCCTGCGCCGCGAGTGCCAGCTGCGCAGCCTCCATCCGCGGCTTCAGTTCCGGCCCCTTCGCGGCAACGTGAACACGCGCCTGGCGAAGCTCGAGGCGGGTGAATATGACGCCATCATCCTGGCGATGGCGGGCCTGAGGCGCCTTGGCCTCGAGGCACATATTCGCGCCCGGCTCGACGATGCGATCCCCGCCATCGGGCAAGGCATCCTCGGAGTCGAGCATCTCGCATCCCGAACGGACCTGTCGGCGCTGCTCGCGCCATTCCAGGATCCCCACGCGGCATCCGAGGCGCAGGCCGAGCGGGCCCTGGGCCTCGTCGTCGAGGGTAGCTGCGAGGTTCCCGTGGGCGCCATCGCGCGCGCCCAGGGTAACGAGCTCACCATCGATGCTTTCATCGGATTGCCGGACGGAACGCGCATCGTGCGCGATCGAGCCCAGGGTTCGTGCGCAACTGCCGCGTCGATCGGGACGGCGCTCGGAGAACGGCTCCTCGCCGCCGGCGGCCGCGACATCCTGCGGCTCCTCGCGAGACAGCGCGCGTGAGCCAGCCGCGCCTCGAAGGACTCGGCGTCGTCGTGACGCGCCCGCGGAGCGCCGGCGAGCCGCTCGCGGCCGCGCTCGCGCGCGAAGGCGCGAGGACGTGGCTCTTTCCGGCGCTGGCGATCGAAGACGTCGAGCCCACCGGGGAGCTGCAGGCATTGCTGTCGGGCATCTCCCGCTTCGACATCGCGATCTTCGTGAGCGCCAACGCCGCGGACAAGGGACTTGCGATGGCGCGCCGGTTCGCGCCCTGGCCGGACTCGATCCGGGTGGCGGCGATCGGGGAAGCGACCGCACAAGCCCTCAGGAACTCGGGCCTCTCGGACGTGATCTCACCCCCGGACCGGCACGACAGCGAAGGGCTCCTTGCGCTGGCGCAATTGCAGGATGTGCGCGGTCGAAATATCATCGTCTTCCGGGGTGAAGGGGGCCGCGAGCGCCTCAAGGAATCGCTCGGGAAGCGCGGGGCCGCCGTGACGTACGCGGAGTGCTATCGGCGCGTGCGTCCCGATGCGGATCCTTCGGCCGTCGTGGCGGCGCTCTCGCGCGGCGAGGTGCACGCGGTGAGCGTCCTGTCCGGCGAGACGCTGTGTAATTTCATCGCGATGATCGGCGCGGGCGCGCAGAGCCTCGCGGATGTGACGCTCGTCGTGCCGCACGCGGCCGTGGGCGGGCGACCCGAGGCGCGGCGCTTCGCGCGCGTTCTCGTCGCGGGACATGGAGCGGAGGGACTCATCGAGGCGTTGACCCGGATTCGAGCGACCACATGACCGACCTGCCACACGATCCGCCCTCTTCGCAAAAGCCCGCGGCGCGCGATGCCCTCGCGCGCGGGGTTGCGATCGTGGCCGTCGTGGCGGCCGTCGCGACCGGATGGCTCGCATGGGAAGCGAGGCAGACCCTGGCGGACATGCAATCGAGCGCCGGCGGGCGGCTCGCGGAGCTGGGGGCGGCCGAAGCCCAGTCGCGCAC
Organism: Usitatibacter sp.; assembly: GCA_049300695.1. Classification (GTDB taxonomy): domain Bacteria; phylum Pseudomonadota; class Gammaproteobacteria; order Burkholderiales; family Usitatibacteraceae; genus Usitatibacter. The sequence continues at coordinate 13,683 of JBAQKF010000009.1, forward strand.
CGCGTTCACGCAGCTGCAGGCAGTGCTCAAGGATGCGCAATCGCGAATCACCGAGCTCGAAGCGCGCGTGGCCGACACCCAGGAGCAGCGCGTGGCCCTCGAGGAGATGTACCGCGAGCTCTCACGCAGCGCCGACGACCGCGTGCTCTCGGAGGTCGAGCAGATGCTCGTGCTCGCGAGCCAGCAGTTGCAGCTCGCGGGCAACGTGCGCGGCGCCCTCGCCGCGCTGCAGGCGGCCGACCAGCGGCTCGCGCGCGCGGACAAGCTCGCGGCCACGCCGCTCAGGCGCGCGATCACGCAGGACATGGACAAGCTCAAGGCCGTGCCACAGGTGGACACGGTGGGCATCGCCGTGAAGCTCGATGCGCTCATCGCGCAATCGGACACGCTGCCCCTTCCCATCGCGGAGGCGGCGCCACGCGTCGCCTCGCGCGCCTACTACAGCGACGAGCCGAGCGGCATCACGCGCGCGGCGCGGGATTTCTGGGACGAGATGAAGAGCCTCGTGCGCATCCGCGACATGGAGGCGGCCGACGCGGTCCTCATCTCGCCCTCGCAGGCCTATTTCCTGCGCGAGAACCTGAAGCTGCGCCTGCTCTCGGCGCGAGTCGCCCTGCTCGCCCGCGACGAGCCTTCGTTCCGCGAGGACCTGAAGTCCTGCCAGGCCTGGGTCACGAAGTACTTCGATCCCCGTGCCAAGTCCACGGTCGCGGCGCAAGCGGCGCTCAAGCAGGTCGCGGAAAGCCCCGTCTCGATCGCAGCGCCCGACATCAACGCGAGCCTCGCTGCGGTGCGCTCGGCGCGCGCGGCGAGGGAGAAACGCTAGCCATGCGATTCGCGCTCTGGTCGGTCATCCTCGCCGCCGTCGCCGTGGGCATCGCGCTCTTCGCGCGCCATTCGACGGGCTACGTCGTGATCGTCGCCGCCCCGTACCGCATCGAACTATCGCTGAACCTGCTCATCTTCCTCGTGCTCGCGGGCTACCTCGCGTTCTACACGCTGGCGCGCCTCATCACGACGCTCGTGGCGATCCCCGGGCGCGTCCGCGCGTACCGCGTCGAGCGCACGCGCGGGAAGCTCCGCCTCGCGCTCAACGATGCGCTGCTCGCTTTCTTCCAGGGACGCTACGCATCCGCGGAGAAAAGCGCTGCCGCCGCGCTCCAGGGCGACGAGACCAAGGGCGTGGCCGCGATCATCGCGGCGCGCAGCGCCCACGAGCTGGGACGCTTCAACGAGCGCGAGCGCTTCCTCGACCACGCCAAGGGCGCGGCGCCCGAGGTCGATCAGGCCCGCCTCACCACGCTCGCCGACCTGCTGGTCTCGCAGGAACGCTTCGACGAAGCGCTCGCGGTCCTCAACGACTTGTCCGCGCGGGATTCCCGCAACCTGCGCCTGCTGCGCCTGAAACTGCAGGCCGAGCAGGCGACGCGCAACTGGGACGAAGTGCTCGCGACAGTCGCGGCGCTCGCCAAGCTGGGGGGCCTCGGGCCCGCGGAAGCCGCGGGAGCGCGTCGCGCGGCGCACCTCGGCAACCTCAATCGCAAGGCGCAGGACGCGGCCGCGCTCGCCGCGTACTGGAAACCGCTGCCGTTCGAGACCCGCACCGATCCCACGGTCGCCGCCACCGCGGCGCGCTACCACCTGGCGCTCGGCGGAAACGCGGAGGCGCAAGCCATCATCGAGCAGGCGCTCGATCGCGAATGGAACCCGGCGCTCGTGGCGCTCTACGGCGAGGCGGCGGGCAGCGACGCGCTGCCGCAGATCGAGCGCGCCGAGAAATGGCTGCGCGGCCATGCGCGCGACCCGGCGCTGCTGCTGGCACTCGGCAAGCTCTGCCTTCGCCAGGAGCTCTGGGGCAAGGCGCAGAGCTACATCGAGGCGAGCCTCGCGCTCGAGCCCACGCATGACGGGCACATGACGCTCGCCGCGCTGATGGAGCGCATGGGAAGGCACCAGGAGGCCGTGCAGCATTTCCGGCGCAGCGCAGAGCTCGCCGGCTGAAAAATAAAGATAGGAGAATCCATGCGCGAATACGCACCCCTCGCCCTCACGCTGATCGCGCCCGGCGCGCGCGTGGCCGAGCCCATGGCGCCCGGACGAGTCACCATGGACGACCCCGCGTTCTCCGTGATGACGGACCTGCGCGAGGTCTCCGCCGCGACGACCAGGCCCGAGGAAACGATCGACGCGGCCCATGCCCAGATGATCCGCCGCTCCGTGCGCCTGCTCTTCGTGCTCGATGCGAAGGGATCGGTCGCCGGCGTGATCACCGCCACGGACCTGCTCGGCGAGAAGCCCGTGCGATTCATGCGGGATCGCGGCGTGTCGCACTCGGAAATCCTGGTGGAGGACATCATGACGCCCGGGTCGATGCTCGAGGCGCTGCCGCTCGTTGACATCGCGCAGATGCGCGTGGGGCATATCGTCGCCACGCTGAAGAAAGTGGGCCGCAAGCACCTGATGGTCGCCGAGGATGGCGGCCGCCGCGTCCGCGGCCTCTTCTCGGCCTCGCAGATCGCGCGCCAGCTGGGCATGGAGCTGCAGACCTTCGAGGTCGCCGGGTCCTTCGCCGAGGTCGAAGCCGCTCTCGTCCGATAGCGCCCCGTGCGCGATCGCTATCGCGAGATCTACTCGTCGTTCCGCTGGGACGTCCCGCCCGACTTCAACATCGCGCGATGGACCTGCCGGCGATGGGCCGGCGACCGGGCGCGCGTGGCGCTGGTGTGGGAAGACGAAGCGGGACGCCAGGAGACCTGGACGTACTGGAGCCTGCTGCAATCGGCCAACCGCCTGTCCAACGTGCTTGCCTCGTTCGGGATCGCGCGCGGCGATCGCGTCGCCCTCATTCTTCCGCAGCGCCCGCAGACAGTCGTCGCCTACCTCGCCTGCTTCCAGTTGGGCGCGATCGCCGTGCCGCTTTCCTTCCTCTTCGGGTCCGAGGCGCTGGAGTACCGGCTTGCCGATAGCGGGGCGCGCGCGGCCATCGTCGATCCGGTCACGCTCGCGAGCCTGGAGGCGCTGCGCTCGCGATTGCCCGGCCTGCGCCACGTGCTCGGCGTGGACGGCGCGCGAGGCGACGACGTCCTCGACTGGGATTCGACGCTCGGGCGCGCGTCGTCGCAATTCGATCCCGTCGCCACGCGCCACTGCGATCCCGCCGCGATCATCTACACAAGCGGAACCACGGGACCGCCGAAGGGCGCGCTGCTTCCCCATTGCGCGTTGATCGGCAACCTGCCCGGCTTCGAGCACTCCCACGACGGGTTCCCGCAACCCGGCGATCGCTTCTGGTCTCCGGCCGACTGGGCGTGGACGGGAGGCTTGTGGGACGCGCTCATGCCCACGCTCTTCCACGGCCAGGAGATCCTCGGCTTCCTCGGGCGATTCGAGCCCGAGCGCGCGTTCCACCTCATGGAGAAACACGGCATCCGCAACGCGTTCCTCTTTCCGACCGCGCTCAAGATGATGATGAAGGCGTTTCCCGAGCCCCGCTCGCGCTTCGACGTTCGCCTCCGGTCGCTCATGAGCGGCGGCGAAGCGCTGAGCCCCGCCGTTTTCCATTGGGCGAAGGACGAACTCGGCACGACGGTGAACGAGATATTCGGGCAGACGGAGATGAACTACATCGTCGGAAATTCGCATGCGCTCTGGCCGGTGAAGCCGGGATCCATGGGACGCGCGTATCCCGGACACCTCGTCGCCGTGATCGACGACGATGGCGAGCCCGTGCCGGCGGGCAAGGTGGGCGATGTTTCAGTGCGGCGCACGTGGACCGACGGCACGCCGGACCCGGTCTTCTTCCTCGGCTACTGGAACAAGCCCGAAGCCACCGCCGACAAGTACAGCGGTGAGTGGTGCCGCACCGGCGACCAGGCGAGCATCGACGAGGACGGCAACCTCTGGTACGAAGGCCGCGCCGACGACATCTTCAAGGTCTCCGGCTACCGGGTAGGCCCCACGGAAATCGAGAGCTGCCTCGTGAAGCACCCGGCCGTCGGGAATTGCGCGGTGGTGCCCACGCCCGACGAAACGCGGGGCTCGGTGGTGAAGGCTTTCGTGCAGCTCGCTCCAGGGCACACGGGATCGGATGCGCTCAAGGACTCCATCCGCGAGCACGTGAAGAAGCATCTCGCGCCGTACCAGCAGCCGCGGGAAATCGAGTTCGTCGCGCAGCTGCCGATGACCACGACCGGGAAAGTGCAGCGCAAGGTGCTTCGCGAGCTCGAGGCGAAGCGAAAAAAATAAACCGGGGTCAGACCCCTGACCCCCTGGGATCCACCGAGGGCGTGAACGCGTCGCAGTAGAACTCGTCTTCGGGAAGGCCGCGCTCCTCGACGAACGTCTGCCTCGCGACGTCCGTCATCGCGGGAGCGCCACACGCGTACACCTGGTAGCCGGAAAGATCGGTGAAGTCGTCGAGCACGGCCTGGTGCACGAAGCCCGCCCGTCCCTGCCACGCGTCGGCGGGCAGCGGATCCGAGAGCACGGGAATGTAGGTGAAGTTCGGGTGGTCGCGCTGCCATTGCTCCGCGAGGCCGGGCATGTACAGGTCCCTGAGGGAACGAACGCCCCAGTACAACACCATCGGGCGATCATCCCCGTGATGGAAGGCCTCCTCGATGATCGCCTTGATGGGCGCGAAGCCCGTGCCGCCGGCGACCAGGATCATCGGCTTGTCGGAGTCGCCGCGCATGTAGAAGGTCCCGAGCGGGCCCTCGAAGCGCAGGATCGCGCGTTCCTTCATCTCGTCGAAGACGAAGCTGGAGAACGCCCCGCCGGGGGACTTGCGGACGTGAAGCTCGATCAGCGAGTCGTTGTGCGGGCCGTTCGCCATTGAAAAGCTGCGGCGCTTGCCGTTCTTCAACAGGATGTCGATGTACTGCCCGGCGAGGAACTGGAGACGCTCGCCCGTGGGCAGCTTGAGGAAGAGCACGGCCACGTCCTCGGCCGGCTTCTCGATCTTCTCCACTCGCGCGGGCATCGTGCGGATGGCCAGATCCTTCGCGCCCGAAAGCTCGCGCACCTCGAAGACGATATCGCCCAGCGGTTGCGTGCAGCACGTGAGGGCTTTCCCCGCGGCCTTCTCCGAGGCGTGCAGGGCGCGCTCCTGGAAGTCCCCATACGCGAGCTCACCCGAGCGCAGCACGCCCTTGCAGGCCCCGCAGGCGCCGTTGCGGCAGCCGTAAGGAAGGCCGATGCCCTGGCGCAGCGCCGCGGCAAGCACGGTCTCTCCGGGGGCTACGGTGAAGGTATGACCGCTCGGCTCGAGGCGAACCTGGTGCCCGGTCGTCGGGGAATCGGGCAATTTCAGCGCGTGCGGCGGAACTCGCCCTCGAGAAGAGCCCCACGCCCGCCACGCCGGGACACGGATTCCTGCATCGCGTCGCGGCTCGGGAGCAGCAGCAGCGTGATGGCCATCAGGTCCGAGACCACGCCCGGAAATATGAGGAGCAGCCCTGCGATCACCGTGCGCGCGCTGTCCGTGAGGGCGTTGATCGAGAAGTGCCCCTGGGCCAGCCCCGCGGCCAGGCGCGCGACCAGGGCGAATCGGGCTTCCTTGATGAGGCCCACGCCGGCACACGCGGCGAGGACCACCCACGCGAGCACCCACCAGCCCAGGGTCTGGCTCAGTCGCACCAGCACGACGGCTTCCAGCAGGGGGAAACCCAGTAAGATCACCAGCCATAGCAGCCGCATCACTTGCACCTTCCTTCGCTGAATACCGGCCCGCCGACGGCGGGGAGCCGCCACGTGACAGTCATCGCGGTACTGACAAACCTACCCGACTCCGGGTCCGCTTTCAATCTCGCCCGCGAACTGGTGAAGCTACGACTCGCCGCCTGCGCCAACGTTCTTCCCGAAGTCACTTCGTTCTATCGCTGGGAAGGCCGCGACGAGCAGGCCACGGAGCATCCCGTACTCATCAAATCCACGCGCGAGAGGTATCCCGAGCTGGAAGCGGCGATCCTCGAGATGCACCCATACTCGCTGCCCGAGATCGTCGCGTGGCCCATCGAAACGGGCCTCGCGAAATACCTGCGCTGGATCGAAGACGAGACGGATCCGGGCCGCGATTGAGCAACAAGTGGATCTTCGCGGGAGTGGGGGCGCTCGCGCTGATCGCCGGCGCCGCGCTGTGGCTCGGCACCCAGGACCGCCCCCCGGCCGCCGCCTCCGTCGAGGCGTCGCCCGCCACGCTCTACGCTGCGCCGTTCCATGACCTCCAGGGCGCGCCCCAATCCCTGGGGCGGTTCGAGGGAAAGGTCGTGGTGCTCAACTTCTGGGCGACCTGGTGCGCGCCGTGCCGCGAAGAGATGCCCGCCTTCGCGCGCCTGCAATCCCGCTGGGCGGGCAAGGGCGTGCAATTCGTCGGCATCTCCAACGAGGATGCGCCACGCGTCGAGCCCTTCGCCAAGGGCTTGGGCGTGAATTACCCCCTCTGGGTAGGCGGGGACGAGGTCGGGGAATTGTCACGCCGCCTCGGGAACCGCCTCGGAGTGCTTCCTCACACAGTCCTCATCGATCGCTCAGGCAACGTACTCGAGACCCGAGTGGGCGCTTACCCTGAGCATATGTTGGACAAACGACTGTCGGATCTAGTGGCAAAAAGAGGCTAACTTCGCCGAAACGCCGATAACTGCACAGAATCTGGGATTCTTGCGAGTAAGCATTCGCCACTGAAGCTTATTTCATGCCCTCTTGCGCGGTAGCCTCGGCCGTGCTTGGGGCGACTTCCACCAAGTTCGCCCAAAACTGGACATCGTGCGGCCAGTTCCGGCAAACTCCCCGGTCATGCCTAAGATCCTGGTGATCCACGGACCGAACTTGAACCTGCTCGGGGATCGCGAAACGCAGCACTACGGCAAGGACACCCTCGAGACCATCAACCGCCGCCTGGAAGAGCAGGGACGGAAGGCCGGGCTCGAGGTGATGACCTTCCAAAGCAACGCCGAGGCCCCGCTCATCGAGCGTATCCACGCGGCGAAAAGCGACGAAACCGCATACATCATCATCAATCCGGCGGCATTTACGCACACCAGCGTCGCCCTGAGGGATGCCCTGGCCGCTGTCCGGATTCCCTTCATCGAGGTCCACCTGTCCAACGTCCACGCCCGCGAGCCGTTCCGCAAGCACTCGTATTTCTCCGACCTGGCCGCCGGGGTGATCGCGGGCCTGGGTCCCATGGTCTACGAGCTCGCCCTGGAGGCGGCCTCGCGCGCGCTTAGGAGCAAGCCTTGAGCATGGACCTGCGCAAGCTGAAGAAGCTGATCGACCTGGTCCAGGAGTCGGGGATCGGCGAGATCGAGATCACGGAGGGCGAGGAGAAGGTCCGCATCAGCCGCCAGGCGGCCGGCGCGCCCATGGTCCTGGGTCCGGGAATGCAGCCCATGGGCTATGCCGCAATGCCTGCCGCCGTCCCGGCCGTGGAAGCCGCCCCCGCCGCCCCCGAGGCCAAGGGGCACCAGCTCAAATCGCCCATGGTGGGGACCTTCTACCGGGCGCCCTCCCCGGGCGCGCCCTCGTTCGTCGAGATCGGCCAATCCGTGAGCAAGGGCCAGACGCTCTGCATCATCGAAGCGATGAAGCTGCTGAACGAGATCGAGTCCGACGCGTCGGGAACGATCAGGGCCATCCTCGTGGAGAACGGCCAGCCCGTCGAATACGGCCAGCCGCTCTTCCTCATCGAATAGCCGCGCGAGCCGAATGTTCGAGAAGATCCTGATCGCGAATCGGGGCGAGATCGCGCTTCGCATCCAGCGCGCCTGCCGCGAGATGGGCATCAAGACCGTGGCGGTCCACTCCGAGGCCGACGCCGACGCGAAATACGTGATGCTCGCCGACGAATCGGTGTGCATCGGTCCGGCGCCCTCGCGCGACAGCTACCTCAACATCCCCGCGATCATCAGCGCCGCCGAGGTCACGGACGCCCAGGCGATCCATCCCGGCTACGGATTCCTGTCCGAGAACGCCGACTTCGCCGAGCGGGTCGAGAACTCGGGGTTCGTCTTCATCGGCCCCAGGGCCGAATCGATCCGCACGATGGGCGACAAGATCTCGGCGAAAGTGGCGATGAAGAAAGCGGGCATCCCGTGCGTCCCCGGCTCCGAGGGCGCGCTGCCCGAGGATCCGAAGGAGATCCGCAAGCTCGCGGCGGCCGTCGGCTATCCGGTGATCATCAAGGCCGCGGGAGGCGGTGGCGGGCGCGGCATGCGCGTGGTCCACACCGAGGCCGCGCTGGTGAACGCGGTCTCGATGACGCGCACCGAGGCGCAGAACGCGTTCAACAACCCGACCGTTTATCTCGAGAAATTCCTCGAGAACCCGCGCCACATCGAGATCCAGGTGCTCGCCGACGAGCACAAGCAGGCCATCTACCTCGGCGAGCGCGACTGCTCGATGCAGCGGCGCCACCAGAAGATCATCGAGGAGGCGCCGGCTCCCCACGTGAAGCCCCGCCTCATCGAGCGGATCGGCGAGAAGTGCGCCGAGGCCTGCCGCAAGATGGCCTATCGCGGCGCGGGCACGTTCGAGTTCCTCTACGAGAAGGACGAGTTCTACTTCATCGAGATGAACACGCGCGTCCAGGTGGAGCACCCGGTGACCGAGCTCATCACCGGCGTGGACATCGTCCAGGAGCAGATCCGCGTGGCCGCCGGGATGAAGCTGAAGCTGCGGCAGAAGGACGTGGTGAAGAAGGGCCACGCGATCGAGTGCCGCATCAACGCGGAGAATCCGTACACCTTCGTGCCGTCGCCCGGCCGCATCACGCAGTACCACGTCGCAGGCGGCCCCGGCATCCGCTACGACTCGCACGTCTACGCCAACTACTACGTGCCGCCGTACTACGACTCGCTCGTGGGCAAGCTCATCGCCTATGGCGACACGCGCGAGCAGGCCATCGCCCGCATGCGCGTGGCACTGTCCGAGATGGTGATCGAAGGCATCCAGACCAACATCCCGCTGCACCAGGAGCTCATGAGCGACGCGGCGTTCATCCGCGGCGGCGTGAGCATCCACTATCTCGAGGAAAAGATCGCCGCGCTCAAGTCGATCTAGCGCGGGCGTCCTGACATGGGCTGGCAGCGCGTCGAGCTGGTGGTAGCGGGCGAGGACGCCGAGGCGTTGTGCGAGGCGCTGGAGGCGGCCGGCGCGATCTCGACCGAGCTCTCCGATGCGGATGCCGGCACGCCGGACGAGACCGCCGTATTCGGGGAACCGGGCGCCGACATGGCCCTGTGGCCGCGAAGCCGCGTGAGCGCGCTCTTCGCGGGAGATGCCGATGCTGCGCGGGCCGCGGGCGAGGCCCTCGAAGCCTGCGCCCTGTCGACCCTTGGCGGAGCTTCAATCGAGCGTGTCGAGGACGCGGACTGGGTCGCGCTCACGCAACGCCAGTTCGAACCCATCCGCGCGGGCGAGCGCCTGTGGATCGTTCCCACGTGGCATGAGCCTCCCGAGCCCGGCGCGGTGAACATCGTCCTCGACCCCGGCGCCGCGTTCGGCACGGGGAGCCATCCGACGACTCGCCTGTGCCTCGCATGGCTCGAGCGAAACCTTCGCCACGGCGACGAGGTCATCGATTACGGCTGCGGCTCGGGCATCCTCGCGATCGCAGCCCTCAAGCTCGGAGCCGCAAGCGCGGTCGCGACGGACATCGATCCGCTCGCGCTGGAGGCGGCGCGCTACAATTGCGCCCGAAATGGCGTCGCGCTCGCGGTCGTGGATGCGAAAGTCGGGATCAAGGGCCAGGCGCACGTGACAATCGCAAACATCCTCGCCAATCCGTTGCGCATGCTCGCGCCGATCCTCGCCTCGCATACCCGGCCCCACGGCTCGCTCGCGCTCTCGGGAATCCTCGAGGACCAGGCCGATGACGTGATCCGGGCCTATTCTCCGTGGGCGAGCCTCGCCGTCGATTCGCGCGAGGCCGGCTGGGTGCTGCTCGCGGGCCGCATGGGCGAGCCGAACCCATGCTGATCACGACCTGCTCCCATTGCCGCGCGCGCTTTCGCGTGACGCCGCAGCAGCTGAATTTGAAGCAGGGACAGGTGCGATGCGGGCGATGCCAGCGGGTATTCAACGGATTCGAATCGCTCGAGCGGTTCCCCGACGACGACACGGGCGCGCGGCTCCTCGCGGCGCGCGAAGCGGCGGAACGCGCGGCGGGCGCTCCTGCGCCGAGGGTGGAAGTCGAACCCGTGAGCATCGAGGAGCTTCCCGATATCGAGACGCTCCACGTCGACTCGTCGCCGGAGCCCCCGCCGGCGCTGGTGGAGCCACCCGCGCCCGTGCCCTCGACGCCACTTCCGCCATCGGCGTCGCACACTCGTCCCGCCCCGAAGGAGATTCCGCAACCGACGATCACGCTGCCCGAGATTCCGCGGCCCGATCCACCGGCGCGCGCCTGGGCCTTCGGCTCCGCGCTGCTCGTCGTCATGATCGCGGCCGAGCTCGCGTACGCGTACCGCGGGCCCGTCGCGCAACACTATCCGGTGCTGCGCCCCTACATGGAGTCGATCTGCGGCGCCGTGGGCTGCTCGGTGCCGTGGTCGCGCCAGGAAACCCTGCTGAAGCTCGAGGACTCGGAGCTTCTCGAGGTTCCGGGCAAGCCCAACGAGATCGCGTTGAATGCGCGCATCCGCAACCTTGCCGCGGTGGCGCAGGAGTATCCCCACGTCGAGCTCACGCTCACGGACGTGAGCGGGCAGGCCGCGATCCGGCGCGTGCTGCGGCCGACCGACTATCTCGGCCGGCCCGTGAACGGCAGCGAGATCATCGCGCCGGGTTCGGAGCTCGCGATCCAGCTTCGCCTCGACACTCCCCGAATCAAGGCGACCGGATACGAGTTGCTGCTCTTCTATCCCTGAGCTTCCCTTAGATTCGTCAGCATCGAGTCCACGGCGCGTTCCACGAGCGGCGCCTCGTCGATCACTCGCGCGAAGCCGAGCCTCATCTGCTCGGCAAGCGCCTCGGGCGAGATCGACACCGCGGTCTTCGCCGAATACGGATTCGTGAACAGGTAGACGCCCTTGTTCGGGCTGATCCACGTGAGGCGCGCGCGCGTCGCGGGGACGTTTTCCTGGGCCTCGAACTCAACCCAGGTGCCGCGCTTGAGGTTCGTCCAGACGCCCGTGCGCGTGAACACATTGCGCACGGACGACGCGCCCGGGGGCGCGCGAAGGCGGATCTCCTCGACCTGGATGTCGCCCGCGGGAATCACGGCGCGCTCGATCGACGCATCCTTCTTCGGCGCTTCGCTGCGAGTCTCGGGCAATGCCGCGAGGCCGCGGAGCCCCGCCTTCACGGCGTGGGCGTGGCAATCGACCAGCGCGCCGAGGAATGCGATACGGCGGTCCTCGGGAAACGCGGCGCGCTCCATGCCCCCGTGCAGCTCCCGCAGCATCGCCGGCAGGATCGTGATGAGGCGCTTGCGGTCATCCGCGTTCGCCTTGGGCTCCACGCTCCACAGCAAGTCGTCCATGGTTCGAAGCACGCCGTGCCATGCGGCCGAGCCTTCTCCCTCGGTGCGCTGCGCGCAGGCAAGCGCGCCGACCCACGCCTCCTCGAGCATGTCGCGAACTGGCGCCGGAACCCAGGCCCTCGCTTCGAGGCGCCGGGCGATCTCCTGGGCCGCGATCACGCGCGCGATCTCGTCGCGCTCGCGCTCCTCGATCAGCTTGGCGCTCCTTTCGACGATGTCGTTCTCCGCGCGCTTCTGCGCTTCGATGAACGCGTCCACCCTCGCGACGAGATTCTCGAAGAGTGCCACGTCGGTCTCGAATTCCTCGAGCACCTTGTCGACGACTTCCTCGATCATCTTGAGCGCCGCCGCCTGGCGGTCACCCGCTTCGGCGATACCGATCGAGGACTCGGCGAGCAGGTCGAGCAGGCGCCGCGCCGGGTGGGCCTTCGACGAGAAGAAGCTCCGGTCGAGCAGGGCCACCTTGAGCAACGGGATCTGCAGCCGCCCCAGCAGCGCTTTCACGCTCGCGGGAATCTGCCGATCCTCGAAAATGTAGTCGAACAACATCGCGACGATGTCGATCGTCATCGCGTCGATGGTGCCGAGCGAGGCGCTCTGCGGCGCCGCCTTGATCCGGCGCACGACGTTCATCAGCCCTTCGCCGGGGATTCCGTCCTGCGCATCGATCTCACGATGCATCCGCGTGAGCTCGGTGACGAACGACGCGGGAACCGTGGCGGCCGCCTGGGGCGCACCGGGCGCGGTCGGCCACGCAGGCGTCGCAGCGCCGCGGCCACTACCGCCATCACC
>JBAQKF010000010.1:0-41748 GCA_049300695.1 Usitatibacter sp.
CAGCCAGCCGAACCGCCTCGAGCTTGAATTCCCGCGTATATGCCTTGCGAGGTTTGCGTTCCATGGCACACCCTTTCCGGCGCAGCATGCGCCCTAGGCGTGTCTACAAAACGTGGGTACCTTCATACCGACCCATAGCTGACGTTCGCGTTACTCGGTCGGTGCGTGCCATGACCGGTATTCGTGAACGATGGGTTTAGGCCCGAACTTCGTTTCAAACAAGCGCACGGCCCGTAGGCGTTTTCCCCGCAGTCTCGCCTTGACCGGGCCGACCGAGTCGATCTCCATTCGCGCAATTCTCTTTATGGTCAGCCCGAGCAAGATTGGATGAAGCTTCGGCCATTGGCTCACCAGGAAATACCGCCGCCGCTGTGTCTGCCACTTGAGCGGCCTATTTGCGTACCTACCTCTCCCGGTACTTTCCGAAATATGCCATGGCATGTGGCGCAGTCTCCTACCGACCCAGAGCGGACATTCAATCGCGAATCTTGAACGCGAAATGAAATGGAAAGTCCATTTGGCACGGTTTACCCCCGCAGACGGCCGGCTTGAACTTGGTTCGGTACATGACCCCCGCCAGAAACTTCGTCATGTCAGGATCCGGCGTCCCAACGGCCTTCACCGTCAAGACATCCCCCGCGATCCCTACGGTGACCACGATATTGACGTCCTCGTTGATCAGTAGCTTCGCCTGGGCTTTGCGAACTAAATCCATCACAGGGCGCATGCCCTCAGCCGGAAAGGGCGGCTCGTCGCCCGGTTCGATCTTCTCATAGAAATTCTTGACGGATGTCTTCTGTTCTTCAGTCATCTCGTCCCATCGACGATCGAGCGGGATATACCAACTCACCACGTTGCGGCGGATGGAAGACCCTACGTGGGGCTCGTCCTCGCGAATGCCGTAGCTCTCGGCGAGGCACGGCTGTATGGCCAGGGCAACGAGTAGAGCTGCGGACCTTCTCATCTGTGTGGACGTTGGTGCAGGGTTAACAGAATCTTGTCCGGATCACCCTTTTTCGTCAAACCGGGACTGTCCGCTATTGGCCGGCTACCGACCCATAGCTGACATCTCGAAAGTGTACGTCGAGTCAGCCTCCGGAGCGCAAGCCAGTCCTCTCCGAGCGTTTATCAAGGTCGTACCACAAGCCCGCGCCAATGCTAGCGGCGAGGGATGCGACAAGTATCCCAATGCTTGGAATCCTCATAAAGGTCGGCCAAAGCGCTGCCGCAACATCGACAAACGCGTGTACTCCAACCACTAGAAGCAAATTTCCCGTTCGCGCGTACATGACGCCAAACACCGCGCCGCAAGAGAATAACGTCACTATCCGAAGAACATCCAAGGGTCCCATTCCCCAATGAGACAAGACAAATACAATCGAAGCGACCCCGATTGCTGCGCCTGTCCCGATCCTTGTGGCGAGGTATCGCTGCAGAATGCTTCGGAAGAATATTTCTTCGAGCGCGGCAGGAAAGATCGCTGTCAGGGCGTACAGCCAAGCGTACGGGTTCTCCCAACCAGAGGCATCGGACGAGATCGCCGCTGTGCAAATAAGGACAATGATTAACGGTGACGGGCCTCGAGGAAAGACGCCTGCCCGTTGAGAGGCAGCATGCCAGTCGAGGAAACGCCAGGCATATAGGAGGATGAAGGTAGTTCGCCATACGTCGATCAATATCTCTCGACGGGGGTCGTCCGGCCACCAGACAGTTATCGTTAAGCGGCCGAAAACGTAGCCGACATACAAAGTAAGCGCGGCGAGGGCCAACCTTCCCGTTAGTACATCCCGGTGCACTCGTACATTTCCTCCAATCTCTCGGCGGGATTCTGGAGGCCCAGAAGGCAAGGGTCAAACGCCGTACTGGCTATGTCTGCTTCTGGCCGATGGCGGACCTTTCCACAGAGCGTTGCTAGCTGGTTGACGTCGAAGCTCTTGCACAATGGTTCGTAGCCAATCCACCGCAGGCACGAAGCACATCAGGTTTTGCCTTCCTCTGTGGTTCCTCTGTGTCCTCTGTGTTCAATGGCTGTAATCCCGCGCTAGCGGGCAACAGGATGCCGAGCCACGTGGCGTGAAATCTTCGGCGGGCCTTCGGCGATGTGCAGCGCGTGGCGGCGCTCGTGGAGCTTCTCGTCGGCGGCGGTGAAGCGGTCGAAGCGTCGCAGGTAATCAGCCCACGTATCGCAGACGAAATACTCGACGAAGCGCCCGGGCCGCTCGAGATCTTCGAAAAGGCTCCACGACACGGCACCTGCGCGAAGCCGGGCGCCGCGCGTCTCAGCCATTACCGCGTCGAATTCGTGGGCGCGATCCTCGTCGATGAAGTATTCGATCGTGACGAGCACCGGCCCGTCATTGAGGGCCACGTGGCGCGCGGGAACGGGCTCGGGGAAGGGATGGGTGGGCGTGTGATCCTCCACGCCCTCCAGCGTGAGGTGCTTCGTGAAGGCGAGTGTCACCAGCATGCTCACGGAGGCGAGCGCGAGGCTCGTGGGCACCGACGTGTATTCGGCGAGCCGCCCCCACACGAAAGCGCCCAACGCGCTGCCGCCCATGATCGCCATCTGGTAGATCGACATGCCGCGCGCCCGCACCCAGTCGGGGAGTGCCAGCTGCGCTGCGATGGTCACCGAGTTCGCGACCACGATCCATCCCATGCCGGCCATGAACATCGCCGGCGCGGCAAGCCACGTGGCCGGTGACAGCGCGACGGCCGCCGTCGCCACCGCGTGCAGGACTGAACCGCCCAGGGCGATCTGGTCGCGGTCCCACTTTCCCCGCATCCGCGGAAGTTGCGTCGCCGAGAAGATCGCGCCCACTCCCAGGCACGAGAAGAGCAACGTGTACTCGCCGGCGCCGCCGCCCAGGCGCGTAGCGACGAGCGGGATGAGGGCAAGAAGTGCGGTCGAGTGCAGGAAGAAAACGGCCGTGCGCACGATCGCGTTTCGCAGGCGCTGCGACTCGCGCACGAATTGCCACCCCAGCCGCATGGCGCCGAGGAACCGCTCGCCGGGCAACACCGAGGGCTTCACCTCGCGCTTCCATCGCCACAGCACGATGCCCGCGATGATCGACACCACGAAATTCAGCGCGAAGACGTATTCGCTTCCGGCCGAGGTGATGATCGCGCCGGCGACCAGGGGCCCCATGACGCGGGCCCCGTTTACCGCGACCGCATTGAGCGCGAGGCCCGCGGGCAACTCGTCGCGCGGCAGGAGCTCGGGAAGGATCGCCGCATACACCGGCCAGCGCATCGCAAGCCCGATGCCGTTGGTGAAGACGAGCGTGAGCAGCACCGGCGCGGAAAGGATCCCGGCGAGCGAAGCGGCGTAGATGACCGCCGCGTTGGTCGCGATCCAGAATTGCGTCACCATGAAGTAGCGGCGGCGGTCCACGATGTCGGCGAGCGCGCCGCTCGGCAGCCCCAGCAGGAACACCGGCAACGACGAGGCCGTCTGCACCAGCGCGATGAGCGTGGGCGAGGTCGTGAGCGAGGTCATGATCCAGGCGGCCGTGACGTCGTTCATCCACATGCAGATGTTCGACGCGAGCCACACCAGCCACAGCATGCGAAACGTGGGAAGGCGCAGCGGACGCCACGCGGAAGCGGGTGCCAGGTTCTCGCTCATTCCCTTCAGTATAATTTTCCGATGCCGCATCGTCCGAATTCGTTTCACGCCTCGCCCTACCTGCTGCTCACCCTCACCGTGCTCTTCTGGTCGATCAACTGGGTGATCGGCCGCGCCATCGCGGGGCACGTGACGCCCTTCGCATTCACGTTCATTCGCTGGTTCGTGGCGGTCCTCGCCATGATGCCCTTCGCGTGGAAGGAGCTCGCCGAGAGCTGGCCCGCGATCCGCCGCCACTGGAAGAAGGTCGCGTGGCTCGGCATCTGGGGCACAGGCCCGTACAACGTCTTCACCTACATGGGCCTGCAATACACGACCACGACCAACGGCGTGATGCTGAACAGCGCCGTGCCCGTGATGATCATCGTCCTGGGATGGCTCATCTATCGCGACACGATCACGCGCATGCAGGGACTGGGCGTCGCGGTCTCCCTCCTGGGCGTGCTCACCATCCTTGCGCGCGGCGATCCTTCGGTGATCGCGAGCCTGTCGCTCAACAAGGGCGACCTCATCCTCATCGTGGGCGTGGCCTTCTGGGCGGCGTACACAATCTTCCTGCGCATGAAGCCCGCCGAGATTCCCGGCCTCGCGCTGGTGGCCTCGTGTGCCGTGGTGGGCACGGTGCTTCTGGTACCGCTCGTCGCCTACGAGATGATCTACATGGGCGGCCGGATCGAATGGACGCCGGCCACGATGGGCGCGATGCTCTACGTGGGCGTCTTTCCGTCATTCGTCGCCTATGTGTTCTGGAATCGCGCCGTCGCGGAGGTGGGATCGAACGTGGCCGGTATCTTCATGCATCTCATGCCCGTGTTCGGAACACTGCTCGCATGGATCTTCCTCGGCGAGCGCCTGCATGCGTTCCATCTCGCGGGCATCGCGCTGATCCTGGGCGGCATCGCGCTCACGACCCGCGGCAAGCGAGCAGTCCCGGTGCCCGCGCCCGATTGAGGAGGACCATGGAACTCATTCTCTGGAGGCACGCCGAGGCCGAAGATGCCGCGGCCGGTGGCGACTCGGCTCGCGCGCTCACCCGCAAGGGGCACAAGCAGGCCGAGCGCATGGCGCAGTGGCTCGAAGCGCGCATCGGCGACGACTGGCGCATCCTCGTGAGTCCCGCGACGCGGACACTGCAGACGGTGAAGCCCCTCGGGCGCAAGTACGAGGTGAGCGAGGCGATCGCCACCGGCACGACTCCTGCCGCGCTGATTCGCGCCACCGGCTGGCCCGATGCGAAGAAGAGCGTCCTCGTGGTGGGCCACCAGCCCACGTTGGGCGAGGTCGCGGCGGAACTGCTCGGCGTCGAGGACGGAGGGCTCGCGCTGCGCAAGGGATCGATCTGGTGGTTCGCCTCGCGCAGCCGCGACGGCGGGCAGGAGACACTGCTCAAGGCCGTCGTGAGCCCGGAGCTCCTGGATGGCTGAAAGAGGCACAATAGCGCCTTGGCGAACAGGAGAAGCCGGACCATGAAGCTCACTGCCCAGCAACTCGCCCAGTTCGATCGCGACGGTTATCTTTTCTTCCCGGGCCTTTTCTCGCCCGCGGAGATCAAGGCCCTCACCGACGAGGTGCCGCGCCTCTACGCGATGCGCCGGCCCGAGAACGTCCGCGAGAAGGGCAGCGACGCCGTGCGCACCAATTTCGCGGCGCACCTCTATTCGAAGCCCTTCGCGAGGCTCGCGCGCCATCCGCGCATGATCGATCCCATCGTGCAGCTCTTCGACGAGCCGGTGTACATGCACCAGTTCAAGATCAACGGGAAGATGGCCTTCGACGGCGACGTTTGGCAGTGGCACCAGGACTACGGCACGTGGATGAACGACGACCTCATGCCCGAAGCGCGCGCCATGAACGTCGCGATCTTCCTGGACGAGGTGAACGAGTTCAACGGCCCGCTCATGTTCATCCCTGGAAGCCACAAGCAGGGCGCGCTTCCGGCGGGGCACGACACCAGCACGACGAGCTATCCGCTCTGGACGATCGACCACGACGCGATCTCGCAGCTCGTCGCCCAGGGCGGCATCGTGGCGCCGAAGGGCCCGCCCGGGTCGATGATCCTCTTCCACGGCTGCCTCGTGCACGCATCGACGTCGAACCTCTCGCCGTGGAATCGCGTGTCCGTATATCTATCGCTGTGCGCGATATCGAACCACATCCGGCGCTTCAAGCGGCCCGAGTACATCGCGCACCGCGACTTTGCACCCATCGTCACGCTGCCCGACGACTGCCTGCTACGCGACTACGACGTCGCAGTGCCCTGGAAGGACGGGACGCCCGAATCTGCCTACAAGACGGAGCTCGAGGCGGCTTGAAGAAGAGTTCGCGGACGGCGCTCGTGACCGGGTCCTCCGGTCTCATCGGCTCCGAGGTGGTGGATTTCTTCTGTCGCTGCGGCTGGAACGTCCATGGCGTGGACAACAACATGCGCGCGGACTTCTTCGGTCCCGGCGGCGACACGCGCTGGAACCAGCAGCGGCTCGGCGAGGCGCACGAGAATTTCGTCCACCACGAACTCGATATCCGCGATCGCGCCGCTGTCGACTCGCTCGTCGCGACGCTTCGTCCCACGCTCGTGGTCCACGCGGCCGCGCAGCCGAGCCACGACCTCGCGGCTTCGCGGCCGTTCGATGACTTCGATGTCAATGCGGTGGGCACGCTGAACCTCCTGGAGGCGACCCGCCGCCACGCGCGCGATGCCTCGTTCGCGTACATGTCGACCAACAAGGTCTACGGCGACGCGCCCAACGAGATCGCGATGGAAGAGCAGGGCACGCGCTGGGACTATTCGGATCCGGAATACGCCGAGGGCATTCCCGAGACCTTTCGCATCGACCGCAGCAAGCATTCCCTGTTCGGCGCCTCCAAGGTCGCGGCCGACGTCATGGTGCAGGAATACGGCCGCTACTTCGGCATGAACACCTGCTGCCTGCGCGGCGGCTGCCTGACCGGCCCCAATCATAGCGGCGTGGAGCTGCACGGCTTCCTCTCCTACCTCGTCAAGTGCAACGTCGAAGGGCGCACGTACAAGGTCTTCGGCTACAAGGGCAAGCAGGTCCGCGACAACATCCATTCGTTCGATGTGGCGCGATTCATCCATGCCTTCGCCGAGGCGCCGCGATCGGGCGAGGTCTACAACCTGGGCGGCGGCAAGGCCAACAGCGTGTCGATCCTCGAGGCCTTCGATCGCATCGCCGCCATCTCGGGCAGGAAGATGCAATTCGAGTACGTCGAGAAGAATCGCGACGGCGACCACGTCTGCTACTACAGCGACCTTCGCAAGATGAAGTCGCACTATCCCGCGTGGGACATCACCAAGTCCCTGGACGACGTCTTCCAGGAGATCCACGCCGCGATGTCGGCGCGCCGCTGATGCGGATCCTGGTGACCGGCGGGGCCGGGTTCGTGGGCTCGAACCTCGCGGTGCGGATGCGCGAGACGTTCGCCAGCGCGAAAATCATCGCGATGGACAACCTCCACCGCCGCGGCTCCGAGCTCACGTTGCCCCGCCTGCAGCGTCACGGGGTCGACTTCCACAAGGGCGACGTGCGCAATCCCGGAGATTTCCCGGAAGGCGGATTCGATTTCCTGGTGGAGTGCTCGGCGGAGCCCTCGGTGCTTGCGGGCCTCGACGGCACGCCCGACTACCTCGTGCAGACCAACCTCGTCGGCGCGTACAACTGCCTCGAACGCGCCCGTGCGTGGAAGGCGGGGTTCCTCTTCCTTTCGAGCAGCCGCGTGTATCCCATCGCCACGCTCGAATCGCACGAGTGGAGCGAGGAACCGACCCGCTTCGCGTGGAAGGACACGGGGGCCGCGGGAATCACGTCGCGCGGCGTGAGCGAATCATTGCCCATGGCCGGGGCCCGCTCGCTCTACGGATGGTCCAAGCTCTCGGCCGAGCAGCTGGTCGAGGAGTATCGCGATTCGTTCGGCCTGCAGGGCGTCGTGAACCGTTGCGGAACGATCGCGGGGCCGTGGCAGTTCGGCAAGGTGGAGCAGGGCGTGGTGTCGCTGTGGGTGCAGGCGCACCTCTTCGGCCGCCCGTTGCAGTACATCGGCTATGGCGGCACCGGAAAACAGGTAAGGGACGTGATCCACGTCGACGATCTCGCGGACCTGGTGATGGAACAGCTCGCGGACTTCTCGCGATGGGACGGGTGGCTCGGCAACGTCGCGGGCGGCGTGGACAACAGCGCCTCGCTCCTCGAGCTCACGCGCCTGTGCGAAGAGGCCACGGGCCGCAAGGCCAATATCTCCGCCTCGACGGCCAACCGCCCGGTGGACTTGCGCATCTTCATCGGCGACTGCAGCCGCATCTTCGCGCGCACCGCGTGGCGTCCGCGCCGGGGCGTGGCGAAGGTCGTCGCGGACCTCTCCTCGTGGATCGCCGAGCATCGGAGCGACCTGGAGGCGTTGAAGTGAGCGCCGCCCCTTCGCAAGCGGCCGCCGCGCTGAAGCTCCTGTCGATCGTCATTCCCGCGCGCGACGAGGAAGGCTGCATCGCGTCGGCGGTGGAGCACCTTCACGTGGAGCTGCGCATCAACGGCGTGCCCCATGAAATCCTCGTCGTCGACGACGGAAGCACCGACCGCACCTGGGAGATCCTCCAGGATCTCTCGCAGCGGATTGCCGAGCTTCATCCCTTGAAGAACGAAGCGCCCCACGGATTCGGGCGCGCCGTCGTGCACGGCATCGACGGCGCCGCGGGCGACGCCGTCGTCGTGATGATGGCCGACGAGTCCGACGATTGCCGCGACGTCACGCGTTACTGGACGCTGCTGAACGAAGGCTGGGATTGCGTCTTCGGCAGCCGCTTCATCCGCGGGGGAGGGACGATCGACTATCCGTGGTTCAAGTTGAGGCTGAACCGGTTCGCGAACCTCTTCATCCGGGTGATCTTCCGGATCCCGCTGAACGACACGACGAATGCGTTCAAGGCATACCGGATGGCGGCTATCGATGGATGTCGCCCGTTCCTTTCGCCCCACTTCAACCTCACCGTCGAGCTTCCGCTGAAGGCGATCGTGAGGGGCTACACGTGGACTGTGATTCCGATCACCTGGCGAAACCGCCGCACGGGCACCGCCAAGTTGAAGATCCGCGAGATGGGAAGCCGCTACTTCTTCATCGTCGCCTACGTGTGGCTGGAGAAATACTTCAGCCGCGGCGATTACCGCCGTCGCGAGGAACCCTAGGTCTCGACGAACTCCAGCTTGAAGCCCACCGAGTCCCACTGCTCGCGTTCCGCGTCGAGCGCGAGGGCGACGAGGCTGTGGTCGGCGAGCCAGCGGCCTTCGACCTCGAGCCTGAAGCCTTCGCCGGTGCGCGAGACGCGCAGCTTCGGAAGCTTGAGCGTCCTGCGGCTGCGATAGAGGATCACGGCGAGGCGCAGACAAAAGGCGAGGGCGGCGAGGCGCTTGTCGTCGTCGAACGCCGCGCCCATCTTCACGAGCTTGCCGCGTTGCGCGAGCACCAGGTTCGAGAGATATCCTTGTTCCTGCTTGGAGAAGCCCGGCATGTCGGCGTTGGCGAGGATGTAGGCCGAGTGCTTGTGATAGGCGCCCTGCGCGATCGAGATTCCGATCTCGTGCAGCTTCACGGCCCAGCCGAGGAACGGCGCCACGGGCGCGAGGTCGTCCTTCTTGCCCTCGGTGCCGCGCAGCAGCGTCTCGGCGAGCTGTCCCACGCGCTGCGCCTGCGCCTGGTCCACGTGGTAGCGCCGCATGAACTGGTCCACGGTCACGTCGCGGATGTCCCGATGGTGGACGCGGCCGAGCAGGTCCCAGAGAACGCCGTCGCGAAGCGCCCCGTCGGCCACGGTCATGCGATTGAGCGAGAGCTCGGAGAACACGCCCGACATGATGGCCACGCCACCGGCCACCACGGGGATACGGTCTTCGCGAAGTCCGGCGATCGAAAGCTTGCGGATGTCGCCCGCTTCAAGCAACTGCTCGCGTAGCCACCCGAGGCCCGTCGCCGTGATGCCGCGCTCGGATTGCCCGTTCTTCAGCAGGATCTCCGCGATGGAGCGCGCCGTGCCCGACGAGCCCACGGCCTCCTTCCACCCTTCCTTCTCGAAGCGTGTGGCGATTGTCTGCACCTGGCCGCGCGCGGCGAGCTCGGCCTGCCGGAGTCCCTTCTTGTCGATGCGCCCGTCGGGGAAGTAGCGCGTCGTGTAGCTCACGCAGCCCATGTAGAGGCTCTCCATGGCCTTGGGCCTCATCTTGTTGCCGATGATGAATTCAGTCGAGCCGCCGCCGATGTCGACCACCATGCGGTTCGTGCTCGACATCGGCAGCGAATGCACCACGCCGAGGTAGATGAGGCGCGCTTCCTCGCGGCCCGGGATGATCTCGATCGGAAATCCAAGCGTCGACTCGGCGCGCCGCAGGAACGGCCCCGCATTTTTTGCGACGCGCAGCGCGTTCGTGCCGACCACTCGCACCGCTTCCCTCGGCATTCCGGCCAGGCGCTCCGCGAAGCGCTTGAGGGCCGAGAGCGCCCGGTCCTGCGCGAGGCTGTCGAGCTCGCGGTCCGGCGTGAGGCCGCTGCCGAGGCGGACGGTTTCCTTGAGGGAATCGAGGGGATAGATCTGGTCTTCCACTACGCGTCCCACCGCGAGGTGGAAGCTGTTCGATCCGAGGTCCACCGCTCCGAGAGTGTTATATTCCATCGCTTCGCAAGTATGCCACCTGCCTTCGACACATGATTGTCACAAGGCCTCGCTAGGTTCATGGCCCGCAAAACCAAGGACACCTCCAGCAAGGCTTCGTTGCCGCACGAGCATTTCCTCAACCGGGAACTGCAGGCCCTCGAATTCAACCGGCGCGTGCTGGCGCAGGCCGAGGACAAATCCGTTCCTCCCCTGGAACGGCTGAAGTTCCTCTGCATCGTCTCGTCGAACCTCGACGAATTCTTCGAGATCCGCGTCTCGGGCCTGAAGGAACAGATCAAGCTGGGCGCGGCCGCGAGCGGTCCCGACGGCATGGAGCCGCTCGCCGTGTTCCGCCAGGTCGCGGCGCGCGCGCAGGGGATCGTCGAGCGGCAGTACCGGCTCTTCAACGACGAGGTGGTCCCGGCGCTCGCCAAGGAGAAGATCCGGTTCCTGCGCCGCACCGAGTGGACCCCCTCGCAGCAGGAGTGGATTCGCGAGTACTTCTTCCGCGAGATGATGCCGTTGCTCACGCCCATCGGGCTCGATCCGTCGCATCCGTTCCCGCGCGTCTTCAACAAGAGCCTCAATTTCGCCGTGGAGCTGGAAGGGCGCGATGCCTTCGGGCGCGATTCGCGCGCCGCCATCGTGCAGGCCCCGCGCATCCTGCCCCGCGTGATCCCGCTGCCGAAGAAGGTCTCGCACGGGCCGAGCGACTTCATCTTCCTCACCTCGATCCTGCACGCCCACGTGGGCGAGCTCTTCTCGGGGATGAACGTGACCGGCTGCTACCAGTTCCGCGTGACGCGCAACTCCGAGATGTTCGTCGAGGAAGAGGAAGTGAAGGACCTGAGGAAGGCCCTGCAGGGCGAATTGCCGCAGCGGCACTTCGGAGACGCGGTGCGCCTCGAGGTCGCCGACAACATGTCCGAGAGCATGACGCGGTTCCTCCTCTCGCAATTCGGTCTCGAGGGCGACGACCTCTATGCCTGCGCGGGCCCCGTGAACCTCGTGCGCCTCATGAGCGTCCCGGAGCAGGTGAACCGCCCGGACCTCGAATACCCTCCATTCATCCCGGGACTGCCGAAGGCGCTTGCGAAGGGCCGCGACATCTTCGAGACGATCCGCAAGGGCGACCAGTTGCTGCACCGCCCGTTCCAGTCCTTCCAGCCGGTGATCGAGTTCATCCAGCAGGCGGCGAAGGATCCACGGGTCGTCGCGATCAAGCAGACCGTGTATCGCACCGGCACCGACTCGGTGATCATGCAGACGCTCATCGACGCGGCGCGCGCCGGCAAGGAAGTCACGGTCGTCGTGGAGCTCATGGCGCGATTCGACGAGGAGGCCAACATCAACTGGGCGGCGCGGCTGGAGGAAGTCGGCGCCCACGTGGTGTACGGCGTCGTGGGGCACAAGACCCACGCGAAGATGGCGCTCGTGGTGAGGCGCGAGGAAGGCAAGCTCGTGCGCTACGTGCACCTGGGCACCGGCAACTATCACCCCCGCACCGCGCGTCTCTACACCGACGTGGACCTCCTCACGGCCGACGAGGGACTCACCAACGACGTGAACGAGGTGTTCCAGCAGCTCACGGGCCTGGGCAAGGTGTCGAAGCTGAAGCACATGTGGCAGGCGCCGTTCACGCTGCACCAGAGCGTGCTCGATGCGATCGAGAACGAGACCCGCATTGCCCGGTCGGGTCGACCGGCCAGGATTGCCGCGAAGATGAACGCGCTCTTGGAGCCGCAGGTGATCCAGGCGCTCTACAAGGCTTCGCAGGCCGGGGTGAAGATCGACCTCGTGGTGCGCGGCGTCTGCGCGCTGCGCCCGGGCGTGCCGGGGCTGTCCGAGAACATCCGCGTGCGCTCGATCATCGGCCGCTTCCTCGAGCACACCCGCATCTTCGAGTTCAAGGGCGGCGGGCACACGCGCGTGTACCTTTCGAGCGCCGACTGGATGGACCGCAACTTCTTCCGCCGGATCGAGCTTTGCTTCCCGATCACCAACGCGAAGCTGCGGCGCCGCGTCGTGAGCGAGGGAATCACGCCCTATCTCGAGGACAACACCCAGGCGTGGGACATGCAGCCCGACGGGACCTTCAAGCGCGCCAGGCGCGGCCGCCGGAAGGCGCAATGCGCGCAGTCGGAGCTGCTCGCGTCGCTCGCGAAGTAGCGCCTACCAATACGTCCAGGGCTTGTACCAGGTCTTCTGTTGGTTCTTGCCGGCCTCGGAGAGCGGATCGGCGGGATAGTTCTTCGCAAGCACCTTCTTCGCGTCGTCGCGAAGCTCGGTCATCCCCATGCGGTCGTACGCCTCGATCATGACGTCGAGCGCTTCCTTGCGCGTCGGGGAATTCGGGAAGCGCGCGATTGTCTCCTGGGCGCGGTTGGCGGCGGCGAGGTAGGCGCGCCGCTGCAGGTAGTACCTGGAGACGTTCACCTCGTGGCGGGCGAGGGCTTCCACGAGGTAGGCCATGCGCTCGCGGGAGTCTTCCACGTACTTGCTTTCCGGATAGCGGGCCACCAGGTCCTTGAAGCCTTCGAACGACTCGCGGGCGGCCTTGGGATCGCGGTCGGCGAGGTCCTGGCTGATCATCTTCGACAACGGCCCCAGGTCTTCCTTGAAGTTGGCGAGCGCCTTCAGGTACAGGGCGTAGTCGACGTTCGGGTGGTTCGGGTGGGCCTTGATGAACTTGTCCAGCGTCGAGACGCACTGCGCGGTCTCGCCGGTCTTGTAGTAGGCATAGGCGCTTTCGAGCGCCGCCTGCTGCGCGAAGCGGCCGAAGGGGAATTTCGCCTCGAGCTGGTCGTAGAGCTTGATGGACGCGTCCCAGTTCTCGTTGTCGAATTCCTGTTTCGCGGCCTTGTAGTAGTCGGCGGCCTGCCAGTCCTTGTGCGGGTCCATGACCTTGCCGAAGAGGCTGCAGCCTCCGAGGGCGAGGGAGAGTGCGAGCGCCGCCAATGCCGTTACACTTCGAGCCATGGTGAATTCCGAGTCGCGAAGCGCGAATTATACCGCGCCCACCCCCGGTTCCCGGGAGCTTCGCCTCACGATTCCGGGCGCGCTGGCGGGACTGCGCCTGGACCAGGCGCTCGCGCGGCTGCTGCCCGAGGAGTCGCGAAGCCGGCTCGCGCGCCTCATCGACGAGGGGCACGTGCTGGTGGACGGCGCGAAGGTCCCGGGCAAGCGCAAGGTGAAGAGCGGCGAGGCGGTGGAGGTGTTGCTGGCGCCCCGGCAGGAGGAGTCGGCCTTCCGGGCCGAGGCGATCGCGCTCGATATCGTCCACGAGGACCGCGACGTCCTCGTCGTGAACAAGCCCGCGGGACTGGTCGTGCATCCGGGCAGCGGAAACTGGGCCGGGACGATGCTGAATGCACTCCTCCACCATGCGCCCGGCCTCGAGCAACTGGCGCGCGCCGGCATCGTGCATCGCCTCGACAAGGATACGAGCGGCCTGCTGGTGGTCGCGAAGACCGAGCCCGCGCAGCACTCGCTCGCGAAGCAGCTCGCGGCGCACACGGTGAAGCGGACCTATCTCGCGCTCGTGCGCGGCAAGGTCGCGCGCGGCGGCACCATCGAAGCGCCAATCGGCCGCGACCCGAAGCACCGCACGCGCATGGCCGTGGTCAGCGGCGGCAAACCCGCCATCACCCACTACCGGGTGCGCAAGGCCCTTCCGGCGCACACGTTGCTCGAATGCCGGCTGGAGACGGGGCGAACGCACCAGATCCGCGTGCATCTCGTGTCGATCAGGCATCCCATCGAGGGCGATCCGGTCTACGCGGGCCGCGCGAAGTCCTCGTTCCCGCGACAGGCGCTGCATGCGTGGAAGCTCGAGTTCGATCATCCCCGCACGGGCGAGGCGGTCGCATTCGAGGCTCCATTGCCCGCGGATTTCGCGGCACTCCTCGAGGCGCTTCGCAAATGATGCCGCGCTCGTGGATCGTGCCCGATTGGCCGGTGCCGCCGCGCGTGCGTGCGTTCGTCACCACGCGCGAGGGCGGCGTAAGCACCGGCGAGTACGGGTCGCTCAACCTCGGGTCGTCGAGCGGCGACGATCCGGCGAACGTCACGCGCAATCGCGCGGTCGTGCGCGCGCTCCTGCCCGCGGAACCGCGGTGGATGGCGCAGGTCCACGGTACTGATGTGGCGGATCTCGATACCCTGGCCGATGACGAATCGCCGCGCGCCGACGCGGCCACGACGGCGCGCGCGGGCCGCGTCGGCGTCGTGCTGACGGCCGACTGCATGCCGCTATTTCTTTCCGCCACCGATGGCGGGCGCGTGGCCGTCGCTCACGCCGGCTGGCGCGGGATGGCGGCGGGCGTGATCGAGAACACCGTGCGCGCCATGGGCGTACCGCCGCGCGACGTGATCGCCTGGATGGGGCCCACCATCGGGCCCGGGGCCTTCGAAGTAGGGCCCGAGGTGCGCGAGGCGTTCGCCGCGGTCGACGATCGCGCCGCATCGGCATTCCGTCCCCACGCGCCGGGGAAATTCATGGCCGACCTCTACGCATTGGCCCGCGGGCGCCTCGAGCGCGCGGGCGTGGCGAGCATCCATGGCGGCGGATTCTGCACGCGCACCGACGCCGATCGCTTCTTTTCCTATCGCCGGGCGAAGGCGAGCGGCCGCATGGGCGCCTTCATCTGGATGGAGGCACCATAGGATGAGCACCATGAGCACGCTCTGGGCCATCATCGCCGCATGCACGCTGGGCACCGTCGTCTCGCTGGCCCTCGCGGCCCTTGTCGCCTATCACGTCCGCGCGAGCTGGATCTCGACGCTCGTGAGCTACGCCGTGGGCGCGATGCTGGGCGCCGCCTTCCTCGACCTGCTTCCGCATCTGTTCGAGGAGTCGAAGAATCCCGGGCGCACCGCGTCCTTCATCCTGCTGGGGCTTCTCGTGTTCTTCATCCTCGAGAAGCTGCTCCTCTGGCGCCACCACCACCATCACGACGACGAGGAAGTGCGCGACGACCGCACGGGCGCGCACGGAACGCACTCGCACGTGCTCGAGCTCGGCCACGACGGGGGGCGCACGGCGTGGATGATCATCTTCGGCGATTCGTTCCACAACTTCACCGACGGCGTGATCATCGCGGGCGCGTTCCTCGCGGACATGCGCATCGGCGTGGTGACGGCCACCGCGATCATCGCCCACGAGATCCCGCAGGAGATCGGCGATTTCGTCGTGCTCCTGCACTCCGGTTTCGGCAAGGGGAAGGCGCTTTTCTGGAATGCGGTATCGGGGTTTGCGGCGGTGGCTGGCGGCGTCATCGCGTACTTCGCGCTTTCGTCGGTGTCAGAATGGATCCCCGAGATCCTCGCGTTCGCCGCGGCGAGCATGATCTACGTCGCGGTGGCCGACCTCATTCCGGGGTTGCACAAGCGCACGGGCACGCGCGATTCTTTGATCCAGGTCATCTTCATCGCGCTGGGCATCGGCAGCATCTGGATCATCCACGCGGTATTATTCCCCGAGAGCTGATCTTCGAGCCGCATCCATGCCACGCAATCCGGAATCCGCGCACAACGCAGAGCATCTCGCCGCCGAGCTTCGCCGTGCGAACGAGAAGTTCGCCGAGTCGATGACGGGCGAGGGCGCGTCGCAACAGGTCATGGAGGGATTCGCCGGCGCGTATCGCGCATGGCTCGACGCGATGTCGGCCAAGCCCGAAACGCTGGTCGAACTGCAGGGCCGCTTCATGCAGGAACAGATGGACCTCTGGATGAGCGCGATGCAGCCGGAAGCGGCAGCGGCGCCCGAGGAGGTGTCCGACAAGCGGTTCAGCGGGCCCGAATGGAACGAGCTTCCGGTTTTCCGGTACCTGCGCGACTCCTACCTGCTCACGTCCAAGATGATGATGGAGGCCGTCGAGAAGGCCGAGCTCGACCCGGCGACCCAGCAACGCATGCGTTTCTTCATGCGCCAGTACCTGGATGCCGTGGCGCCGTCCAACTTCCTCATGACCAATCCCGAGGCGCTCCGGGCCGCGATGGAAAGCGGCGGCGAGACGCTGCAGGAGGGCATGAAGAACCTGCTGGGCGACCTGGAGAAGGGCCGCATCTCCATGACCGACGAGAGCGCCTTCGAGGTCGGGCGCAACATCGCCGTGTCGAAGGGCGCGGTGGTCTACGAAAACCCGCTCATCCAGCTGATCCAGTACGCGCCCGCCACCGCGAAGGTGCACGAGTTGCCGCTGGTGATGGTGCCGCCCTGCATCAACAAGTTCTACATCATGGACCTGCAGCCCGAGAACTCGCTCGTGCGCTACGCTGTGGAGCAGGGGCACACGGTGTTCATGGTGTCGTGGCGCAACGTGAAGAAGAAGCAGGAGCGGCTCACCTGGGACGACTACGTGGCACAGCTCATCGCCGCGCTCGAGGAAGCTCGGCGCATCTCGAAGACGGAGAAGATCAACGCGCTGGGTTTCTGCATCGGCGGAACGCTCCTCGCGTCGGCGCTCGCGGTGCTCGAGAAGCAGGGGAAGGATTTC
Source organism: Usitatibacter sp. (assembly GCA_049300695.1). Taxonomy (GTDB): domain Bacteria; phylum Pseudomonadota; class Gammaproteobacteria; order Burkholderiales; family Usitatibacteraceae; genus Usitatibacter. Next base: position 16,784 of record JBAQKF010000010.1, read on the forward strand.
GCGGAAAGCCTCACGCTGCTCGCGACGCTGCTCGAATTCTCCGACGTCGGCGAAATCCGGGTGTACATCGACGAGAACTTCGTGGAAAAGCGCGAGAAGCAGCTCGAGAAGGGCGGCCTCGTGCCGGGCCAGGAGCTCGCCGGAGCGTTCTCGAGCTTGAGGGCCAACGACCTGGTGTGGAACTACGTGGTCAACAACTATCTGAAGGGCAAGCAGCCGCCCGCGTTCGACCTCCTTTACTGGAACGCGGATGCCACGAACCTGCCGGGCCCGATGTACGCGTACTACCTGCGCAACACCTACCAGGACAACAAGCTTTGCAAGCCCGACGCGCTGAAGATGTTGGGCACGCCCGTGAGCCTGAAGCGCATCAAGCTGCCGGCGTTCGTCTTCTCGGCGCGCGAGGACCACATCGTCCCGTGGCGCGGCGGCTACAAGAGCGCGAAGACGCTGGGCGGCAAGGTGAAGTTCATCCTCGGCGCCTCCGGGCACATCGCCGGCACGATCAACCCGGCATCGAAGAACAAGCGCAGCTACTGGACCAACGATCACCTCGTGGGCACCGCGGATCAATGGCTCTCACACGCGAAGGAGGTGCCTGGAAGCTGGTGGCCCCAATGGTCGCGGTGGTTGAAGCCCTACGGCGGCAGGATGGTGGCCGCGAGGAAGAGACTCGGCGACGGGCGGCACAAGGTGATCGAGCCCGCGCCCGGAAGGTACGTGAAGGAACGCGCGTAAGACAAGGATAACGGAGGAGACAATGGCACAACGCGTCGCGCTGGTGACGGGTGGAATGGGTGGCCTCGGCGAGGCCATCTGCGTGAAGCTCGAGAAGATGGGCATCAAGGTGGTCGTCACCTACTCGCCGGGCAACACCAAGCACAAGGAGTGGCTGAAGGAGATGGAAGGCCAGGGGCACAAGTTCTTCGCGTATCCGTGCGACGTGTCCGACTTCGACTCGTGCCAGAAGACTGTCGCCGAGGTGGCGAAGGACCACGGCCCCATCGATATCCTCATCAACAACGCGGGCATCACGCGCGACATGACCTTCAAGAAGATGACGAAGGTCGATTGGGACGCGGTCATCAGGACCAACCTGGACAGCGTGTTCAACGTGACCAAGCCCGTCGTGGACGGAATGGTCGAGCGCGGCTGGGGCCGCGTGATCAATGTCTCCAGCGTGAACGGCCAGAAGGGCGCGTTCGGCCAGACCAACTACTCGGCGGCCAAGGCGGGCATGCACGGCTTCACCAAGGCGCTCGCCTACGAGGTCGCGAGGAAGGGCGTCACCGTGAACACGATCTCGCCGGGATACATCGGGACCAAGATGGTGCTCGCGATCCCGAAGGACGTGCTCGACACGAAGATCATTCCCCAGATTCCCATGGGACGCCTGGGCAAGCCCGACGAGGTCGCCGGCTTGTGCGCCTATCTCGCCTCCGACGAGGCGGCATTCCTCACGGGCGCCAACATCGCCATCAACGGCGGACAGCACATGCAGTAGGTGCTTGATTTGCCGCGCTGCCCGGCGCCTGCTGCCTTGACGACGGGAACCAAAGGGTCATGATAGGGCCCAACCGCAATAGGTGTGTCCGTCGACATCAGCTGTTGAATACAAGGCAGCGTATTGAAACGGACAGGCGCTAGAGGGGCAACTGCGTAACTCCGAAAGGAGATGCGCGATGCTGGCGAAGGCAGAGGTGCGCAGTTGAAAACACTGCGCAGCACGGGCGAGCTGCTGGAATTGATGCCCGACGGCATGGTGTTGGTGAACGCCGCCGGACGCATCATTCTTGCCAATTCCCAAGCCGAGCGCCTCTTCGGCTATGACGGCGGCGAGTTGGTGGGGCAGGCGATCGAAGTCCTGCTGCCGCCGCGATTCCGCTCGGGCCATGTAGGCCATCGCTCCGACTACTTTGCCCGACCGCGGCGCCGCCAAATGGGCGCCGGGGTGGAGCTCTACGGCCTGCGCAGGGACGGCTCCGAGTTTTCGATCGAGATCAGCCTGAGCCCGCTGCAGTCCGACGAGGGCATGCTCACCCTGAGCGCGGTCCGCGACGTCACCGAGCGCAAGCGCGCCGAGCAGAAGTTCCGGGACCTGCTGGAATCCGCGCCCGATGCGATGGTGATCGTCGATAGCCGCGGCGAGATCGTCCTGGTCAATTCGCGGACCGAGCAATTGTTCGGCTACCGGCGCGAAGAACTGCTGGGCCGCAAGGTCGAGGTCCTGATACCGCATCGCTTCCGCGAAAACCATCCGCGAAACCGTGACGTTTTCTTCACCCAGGCCCGGAGCCGGGGGTTGGGAGAAGGACCGGAACTCTACGGCCAGCGCAAGGACGGCGGCGAATTTCCCGTCGAGATTACCTTGAGTCCGATCGCGACGGAATCCGGCACGCTGGTGTCTTCCGCGATCCGGGACATTTCGGAACGAGTGCGCATCGAGCATGAATTGCTGGTGAAGAACGTCGAGCTCGAGACGGCCGAGCGCGCCAAGAGCGCCTTTCTCGCCACCATGAGCCATGAGATACGCACGCCATTGAACGGGATCCTGGGCATGCTCGAGCTGCTCAGCCTCACGACGCTCGACAGGGAACAGCGCACGACAGTCGAGGTCGTTCGCCAGTCGGGCCGGATGCTGGTGCGCATCATCAACGACATACTCGACTATTCCAAGATCGAGGCCGGCCGGCTCACGATTCGAAATGAAGTCGCCTCGGTGGCGGCGGTGATTCACAACACAATCAGCCTTTTCTCCGGGGCGGCCAGCAGCAAGGGCTTGACGTTGTCCATGGCCGTCGACGAGCGGATCGGCCCCGCGGTCTGGGTGGATCCGCAACGGCTGCAGCAGGTCCTCAACAACTTCGTCAGCAACGCCATCAAGTTCACCGCCGCGGGGTATGTGGAAGTCCGCGCCGATCTCCTCGAGGGGCGGACCAACGACAATGTGATCCGATTTTCGGTTGCCGACACGGGCATCGGTATCGCCTCCAATGACCAGAAGCAATTGTTCGAGCCGTTTACCCAGGTCGACGCGAGGAGCAACCGTCGCTTCGGCGGCACGGGCCTTGGATTGTCGATCTGCCGCCGGTTGGCGGACCTCATGGGCGGTGTGATCACGATGGAGAGCGTGCCGAACAAGGGAACGACCATGCACCTGGACATGACCCTGCCCCTGGCCGATCCGGGACAGTTGCCCGATGGCGCCAAGGACGCCCCGATCGATGAAGGACACCTCACGCTCGAGCAGCGGCCTGCTCCCAGCGTCGAGCAGGCGGTGTCGGAGGGCACCCTGGTGCTGATCGTCGACGATCACGACATCAATCGCCTGGTGCTCAAGCGGCAGGTGGCCGCGCTGGGCTATGCGGTGGAGACCGCGAAGGATGGCCTCGAAGGACTCGAAAAGTGGCAGTCGGGTCGCTATGGCATTGTCCTGGCCGACTGCCACATGCCCGTGCTCGACGGTTACGAGATGGTGAAGAGGATGCGGGACACCGAGCGCCACATGGGGCGCAAGCACACTCCGGTGATCGCCTGCACCGCCAATGCGCTTGCCGACGAGGCGGACAAGTGCTTCGCGGTCGGCATGGACGACTATCTCGCCAAGCCCCTGGCGCTACGCGACGTGGCGCGAAAGCTCGCTCAATGGCTGCCGGTGGCGGGTCCGGTCTCGGCGCCAATGGCGGGAAGTGCCGTGGACGCCACCGTCCTGGCGAACCTTTCGCGCGAGAGCAACACACCGCAGCGCACGCTCGCCGACCTGTTCCGGCACGTCAATGACCAGGACATGGCGAACTTGAGAGCGAGCGTGGCGGATCGCGATGGAGCCGCCACCAACGAAACCGCGCACCGGATTAAGGGTGCATCCCGCATGATGGGAGCGCTCGGGTTCGCCGCGCTCGCGGAGCGAATCGAGAAAGCGGCCCAGGATGACAATTGGCCTCAGCTCACCGCGGCGATGTTGCAGCTCGAAGCCGAGCTCGCGCGTGTGAATGCCTTCCTGGAATCGCTGGACCCATGAGCATCCAGTCGCTCCGGTTTCTCGTCGTCGAGGACCACAGCTTCCAGCGCTGGATGCTCGCGAGCCTGTTGCAGACGCTCGGCGCGACCCAGGTGCTTTCCGCGACCGACGGGCAGGCCGCGCTCGCCCTGCTCGCCGACCTCGATCCGCCCGTCGATATCATCATCACCGACCTGGACATGCCGGGAATGGACGGGATGGAATTCATCCGGCACCTCGGCGAGAACTGGCGTCACGTCTCCCTCATCGTCGTGAGCGGCCTCGATCCGCAGCTCATCTCGAGCGTGGGAACCATGGCGCACGCCTACGGCGTGAAGCTCCTGGGCGCCATCGAGAAGCCCGTGACGGCGAAGAAGCTCGAGGAGGTCGTGTCGCTGCATTCGGACCCGAACGAACATCTCGAGCGGGTGGACCTCGTGTTCAGTTCCGGCGAAATCGCGAAGGGCCTCGAGCGCGGCGAGTTCGAGGCCTTCTTCCAGCCCAAGGTCCAGATGGGATCGCGGCGGGTCGTGGGAGCAGAGGCCAATGCGCGCTGGCGCCATCCGCAAAAGGGCATCATCGGCCCGGCTTCGTTCATCGAGTCGCTCGAGTCGGGCGGGCTCATCGAGGAGCTCACGAGGGTCGTGCTGCGTGCGGCCGCCCATCATTGCCGCCTGTGGCAGAGCGCTGGGACTGACGCAACCGTCTCGGTCAACCTGTCGCAGGCATCGCTCTCCGACGTGTCGGTTGCCGCTCGAATGCATTCGGTCGTGCAGTCGGAGCGCCTCGATCCCGATCACGTGATCTTCGAGGTGACCGAGAGCGTGGCGGCGAGCGATCCGGGGCATGCGCTGGAGAATCTCTCGCGACTGCGGATGATGGGCTTCGGCCTTTCGATCGACGACTACGGGACCGGCTACTCGTCCATGCAGCGGCTTTCCCGCGTGCCGTTCACCGAGCTCAAGATCGACCAGTCCTTCGTGAGGAATGCGATCACGGAGCCATCGAGCCGCGCGGTGCTCGAGTCGAGTCTCGAGATGGCCCGCAAGCTGGGGATCGACGCAGTTGCCGAAGGCATCGAGACCCAGGCCCAATGGGACCTGTTGCGCGAGCTCGAGTGCCCGCTCGCGCAGGGCTACTTCGTCGCGAGGCCGATGGATGCCGGCGAATTCCTCGATTGGGTGAGACGGTACAAGCCGCTCGCGTGAGCGATCATCCCTGCAAGCGGGCCATGGGCCGCGGCATGGCGATCCCGAAGCCCTGGACGAAATCGGTTCCGACGCCGTGCAACGCCACGCGTGTCGCCTCGTTCTCCACGCACTGGGCGACGACTTGCATTCCGGCCGCGTGCGCGGCTTGGTTGATCGCTTTCACTCTTGCGAGCTCGGCCGGGTCCCGCAACACGCCTAGGACGATTCCGCCGTCCAGCTTGAGGTAGTTCACGTTGAGCTTCCTGAAGAACTGGAGCGAAGCGGGCTTGCGCCCGAATCCGCTGATCGCGAATCGGCACTTGCTGCCCTCGAGCGCGGTGATCAGGTCGCGATAGCCGCGTGGATTGGCGAGGACGTCGGGTTCGGGGAATTCGAAACAGAGGATCCCGCCATCGAGCGCGCTGGCGGCGAGCTCCTTGCCTACGAATTCGGCGAGCGTCCCATCGGCGACAGTCGACGCGGCGACATTGACGAAATAGACGGGATCGCCGCCGCGGCATTCCTCCACGGCGACGTGTAGCACGTGACGCACGACCCACTGGTCGACTTGCGGCATGAGGCCATGTTCTTCGGCGATGGGCAGGAAGCTGCCGGGGGGAAGGAGATTGTCTTCCTCCTCCTTCAGGCGCAGCAGGACTTCGCAGAACGAGGCACCCTCGCCGGCCGCACCCAGCGCGACGATGGATTGGGAGTACAAGCGGAATTCGTCGCGTTCCAACGCTTCTACGAGACGGGCGGCGACGTCTGTCGGCGCATCTGCCTCGATGGAGCTGGCGGCCAGGGCCTTCAGGTCCTCTGCCGGAGTGATGTCGGTGATGATCGCGAAGACGCCATTCACCTTGCCGCCATCGCCGAAGCGCGGCAGGTATTGGACGAAGAGGCGGGACGCCAGCCCACTCGCGCTCTCCTGCGCGCGCTCATAGCGCACCTCCTTGCCCTGCAACGCATCCATGAGATGCGTCTCGACCCCGGAATCGATCGTGCGACCCAGGCTCTGCTCCAGCGGCCGGCCGTCGATCACCGAAGCGGGCAGGTCTACCCAACTCGCATACGCATGGTTGTGGTAGCGGACGATGCCGGCGGTATCGACGTACGCCAGCATCGCGGGCATCGCGACATCGGCGAATTGTTGATAGGTGCCCAGGCGCGCGAGCTCCCTTTCCGCAACGGCGAGCAGCCGCGACTCGGTGGCGAGCTTGGCGCGCACCGAATTCAGCTGGGACGTGCGCCTCGCGATGGTCCAGCGCGAACCGGTCGCGCGGCTCACGAAGGCGAACACGGCCGCGGCGAGCGCGCCACTGAGGAACACGATCCATTGCCGCTCGAATGCGGTGAGCGACATCGTGGCGATCATCATGGCGATCAGGAGCCCCGTGCTCAGCGCGGCAACATAGGGGCTCGCCTTCGCGGGCATGCGCCAGGGTTTCATCACGGACGATCCTGGCCCTGCGGGCTCCGGAACCCTATCGGGGAGAACCGAGTGCCGTGCTGCGAAATACCCCAGGAGCGTGGACGGCTAGGCCGACAAGGTGAAGAAGAAAGTTGCTCCCTGGCCGAGAATTGCTTCGGCCCACACGCGGCCGCCGTGGCGCGCGACGACGCGCTGCACCGTCGCGAGGCCAATGCCCGTGCCCTCGAAGTCGCGGTCCGAGTGCAGCCGCTGGAAGGGCCTGAAGAGTCTCCCGGCGTTCGCGAGGTCGAAACCGGCGCCGTTGTCGCGCACGAAGTAGACATGCTCGCCGCCGCTCGCAAGGCAGCCCATCTCGATGTGTGCCTGCGCGCGCAGCCTGGTGAACTTCCACGCGTTGCCGAGCAGGTTTTCGAGCACTACGCGCAGCAATCCCGGGTCGGCACGGACGGTGATGCCCGCAGGCGCGTCGAAACGTACGTCGCGCGCCGGCTCGGACTTGCGCAGGGCCGTGACGATCGAATGGGCGAGCGCGCTCATGTCGACCATCCGGCGCCCCAACGTACCCCGGGTTATGGTGGATAGCGTGAGGAGGTCTCCCACGAGCTGGTCCATGCTTCGCCCAGCCTCCGCGATGTGCTGCAGCAGCTCCTGGCCGCGCGGGTCGAGCCTCTCGCCGTATTGTTGAGCCAGCATGGCCGTGAAGCCTTCGATGCGGTTCAGCGGCGCGCGCAAGTCGTGGGCAATCGAGTAGTCGAAGGCTTCGAGCTCCTTGTTGGCCGCTTCGAGCTCGGTGTTCTTTTCATTCAACGCGTGCTCGAATCGTTTGCGCTCGGTGATGTCGCGAATCATGCTCATCACGAGGATGCCTTCCTCGGTGTCGAGGGGGATCAGGTTGATCTCGACGGGGAATTCGGTTCCGTCGTGGCGCACGCAGCAAAGCTCCGTCCCGATTCCGAGTGAGCGTGTGCGCGGTTGATCGAAGTATCCCGACAGATCCGCGACATGGTCGCGGCGATATCGGTCGGGCAGGAGCGAATCGGCCGACTCGCCCTGGAGCCCGCCGCGGGAATAGCCGAAAAGGCCGTCGGCCCGTGAGTTGGAATATGCGATGCGTCCCGCTGGATTCACAAGCACGATCGCGTCGGGCAGCGCCTCGAGCAGGTCCCGCAAACGCGAGTCCGGCAACGGGCTGGACAAAATAGGGCCAGAATCGGTACTCATCGATCGACTGGGCATTGACTACCTGATTTTGACAGTCGCGTGGCCCGGGCGTTCTTAACACGCGCGGGCGGGAAAGGCTCCCCAGAGTAACAGTTGCAAGCCCTAGGGCTTTTGGAGTCCCGTTCCCGGGAAAGGCCCTACTGCGGAAACACCTCCGCGGGCGCAAGCTTCCCTTCTGCTGAACGGATTTCCATGTCCCCTTCCTACCGCCTGTTGCACGTCGAGGACTCTCCGGAGGACGCGGAGCTGCTTCGTTTCGCCCTCGATGGGGCCAGCGGGTCCTTCGCGATCACGCGCGTGGAAACCGAGGCGGACTACACGGCGCAGCTCGCGGCCTGTGAGCCGGATGTCGTCCTCTGCGACTACGAGTTGCCCAACTTCAGCGCGGAGCGTGCGCTCCAGATCACTCGCGCGAGCAACCTGAACCTGCCATTCATCATCGTTTCGCACCACGTGAACGAGACCGCGGCGGTGGTCGCCATGCAGAATGGCGCAAGCGACTACCTGCCCAAGCGCGACCTGGGCCGCCTTTCCAAGGCGATCGAATCCGCGGTGGATCGCAGCAATGCCAGCCGCGAAAAGATCAAGGCCCAGGAGGCTTTGCGCGAGAGCGAAGCCACACGGCGCGGCATCCTGAATTCGCTCCTGTCGCGCGTGGCGCTGGTGGACCGCAACGGGATCATCGTCGCCGTCAACAAGGCATGGGCCGAATTCGAGAACGCTCGCGCATCAATGCGGCTCGGCCACGCGGCGAGCGGCGCCAATTACTTGCAGGCGCTGAAGGATGCCGAGGAGTGCGGCGACGCGTTCGCAGGCGCGCTGTCGGAAGGCCTGCGGGAAGTCATCGCGCGCGAGAAGGGCGCATTCTCGATGGAATACGAGGTCAAGACGGGGCTGGGGACGCGCTGGCATGTCGCCCGTGCGGTGCCGCTGGAAGGCAGCGGCGAGGCCACTGTCATTTCATATGAGGACGTCACCGACCAGGCCTTGAGCCGCACAGCGCTGGAGCACGCCAACAAGCGCCTGCAGACGATCTCCAAGCGGCTGCTCGCCGTTCAAGAAGAAGAGCGGCGCGCGATCTCACGCGAATTGCACGACGACATCGGGCAGACCTTGGGAGCCTTGAAGATCGGCTTGCACCGCATTGCCACCGCCTCGGTCGCGGACCAGGGCACTCTGGTCTCAGGATGCCTGGAAGCCGCCGAGCAAGCCCTGGAGAAATTGCGCCTGCTCGCGATGGAGCTGCGCCCGCCGCAGCTCGATCAGTTGGGGCTTCAGGAAGCGCTGGAGTGGCTCGCGCAGCGCCAGGGCACCGCGTCCGGATTGACTATCGCTTGCAAGTTCACGGGCCTCGGCCCCCGCCCGCCTGCGCCGGTCGAGAGCGCGTGCTATCGCATCGTCCAGGAAGCGCTCAACAATGCGACGCGGCATGCCAAGGCGAGCGGGATCGAGATCAGCGTCGAGTCCGACGGGTCCCTGCTGAAGCTCATCGTCCGCGATGACGGCGTCGGGTTCGACGAGGACGCCGCACGCCTTCGCGTGATCCGATCCGGAAGCATGGGCCTTATCGGGATGGAGGAGCGGGCGCAGCTCGCAGGCGGGCGATTGACGGTGCGCAGCGCGCCGGGCGCAGGCACTACGGTGAGCGCCTCATTTCCTTTGGTCGGGCCATGAAACCCATCCGCATCGTGCTCGCCGACGACCACGCGCTCATCCTTGGAGGGATCCGCGCGCTGCTGAAGGAGATCGAGGGCGTGACCACGATCGCGGAGACGAACAACGGTCGCGACGCGGTCGCCATCGCCAAGGCGGAAAAGCCCGACCTTGTCGTCATGGACATTTCCATGAAGGAACTGAACGGCATCGAGGCCACCGCACAGATCCGGGCCGCGGTGCCCGAAACGCGCGTACTGATCCTGTCGATGCATACGACCGAAGATTTCGTCCGCCGTGCCCTCAAGGCCGGGGCCTCGGGCTACCTCGTCAAGGATTCGGCACCGTTGGAACTCAGGATGGCGATCGAGGCCATCATGCGCGGCGAGAACTACATCAGCTCCAGGGTTTCCGGGCATCTCGTTGCCGGGATGGTCGAAGGCGCCGGGCAGGGCAAGTCGTCGATCGACTCGCTCACTCCGCGCCAGCGCGAGATCCTCCAGATGGTCGCCGAAGGCAAGAGCACGAAGGAGATCGCGTTCGTGCTGGAAGTGAGCGTGAAGACAATCGAGACCCACCGCTCCGCGCTCATGGAGCGGCTGGGAATCCACGATATCGCGGGACTCGTCCTCTACGCGGCGCGAAATCGCCTCGTGAGCCTGGGCGATGACTCGCAAGACGCAACGTCAACATCCTGAGGAATTCCCATGTCGGTCATCGAAACGTCCCGAAGCGAAACGCGCGAACAGCTCGACAGCGCCCTGGTGCGTCGCAAGACCATGTCCCACCTGAGACTGGGAGACGCGCTGGTCCAGGAGAACCTCATCACCGCGCAGCAGCGCGACGCCGCGCTCGCGATGCAGGCAGGCGACCGGCGCAAGCTCCTGGGTGAGATCCTGGTCGAGAGCGGTGCGGTGACGCGTGAAGAGGTTCGTCGCGTCCTCGCCGAGCAGCTCGGCGTGCCCTCCGTGAACCTTGCGACATTCCCGTGCGACGCGCGTGCCGTCGAGGCGATCTCTCCCCAACTCGCCCACAGGTACATGGCGATGCCGTTGTACCGCACACAGACGAGGATCGCGGTCGCCATCGAGAATCCTCTTTCGTGGGAAGCGCTGCAGGAGCTCGAGCAATTCACGGGCCTCAAGGTCGATCCCGTCATGGCGGCTCACGGCGACCTCACCGAGATCATCACGAAGTCCTATGGCGAAGTCACGACCACCGAGCCGCTGGCCCGTGCCGCGGAACGGGCCGGTGAAGAAACGGCGGCCCGTTCGGACAATGCTCTCCTGCGGCTCGCCAACTGGATGATGGCGGACGCTTGGGACCAAGGCAGCTTCAGCATCCACATCGAGTCGGTGCCGGGAGACAGGCAGAACAGGGTCCGGTTCCACGTCGAGGGCTCTTCCAATGTCGGCAACCTTCGTACGGGATCCCCATGAAGCCCAACCGCTCCGCGCAATTGAAGTCGCCAAACAAGGCGCCCACTGGAATCCCCGGCTTCGACGAGATCACCGGAGGAGGCTTGCCGCGCGGCCGCACGACGCTGCTCGTGGGTGGGCCGGGCTCCGGCAAGACGATCCTCTCGCTGCAGTTCCTGGTGCACGGCGCCCAACACTGCAAGGAGCCGGGAATCTTTGTCGCGTTCGAGGAGTCCTCGAAGCGCATCGTGGCCAACGCGGAGAGCTTCGGCTGGAACCTGGCGACGATGCGGCACAAGAAGGTGTTCTTCATGGACGCCCAGCCGAAGCCCGAGATGGTGCAGTCGGGGAGCTTCGACCTGAGCGGGATGCTCGCGGCCCTCCAGGCCAAGACCGAGGAGATGGGCGCGAAGCGGATCGTGTTCGACGCCCTCGATGTCGTCCTGGCGCTGCTGCCCGACGCGGCGACGAAGAGGCGGGAGATCTACAGGTTGCACGAGTGGCTGCTGGCGTGCGGGCTCACGGGCCTCATCACGGCCAAGGCCGGTGGAGACGAGGCGAGCTCGAGCTTGCAGCCTTTCGGCTTCATGCAATTCATGGTCGACTGCGCGGTGATCCTCAATCACAGTGTCGTCGCCGGCGTGTCGCAGCGTAACCTGCGCGTCCAGAAATATCGCGGCTCGGCATTCGACGAGAATGAATCGCCGTTCCTGATCGGCGCGACGGGGCTCGAGGTCGACTCCACGCGCACCGCGACACGCTCGACGGCGTGGGTGAGCAAGGAGCGCGTCTCCAGCGGCGTGAAGCGGCTCGACACCATGCTCGGTGGCGGTTTCTACCGCGGCGCCAGCGTACTGATCACCGGTTTTCCCGGCACGGCGAAGACGACGCTCGCGGGCGCGTTCGCCGAGGCGGCTTGCCGGCGCGGCGAGCGCACCCTGTTCGTGAGCTTCGATTCGGACTCGAACGAGGTGGTCCGCGATCTGGGTTCCGTGGGAATCGACCTGGGCCGTCACAAGAAGAACGGGATGTTGCGCCTGGCGTCGGCCCGCACCATCACCGGGAGCGCCGAGACCTACCTCGTACGCATCAAGACACTGGCGACCGAGCACAAGGCCCGTTGCCTCGTGATCGATCCCATGTCCACCTGGTCCCGGTCCAGAAGCGATTCGAACGCCCACAGCGTGGCGGAACGCCTGACCGACTGGACGAAGGCCAACAACATCACCCTCGTCTGCACGAGCCTCCTCGACGAGATGTCCAGCCAGACCGAGGGCGGCTCGTCACTGCAGATCTCGACGCTCGCGGACACCTGGATCCACCTCAACTACTTGATGCAGGCGGGTGAGCGCAACCGCGGCGTGTCCATCATCAAGTCCCGCGGCACGCCGCATTCGAACCAGGTCCGCGAGCTGGTCCTCAGCAACGAGGGCGTGACCCTGGCCGATACGTACACGGCGGGCGGCGAGGTGCTGATGGGCACGATGCGCTGGGAAAAGGAAAGCGCCGAGCGCATCGCGAGCGAAGTCACCGAAGTCGCCGGCAGGCTCAAGCGCGTGAAGCTCGATGCCGAAGAAGCCGAGCTCGAGGTGCGAGTGAGGTCCCTGCAGGTCGAGCTCGAGGCGAAGCATGTCGAGAAGGCGTTGCTGGCCGTCACCACGCAGAGCCACGAGGGAGATGTTTCGCGCGGCCACAAGCGCATTCGGGAGTTGCGCGGGGCCGATATCGCCATCGCGGCGCGCAAGGCGGGGGCGCGATGAGCCACCCCACCAAGTTCAAGTTCCGGATCTACGTCGCGGACACCACGCAGAACTCTGAGCAGGCGATCGTCAACCTGAATGCGTTTTGCCGGAATCACCTGGCGGGCCGGCACGAGATCGAAGTCGTGGACGTGTTCCGGGAACCGAAGCGCGCGCTGGCGGACGGAATCTTCCTCACGCCCACCCTCGTGAAGTTCTCGCCTTCGCCGGTGCGAAAGATCGTCGGCACCCTGAGCCAGGTCGTGCCCGTGTTGCAGGCCCTCGGGCTGGAGGCGGTCGCTGCATGATTGCTCGTCCTCCACCGCCGTCATTGGAAATGAGCGATGAAGTCTCCGCTCTGATCGCGACGCTGCACCAGACCGGCCAGCGCCTGGAGGAACTCACTGCGGGCGAGGTGGATTCCGTGGCCGACCGTGAAGGCCGGACGTTCATGTTGCGTCGTGCCCAGGAGGAACTGCGCCACAGCGAAGCGGCCAAGCAAGCCGCCATCCTCAACGCGCTTCCGGCATGCATCGCATTGCTCGACACCCGGGGAGTGATCCTCTCGGTGAACGACGCATGGAGGCAGTTCGGAAGCGCGAATGAGATCCTGGACCCGGCCTACGGGATCGGCCTCAACTACCTGGAGGCGTGCGACCGTGCGCAAGGCGGCAGCTCGCCCGGGGCCCACCACGTCGCCCAAGGCATTCGTTCGGTGCTGGGTGGGCGGGCAACGACCTTCTCGATCGAGTATCCCTGTCATTCCAAAGAGCAACAGCGCTGGTTCCGGCTGATGGTGAGCCCCCTGGCTCAAGAGCGTCGCATCGGCGCCATCGTCATGCACCTGGACGTGACGGCCGAAAGACAGGGCGAGGAGCAATTGCGCGAGAGTGAACGCCGCTTCAGCGACCTGCTCCGGAATGTGGAGCTCGCTTCAGTGATGCTGGACCGCGACGCACGAATCACGTACTGCAACGACTACCTGCTTCGCCTGACCGGGTGGCGTCGCGAGGAAGTCATGGGGCGAAACTGGCTCGAGATGTTCATTCCGCCCGAGAACGCCCACCTGAAGGATGTCTTCGCGGCTCTTCTCAACAACCTGCCCGAAGCATGGCATCGAGAGGACGAGATCCTCACTCGTTCCGGCGAGCGCCGGCTCTTTCGCTGGAACAATTCGGTGCTGAAATCGGGCGCCGGAGATGTGATCGGAACGGCCAGTATCGGCGAAGACATCACCGAGCAGAGGCGAGCCGAAGTCAGGATCAAGCGCCTGAACCGCGTGTACGCGGTGCTGAGCGGCATCAATACCCTCATCGTCAGGGTGCGCGACCGGGACGAGCTGTTCAGTGAAGCCTGCCGGATCGCGGTCGAGCATGGCGCATTTCGCGCCGCCTGGGTCGGTATCGTCGACAAGGAGGCCGGCATCATCAAGCCTGTTGGCACCGCGGGCGATGCGATCAGTTTCCTCAAATCCGCTCCCGCCGCGCTGTTCGAAAACAACCCACAGGGTGTCGGCCGCGCCGGAGAGTCGGTGGGAAGCATGAAGCCGGTGATCGTGAACAACTTCGATGACAGCCGCCCTCGCCTGTTGAAGGGCGCGATGGAAGCGAGTGGCATCCATTCGTTCGCCGTCCTTCCCCTGATCGTCGGAAGCGAGGCGGTCGGAATATTCGCCTTGTACTCGTCGGACATGGAGTTCTTCGATGTCGAGGAGATGCGGCTGCTGGAGGAGCTCGCCGGAGACATCGCCTTCGCGATCGATCACATCCGCAAGCAGGAGCGCCTCGACTACCTCGCCTTCTACGATGCGCTCACCGGCCTTGCGAACCGCACTCTCTTCCTCGAGCGGGTCACGCAGTACATGCGCAGCGCCGTGAGCGGCGGACACAAGCTCGCGGTGGTCCTGATCGACCTGGAGCGCTTCAAGAACATCAACGACAGCCTGGGCCAGTTATCCGGCGATGCGTTGTTGAAGCAGGTGGCGGAATGGATCACGGCCGACATGGGGGACGCCAACCTGGTGGCCCGCGTGGGCGGCGACCATTTTGCCGTGGTGGTGCCGGATTTGAAGAGGGCCGGGGACGTCGCGCGCCTTCTCGAGAGGACGACGCAGGCGTTCCAGGAGCATCCGTTCCGCCTGAACGACGCCGTATTCCGAATCTCCGCCAAATCCGGGGTCGCCGTGTTCCCGGATGACGGTGCCAGCGCCGAGGTCCTGTTCAGGAACGCGGAGGCCGCGCTCAAGAAGGCCAAGGCAAGCGGCGATCGATACCTGTTCTACACGCAGAAGATGAACGAAACGGTCGTCGGCAATCTCTCGCTGGAGAACCAGCTGCGCCACGCGCTCGATAACGAGGAATTCGTCCTTCATTACCAGCCGAAGGTGAACCTCGCGAGCGGCAAGGTCACGGGTGCCGAGGCATTGATCCGCTGGAACAATCCCCGGACGGGGCTCGTGCCGCCGGGACGGTTCATCCCCATCCTGGAAGAGACCGGCCTCATCCACGACGTCGGGCGCTGGGCGTTGCGCAAGGCCATCGAAGACTTCCTGCGCTGGCGCGCCATGGGCCTGCCGGCGGTGCGAGTCGCGGTGAACGTATCGCCATCGCAGTTACGCGAGCACGGCTTCATCGACGAATTGCGGCAGTTGATCGCCATCGACGCGAATGCGGCGGCCGGGCTGGAGCTGGAGATCACGGAGGGCGTGATCATGGAGAACATCCACCAGAGCATCGCGGGCCTGCAGGCAATTCGCGCCCTGGGCATCACGATCGCCATCGACGACTTCGGCACCGGCTTCTCGTCGCTCAGCTATCTCGCCAGGCTTCCCGTGGACACGCTGAAGGTCGACCGCTCGTTCGTGAGCAGCATGACGGCAGCGCCGGAAGGATTGGCCCTCGTGTCCACCATCATCAGCCTCGCGCACTCGCTCAAGCTCAACGTGGTGGCCGAGGGCGTGGAGACAGAGGAGCAATCGCGCCTGCTCCGGTTGCTGAGCTGCGACGAGATGCAGGGATTCCTCTTCAGCAAGCCGGTGCCGGTCGAGATCTTCGAGGCCCGATTCCTGTGAATCTCGCCCGCATCCTGATTCCGCCCGGGCTCGATTTCAAGCAGGCCCTTCGCTTGCGCCGCTTCGGGGCCGCCTCGTGGAGCTACGTCCTGGCGACCGTACTGGTTGCGATCGCGTGCGCGTTCGGCGTGCTTCCCGCGTCGGCAGTGCTTGAGGCGGCCGGGGCATTTGTCGTGGTCAACCTGGGTCTGTATTGGGTGATCCGCTCAGGGTTCAACCTTCGCTTCCCGGATCCCAGCATGACCCGTTTCCAGATCCTCGCCGCGATCACGATCCTGATGTTCGTCATCTACCATATGAACGATGGCCGCGAGACCGCGTTGTTCGGCTGTTTCATCGTGTTCCTGTTCGGGATCTTTCGCCTCACGACCCGGCAATTCACCCTGGTCACCCTCTACACGCTGGCCGCATACGCCCTGGTCATCAATCTCCTGATGCATTGGCGACCGTCTGCGATCCACGATGTGCCGAGCGAATGGATGGGCTGGCTCGGGCTCGCCGGATTCCTGCCGTGTTACACGATCATCGGCCGGCAGATCAATACACTCAGGCTCCGGATGCGCGAAAGCGAGGCGAACCTCCGCAGCCTGACTGAAATGTCCTCGGACTTTTATTGGACGAGCGACTCCGAGCATCGGCTCACGAATGACGGCTTCGCCGCGGAGCAATTGAATACCTTGTCCGTGTTTCGCGAGCGTGCGCAGGTGGGCCAACGCCGCTGGGAGATGCCCCACCTGTCGCCCGGCGACGCGGGTTGGCAAGCGCACCGCGCGGCGCTCGACGCCCATCTGCCGTTTCGTGATTTCCAGCTCTCGCGCCGCGCGTTCGACGGAGCCGAGCTGCATCTTTCGATCAGCGGGGATCCGGTCTTCGATGCCCGGGGCGCTTTCACGGGCTACCGCGGGGTCGGCACGGACATCACCGCCCGCAAGCGTTCGGAACAATCCGTGCGGACCAGCGAGCAGCAGCTGCGGCTCTTCACCGACAACATTCCCGCCATGACAGTCTCCTGGGACGAGAACCTGCGCTGCAGTTTCGCCAACAAGGTGTTTGCCGAGTTCTTTGGCCTTGCCCCCGAGGAGATGGTCGGGCTGGACGCCCGCGTCATCCTGGGAGACGAGATGTACCGGGAGCTCGAAGAGCATTTTGCCCAGGTGCGCCAGGGATATCCGGTGACGTACGGGAGCACGCACAGGCTCCCGAATGACGAATCGCGCTTTCTCGAGATCAAGGTGCTGCCCCACATCGGTGAGCAGGAAAAGTTCATGGGCTGCTTTTCCGTGATCACCGACATCACGAAGCACAAGCTGGGCGAGGAACGCATCCAGCATCTCGCGCATCACGACAGCCTCACGGGCCTGCCGAACCGGCTGCTGTTCAACGATCGGCTGCAGCAGGCCATCAGCCTTGCCAAGCGCAACACCCGGCAATTCGCGCTGCTCTACCTCGACTTGAACAAGTTCAAGCCCGTCAATGACACCCTGGGGCACACAGTTGGCGACGAGCTCCTCAAGGGCGTTGCAGAGAGGATCCGTCACCAGGTGCGCGAATCCGACACGGTGGCCCGTATCGGGGGCGACGAATTCGCCGTGATCCTGCTCGACATCACCAAGCGCGAAGATGCCGACGGCGTCGCGGGCAAGATCGCTGCCGCGCTTTCGGCGACCTTTCAGCTCGGCCCCCGCAAGCTCGGTGTCCACATCGGCAGCAGCATCGGAATCGCGGTGTATCCGGCGGACGCCGGGGATGCCGACGGCCTCGTCAAGGCGGCCGATGCCGCCATGTATGGCATCAAGCAGGCGGGCAGCGGCGTCCTTCCACGCGCCGCGTAGGCCGTCACGCGTACATGTGCAACCCGCCATTCACCGAGAGGTTGGTTCCGGTGATGTAGGAGGCGCTCTCCGAGGCGAGGAAGGCGATCGCGTCGGCGATCTCCTCGGGCATGGCGAGGCGGCCGGCGGGAATCTCCGAGATGATCTTCTGGCGCATGTCTTCGCGGATGGCCATCACCATCTCGGTCTGCACGTAACCCGGCGAGATCGCATTCACGGTCACGCCTTTCTTGACGACTTCCTGGGCGAGCGACTTCGTGAATCCGAGGATGCCGGCCTTCGCGGCGGCGTAATTGGTCTGGCCGAACTGGCCGCGGGTCGCGTTCACCGACGAGATATTGATGACGCGGCCCCAGCCACGCTCGACCATCGCGTCGATCACATGGCGCGTCACGTTGAAGACGCTGTCCAGGTTCGTGGAGATCACCGCGTGCCACTGGTCCGGCGTCATCTTGCGGAACGTGGAGTCGCGTGTGATTCCCGCGCAATTCACCAGGATCTCCACGGGGCCATGGGTCGCGGTGATCTTCTTCACCATCTCGCCCATCGCGTCGAAATCGGAGACGTCGCCGAAGGCGAGCGAGACGCTGCCGTTCAGTCCGGCGCGGTCCATGGCCTGGCGCCACTTGGCCTCGCTGCCGGGGACCGCATAGTTGGCGACGACGTCATGGCCGTCGTGCGCGAGGCGCTTGCAGATCGCGGTGCCGATCCCGCCGACACCGCCCGTTACCAGGGCTACTCTTTTCATTTTGTTTGTCCTTTTGTTCCAAAGGGGTCAGAGCCCTTTTCTCACATAAAGGGCTCTGACCCCTTTAATGCCCCAGCACCAAAAAAAACCCCAGGTTTGAGCCTGGGGTTCGAACCTTTATCCAATTGCGATAAAGGAGGAGGAGCCTTGAAAGGGATGGCGCCGCGCTACTTCTTCCGCGGCTTGGCGCCGGCGGTGCGGATGCCCGCGTCGGCGAGGCTCGCCGCGTGCTTGGCGGCCTTGGAGAAGGTGTCGAACGCGGCGGTCGTGGCGGCGAGCGAGGATTTGATCGCGGCGACGGCGACGTCGCTGCCGGCGGGTGCGGACTTCGCCGCCTGGTCGACGGATTCGGTGACCGCCTGCTGGAAGGAGCTCATGCGCTCCTCGGCGAGCTTGCCGAATTCCGATTGCGTTTCGGCGGCGACTTCGTAGAGGCTGCGCGAGTAGCCCATCAGGCCCTCGAGCGTGCTCTCGGTCATCTTCGTGCGAAGGGCCAGGAACTCCTGCACGTCCTTCGCGCGGGAGATGGCGAGCGCCTCGCGGGTCGCGCGGCTGAGCGTTCCCTTGGCGTACTCCAACTGCAGGCCGATGGCGCGCTCGGCGCCGTCCATGGAGATCTTCGTGAAGCGCGCGGCCGATTCCATCGTCGCGTTGGCGATGTCGGTGAAAGGATTGTCTGGGGTCCGCATGTCGTATATTCCTTGGGCAGGTTCGGGCGCTTCCCCCGTCACTCCGGGGATGGTGCGCCGCAACAATTCAATTCTAGGAAGGCCGAAGGGGCCCTGTCAAGGAAAATTTGGTGCATCGCACCAGAACCCGGCGGCCGCGGTGCAACGGATTCCTAAAATGTAATAAAATGAAGTACTTGAACCGGCGCTTCGGGGTAGGCTGCACCTCCTGCACATGCCGGATTTGATGTAGCGCAGCAACCCACGGGAACCCTCATGGCCGCACCCCGAGTCATCAAGAAATACCCCAACCGCCGTCTCTATGACACGGAGACCTCGGCCTACATCACGCTCGCCGAAGTGAAGGACCTGGTCCTCGGCTACAAGGACTTCCACGTGGTGGATGCGAAGACCGGCGAGGACCTCACGCGCGCGATCCTGCTGCAGATCATCCTCGAGGAGGAATCGGGCGGCGTGCCGATGTTCTCGACGGACATGCTCGCGAACATCATCCGCTACTACGGGCACGCGATGCAGGGGCTCATGGGCTCGTACCTCGAGCGCTCGATCCACGCGTTCCACGAGGCGCAGAAGCGCTTCCAGGAGCAGGCCCAGACGCTCTACGGCGAGCTGCCGAAGGTGCCCACCGACGCGTGGTCGCAGCTCATGACGCCGGGCCAGCAGATTCCCAACGTGATGGGCGGCTATCTCGAGAAGGGCGCCAAGGCCGTGATCGACATGCAGGAGGAGCTTCGCAACCAGGCGCTCAAGCTCTTCTCCGGATTCCCGTACCCGAATGCGCCGGGCGATGCCGCGCCTGAAAAGCCTCGCGCGAAGGCCGTGAGGCCGAAGCCCGCGCCGCGCAAGGCGCGGCAGCGCAAGTAACGGCAAGGCCATGGCGCGTCCCGCGTCCCGCGCGTGTCCCGGAGCCCCCCCACGCGTGGGGTTCGTCTCCCTGGGTTGTCCCAAGGCGCTCGTCGACAGCGAATCGATCCTCACGCAGTTGCGCGCCGAGGGCTACGACATCGCGCCCACGTACGAAGGCTCCGACCTCGTGGTCGTGAACACCTGCGGCTTCATCGACTCGGCGGTGCAGGAATCGCTCGATGCGATCGGCGAAGCGCTCGCCGAGAACGGCAAGGTGATCGTGACCGGTTGCCTCGGCGCGAAGGAAGGCGGCGACGCGGTTCGCAAGGTCCATCCGCGCGTGCTCGCCGTGACGGGGCCGCACGCCACCCAGGAAGTCATGGCCGTGGTGCACGCGCACCTGCCCAAGCCGCACGATCCCTTCGTGGATCTCGTGCCGCCGCAGGGGATCAAGCTCACGCCCAGGCACTATGCGTATCTCAAGATTTCCGAAGGCTGCAATCATCGCTGCACGTTCTGCATCATTCCGTCCATGCGCGGCGACCTGGTGAGCCGGCCGGTGGGCGACGTGATGAAGGAAGCCGAGACGCTCGTGAAGGCGGGCGTGAAGGAGCTTCTCGTGATCTCCCAGGACACGAGCGCCTACGGCGTCGACGTGAAGTACCGGACCGGGTTCTGGGGCGGAAGGCCGCTTCGCACGCGCATGACCGAGCTTTGCCAGGCGCTGGGTGAGCTCGGTGTCTGGGTGCGCCTGCACTACGTCTATCCGTATCCGCACGTGGACGAGGTGATCCCGCTCATGGCCGAGGGCAGGATCCTTCCCTACCTCGACGTGCCCTTCCAGCACGCGAGCCCGCGGATCCTGAAGCTCATGAAGCGGCCGGCCTCCAGCGAGAAGAACCTCGAGCGCATCCGCGCCTGGCGCGAGGCGTGTCCCGATATCACGGTGCGCTCCACGTTCATCGTGGGATTTCCGGGCGAGACCGATGCGGAGTTCGAACAATTGCTCGAGTTCATCGGCGAAGCCGAACTCGATCGCGTGGGCTGCTTCGCCTACTCGCCCGTCGAGGGCGCGGCAGCGAACGAACTTGCGGGCGAGTTGCCGGAACACGTGAAGGAAGAACGGCGTGCCCGTTTCATGCAAGCCCAGGCGAAAGTGAGCGCGGCCAAGCTCGCGCGCAAGGTCGGCCGCACGCTCGACGTGATTGTCGACGAGATCGCCGGCACGAAGGCGGTGGCGCGAAGCGCGGCGGATGCGCCGGAAATCGACGGCATCGTTCGCGTAGCGGGAGCGCAGGGCGCCAGGCCCGGCGACATCCTGCGCGTGAAGGTGACCGCCGCGACCGAACACGACCTCGCAGCGAAGGTGGCTGCCTAGGGAACGATGGCTCCACGCATTCGCGCCGCCCTCATCCACCTCAGCCTGAGCGCGACGATCGCGCTCGCGGTCTTCCTCGCCATCTATTTCTACTGGTATCCCGGCGTCCTCTTCGACGGGGCGGGCGGCAAGGAGCTCTTTGTCCTCATCGTCTGCGTCGACGTGACGGTCGGCCCGCTCATCACCCTCGTCATCTTCAAGCCCGGCAAGTGGGGCCTGCGGTTCGACCTCGTGTGCATCGCGATCGTGCAGTTGAGCGCGCTCATCTACGGCATCTCGGTCATGTTCGAGGCGCGGCCCGTGTACATCGCATTCGTCGTGGACCGCTTCGCGATCGTGCGCGCCAACGGCTTCCCGCCCGGGGCCCTGGAGGAGGGGCACGCGAAGGGCTATGACAACCTGTCGTGGACGGGGCCGAAGTTCGTCGGCGTGAAGCTCCCCAAGAATCCCGACGAGCAGTTCAAGGTCATGATCTCGGGATTCGGCGGCGTGGACGCTGAGTACTACCCGAAGTACTACGTGCCCTACGACGAGGTGCGGACCTTCGTGAAGGTGGCGGGGCTGCCGCTGTCTACGCTGCGAAAGCGCAACCCGCAGCGCGGCGCCGACATCGTGGCTGCGATCGCGGCCACGGGGCGCGCGGAAGACGACCTGCGTTTCGTGCCGATGCGATCGGGGAAGAACGACCTCACCGTGTTCATCGACAAGGCGACGGGCGACGTGCTGAAGATCACGTCGCTCGTTCCCTGGGACGAGCGCTAGCCCTTATTGGCGGACCAGCTTCTTGTCGATGATCTTGATCTTGTCGCCGACGCGGAAGCTCGTGGGCTGCGAGTAGTTGAACGTGCGGTCGGCGCCGTCGTCCATCTTGAGCTTCACGACGTAAGTCGTCGTCGTGTTCTTGTTCTTCTCGATCTCGTTGCCCGCGTAGGCGCCGCCGGCCGCGCCCGCGACGGTCGCGACCGTGTTGCCGCGCCCACTGCCGACCTGGTGGCCGATCACGCCGCCCACGATGCCGCCCAGCACTGCGCCGCCGCCGCTCGATTGTCCCTTCTGCTGGACCGTCTGCACGTCGACCACCGTGCCACAGTGGTCACAGGTGGCGAAGGCCGCCGTGGCGGCCAACGATGCGATCGCGACGCTCATTGAAAATCCGGTCTTGCGCGTCATGTTTTCCTCCGAAGGGTCCGAGTCCGAAAATCTTAGCACGCGCCGGTGCGCGCTCTGCTAGAACGCGTCTTCCCACGCGATGCTCAGGCGCGTGGCCGAGTGGATCATTCCCACCATGCTGTAGGTCTGCGGATAGTTCCCCCAGAGCTCTCCCGTGGCCGGGTCGATGTGCTCGGAGAACAGGCCCAGGCGATTGCGTCGCGCGAGCGTCGCCTCGAAGAGCGCGCGTGCCTCCTCGCGGCGCCCGAGCGAGGCGATCGCGTCGATGTACCAGAAGGTGCAGACGATGAACGCGTTGGACGGCACGCCGAAATCGTCAGCCCCGGCGTACCGGAAGACGAAATCGCCGCGGCGCAGGTCGCGCTCGATCGCGGCGACGGTCCCGGCGAAGCGCGGGTCGTCGGCGCGGACGAAGCCCAGCTCGGCGAGCAGCAGCAGGCTCGCGTCGAGGGACTCGCCGCCGAAGGTGGCGACGAAGCTCGAGCGCTTCTCGTTCCAGGCATGCACGGCGGTGACCGCGTGGATCGCATCGGCCTGTCCGCGCCAGTGCGCCGTCCGGTCGGCCAAGCCGAGGCGCGCCGCGATCTTCGCGAGGCGGTCGCAGGCCGCCCAGCACATGACGCTCGAGAACGTGTGCACGTGGGCGTTTCCGCGCAGCTCCCACAGTCCGGCATCCGGCGTGGCATGGCACGCCACCGCCGCTTCGCCCAGGCGTTCAAGCTGGCGGAAGAGGCCTTCGTTGCCCACCGAGCGCAGGCGATGGTCGAAGAACGAGTGGGTGGCGGCGAGGACCGCCGATCCATACACGTCGTTCTGCACCTGGCGCCACGCCTGGTTGCCTACTCGCACGGGGCCCATCCCCCGGTAGCCCGCGAGCGAGCTCACGTCGCGCTCGTCGATCTCGCGCGCCCCGCTCAGGCGATACACCGGCTGCAGCGCGCCACCGGCTTCGGCGCAGATGTTGATGATGTAGCCGAGGTAGCGCTCCATCGTCCGCGTCGCGTTCAGGCGATTGAGCGCGCTCACCACGAAGTAAGCGTCGCGCAGCCAGCAGTAGCGGTAATCCCAGTTGCGCCCGCTCGAGGGCGCCTCGGGAATCGACGTCGTCAGCGCCGCCAGCACCGCGCCGGTGTCGTCGTGGGTCGCGAGCTTGAGGGTGATCGCCGCCCGGATGATCTCGTCCTGCCATTCGAAGGGGATCGACAGGTCGCGGACCCAGGCGTGCCAGTACTCGATGGTGCTCTCGAGGAAACGGCGCGCCACTTCCGCCGGGCTTCCCTGGAGCGTCTCGTCCGGGCCCAGCAGGAAGGCGATGGGAGCGCGCAGCACGAAGGCCGTCTCCTCGACGAGCGCGGTGACGGAGCAATCGGTCGTCGCGCGCAGGACATAGCCGCCGGCGCCCGCATAGCGCACATGGCTGGAGCCCGCCACGCGCTCGGCCGGCGCGCTTCCATATCCGGCCGCCGGACGCAGGCGCACGCGAATTCGCGGACTGCCCGCGACCGGTTTCACGGTGCGCACCAGTTGACCCGGACAGAAAAGGCGCCCGAACTGGCGGAAACGCGGGGCGAAGTCCGTGATCTCGATGGCTCCGCCGCTCGCGTCATGCAGGCGCGTGACCAGCACCGGTGTGTTCGCGACGTACTCCTGCTCGCCTCCCGCGAGGCCCTCCAGCTCGATCGCGAACGAGCCGAGACCCTCGCCGGCGGGCTGAAGCAGCGAACAGAACATCGCGTCGCTATCGGGGCGCGGCAGGCAACACCACACGATGTCGCCACGAGCATCGACCAGGGCGGAGACCGCGGCGTTGCCGATGACTCCGAGATCGAGGTTCATGGATGCGCGCCGGCCTCGCGCGAAACGTTGTTCGCCCAATCGGCCAGCCACGCGCGAACCGCCGCGGGATCGGCCAGGCGCCAGGGCGCGCACGTCTCGCCGGGGCCCACCTTCACCGAATGTCCGCGCGCGCGATTCACGACGGCGAAGCCGTCCTCGTCCGTGAGGTCGTCGCCGATGAACACCGGCGTGCGTCCCGCGAATGGCGCCTCGGCGAGGAATTCGGCGATCGCGCCGCCCTTGTTCTTGCCGCTGGGCTTCAGCTCGAAGACGAACTTTCCCGCCTGCAGCTCGAAGTCCTCGCCCGCCCTTGCGGCGATTCGCCGCATGCCGGCGGCCACCTCGTCGTGCAGCTCCGGGGCGCGGCGGTAATGCATCGCGAGCGTCATGCCCTTGTTCTCGAACGCGAGCGCCGAATGGGCGGCCGTGAGCCTGACCATTTCCGCGGCCGCCTCGCCCAGCCGGTCGAGGGGCGGCGTGTGCCGGTGGATCGTGCCGTCGGCCGCACGCCGCTCGGTCCCGTGCTGGCCGGCGAGCGGCAGGCGCAGCGGGGCGAAGAGCCGGTCGATGTCCTCGACCGAGCGCCCGCTCACGAGGGCGAGGGCGCCGCCCGAGGCCCCCAGGAGGCGCCCGAGCAATTGCTGCACGACCGGACCCGCCCGCACCGCCTGGAAGTGGGGCGCGTAATCGAGCAGCGTGCCGTCGATGTCGAGGAAGAGCGCCCAGTCGGCAGAGGGCGGGGG
>JBAQKF010000011.1:0-120651 GCA_049300695.1 Usitatibacter sp.
TCTTCGGGGCGCGGTCGCTGCTCGCCGTCTGCGCGCACCTCGCCGGCAAGGAACCGCTCGCGCAGCAACAGCACGAGGTCGTGATGCGCGAACCTCGCTGCGCGGACCTCGCGGAGGTTCGCGGGCAGCACGGCGCGCGCCGCGCCCTCGAGATCGCTGCCGCGGGCCGCCACTCCTTATTGATGCTGGGCCCCCCAGGCACCGGCAAGACGATGCTCGCGGCGCGATTGCCCGGGATCCTTCCCGCGATGACGTTGGACGAGGCGCTCGAAGCTGCCGCCATCCAGAGCCTCGCGCTCGGCAAGTTCTCTCCGGAGAAGTTCGGCGAGCGCGCCATGCGATCTCCGCACCACACCGCGTCGGCCGCCGCCTTGGTGGGAGGCGGCTCGCCGCCGCGCCCCGGCGAGATCTCCCTCGCGCACCACGGCGTCCTCTTCCTCGATGAGCTTCCGGAATTCAGCCGGCATGTGCTCGAGGTACTGCGCGAGCCGATGGAGTCGGGACGCATCACGATCTCGCGGGCCGCGCGGCAGGCGGATTTCCCCGCGCGCTTCCATCTGGTCGCCGCGATGAATCCGTGCCCTTGCGGATACCTCGGCCATCCGAAGCAGCCGTGCACGTGTTCGCCCGACATCGTCGCGAGGTATCGCGGCCGCATCTCGGGGCCGCTCCTCGATCGAATCGACCTGCAGGTGGAAGTGCCCGCGCTCGCACTCGAGGACCTCGCGCGGGGACCGCCCGGTGAATCGTCGGCTACGGTGCGCGAGCGGGTCGTGCGCGCGCGATCGCTCCAGGTCGCGAGGCAGGGCATGGCGAACGAGCGGCTCGAGGGCGCGAGATTGGAAAAGCTCTGTGCCCCGACCTCCGCCGCGCGGTGCCTGCTCGAGCAGGCCGCCTCACGGCTCGCGATGTCGGCGCGCGGTTACTTCCGCGTGCTTCGCGTCGCGCGGACCATCGCCGACCTGGACGCCGTGAACGCCGTCGGCGTCGCCCACATGGCCGAAGCCCTTCGATACCGGGGCCTTCGGATTGGGCCATAGCCCACAATTCAGCCCACACTTGTCTTGGGCAGAGTTGGGCTGCTTAAATGGCCTCACGGAGGAGTCCCATGAACCAAGCGCTGCAGAAGCCCGCGCTCCCGACGCGCAGCCGCCGCGCGAACAACGACCGGCTGCTCGCCGAGATCGCGTCGTTCTGCCAGGCGGTGGGCATGGCCGAGAGCACCTTCGGACGCCACGTCGCCAACGACGGAAAGCTGGTTCCACGCCTTCGCGTAGGCGGCCGCATCACGACGCAGACCGTCGATCGCATCGACGCATTCATCGCGGCCACACTCGCCGACCGCGGACTCGAGGCAACGCCGCGCGCAACGGCGCGCTCGATCGCGCCGGCGCCGCCCGCCGGCGATTCCCCGCCGAAGGTCGCGCCGCAGTCCGATCCCCACGCGCGCTTCCGCTTCTACGACAACCGGCAGAAGTACCTGCTCTTCGTGAACACCTGCACGGAGAAATGGGTCGTCGCGCAGCGCATCGAGGCGGAGCTCGCGAACCTTCGTCCGCAGCCGCCGGCGCTTCGCGTGTTCGACGCGGGCACGGGCGACGGCACGGTGTTGACGCGCCTCATGCGCTCGATGCACGACCGCTTCCCCGCCGTGCCCTTCTACATCGTCGGCAAGGAGATCAGCCTCGAGGACGTGCGCCTCGCGTTGGAGAAGATGCCCGACCGCTTCAACGAGCATCCATCCACGGTCCTCGTGATGACGAACATGTACTACTCGGAAGCGCCGTGGCTGAGGCCCAACTCGATCGCCGCGGCGAGCGGCCTCGTGTGGCACGAGCTGGCATTGAAGGGCAACACCGCGGGACAATTCGAGCGCCAGATCACCGACCTGCAGGGCTTCCTCTCGGAAAACTGGACCGCGCGCATCAGCAAGACCTCCGGGAATCCCGTGTACGAGCGCCCGGTCGTGCTCACCATCTATCGCGACGACCACCGGCTGCTGCTGGACAGCGTGCGGCCGAAGCACGGCGCCGTGCGGGCCGACTTCGATCTGGTCATCGCCTCGCAGCCTTACCGGGCCCGCGCGCCGGTGCAATTCAAGGCGAACAAGGTGATCGCGCCGCTCGCCCGCGCGCTGGGCCCCGGCGGGCGCCTCGTCGGCATCCATTCGTGCGGCGGCGATCCGGGCCTGGAGATCATCCAGCGCGTGTGGCCCGGCGAGAATCCTTTCCAGATGGATCGCCACGAGCTGCTCAAGGCGTGCAAGCACGCCCTGGGCTCCGATGCGAGGGAGCTCAACTTCAACGCCTACTCCGATCAACGCGCGCGCTTCCGCTATCGAATGCACACGCTGCCCTCGGAGATCAGCTCCTCGATCGGCACCTCGACGCTGATGGCGGCGTGGAACGCGGCGATCTACGTGGCGCAGATCGAGGACGAGCGCCTCGAGGCCGTGATGAGCAATCGCAAGTACCTCGAAGCCACGCGCGACGTGCTGCAGCAGCACGGCGGGCTGTGGTTCCAGAATGAATCGTT
This sequence comes from Usitatibacter sp., assembly GCA_049300695.1. GTDB lineage: Bacteria > Pseudomonadota > Gammaproteobacteria > Burkholderiales > Usitatibacteraceae > Usitatibacter. The sequence goes on from JBAQKF010000011.1 coordinate 2,536, forward strand.
CGTCATCTCCCGCCACCGGTTCGCCGGCTAGCCTCGGGCGCGCCCGCTCCGCCGAGGCGGTGGCGATCGCCGCGCTCGCGCGCGACGCCTCCGTCGAGATGACGTGGCACAACGCCCCGGATGTCGAGGCGTGCCTCACATTCCTTCGCGCAGGAACGCGCATCTACGTGAGCTTCATCCCGGGCCAATCGTGGCGCGAAACGATCTCGGCATGCGCCGCCGTTCGCGCCGCCGGCCTCGAACCCGTTCCGCACATTCCCGCCCGCGAGATCGCCGACGCGGCGGCGCTCGAGGATCTCGCCGCGCAACTCGTCTCGAAGGCGAAAGTGCGGCGCATGCTGCTCATCGCGGGCGATCGCGCGGCACCGGCCGGCCCTTACGGGCAAGCGCTGGACGTGATGCGAAGCGGCGTGCTCGAGCGCCATGGCATCCGGGAAGTCTCCGTGGCGGCGCATCCGGAAGGACATCCGCGAGTCGCCGCCGCCCACCTTCGCCGCGCCGAGCGCGAGAAGATCGAGTGGGCCTCGCGCGCCGGCGTCGAGCTCACGTTCCTCACGCAATTCTTCTTCGAGGCGGAGCCGTTCCTGTCGTGGGCTCGCGAGCTACGCGCCCTGGACGGACACGCGAAGATCGTGGCGGGCCTCGCGGGGCCGGCGCGACTCTCGACGCTATTCAAGTACGCGCTGCGCTGCGGCGCGGGCGCTTCGATCCGCGCGCTGGGCGCGCGCCCTGCCTCCTTCGCCGGCCTCGTCGCCGAGCGCGGGCCCGAGCGCATGGTCCGCGCCATCGCGCGCGCGAACGTGGCAGGCGCCGGGCCCTTCGGCATTCACCTGTATTCGTTCGGCGGCCTCGAGCGCACGTGCGCGTGGATGGACGCCACGGCCCATTGCCCGCTCACCCTCGACGACGACGGAGGATTCGCTGTCGAGGCACCGTAGAATGGGAGCTTGACCGAAGCACATCACCTCACGCGCCGATATCGATGGGCCTTCGCGGCGATGCTCGCCGCGCTCGCTACACTGGGCCCGTTCTCCATCGACGCCTACCTGCCCGCGTTCGCCGGAATCCAGGAGTCGCTGTCGGCCTCGACGCTCGAGATCCAGCAGACGCTCTCGGCGTACCTCTTCGCCTTCGGGCTGATGTTCCTCTTCCACGGCGCGCTCTCCGACAGCTTCGGCCGCAGGCCCGTCATTCTCGCCGCGCTCGTCGTGTACACGGTCGCGTCCCTCGGCGCGGCGCTCTGTTCGAGCGTGGATGGGTTGATCCTGTGGCGCGTCGTGCAGGGACTCTCGGTCGGCGCCGGCATGGTGGTGGGGCGCGCGATGATCCGCGACCTCTACGGCGCCGAAGACTCCCAGCGCCTCATGTCGATGGTGACGCTCTTCTTCGGCCTCGCTCCGGCGATCGCGCCGGTGATCGGCGGCTGGCTCTTCGAGACCCTCGGCTGGCGCTCCATCTTCTGGTTCCTCACGGCCGTGGGCGCGGTGCTCGTCGTCGCCGGCGCGATTCGCCTGCCCGAGACGCTCCCCGAATCGCACCGCCAGCCCTTCCATCCGGTGGCACTCCTGAAGGGCTACGAGGAAGTGGGCATCCACCGGCGCTTCCTGCTGCTCTCGCTCGTGGTGGGATTCAACTTCAACGCGTTCTTCCTCTACATCGTCTCGGCGCCCGTGTTCCTCGGCGTGCACCTGCATCTCGGCCCGCAGCAGTACGCGTGGCTCTTCATGCCCATGATCGCGGGGATCATGACGGGCTCGCAGTTGTCGGGGCGCGCCGCGGGAAAATACGCGCCGGCCCAGACAGTGAAGCGCGCCTACGGATTCATGGCCACCGCCGCGCTCGCGAATCTCGCCTACGCGCTGCTGCTGCCGCCCAGCCTTCCGTGGGCGGTGATCCCGATCATGGTCTACGGAATCGGATTCGCGATGGCGATGCCGTCGGTCACCCTGATCACGCTGGACCTCTTCCCCACGCGGCGCGGCATGGCGGCCTCGCTGCAGGGCTTCGTCTCGGGGATGGTGAACGTGGTGACGGCCGGCCTGATCTCGCCCGCGGTCTCCCACGACACGCGCTTGCTCGCCGTCGGAATGGTGACGCTGATGTCCCTGGGACTCGTAAGCTGGCTTGCGTTCCTGAAACTTTCGCAGCGCAGGCCCGGGGAGGCCACCGAACCCGTGCCGGAGATCTTCGACTAGTACTGCTCCCAGGGCAGGCCGTCGACGCGCCAGCCGTTACGGGTATTGCGATGGTGCGATTCGTCCAGCTCGCCCTCGAAGCCGTGGAGCACGTTCACGACGCGCTTGAAGCCCGAGCGCTCGAGCGCCTCGCCCGCTTCAAGCGTCCGGTTGCCGCTGCGGCAGATGAGCACGATGGGGCGCTTGTCGAAGTTGGCGCCCGCGACCTTCTTCACCTGTCCCACGAAATGGGGGTTCAACTCCCACTCGGCGCCGTCGTACCAGGGCACGATGATGGCGCCCAGCGGATGGCCCACGAACATGTACTCCATCTCGCTGCGGCAATCGATGAAGAGCGCGTCGGGGTTGGCCCGGAGGAACGCGTGGGCTTCCTTGGGATTCAGGTGATCCATCAGCGCCCGATTATATTGCTTCCGGCGTAGAATTTCCCCATGAACGCGCCCGAGACCCCTTTCCCCTTCGATTCCGCCATCGCCTCCGCCGCCGATCGGCTCGAGCCCAAGGTCGTGGCGTGGCGACGCGACATCCACCAGAACCCGGAGCTCGGCAACCGCGAGGTGCGCACCGCGAGGCTGGTTGCGGATCATCTCCGATCCCTGGGCATCGAGGTGCGCGAGAACGTGGCGTACACCGGCGTGGTGGGAGTCCTCAAGGGCGGCAAGCCCGGTCCCGTCGTGGCGCTGCGAGCCGACATGGACGCGCTCCCTGTATCCGAAGAAGTGGACGTCCCCTTCAAGAGCACCGCGCGCTCCGAGTGGAACGGCCAGAGCTGCGGCGTGATGCACGCCTGCGGGCACGACGCGCACACGGCGATCCTCATGGGCGTGGCGGAGGTGCTCACGAGCCTGCGGGAGCGGCTCCCAGGGACCGTGAAGTTCGTCTTCCAGCCCGCGGAAGAAACGCCCCCGATCGGCGAGAACGGCGGCGCGAAGATGATGATCGAGGAAGGCTGCCTGAAGAATCCCGAGGTCGATGCGATCTTCGGGCTGCACGTGACGTCCGTGTATCCCACGGGAATGATCGGCTACCGCTCGGGGCCGCTCATGGCATCGGCCGACGATTTCCGCGTGTTCGTGAAGGGAACGCAGACGCATGCGGCGATGCCGTGGCGCGGGATCGATCCCATCGTGGTCACCTCGCAGATCGTGCTGGGGCTTCAGACGATCGTCTCGCGCCAGATGAACATCACGCATGAGCCGTCCGTGGTGACGGTCGGCGTCTTCCAGGGGGGCGTGCGCCACAACATCATTCCCGACGAGGTGAAGCTCGAGGGCACGATCCGCACCTTCGACGAGGCCCAGCGCGACGAGATCCACGGCCACGTGAGGCGCATCAGCGAGATGATCGCCGGCGCCGGGGGTGCCACCGCCAAGGTGCACATCCATCGCTGGTACGACGTCACGGTGAACGACGAGAAGCTGACCGAGTGGTCGGTCCCCACGCTCGGACGCATGGCGGGCGACGAGAACGTGAACGTCGTGGACAAGGTCTGCGGCGCCGAGGACTTCTCGTTCTACCAGAAGCAGGTGCCGGGCTTCTTCTACTTCGTGGGCTGCACGCCGCGCGACCGCGACGTCTCGAAGGCCGCGCCCAACCACAGCCCCCGCTTCTACGTCGACGAAGAGTGCCTGAAGCTCGGCGTGAAGTCGCTCTCGGCCCTGGCGCTCGACTGGCTCTCGGCGAACGCCGCCAAGGCTTGAACGTGGGCAGCGGCCCAATGTAGAATGGGAACCATAGCGCCGATTTGATCGACAGCTTGCGGGCGCTCAACAAATTCAGCTAAAGCGATCGGTCCAAAAACCCGTTCGCCGATGCCGACGGGTTTTTTCGTTTTCATGGACCAACCGACCTCGACACGCTCCGCCCGCCTCGCCGCGCTCTTCGATGCCTTGAAGCAACGCATCCTCGTGCTGGACGGCGCCATGGGCACGATGGTCCAGCGCCACGAGCTCACGGAAGCGCAGTTCCGCGGCGAGCGGTTCAGGGACTTCCACAAGGATCTGCGCGGCAACAACGACCTGCTGTCGCTCACGCGCCCCGACGTCGTGCGCGAGATCCATGCGCAGTACCTCGAAGCCGGCGCCGACATCCTCGAGACCAACACCTTCAACTCGACGGCGATCTCGCAGGCCGACTATGGGCTCGAGGGCATCGTCGCGGAGATGAACCTCGCCTCGGCGCGCATCGCTCGCGAGGTGGCGGACTCGTTCTCGGCGCGCACGCCCGGCAAGCCGCGCTTCGTCGCGGGCGTCCTGGGGCCGATGAACCGCACGCTCTCGCTCTCGCCCGACGTGAACGATCCGGGCTATCGCGCGGTGACGTTCGACCAGGTGAAGGACGCGTACAAGGTCGCGACCCGCGCGCTCGTCGAAGGCGGCGTGGACCTCATCATGGTCGAGACGATCTTCGACACGCTGAACGCGAAGGCCGCGCTCTTCGCGATCGACGAATACTTCGAGGAGGCGGGCGGGCGCCTGCCGGTCATGATCTCCGGGACCATCACGGACGCTTCGGGCCGCACGCTCTCGGGCCAGACCGCCGAGGCCTTCTGGAATTCGGTGCGCCATGCGAAGCCGCTTTCAATCGGGTTCAACTGCGCGCTCGGCGCCAAGCAACTGCGCCCGCACGTCGAGGAGCTCTCGCGCATCGCCGACGTCTACGTCTCGGCGCACCCGAACGCGGGCCTGCCCAACGCGATGGCCGAATACGACGAGCTGCCGGCCGAGACCGCCGGCTTCATCCGCGAGTGGGCCGAGAGCGGCTGGCTCAACATCACCGGCGGCTGCTGCGGCACGACACCGGACCACATCCGCGCGATCGCCGGGATCGTGTCGGTATTCAAGCCGCGCATCGTCCCGAAGATCGCGCCGAAGCTGCGGCTCGCGGGGCTGGAACCCCTCAACGTCGGCGACGATTCGCTCTTCGTGAACGTCGGCGAGCGCACGAACGTCACGGGCTCGAAAGCCTTCGCGCGCCTCGTGCTCGCCGGCAACTACACCGAAGCGCTCGCGGTGGCTCGCCAGCAGGTGGAGAACGGCGCGCAGGTGATCGACGTGAACATGGACGAGGCGATGCTCGACTCGGCCGCGGCCATGACGCGCTTCCTGCAGCTCGTGGCGTCCGAGCCCGACATCGCGCGCGTTCCCCTCATGATCGACAGCTCCAAGTGGAGCGTGATCGAGGCGGGATTGAAGTGCGTGCAGGGCAAGCCGGTCGTGAACTCGATCTCGCTCAAGGAAGGCGAGGCGGAGTTCGTGAAGCACGCGCGCCTCGCGCGCCGCTACGGCGCGGCGGTGATCGTGATGGCCTTCGACGAGAAGGGCCAGGCCGACTCGCTCAAGCGCAAGGTCGGGATCTGCGAGCGCTGCTACCGCATCCTCACCGACGAGGTGGGATTCCCGGCCGAGGACATCATCTTCGACCCGAACATCTTCGCCGTGGCCACGGGCATCGAGGAACACAACACCTACGGGCGCGACTACCTCGAGGCCGTCGCGTGGATCCATCGCCACCTGCCGCATGCGAAGACTTCCGGCGGCGTGTCGAACTTCTCGTTCTCGTTCCGCGGCAACGAGCCCGTGCGCGAGGCGATGCACACGGCGTTCCTCTACCACGCCACCCGGGCCGGCATGACGATGGGCATCGTGAACGCGGGGCAGCTGGGCGTTTATGCCGACATCCCGAAGGAGCTCCTCGACCGCGTCGAGGACGTGATCTTCAATCGCCGCGCGGACGCCACCGAGCGGCTTGTCGAATTCGCCGACACCTTCAAGGGTCAGAAGAAGGACCCCGCCGAGGAACTCGCGTGGCGCCAGGGCTCGGTGCAGGAGCGCCTCGTGCACGCGCTGGTGAAGGGCATCACGCAATTCATCATCGAGGACACCGAGGAGGCGAGGCAGCAGTACGAGCGCCCGATCCAGGTGATCGAGGGCCCGCTCATGGACGGCATGAACGTCGTGGGCGACCTCTTCGGCTCCGGGAAGATGTTCCTGCCGCAAGTCGTGAAGTCCGCGCGCGTGATGAAACAAGCAGTGGCCCACCTCGTGCCCTTCATCGAGGAAGAGAAGAAGCGCCTCGGCGTGGCCAACGCCAAGGCCAAGGGCAAGGTCGTGATGGCCACCGTGAAGGGCGACGTGCACGACATCGGCAAGAACATCGTGGGTGTCGTGCTCCAGTGCAACAACTTCGACGTCGTGGACCTGGGCGTCATGGTCGCGTGCGAGACGATCCTCGAGACGGCGAAGAGGGAGAACGCCGACATGGTGGGGCTTTCGGGCCTCATCACGCCGTCGCTCGAGGAGATGGCCCACGTGGCGAAGGAAATGGAGCGCCTGGGCTTTACGCTGCCGTTGCTGATCGGAGGCGCCACGACCTCGCGCACCCACACGGCCGTGAAGATCGAGCCGCACTATTCGGGACCCACGGTATGGGTTCCGGACGCCTCGCGCGCCGTCGGCGTGGCGGCGACGCTTTCCAGCGAGGAAAGCCGCGCGAAGTACATGGAGGACGTGCGCGCCGACTACGTGAAGATCCGCGAGGTCCACGCGAAGAAGGTGGGGCAGAAGAGCGTCACGCTCGCGGCCGCGCGCGCCAACGCCGAGCCCATCGACTGGTCGCGATATGCGCCACCGCGCCCGCAGCAACTCGGCGTGATGGCGCTGAAAAACTATCCGCTCGAAAAACTCGTGCCCTTCATCGACTGGGCCCCTTTCTTCCAGACGTGGGATCTCGCCGGAAAGTATCCCGACATCCTCGACGACCCCGTGGTGGGCGAAGCCGCGCGCAACGTGATGAAGGAAGGCAAGGAGATGCTCGATCGCGTCGTGAAGGGGCGCTGGCTCACGGCAAGCGGCGTCTTCGGACTCTGGCCCGCGGCCTCGGTCGGCGACGACATCGAGATCTACGCCGGCGACAAACGCGAGCAGGTCCTCGCGACGTGGCACAACCTGCGCCAGCAGAACGAGAAGCCCGGCGGCAATCCGAACCTCTGCCTTTCGGACTTCGTGGCGCCTAAGGAATCGGGCGTGGCCGACTACATCGGGGCCTTCGCGGTGACGGCGGGCCTTGGCATCGACACGAAAGTGAAGGACCTCGTCGCGAAGAACGACGACTACGGCGCCATCATGCTGAAGGCGATCGCCGATCGCCTCGCCGAAGCGTTCGCCGAACACCTGCACCACCTGGTGAGGACCACGTTCTGGGGCTATGCCGCGGGCGAAGCGCTTTCGAGCGACGATCTCATCGCGGAGAAGTATCGCGGCATCCGTCCCGCGCCGGGCTACCCGGCCTGCCCCGAGCACACGGAGAAGGCGACGTTGTTCGCCCTGCTCGACGCGCAGAAGAACACGGGGATGACGCTCACGGATTCCTTCGCGATGATGCCGGCCGCGTCGGTGAGCGGCTTCTACCTCTCGCATCCGCAATCGCGCTACTTCGCCGTCGGCAAGATCGAGCGCGACCAGGTCGCCGACTACGCCCATCGCAAGGGCATGGACCTCGCGCTGGCCGAGCGCTGGCTCGCGCCCAACCTCAACTACTAGGCTTCGACCGTGTGGTACAGGTCGTAGAGCAGGAGCCAGCGACGCGTGTCGGGATCCTGCACGGGCTCGACGCCGTGGAACGAGTTGTTGGTCTTGAGGAACACGAAGAGCGAGTTCGGCAGGAACGGCATCGTCGCGATGCGCTCGAACCCCTCGCGGCCATAGTGCGGGCCGCCGGGGCAACGGAAGTCGCGATCCTTCGGCAGGTAGATCGAGGTGCCCAAGTGGTGCTGCGATCCATCCTTGGGCAAATAAAACAGCAGCGTGATCACCTTGCGGGTCGCGTCGCTGTGGGGCCCCAGCGCGTAGTTTGTCGTGTCCTGCACCAGGAGCGCTTCGTCGTAGAAGCGGATCCGCTGGCCCGTGAAGCGCTGCGAGATCTGGGCGCTGAACTTGTCGAGCATGAGCCGCGCGAAGGCGCCCCCCACGAGCCAGCTGCGCAGCTCGTTCCAGAATGCGCGCTTGTCTTCGGGGAGCACCTCGAGCGCCTCGGGCGCCACGGTGATCACGAAGCGTTCCTTGTACGAATCCTTCGGGACGGGCCGCACCTCTGGCAGCGAGCGCAGGACTCCGGGATCGGGAAGCATCGCCTGCATCTTCGCGTAGTAGTCGGCGGGGAACACGTCGCGCAGGTAGAAGTGCGGGAACGGATAGAGGTTGACCGGCGCGTTGCCGACCTTGTAGAGCAGGTGAAGCTCAGCGTCTGAAGACATATTCCGCGACACCCTTGAACGTTCCGGCCTTGCGCTCGGCGCGAGCGACCTGGGATTCCTCGTGCTTGAAGCCGAGCGCGTTGAGCTCCGCCACCATGGCCATGTGGTCGGCGAGATTCTGGTTGGTCTCGATCAACAGCGTCTTCACCGCCGGATCGCGAAGCGTTTCGCGGGCGCCGGCGATCACCTTCGGCTCGAAGCCATCCACGTCGATCTTGATGTGGTTGGGAACCGGCATCTCGTGGGCCGCCACGAGCTCGTCCAACTTCGCCGCGTAGCAGCCCTGCACGAAATTCGTCTGCATGGGCTTGTGCTCGAAATCGAGCGCCTCGCCCACCGAGTGGTTCGAGCCTCCGACCCGCATGTCGGCCATGTTCAGCACCGACAGCCCCGTGGCGTCGGAAAGCCCCATGCAATAGGCCCGGACGCGAGAGGCCACGTCATTCAGCTGGATGTTTCGATTGAGCACGGCGTAGTTCTGCGCTTCGGGCTCGAACGCGTACACCTGGCACTTGCGCGTCACGGCCGCCCAGATCGTGTACATCCCCACGTTGGCGCCGACGTCGAGCAGCACGTCGCCCTCGGAGAAGGTGGCGATCCACTCGAGCGTCCACGGCTCCTTCTCGCGGATCGACTGCACCCGCCACAAGGTGAACATCGACGGCGTGGCGAACACCATCTTTTGGCCCTCGTGCTCGGTCGAGCTCTTGGGCAGGAGGTTCTCGTACTGCTCCAGCGTGAGTTGCACGGGCGTGAGGCGGTTTCCGGAAAACCGCTATTTTAGACTACGACGGAAGGCGGAAGCGCCGTACCAGGCCCGCGAGGCGCTGCAGCTCCTCGCGCAGGTGCTCGGCGCGATCGGTCCACGAGCCCACCATGCGCGTGTTGTTCTGCGTGAGCTGGTCGAGCTCCCCGATGGTGCGCGAGAGCTGGTCGATCTCCTGGTTCTGCCGGTTGGCCGCGCCCGATACGTCCGCGATCATCGCCGACACCTGCTCGATCGACTCGCCCATGTGCACGATCTTGAGGCTTGCGCCCGCGGCGTTGCGGGCACCTTCCTGCACGCCCGCGACCGAGGTGCCGATGAGGCCGCGGATCTCGCCCGCGGCCTGCGACGAGCGTTGCGCGAGCGCGCGCACCTCGGCGGCCACCACCGCGAATCCGCGCCCCTGCTCTCCCGCGCGCGCCGCCTCGACCGCGGCGTTCAGCGCGAGGAGATTGGTCTGGAATGCGATGGCGTCGATCACCGCGACGATCTCGGCGATCTTCGAGGAGGCGGCATTCAGGTCGTCCATCGTCTTCACGACTTCGCCCACCGCAGCTTCGCCTTCATGGGCGGAGCCCGTGGCGGCCCCCGCGAGGTCGGAAGCCTTGCGCGCCGAGGCCGTTGAAGCTTCGACAGTCGAGAGCAGCTCCGACATCGAGCGCGCCGTGGAGCGCAGGCTCGAGGCCGCATGGACGCTGCGCTCGTTGAGGGTCCCCGCGTCCTGCGCGATCTCCTCGGCGGTCTGCGCGATGTATTGCGTGACCTGGTGGATCTCGCCGATGGCCGCGATCCACGCTTGCCGCGCCTTGTCCATCGCCGCGAGCATCTGGCCGATCTCGTCGGCGCGTTGCACGCGCGGCGCGACGGACAGGTCGCCTTCGGCCAGCGCGGTCGCCACCGTCACCGCCTCGCCCACCGAGAGCAGGATGCGGCGCGTGACGACGTGGACGAGGAGCGCGCCCACGACGATCGCAAGCACGCCTACGACCGCGCCCAGCCACAACGTCTGCTCCTGCTTGAGAAGCGCCCCGGCCATCAGCCGCGCGGACTCGTCGTCCGCGGCCTTCGCGAGGTCGTCGATGTCCTGGTGCACGGTGGCGTTGAGCGGCTGCACCTCGCGCTCGAGCCGCCCCACCGTCACCATCTTGGTCTCGTCCGTGTGCTCGGCCTGGATCGCCTCGAGCAGCGTCGCCAGCTTTTCCAGGCGATCCTTCAACGCCGAAAGCGAGCTCTCCGCGTGCGGCATGGCCGAGGTCGCGTGCGCGAGCTCGTCGAAGCACGCTTTCTTTCCGTCCTCGTAGATCCGGCCCTGCGTGGTGCGCCGCGTGAGTGTCCACGCCACCGCCTTGAAGGTGAGGGACTCGCAGTTGGTGCGGACTTTTCCGAGCGCGTCGCGCTGCACCTGGGCCACGCGCGCCTGCTCGAATGTCGCGCGGCCCTGCCGGTCGAGGACCAGCAGCATCGACATGTTCGCCGCCACCAGCACGACAAGGCCGACGGGCAGCAGGCGCAGCAGCCGCTGCAGGCTCACGCGAGCGAGACCTACTTGACCGGGATTTCCGCGACCAGCGCTCCGCCGAAGGCGCCCTCGGTCTGCTTCAACCCGTTCTGCGCATGGCATGCGACGCAGGCGGGCGCGAGCTTCATGGGGTAGTACCCCATCACGCTGCCGCCGCTACGCTTCACCACGGGATCGAGGCCGCCCGTCTTCATGAGGGCATCGACCTCGGGGATGAGCGTCGAGCCCTTCATCACCTTGTGCACGGCCCAGTCGCTGTTGATGAGCTCGGCGTCGCGGTTGGTCGCGTAGGCCTGGACCTTGCCCGTCATGAGCTGGTTGAACTCCTTCAGCACCTGGGCCCGGAAGAAGGCCGGCACGAACGCGTCCTGGCCGCCCTTCATGATGTTCGACTGATAGCGCGTCACCACCGACGTGAAGGCCTGGAGGTATGCGCGGCGCGCATCGCCGATCACGCCCTTGGCGTTGGTGTCGAGCGGGGCACCGGAGGCTTTGTGGTAACGCGCCTTGAATTGGGCGACGAGCGCGTCGGGCGTGGCCTTGTCCTTCTCCACCTTGCCGCTGTTGATCGCCGACTGCAGGTCGCCGATCACCGCGGTTCCTTCGGTGACCAGGAGCTTCACTTCCTGGGCCACCTGCTTGCCGCTTTCTTCGTTCAGTTGCGCGCCGGCGATCTGGGACGACATCGCGAGAAGGGCCGCAACGACTACTGCCATGGGTCGGAGCACGGGGGTTCTCCTGTTGTTCCTGAGGGTGCGCGTCGCAGAGGCTACCATGGGCCGCGCCGGGGCTGTGTGACGCCTTTCACTCGCGCAGGTGCGAAAATGAACGGATGAAACGCTGCCTTCGCTCTGTTGCCCTTGCTTTCGCCGCGCTTGCCGCGGGCTTCGCCGCAGCGGATTGGACGCCGGCCCACGCCGTCCGCCTCGTCGTCCCATTCGCTCCCGGTGGGCAGCCCGACATCGTCGCGCGCGCGCTCGCCGAGCCGCTCTCGCGCGCCCTGGGCCAGCCGGTCGTCGTGGAGAATCGCCCCGGCGCGGGAGGCAACATCGCCGCGGACTTCGTCGCGAAATCGGCGCCCGACGGATGCACGCTGCTCGTGGGCACCAACGGCCCGCTCGCGGTGAGCCCCGCCCTCTATCGCAACCTGCCCTACGATCCGCTGCGCGATCTCGCGCCCATCACGCTCGTTGGGACATCGCCCAACCTCATCGCCGTGAACGCATCGCTCGGCATCGCGAGCCTGGGCGAGCTCGTCGCGCGCGCGAAGTCGCAACCGGGCAGGCTCAACTACTCCTCCGTCGGCAAGGGCAGCATCTCGCAGCTCTCGATCGAGCTTTTCGACAGCGCCGCGGGAATCTCGATGGTGCACATCCCCTACAACGGCGGGGCGCCGGCGGTAACCGCGCTCGTCGCGGGCGACGTGCAGGTCCTGTCGCTCAATCCGACGGCGCTCATCGCGCAGGTCGAATCGGGCAAGGTTCGCATCGTGGCGCAGACCTCCGCGCGCCGCTCGCCCCTCGTGCCGAACGTGCCCACGGTCGCCGAGAGCGGATATCCGGGATTCGAAGCCTCGGTGTGGATGGCGGTGATGGCGCCGGCGGCCACGCCACGCGAGGCGATCGCCCGGCTGAATGCCGAGCTCGTGAAGATCATCCGCGATCCCCAGGTGAAGAAGTCGCTCTGGGACCGGCAGTGGATCGACCCGGTGGGAAGCACGCCCGAAGAGGTCACGGCGATCCTGCGCGCCGAAGGCGCCAAGTGGGTTCGCATCGTGAAGGATTCGGGTATCGAGGTCGAATGAGCTCGGGCCTGCTTCAGAGCGGCAGGATGAGCGAAGGATCGGGCCGGCGCGCGAACTCGTGGAAGGCGTCGGCGAGGCGATCGCTCTCGGCGATCGCGGAACGCCAGTACCGCATCCGTCCCGCGTCGTTGCCCTCGAAGCGGACGAAATCGCGGCGATCGGGAAGCTTTCCATGCGGCAGCTTCGCGAGGTATTCCCTCGACGGCGCGATGAGCACCACGTTGTCGAGCCATTCGCCCGTCGCGCGCCGCCAGGGCAGCCCCTTGTCGAGCCAGCCCGGCACGATGCGATCGACGAAATGCGGATAGAGCACGAGCCCTTCGGCGCGATGCCACGGCAGGTGCAGGTGATAGTCGATGATGCCGCCGTCCCAGTAGATGCCGGCCGGCGCTCGTGGAATGTCGGCCACGCCTTCGAGCACGAGGGGGATCGAGGCCGACGCGAGCAGCGCTTCGCCGAGGTTGGCGCGGTCGAGCGTCACGGCGTGCGTGCGGAATGCGTCGAAGCGCCGGTCCCCGTCGAGGAAGGCAAGCCGGTCGCGCGCATCGTGGAAGACCGTGCGATCGATGAAGCGCGCGAGGTGGCGCCGGCCGACCATGTTGGCCATGGCGGCCATCCCGAACCCGAGCGTGGTCGACGCGCGCGAGGCATGCGTGAGCGGCCAGCGGCCGCGCACCGCGAGGATATGCAGCCGGTAGTGCGGATGGGCGAGGATCTCGTCCTCGCGCCCGGCGAAGAGCTGGGCCAGCATGTCGCGCGCGGACTGGGAAACGAGGCGCGCGCTCGGGCGCGGCGGATAGCGTTGCTCCGTATAGGCATTCGTGAACGCCTCGAGGGCGGCGACGGGATCGGCGAGGCACGCGGCCGCGAAACGCCACGCGCCGATCGAAGAGCCCACGAGGTGGCGAACGCCGGGCGCCGAGGGAAGCCACTCGCCGAAGATCGCGCGGTCGAGTCCGGCGATGCCCAGCCCCTTGGGCCCGCCGGCCGCGCCGGGAACCATCGTGAAATCGGAAGGCGCCATTCCCGCATCGCGGATACGCGCCAGAGCGCGCTTTCCGGCGCGAATGGTGAGAGCGGAATTTGGCATCATGCGGAACGTATTTTCCCCCATCCCCACGGTCCCACCATGCCTTCGCACCTCTTCTCGCCTTTGACGCTGCGCTCGGTCACGTTCCACAACCGCATCTTCGTCTCGCCCATGTGCCAGTACTCGAGCGAGGACGGCATGCCCAACAACTGGCACCTGGTGCACCTGGGCAGCCGCGCCGTGGGCGGCGCCTCGCTGGTTTGCGTCGAGGCGAGCGGTGTCACGGCCGATGGCCGCATCACGCCGTGGGATGCGGGGATCTGGTCTGGGGCGCATGGCCGCGCCTGGAAGCCGGTCGCCGACTTCATCCGCGACCATGGCGCGGTGCCCGCGATCCAGCTCGCCCATGCCGGCCGCAAGGCCTCGTGCAACAAGCCCTGGCTCGGCGGCAAGGCGCTTTCGCGGTCGGAGGGCGGATGGCAGACGCTGGGGCCCAGCGAGATCGCGTTCGGCCACTATCCGCCGCCGCGCGCGATGACGATCGAGGAGATTCGCCGCACGGTCGACGAATTCCGCAACGCCGCGCTGCATGCGCTGGACTCGGGATTCGACGTGGTCGAGATCCACGGCGCGCATGGTTACCTGCTGCACTCGTTCTGCTCGCCGCTCTCGAACCTGCGCAACGACGACTACGGCGGATCATTGGAGAAACGGGTCCGCCTCCCGCTCGAGGTGGCGCGCGCGGTTCGCGAGGCGTGGCCGCGGGACAAGCCCGTGTTCTATCGCGTCTCGTCGAGCGACTGGTTCGAGGGCGGCTGGGACATCGAGCAGACGGTGGCGCTCTGCAAGCGCCTGCGCGACATCGGCATCGACCTCATCGATTGCTCGAGCGGCGGCAACATCCACGACCAGAAGATCGCGCTGGGCCCGGGCTACCAGGTGCCGTTCGCCGACGCGATCCGAAGCGGCGCGGGAATTCCCACGGCCGCGGTCGGTCTCATCACGGACGCGACGCAGGCCGAGCAGATCGTGTCCCTGGGCCGCGCGGACGCGGTGTTCCTCGCTCGTGCGCTGCTTCGCGATCCCTACTGGCCGCGGCACGCGGCGAAATCGCTGGGGGTCGACCTCCCCTGGCCGGACCCGTACAAGCGCGCCGACGTGAGCCCGCTCGGCAGGTAGAATCGAACGCTTCCAAGGAGAACGCGATGATCGAGCTGTACTACTGGACCACGCCCAACGGGCACAAGATCACGATGTTCCTCGAGGAAGCGGGCATGCCGTACACGTTGAAGCCCGTGGCCATCGGCAAGGGCGAGCAGTTCGATCCCGCATTCCTGAAGATCTCGCCGAACAACAAGATCCCCGCCATCGTGGACCTCGCGCCGGCCGACGGCGGAAAGCCCGTGAGTGTCTTCGAGTCGGGCGCGATCCTCCTTTACCTCGCCGGCAAGTCGGGCCAGTTCATCCCGAAGGACCTGCGCGGCCAGGTCGAGACGCTCGAGTGGCTCATGTGGCAGATGGGCGGATTGGGTCCCATGCTGGGACAGAACCACCACTTCGCCGTGTACGCCCCGGAGAAGATCCCCTACGCCATCGATCGCTACGTGAAGGAGACCTCGCGCCTTTACGGAGTGCTCAACAAGCGCCTCGCAGGACGCGACTTCATCGTGGGCAAGCAGTACACGATCGCGGACATGGCTTGCTATCCGTGGATCAATCCGCAGCGCCAGGGACAGGACATCGACGAGTTCCCGAACCTGAAGCGCTGGCTCGCCGCGATCCGCACGCGGCCCGCGACGATCCGCGCCTACGACCGCGCCAAGACGGTGAACCCGAATCCGCAACCGATCCGCACCGAAGAGGAACGAAAGATCCTCTTCGGGCAGGACAAATCGGTCGTGAAATAATTTTATTGGTCCTTCGCGGCGGCCTGCGCCTCGTTGATCTTCTTCATCACCGCGTTGTAGTCGGCGATGATGGCGTTGGCCGCGGCCTCGTTGGCCTGCACGGCCGCCTTGCGGTCGGCAAGGTACGCGTTGACGCAATCCTTGTACTTGTCCAGCTCCAGGCGGAATGCCTTGTTGCGGTTGTCCGACTGCAGCGCGAGGCGGCCCGGGTACTCGGGCTTGGGATCGCACTTGGGCGGCTCGACCGTGGCAGCGGCAGGGGTTGCCGGAGCGGCGTCGGCGGCCTGGACAGCGGGGACGGCGAAACACAGCGCGAGGGCTGCGAAGACTGTGATTCCTTTCATCGGGAAACCTTTCTGGAGGCTTGTGCGGGCGGTAGTTTACTTCAGTCCGGGACGGGTACGGTGTAGTTCAACGCGAGGCGGCCACCGTCCGGATACAACGTCTGCCCCGTCATGTAGGAGGCTTCGTCGCTCGCGAGGAACACGGCCACGCGCGCAATCTCGATGGGCTCGCCCATGCGGCCCATCGGAGTGCGCGAAAGGATCTTGCGTTCGGCCTCGCGATTGCCGAGCACGGCGGTCTTCGCGAGCTCGGTCATGATCGTCCCCGGGCCGATGCCGTTCACGCGGATGCCGTGGGGTGCCAGCGAGACCGCCATCACCTTGGTGAGCTGGTTGATGCCGCCCTTGGAGACGACGTAGGGAACCTGGTTGGGAATCGCGAGCACGGCATTCACGCTCGACATGTTGATGATCGCGCCGCCGCCGCCCTGCTTCACCATCTGCCGCGCCGCCGCCTGTCCGGCGAGGAAGACGCCTTTCAGGTTCACGGCGATCACGCGATCGAAGTCGGCCTCGGCGAGATCGAGGAATTCCGCGGCGTGCACGATGCCTGCATTGGCGACCAGAATGTCGAGCCGGCCGAAAGCCTCGACGGTGGAAGCGACGGCGCGATCCACGTCGGACTTGCGCGAGACGTCGCACGCCGCATGCGCCGCCTGCATTCCTTCGGCGCGAAGGGATTCGGCCGCGCGCTTCGCCGAGCCCGCGTCGAGGTCCGCGAGCAGCACGCGAGCGCCCTCGGCCGCCAACGCGCGAGCGCATGCGAGCCCGATGCCCTGCGCGGCGCCGGTGACGAGCGCGACCTTGCCTTCGAGTCTCATGGGTTACTTCGCGCCGGGCTTCGCGGCGTCGGGCTTGGCCGCGGGCTTCACGGTCTCGATCCTGAGGGGCTCCATCAGGGGCTGGATCCCGATGTCCCCCGTGCCGGCGGAGTTCGGCGAAGCGCCGGGCTTCACCGCGTCGGCGAGATCGGAGCAGAACGAATCGAGGGTCTTCGGGCATTCCTTCTTGGCGCGCGCGTAGACCGTGGGCTGGTCGTCCTTCGCGGCGGGACTCTGGAGGTGCTTCACCACGAACGCCTTGTAGTCGGCATCCTTGTTCATGGCGGAGGCGAGCTCTTCCACGTCCTTCCATTCGACCGTCATGCGCAGGAGCGCGTCGGTGAACTGGTCGGCGACGTCTCCGCTGTCGCACTGCTTGAAATCGCCGTAGGCCTTGCGAAGCTGCGACCAGCTCACGACCTTGTCGATCGCGCGTTGCGCGTTCGCGATGTCCGGACGCGCGCAGGCCTTGTCGGCCGCGTGCGCGCCTGCCCACGCGAACAGCGCGAACACCGCGACCGCGGGCGCCATCTTCTTGTTGTTCAAGTCAGGCTGCCTTTCCGGGGCGGTGACCCTGGGCCAGACGCTCGCGCACGGCTCGGGTGATGCCGGGCGCGTCGAGACCACAATCGGCGAGGAGCTGCTGCGCATCGCCGTGCTCCACGAAGTGATCGGGAAGCCCGAGCATCAGCAGCTGGGAAGCGAGCCCTTGCGAGGCGAGCGACTCGGCGACCGCGGATCCGGCCCCACCCCGGACCACGTTCTCCTCGATCGTGACCAGCAGGTCGTGCGCCGTCGCGAGCCGGAAGATGAGCTCGTCGTCGACCGGTTTCACGAAGCGCATGTTCGCGACGGTCGCGTTCAGCTCCTGAGCCGCCTCTAGCGCCGGAGCGAGCATCGAACCGAACGCGAGGATCGCCACGCGCTTGCCCTCGCGCCGGATCTCGCCGCGCCCGATGGGCAGGGCGTTCATCGCCAATTGCAATTCCGCACCGGGGCCCGAGCCGCGCGGATAGCGCACGGCCGTCGGCGTGTCGAGCGTGAACGCCGTGAAGAGCATCTGGCGGCACTCGTTCTCGTCGGCGGGCGCCATCACCGTCATGTTGGGAATCGCGCGCAGGTACGAAAGGTCGAATGCGCCGTGGTGTGTCGGGCCGTCCGCGCCCACGAGGCCGCCGCGGTCCATGGCGAACACAACCGGCAGGTTCTGGAGCGCCACGTCATGGATCAGTTGGTCGTAGGCGCGTTGAAGGAACGTGGAGTAGATCGCGACGACGGGCTTCATCCCTTCGACGGCGAGACCGGCCGCGAACGTGACCGCGTGCTGCTCCGCGATGCCCACGTCGAAATAGCGCTCGGGATATTGCTGCGAGAACTTCACCAGGCCCGAGCCCTCGCGCATGGCGGGCGTGATGCCGATCAGGCGCTTGTCGGCCTTGGCCATGTCGCAGAGCCAGTCGCCGAACACCTGCGTGTACGTGGGCCTCGCCTTCGCGTTCCCCGCGGGCTTCGCCTTCACGATGCCCACGCCCGGATCGAACTTGCCCGGGCCGTGGTACGTGATCGGGTCTTCCTCGGCGTAGGAATAGCCATGGCCCTTGCGCGTCACCACGTGCAGGAACTGCGGGCCCGGGAGGCGCTTCACGTTGTTCAGCGTGTCGACGAGCACATCGAGGTTGTGCCCGTCGATGGGTCCGGTGTAGTTGAAGCCGAACTCCTCGAAGAGCGTGGAGGGCGTGATCATGCCCTTGGCGTGCTCCTCGAAGCGCTTGGCCAGCTGCTTGATGGGAGGCGCCATCGTGTCGAGCACTTTCTCGGCCGTCCGGCGCGTCGTCGCGTAGAAGCGGCCCGACATGAGCTTGGCCAGGTAGTTGTTGAGCGCGCCCACGTTTTCCGAGATCGACATGTCGTTGTCGTTGAGGACCACGATCACGTTCGCGTCGGCCTGTTTCGCGTTGTTGAGCGCCTCGAAGGCCATTCCGGCGGTCATCGCGCCGTCGCCGATCACCGCGACCACGCGATGGCCAAGGCCGCGGTTGCGCGCCGCCACCGCCATGCCGATCGCCGCGGAGATCGACGTCGAGGAATGCGCCGTGCCGAACGCGTCGTAGGGGCTTTCCTCGCGGCGCGGGAATCCGGCGATGCCGCCCTTCTGGCGCAGCTTGCCCATCCCCTCGCGGCGCCCCGTGAGGATCTTGTGCCCGTAGGTCTGGTGGCCCACGTCCCAGATGATCTTGTCGGTGGGCGTATCGAAGACGTAATGCAGCGCGATTGTGAGCTCGACCGTGCCGAGGTTCGAGGACAGGTGCCCGCCCGTGGCCGAGACCGAATTCACGATGAACGCGCGCAACTCCCCCGCCAGCTCGGGAAGCTTGCGCCGCTCGAGGCGGCGAAGCTCGGCCGGGTCGTTGATGGACTCGAGAAGGGCGAAATTGGCCATCGGATGCACCATTCTAGCGCCGGCGGTGGACGATGAAGTTCGCGATCTGCCGCAGGCGTTCGGCCCGGTCGCCGAAGCCCTGGACCGCGGCCAGCGCGTCGCCGAGGAGCTCGCCGGCGAATCGCCGCGCTTCGGCCAGGCCCATGAGCGTCGTATACGTGGGCTTGCCCGCGGCCCTGTCCTTGCCGGCGGTCTTGCCGAGCGAGGCGGAGTCGCCCTCCTCGTCGAGGATGTCGTCCACCACCTGGAACGCGAGCCCCACGCACTTGGCATAGCGGTCCAGGTGCGTGAGCTCATCCTTGCCGATCGCCGCGCCGCAGCGCGCGCCCATCACGACCGATGCGCGGATGAGCGCCCCGGTCTTGAGGATGTGCATGAACTCCAGCTCGGGAAGGGCGAGTCCCCTGCCCACGGATTCCAGGTCGATCGCCTGTCCGCCCGCCATGCCGCGCGAGCCGCATGCGGAGGCGAAGAGCTCGATCATCTCGAGCTGCGTCCCGGGATCGTCGGCGAGCCGCGCCTGCGAGAGCTGCTGGAACGCGAGGCTTTGCAGCGCGTCGCCGGCGAGGAGTGCCGTGGCCTCGTCGAACTCCACGTGGCAGGTGGGCTTGCCGCGGCGAAGCACGTCGTCGTCCATGCAGGGCAGGTCGTCGTGGATGAGCGAATACGCGTGGATCATCTCGATCGATCCCGCCACCACGGCGAGGCGCCCGGACTCGGCGCGCGTCACTTCACCGGCGCCGTAAACGAGCATCGCGCGGACGCGCTTTCCGCCGCCCAGCGTCGAGTAGCGCATCGCGTCGTGCAGGCGCGACGGCGCCACGCGCGAAGCCGGCAGCTGCTCCGACAACACACTGTCCATGCGGGTTGCGACGTCGCGCGACCACGCGTCGAAATCGGGAGCGCTCACTTCGCTTCGGGCTTGAAATCGCGCAGCGTCTCGCCGTCGAGCACCGCGATGCGCGCCTGCGCGTCCGAGAGCTTCGACTCGCAATACTTGATGAGCTCGGCGCCGCGCTGGTAGGCGGTGAGGGATTCCTCGAGCGGGAGCTTGCCCTCTTCCATGCGCGCGACGAGGGATTCGAGCTCTTCGAGGGCTTTCTCGAATGTGAGTCCGGCCGCGGCCGGCGGGGTCGTGGAGGCTGGCATGGCGCCTATTCTACAGCCGGGAATACTTCGCTGAAGGTCTTGAAAAATAAGGCGTCTTGAGTCAAAATAGCCGGGTAGCAAGTCACGGGACGGAGCTGCAGAGTTAAAAGCTAGCTGACTCGATTAGCCCGGTGTTGTTTTCATCTTCATCTGTTCTGGAGGTGCGGATAATGACCGATCTCGCGAGTCAGAAGGCGCTCACGCGAGCCAACCCCCATCTGCCGCTTTCATGGTATTTCGACCCGAAAGTGGCGCAAATCGAATCGAGGCTCCTCTTCGAGCGCAGTGCCGGCTATGTCGGCCATGTGCAGATGGCGCCGAATCCCGGCGACTATCGCGTGCTCGACTGGCGCTCCAACGGCGCGTGGTCGCTCGTGAACAATGGCGGCCGGCATGACCTCGTGTCGAACGTCTGCCGCCATCGCCAGGCGATCATGCTGAAGGGCGCGGGGACGCTTCCCGGGGGCACCATCACGTGCCCCGTGCATCGCTGGAGCTACGACAGCGAGGGCAAGCACCTGGGCGCGCCGCATTTCCCCGACATGCCTTGCCACGACCTGCCGCGCCAGTCGCTGCAGAAGTGGAACGGCCTGCTCTTCAACGGCAAGCGCGACGTCGCGAAGGACCTCGCGAAGCTCGGCGTGGCGAGGGACCTCGACTTCGACGGATACCTGCTGGGCAAGGTCGAAGTGGTCGAGTATCCGTTCAACTGGAAGACCTTCATCGAGGTCTACCTCGAGGACTACCACGTCGAGCCGTTCCACCCGGGCCTGGGCCACTTCGTCGCGTGCGACGACCTCAAGTGGGAATTCGGCGACTGGCACAGCGTGCAAACCGTGGGCGTGCACCAATCGCTGGGCAAGCCGGGCTCCGAGACCTACAGGAACTGGCACGCGCAGGTACTGAAGTACCGCGACGGCGATCCGCCGCCGCACGGTGCGATCTGGCTCACGTACTACCCGAACGTGATGGTCGAGTGGTATCCGCACGTGCTCGTGGTCTCCACGCTCTACCCGCGCGGCGCCGAGAGGCACGTGAACGTGATCGAGTTCTACTACCCCGAGGAGATCGTCCTCTTCGAGCCGGACTTCATGGCCGCGCAGCAGAAGGCGTACCACGAGACCGCCCTCGAGGACGAGGAGATCTGCGTGCGCATGACCGAGGGGCGCCGCGCGCTGCTACTCGACGGCCGCGAGGAATACGGACCCTACCAATCCCCGATGGAAGACGGCATGGTCCACTTCCACGAGTTCATCCGCCGAGAGATCGCCCGGCACGTCTAGTCGCCGTCGAACTCGTGCACGACGGCCCAGAGCGTGGCGAAGGTGTATCGCCCGAACTCCGCGTGCAGCTCCTCGTAGTCCTCGGCCCGCACGGGCTCGCGTTCCTTGCCCTTGCGGATCTCGAACCAGCGTTGCTGGATCTTCTCGCGCACCGCGTGCGGCGGCATCGAGGGACGGCGCAGGTTCGAGCTCGTGCCCGAGAAGAGGCGCCGCTTGAGCGTCACGTCCGCCGACGAGATGCGGAAGAGCCTCGTGAGCATCGTCGAGGTCGCGCCGTGCACGATGAAGAACTCGAGCTGGCGCGAACGCTTGTTAAGGTAGTCGACCTGCCTCAGGCCGTGCTCGAGCGAACCCACGTCGACCTGGATCGCGACGCGCGGCTCGGTCATCTCCGCCAACTTCACCAATTCCGCCGACGAGATCGCGGCGAGCTCCTCGGCCTGCTCGGCCGTGAATCCCTCGGGCGGCGGAGTCTTGTCGTGCGCGGCCTGTTGCAGCTCGCGAATGAGCTGGCCTAGCACGAGCAGCCGCAGCTGCTGGTCGCGGATCACGATCATGGGGCCTCCCTGCAACCGCTATTTTCTTGTTGTGCGACGCCTCTTCCCTGCGAGCAACAAATTGCTACTCGCGGCGGGCGAAGTCAACCGGAAATCGAGTTTGTTTTGCGCCCTGTGGATAGACCTGTGGAAAACTTCAATCCTCTTCCTGCTGCAGCTTGAACTGCGACGCGAGTTGTGCCTGCGTCTGCGGCGGCACCGGAGCGTAGTGGCTGAATTCCATCGTGTAGGCGCCCTGGCCGCCCGTCACCGAGCGCAGCCGCGACTGGTACTCGGTCACTTCGGAAAGCGGCACCATCCCCTTGATCGCCATGAGGTCGCCGCCCGTGGACTCGGTGCCCGTCACCTGTCCGCGCTTTCCTGAAATGTCGGACGTGAGGTCGCCCACGAATCGATCGGGCGCGGTGATCTCGATGTTCACGATCGGCTCGAGCATGATCGGCGAGGCTTTCAGTATCGCGTCGACCACGGCCTTGCGCCCCGCCGTCACGAACGCGATCTCCTTCGAGTCCACGTCGTGGCTCTTGCCGTCATAGACGATCACGCGCAGGTCCTCGATCGGATAGCCCGCGACCACGCCGTGATCCAGCGCCTGCTTCACGCCCTTCTCCACCGCGGGAATGAACACCGTGGGAATCACGCCGCCCTTCACCTCGCTCGCGAACTGGAAGCCCGTGCCGCGCGGCAGCGGCTCCACCTTGAGGAATACCTCGCCGAATTGCCCCGCGCCACCCGTCTGCTTCTTGTGGCGGCAGTGGCCTTCCGAGCGCTTGGTCACGGTCTCGCGATAGGGAATCTTCGGCGGCTTG
Organism: Usitatibacter sp.; assembly: GCA_049300695.1. Classification (GTDB taxonomy): domain Bacteria; phylum Pseudomonadota; class Gammaproteobacteria; order Burkholderiales; family Usitatibacteraceae; genus Usitatibacter. Next base: position 25,413 of record JBAQKF010000011.1, read on the forward strand.
GTCGACACGTCCATCTTGTACTGCGTGGCGAGCTTCTCCAGCTTCGTGCGCATGTGCAGGTCGCCCAATCCGCGCATCACAGTCTCGTGCGTGGTGGGATGGCGCTCGACCCATAGGCACGGATCCTCGACTTCGAGCCTGTGCAGGACGTCGAAGAGCCGTTGCTCGTCGCCCTTCTTCTTCGTCTCCACGGCGATCGAATGCATCGGCGTCGGGAATTCGAGCGAGCGAAGGCGGATGTGGTCTTCGTCGTGGGAATCGTGCAGCACGGAATTGAAATCGATCTCCTCGATCTTGGTCACCGCGCCGATGTCGCCCGGCGCCAGCGAATCGACTTCCACGTACTCCTTGCCCTGCAGCTGGAAGAGGTGGCCCGCCTTGAAGGCCTTCTTGTTCTCGCCGATGTAGAGCTGCGTATCCTTGCTGATCGTGCCCTGGTGCACGCGGAATACCGCCACCTTGCCCACGTACGGATCCATGATGATCTTGAAGACGTGCGCGAGGACGTGCTTCTTCGGATCGGGCTCGGCGTGGAATTCCTCGCCCTCGCTCGTGGGCGACTTCAGGAACGGCGGCGGATTGCTCTCGGACGCGTTGGGCGCGAGCTTCGCGAGGATCTCGAGGAATTCGGCAACGCCCGCGCCGCTACGCACCGACATGAAACACACGGGAACGAGGTGGCCCTCGCGCAGCGCCTTTTCGAACGGCGCATGCAGTTGCTCCGGGGAAAGCTCCTCGCCCTGCTCGAGGTAGAGCGCCATCAACTCCTCGTCGACCTCGACCACCTGGTCCACGAGCGCCGAGTGCGCCGCCTTCACCGAGGAGAAATCCGCGTCTCCATCGGGATTGAAGAAGCAATCGACAACGTCCTTGCGCCCATGCGCGGGCAGGTTGATCGGAAGGCATTCCTTGCCGAACACTTCCTGGACGCGCGCGAGGAGGCCTTCGAGGTCGACGTTCTCCGCGTCGATCTTGTTGATGAGGATCATGCGGTCCATGCCGCGCTTGCCCGCGGCGCGCATCATGCGCGTCGTGTTGAGCTCGATGCCGTTCTGCGCGTTGATGACGATGACCGCGAGGTCCACGCCCGCGAGCGCCGCGATGGACTGCCCGGCGAAATCCGGCATGCCGGGCGTGTCGATCAGGTGGACGTGGATCCCCTTGTAGGGGAAGTTGACGATCGAGGAATTGAGCGAGTGGTGGTAGGTCTTTTCGAGGGGATCGAAATCGCTGACCGTGGTGCCGCGCTCGGTGCTGCCCATCGCGCCGATCACTCCGGTCTTCCACAGCAGGGCCTCGGCCAGCGTCGTCTTTCCGGCCCCGCCGTGGCCCACTAGAGCCACGGTGTGGATGTTCTCGGTTGTGTATTTCGCCATGGCGATGACTCCTCTCTGCTGCCCTGCAGCAAGTCGGGTTCGCGGGGGTGTGAAGCCTAGATTACACCGGCGAGAAAGCTTATGCCGAGATCTCCAGCTGGAGCGTGGCGCGGTCCCCGGCGAGCGCTTGCGCGATGAGGAGATAGGCGCGAATCGCGGAGCGCGCGTTCTCCACGGCCTCGACTTCCGTGGTGCCGCGGGCGATGCAGCCGGGCAAATCGAGGACCTGCGCGAAGTAGCTGCCCTTCGCGCGGTGGATCGCGATGCGGAAACGCGGGGTCGTTGCGGCCATGCGCCGAACATACTAGCGTGGCCCCGCGGGCGGAGCGCGAAATCCCCCCGAACGCGTTGGCGATTCTGCGATGAATCGCGCGAAGCGCCCGCCTAGGATGCGTCTCACCGGCCGGGCGCGAAACCCATCCCGCCGGATCCAAAGGCACCCGCTTCATGGGAGGAAGTCGTGAAGGAACTCAGCCTCGAGGAAGTGCTGCGCATCGCCGGCGGCGTTCCGGTGACTGCTGCGCTTGATGAGCTCACCTACCGTGCGCCGCAGCCCGCCGCGACCGACGCCGTCGATGCCTCGCTGCTGCTTCCCGCGGGCGTTCGCGACTCCGAGCCGCGCTGATTCCCGTGCGAATGCGGCGCCGCGATTCCGGCCGCCTATCGTCCAAGGGCCAGGTTGCTCCCGGGGGCGATGCCACTACCAGCAGCCGACGAAGTGAAGGAGAGCTCGATGAAGGAAGTCGAAAGGAAGGACCTGCCGGGAATCACCGGGGGGCAGGCGGGCAACACGAACGTGGCGATCATTCCGCCGATCCCGGCCACGCCGCTCCCGCAGCCCGGGCCCATCGATCCGATGAACCCGCTCGGCGACGGGAAGCCGGGCCACCTCGAGGCTTGAGGCGATGAGCGGCCTCGATCGCAAGGGCGGAACGATGCTCACGGCGCGCGAAGTCGCGTCCGTCGCAGGTGGCGCCTCCGGCGACCCTGTTTGTCTCGCGGGGCCCGATGTGCCCGCCGAAGGGACGGACTATCCGCGCAATCCCGCGGGCCCGGTGATCGCCGAGTCCACGGAAACGAAGTTCAATCGCAAGTAGCAACGAAGGAAGATCATCATGGAAGAAACGAAACCCGTGAAGACGGATGCCGGCGAGCCGTTGTCGGCGGAGCAGGTGACGAACGTCTCCGGAGGCGACGCGAGTGCCACTGCCGGAACTTCCGGCCTCAACGTCACGAGCGGCCCCGCACCGGATCCCGGCGCGGCGCTCATCAGCATCTACGAGGGCTTCGTCGACGTGACCTCGCACATCATCGAGCGCGTCGTGAACGCCGCCAAGTGATCCTCACGAACCCCGGGGCCCACGCTTCGGGGTCGAACCCCATGACCCCATCGATCGCAATGCCGGGAAGACCGAAGGACGTGCTCGTGCGCGGCGCCGTGCGCGCCTGGCACGTCATCTTCATTCTCCTCGTCGCCTACGCCGTCTCCGAAGTCTCGGGCTTCAAGCTCACGCAGGGCCTGGATCCCGAGAGCCGGGACCGGCTCTTTCCCATCCTGAACGGCAGCATCAACGCCATCATCTGCCTCGCCTTCGTCGTCGTCGTTCCGGAATTTCGCCGTTCGCTTCCGATCCTTTTCGACACGCCGCTCGTCGAAGCACGGGCGAGCGATCTCACCTGGGCCTTTCTCGCGATGTTGTGCTGGGGGTGCGGCGCCTACGTGACCGCATTCCTCGCCCCGCTCATGCAGTTGAAACCGGAGTGGTATGCGCTGGCGGGTTTCCACGAGACGGCCGCTCCGATCAGCATGAAGTATCTCGCCGTCGCCTTCGCATCGGTCCTGCTCGCTCCCATCGGAGAGGAGCTGATGTACCGCGGGTTCCTCATGAACCTCTGGGCCGCACGATGGGGTGTGTGGGGCGGCGTGATCGCTTCGTCGATCGTGTTCGGGCTCTTTCACCGGCAAAACGCGCTCTTCGCGGGGGTCATGGGGCTCGCACTCGCGCTCGTGTACCTGAAGTACGACAGCCTCTGGCCGGGCATCGCGATGCATGCCGCGTACAACCTGGTCGTCTTCGATCCCCTTTTCGGCCAGGTCGTCTGGGTGAAGAACCGCGCCGCCATCCAGGACCTGGCGAACTGGATCCCGGAGATGATCCTCACGGTCCTCTTCATCCCCGTCGCCTGGCAATTCTGGCGGCGCTTCCGGCCCGCCCCCTAGCAACGCATGCCCGGTTCGCTCTTCCGGCGCGAGTCGGAACAAGCCCGCTCGACCCGCTGGCTCGGAAGGGTCGTCCTGATCCGTCCCGTGTCGTTCACCCTGATCACCGCGTGGGCGCTCGTTTTCGCGGTGCTGCTCGCGATGTTCTTCATCTTCGGCGAATACACGCGCAAGGCGCGGGTCTCCGGCGTGCTGGCACCCCGGGAAGGTGTCGCGAAGATACTGGCGCAACAATCCGGCGTGGTGGAAGCCGTCCATGTGAAAGAGGGAGCGCACGTGCGCAAGGACGAGCCCATGGTCATGCTGGGCGATGGGCGGACCGCGCGCGGTCGCGTCGGGCTGGGCGTGGCGGTGATCTCGCGCCTCGAAGAGCGGCGACGCGCACTGCTCGACCAACGCGAGTTCGCGATCGCCGCGGCCGACGCCGAGCAGTCCTCGTTCGCGCAACGCCGGTCGGGACTCGCCCACGAGATCGAACAGATCGATGGCGAGATCGCGACCCAGCGCGCGCGCCTCGCCCTCGCGAGCCGGGGCGTGGAACGCGCGAACCGCCTCGAAGGCACCGGATTCCTTTCTTCGGCCGCGCTCGACCGGGAACGCGACGTGGCACTCGACCAGGAATCGCGCCTGGAGCAACTGCAACGCGCGCGATCGTCGCTGCTGCGCGATTCCGTCGCGCTGGAGTTCGAGGCGGCGAGCGCGCTTTCGCGCGGGCGCGCGCAAGTCGCCGCCATCGAGATGCAACGCGCCTCCCTCGACCAGGAGCGCGTCGAGCGCGAGTCGCAATTCCATGCGGCGATCGTCGCGCCCACGGCGGGCACTGTCGCCACGGTGCTCGTGGAACCGGGCCAGATGGTGGTCGCGGGCACGCCGCTCGCCGCGATCGTTCCCTCGAACGCGACGCTCGAGGCCCTGCTATACGCGCCGTCGCGATCAATCGGGTTCGTGCACGAAGGCGAGGAGGTGTTGCTGCGTTATCTCGCCTATCCGCACCAGAAGTTCGGAATGCACCGCGCGACGATCGTTGCGGTGTCGCGCAATCCCATGCTGCCGGGCGAACTGGGGTTCACGCCGGTCGATGGGACGCGGGAGCCCGTCTACCGCATCAAGGCCACGCTCGACTCCCAGGCGATCCATGCCTACGACAGGTTGGAGCGCCTGCAGCCCGGCATGCAGTTCGAGGCCGACATCCTGCTGGATCGGCGTCGCCTCATCGAGTGGATCTTCGAGCCGCTCCTGGGTCTCGCGGGAAGGACGTGATGGATTCAATCGCGGGCCTCAACCTCGGCGGCGGGCGCCGCCTTCCCATGTTCCTGCAGACCGAAGCGGCCGAATGCGGGCTCGCGAGCCTGGGGATGGTCGCGTGCTTCCACGGCCATCGCATCGACCTCGCGGGAATGCGGCGACGATTCACAGTCTCGTTGAAGGGCGCGACACTCGCCTATCTCATGCAGGTCGCTGGCCGCCTGCATCTCGCTCCGCGTCCGCTCAAGCTCGAGCTGGGGGAGCTCGCCCACCTGCGAACGCCCTGCATCCTCCACTGGGACCTGAACCACTTCGTGGTCCTCCGCTCGGCCGATTCGCGCGGTGCGGTCGTCCACGATCCCGCGTTCGGCATCCGGCGCCTCTCGGGCGAAGAGGTGTCGAAGCACTTCACCGGGATCGCGTTGGAGCTCTCGCCCACGCCGGAATTCCAACCCGCCGACGACCGGCGCCACGTGCGCCTGCGCGACCTGCTCGGTCCCGTCGTCGGGCTCGATCGCTCGCTCGCGCAGGTGTTCGTCCTCGCGCTCGCGTTGCAGGCGATCGCGGTCGTGTCGCCCTTCTACATGCAATGGGCCATCGATGGCGCGGTGGTCTCCGCCGACCGGGACCTGCTCACGGTACTGGGACTCGGGTTCCTCATGCTCGCGGTGGTCCAGGTGAGCCTCACGGTGCTGCGCTCGTGGGTGGTCCTCTACCTCAGCACCAACCTGAACCTCCAATGGCTCGCGAGCGTGTTCACGCACCTGCTCCGGCTTCCGGTGAGCTGGTTCGAGAAGCGCCACCTGGGCGACGTCGTATCGCGGTTCGGCGCCGTGAACAACATCCAGCGCACGATGACCTCGAGCTTCGTGGAAGCGCTCATCGACGGCGTGATGGCCGTTGTCACGGCTGCGATGATGATCGTTTACAGCGCGCCCCTCACCTTGATCGCCGCGGGAGCCGTGTCCGCCTATGGAACCTTGCGCTGGGTCTTCTACGGTCCGCTCAGACGCGCGACCGAGGAACACATCGTGCATACGGCCAAGCAGCAGAGCCACTTCCTGGAGACGGTGCGCGGCGTGCAATCGATCAAGCTCTTCGGCCGCCAGGAAGAGCGCCGCTCCCGGTGGCTCAATCTCGTCGTCGACGCCGTGAACCAGGACCTGGTCGCGCAGAAACTCGGGTTGGGATTCCGCTCGGCCAACGGCCTCGTGTTCGGCGTCGAGCGCATCGCGATCGTGTGGCTGGGGGCGCTGCTCATCCTCGACGGCGGATTCTCCGTCGGGATGCTCTTCGCGTTCATGGCGTACAAGGACCAGTTCTCCGCGCGCGTCGCCGGCCTCATCGACAAGGGCATCGAGATGCGGATGCTGAGCCTGCAAGCCGATCGCCTCGCCGACATCGTGCTCACGGCCCCCGAACAGGAAACGGGCTCGATGCCCGCCGATCCCATCGACGCATCGCTCGAAGTGGCGAGCCTCTCCTTCCGCTATTCGGAGATGGAACCCTTCGTGTTGCTCAATTGCTCGCTCGCCGTCGCTCCGGGAGAATCCGTCGCCGTAGTCGGCCCGTCCGGAGGCGGCAAGACCACGCTCGTGAAACTGATGCTGGGCCTGCTGGCGCCCACCGACGGCAAGATCCTCGTGGGCGGCATCGACATCCAGAAGCTCGGCATCGATCGTTACCGCAAGCTCGTGGGCACCGTCATGCAGGACGACCAGCTCTTCGCGGGCTCGATCGGCGACAACATCTCCTTCTTCGATCCCGTGCCCGACCAGTCGGCCATCGAGCACTACGCGAGGCTCGCCGCGGTCCACGACGATATCGCCGCGATGCCGATGGCCTACAACACGTTGATCGGCGACATGGGTGCGGCGCTGTCGGGCGGGCAGAAGCAGCGCATCCTTCTCGCCCGCGCCCTCTACAAGCAGCCGCGAATCCTCTTCCTCGACGAGGCCACGAGCGCCCTCGATGTCCAGAAGGAGAAAGCGGTGAACGACGCGATCCGCGCGCTCCGGCTAACGCGAATCATCATCGCGCATCGTCCCGAGACGATCGCGTCTGCCGAGAGGGCCATCGTGTTGCAGGGCGGGCGAGTGGCGCAGGACCTGAAGAGGCTCGGGCGCAGTGCGCAAACCTAGTCCGGTGACTAGGCGTGATGCGACCGAGGCCTCCGATCGCATCGCAAACGCCATCATCGTATTGCGCGCGTGCCGGGTGATGCTCGACGCTGATCTCGCGGAGCTCTACGGCGTACCCACCAAGGTCCTGCTTCAGGCCGTTCGGCGCAATGCAACCCGATTTCCAGCGGACTTCATGTTCCGGACCCAACCTGAGGAATTGAAAATCTTGAGGTCACAATTTGTGACCTCAAGTGGCGGGCACGGCGGGAGGCGTTACGCGCCACTTGCCTTCACCGAACAGGGTGTGGCTATGCTGTCGTCGGTACTGAGGAGCTCTCGAGCAATCGCAATCAATATCGAAATCATGAGAGCCTTCGTACGCCTGCGCGAGGCCTTGGCGGCCAACAAGGAGTTGGCGCGCCAATTCGCGGCACTCGAAGCCCGAATCGACAAACGCCTCGCCGACCAGGACCAGGCGATCGTCGATATCATGAAGGCGATACGAAACCTGATGAATCAACCTGCCACGACCAAGCGGCCGATCGGATTCGTCACCGAGGAGCGGCGCGATTCGCAGCAAGAGCCGCGCGCGAAGAAGCCTTCCCGTGGATCCAGACGGTGACAACACCGTCGTAAGCCTCCACGCTCTCGAGCGGCGATTTCTCCAGCAACACGAGGTTCGCGACCTTCCCTGTTTCGATCGTCCCCACCTGCGAATCAATCTTGAACTCGCGCGCGTTGCCGATCGTCGCGGCCTTGAAGATCTGCGCGAGCGACATGCCCGCCTTCTGCAATTGCCGCATCTCGAGATAGCCGTTCAGCCCCGGAAGGTTTCCGTAGGTGGGGCTCGAGGGCGTATCGGTGCCGAAGAGCAGCTTCGCGTCGCGGCTAGCCAGATATGCGACCACGCGCTGCACCTGGCTCCGCGGGCTTTCGAAGCGCTGGGCCATGACGGCGTCCGAGGTGCCGGGCGCGGTGAGCACTGCCTTGAACCACTGCCCCTCGGGGCTCCTGAACCATTCGAGCATCGAGGTCGGAATCACTTTCGGGATCGCCGGCATCTTCAGGTAATCGGGATCGAAAAGCGCGGCGAGTCCACTGATCACCTGGATCGTGGGCTGGTAGCCGATCCTCTTTTCGACGATGCGATCGAGGTGAGCCCTGATGTCGGGCGGCAGGCCCGGCTCTCCGTCGAACTGGTTCCAGTTCCACAGGCCGTGCGCGATCACGTCGGCGTTCGCATCGACGGCGGACACCTGCGACTCGAGCGAGTTCGCATGGATCAGCAGCAGCAGGTGTGCGTCCGTCGCCGCCTTGCGGATGCGCGCGAGGGTATCCGCGTCCATGACGGGCAGGTTGCGATCCTCGGCGAAGCCGCGCTCGATGAAGGTCTTCACGCAGGGCCGGCCGGAGTCGCGCACGCGCGCCACGTCGATTTCGGGCGTGTGATCCTCCGGCTTGTACTCCGCCGGAATGTTGTCGGGATGCTTCGTGTCATAGACGAAATTCGTCCACGGCCTGAAGCGCACGCCCGGCGGCGCGAAATTCATGGGATAGCCGTTCGCGAACGGAAGCGGCCCGCAATCCATCAGGTCCGGATGCAAGGGCGCATGCCTGAAATCGTCCAGCAGCTTCTGGTCCGTCGCCACCAGGTCCACCAGCGTCGTGTATCCGTAGTAAAGGTAGGAGCGTGGCAGCTGCTGGAAATAGGCCTTCGCGATCTCCGGCTTGAACTTGGAGGGATCACCGACTCCTGGCAAGGATGTGACGTGCACGTGCGAATCGATGAGCCCCGGGATGAGGAACTTGCCCTTGCCGTTCACCTCCGTCGCACCGTCGGGCTTCGCGACCTTGCCGCCCCGGTCGACGAGCCCGATGCGGCCGCCATCGATGAGTACGTTGCCCGTCTCGATGCGATCGAGACTTTCGGGCGACACGATCGACACCCCCGCGATCCATGTTCGCGTCGGCGCATCAGCGCCCGCGGCGCCCACGGAAGACAGAAGCAGCGCGAGCGTTGCGGCGATGCGAGCGAGCGGGTCCATCCCCCTACGACGCACTGCGCGGCCCTTCCGGATTCGCTAGTTGCTGCCCAACTTCTTGCTCGTGACAGTGCCGGCGAGCGTGGCACCTCGGATGCGGCACGCGAATTCGCCGATCGTATAAGGGTTCGGAGCGCTGGCCGAGACGTACTTGCCCTGGGGACCCATCATCTCGTAGGGCCCCTCGAGCTTTACGCCCTGCTGCCCGGCGAGCACCGGAAGGTCGGAGATCTTCGTGGAGGTCGTGACACTGTCGCAGAAGGCGCGAATCCTCTTCGTCGACTGGCGGGCGGACAACAGGAACCCTCCGCAGATGAGGGCTACCACGAGGACCGCGTACCCGAGGATTTTCATGACCGCCATGGTAGCCCGTAACGCGGGCCGGGTTAATATTTCCCCATGGAGAAGAATCTCGTCACGACGGCGGAGCTAGCCGAGCACCTGGGCGATCCCGACTGGATCGTCTTCGACACGCGCCACGAGCTGGGTGACGTGGAGAAGGGCCGGCGCGCATATGCGGCGAGCCACATTCCCGGCGCGTATTTCCTCCACGTGGACCACGACCTCGCCGGCCCCAGGAACGGCAGGAATGGCCGCCATCCGCTGCCCGACATCGCCGTCTTCGCGGCGAAGATCAACGACCGCGGCGTGGCGCCCGGCAAGCAGGTGGTGGTGTACGACGACCTCGGCGGCAATTTCGCGGTGCGCCTGTGGTGGATGCTGCGATGGCTCGGCCACGACCGCGTGGCGCTCCTCGACGGCGAATGGCCGCAGTGGGTGAAGGAAGGCCGCCCCGTCACGACCGAGGTGCCTGCGCTTCGAAAGGGCAACTTCGTCGCGCGCCCGCGCTTGGGCGCCACCGTGGACGCGCCCTTCGTCGAGCGATTCCACGACGACGCGTCGATCAAGCTCCTCGATGCAAGAGCGCCAGAACGGTTCGCGGGATTGAAGGAGCCCATCGATCCCGTCGCGGGACACATCCCGGGCGCGGTGAACCGTTTCTGGCAGAAGAACCTCAATCCCGACGGGCGTTTCAAGTCGCCGCAGCAGTTGCGCAGCGAATACGAGGAGATGCTCGGCGGCGCCTCGGGCGAGCAGGTCGTGCACATGTGCGGCTCCGGCGTGACCGCGTGCCACAACAGCTTCGCCATGGCGGTCGCGGGCCTGCCCGAGGGGCGCCTGTATCCCGGTTCATGGAGTGAATGGGTCGCGGATCCGTCGCGCCCGGTATTCACGAGGTGACAGAACGATGAAGCGATTCCTCTTCGCGGCCGCCGCATTCCTCGCCGGTCCCGCCTTCGCGGAAAACGTGACGCCGCCCACGAGCCTCGTGATCGATGGCGTCCCGTCGATCGCCGACGACATCATCACGAAGGTCGCGCCCTACGCGGACTTCCGCGCCCACGGGATCGTCTCGTGGCATCCCACGCGGCGCGAGATGCTGGTCCGCGGCAGGCTCAACGCCACGAACCAGATCCAGCTCGTGACCGCTCCGGGCGCGAAGCCCGATCCACTCACGGACTATCCGGACGCGGTGAACTTCGCGAGTTTTCACCCGGTCGCCGGCGACTACTTCGTGTTCGCGCGCGCCGCGGGCGGCAACGAGACCTTCCGCCTCTTCCGGCAGGACCTCGCGACCAAGGAGGTGACGCCGATCAGTCCCGAGGGCGAGCGCGCTTCGATTCTCGAGTGGTCGCGAAAGGGCGCCCTCGGCGTCTACACGACCCTTCCCGTCGATCGCAACAATCCCGGGCACAAGGTCGTCACGCGCGTTCACCTGGTCGACCCGGCGCATCCCGAGTCCGATCGCGTCGTAGCCGAGCTCGAGGGCGGCGGATGGTCGGGGTTCCGCTTCTCGGAGGATGGAAAGCACCTCTGCTTCGTGCAGTTCGTCTCGGCGAACGAGTCTTACATTTGGGTCATGGAGACGGCGACCGGAAAGATGCGCCGCATCACGCCGCCCGCGAAAGGCGAGACTGTGTTCTACGGCGAGGCGCGCTTCACGAAAGACGGCAAGGGCCTCATCACCACGAGCGACCGGGACAGCGAGTTCCGCCGCCTCACGTACCTGCCCGTCGGTGGCGGCAAACCACGCGTGCTCACGCCGAGGCTCGCGTTCGACGTGGACACCTTCGACATCTCCTTCGACGTGAACCGCATCGCGTTCACCACGAACGAGGCCGGCGCCGACGTGCTGCGCCTCATGGAGCTTTCGACGTTCCGCGAGCTGCCGCGCCCGCCGCTCGTGCAGGGCGTGATCCAGAGCCTCGCGTGGCGGCCGAAATCCCTCGAGCTCGCCATCACGATGAGCTCGGCGCACTCCGCGGGCGACGTCTTCACCTACGACCTCCAGGCCAACGCCGTCACGCGCTGGACCAACGGCAACAGCCCCGGCGTGAATACGAGCGAATTCGCCGAGCCGCGCGTGATCAAGTGGAAGAGCTTCGACGGCCTCGAGGTGAGCGGCCTCTACTACGGCCCGCCCTCGCGCTTCGAGGGACGGCGCCCCGTGATCATCGACATCCACGGCGGCCCGGAGGGCCAGGCGCGGCCCGGCTTCATCGGGCGCAACAACTACTTCGTGAGCGAGCTGGGCGTGGCGATGATCTACCCGAACGTGCGCGGGTCTTCGGGTTTTGGCAAGACGTACCTCAAGCTCGACAACGGCGCGCTACGCGAGGATTCGGTGCGCGACATCGGCGCGCTGATCGCCTGGATCAAGGAGCAGCCGTACCTGGACGGCTCGCGCATCATGGTCATGGGAGGCAGCTACGGCGGCTACATGACGCTCGCCTGCGCATTCCGCTACGCCGACCGGATCGCGAGCGCCGCGGAGACCGTGGGCATCTCCAACTTCGTGACGTTCCTCGAGCATACCGAAAGCTATCGCCGCGACCTTCGCCGCGTTGAATATGGCGACGAGCGCGACCCGGCGATGCGGACCATCCTCGAGGCCATCTCGCCGCTCAACAACACCGACAAGATCGCGAAGCCGCTGATGGTCGTGAGCGGCAAGAACGATCCGCGCGTGCCCTACACCGAGGGCGTGCAGATCGTGGCCGACTTGAAGAAGCGCGGCACGCCCGTATGGTTCATCCTCGCCAACGACGAGGGACACGGCTTCGCGAAGAAGCCCAACGCCGACTACCAGTTCTACGCGACCGTGGAATTCGCGAAGCAGACGTTGCTGAAATGACTTCGGGGTCAGACCCCGAGAGCTACCGCCCCTCGGGGTCTGACCCCGAAGGAAACAGCAGCTTCAGCGACTCGCCGGCCACCAGCATGCAGCGCCCGCTGTGGCCGCATCCGCCGACGCTGTGCACCTCGTGTTTCGCGCCGAAGCGCTCGTCGATGTATTTCGCGAAGGCGAAGGCGCGCGCGAGGCGCGTGCCGCCTTGCGCCATGGCCGCGCAACTCGAATCGAAGCCGTGGAGCGGCAGGATGTCGTACTCGCCGGCGAGATAGGTCGTGGGCCTTTCGACGACCTGCTTCTTCAGCACCTCGTCGGAGACCTTGGCCGCGTAGCCGTTGCGGTCCTTCAGGCCATAGGGCCAGCGGTCGAAGCCCGTGCAGCTCTCCGCATCGTGGAACTTCGCGAAGGGCGGCGGAACGTGCTCGGGCGCCGGCGCCTGGTATCCGGGCGCATTGGCGTCGGCGTGCGTGGCGAAGGCACTCTCGGTGGGGCGCAGCTCATCGAGGTACGCATACGAGGATGGGTTCATCACGACGTAGCTCGGCTTCACCGCGAGCGAATCGTGGATCGTGCTCGCCATCGCATAGCGCTCCACGAACTGCCCGCCCGCCGAGTGGCCCACGACGACGATCGTCTTCAGGTTCGGGAAGACTTTCGTGTCGTTGAGCCTGCGAAGGAGCTCGTCCACGACATCGAACGATGTCGCGCCGCCTTCGACCGCCTCGCCGCCGGTGCGCCACGTGTCGTTGCGCGGCTGGCAATGCCAGGCGACTTCGCCCGCCGCGATGCTGTCCTTGCAGGATCTCTCGTTCGAGACGAAATGCGGCGCCATCACGATCGTGTCGTCGAGCGCATGGGCGAGGAAGGCCGCCGCGATCGCGCTCTTGTAGTAGCTGTCGGCGTCGCGCCCGAGGCCGTGGATCACGATGAGCGCGTGCCTCACGGCGGGCTCCGCCGTGCCGAGCGCGTAAGTGCGATATATCGCCGTCCCGCCCTTGGTGCCGGGCAGGGGCACGATCTCCGTGCAGCTGGAATCGGCGTCGACGCAGGGTGCCGGCGCGGACCATGACGCTCCGCACGCCAGCCACGAGAGTGAAACGCAGACGCCCCACAGTAGCCTTTTCATGGTCCCTCCTTCTTTGGGCTGGCTATACTAGCCGCTCTCTCGAAAGCGCACGAGGGTTCCACATGTCCGAAGTTGTAAGCATTCTTTCAGTCGGCGTCGGCACGCTGCTCGCGATCGTGGCTTTCGCGGTCATCGTGTTCCTGTTCCTCCAGGACGTGACCCAGAAGAAGCACGCGGTGCTGCGCAACTATCCGATCATCGGGCGCCTGCGCTATTTCCTCGAGAAGCAGGGCGAATACTTCCGGCAGTATTTCTTCGCGGGCGACCGCGACGAGATGCCGTTCAACCGCGCGACCCGGGCGTGGGTTTATCGCGTGGCGAAGAAGGAAGACGGCAGCGGCATCATCGGCTTCGGCTCGACCTACGACATGAAGGCGCCGGGCGCGATCCTCTTCGTGAACGCCGCCTATCCCGTGCAGGAGTGGGAAAAACAATCGACTCCACCCCTCGTGATTGGCGAGGGCTATTGCGAGCAGCCCTTCACCGCGCGCTCCCTCGTGAACATCAGCGGCATGAGCTTCGGCGCGATCTCGAAACCCGCCGTGCAGGCGCTCTCGCGCGGCGCGGCGCTCGCCGGCTGCTGGATGGACACCGGCGAAGGCGGCACGTCGCCCTATCACGTCGAGGGCGGGTGCGACCTCATCGCGCAGATCGGCACGGCGAAGTACGGCATCCGCAATCCCGACGGCTCGCTTTCGCCCGAGCGCGCGAGGGAGCTCGCGACGAAGGTGAAGGCCTTCGAGATCAAGCTCTCGCAAGGTGCCAAGCCCGGCAAGGGCGGCGTGCTGCCCGGCGGCAAGGTGACCTCCGAGATCGCGGCAACGCGCGGCATTCCCGTGGGCGAGGCGTCGTTGAGCCCTAATCGCCACAAGGACATCGCCAACACCCACGAGCTGCTCGACCAGGTGCACTACATCCGCACGCTCACGGGACGCCCCGTCGGCATCAAGACGGCCATCGGCGGGTGGTGGTTCCTGAACGACCTCGCCGAGAACGTGCTGCGCCGCGGCCTCGACTACGCGCCGGATTTCCTCGTGATCGACGGCGGCGAGGGCGGCAGCGGCGCCGCGCCCCAGGCGCTCTTCGACCACATGAGCCTGTCGATCGACGAGGCGCTTCCCCGCGCGGCCGACGTGCTCACCGAATCGGGTTTGAAGGAGCGCATCCGGTTGGTCGCGTCGGGGAAACTCGTGACGTCCGCGCGCGCGGCGTGGGCGCTTTGCGTGGGCGCGGACTTCATCAACACCGCGCGCGGCTTCATGTTCTCGCTCGGCTGCATCCAGGCGCTGCGCTGCCACACGAACACGTGCCCGACGGGCATCACGACGCACAACCCGCGGCTCCAGCGCGGCCTCGTGGTGGAGGAGAAATTCCAGCGCGTGGCGAACTACGCCGAAGGCATGAACCACGACATCGAGATGATCGCGCACTCGTGCGGCGTCGCGCACCCGCGCCTCTTGAAGCGCGAGCACTGCCGCATCGTGCAGGCGAACGGCCAGACGGCCGCGCTCAACATGCTCTATCCGTACCCGAAGCCGAAGGTCGCGCCGGAACCGGCGCTGGTTCGGGCTTGATGCCGTGCGACAAATTCAGTCACCGTGGTGAAGTGACGGTTGTGTATTGAACACAGAGGACACAGAGGCGCACAGAGGAAAGTCAAAATCGTTGGGGGCGGTTCGTGCCTACGCTCGCGTGGTCGCGGAACAACCCTTGAAGCTTTAGGTTTTCCTCTGTGCGCCTCTGTGTCCTCTGTGTTCAATATCCCCAATCGACCTTCGCGGGCTTCCTGAAACGGGAAGCTACCCCCCGCCGGCCGTGGGAATTCCGAGGACTGTGTTCACGGCCTGCACGAGGCCGCTGATCCTGAAGGGCTTGGTGACGTAGCCGTCGGCGCCGAGGGAAAGGCCTCGCGCGACGTCGGTGACTTCCGACTTGCCCGTCATCATGATCACGGGAAGGCTCTTGATCTTCGGGTTGCCGCGAATGCGCTCGAGGATCTGGAATCCGTCGGCATCGGGCAGCGACACGTCGAGCAGCACGAGGTCCGGCAGCGGCGGCTTGTTGAATTCCGCGTTGATCTCGGCGCGGCTCTTCGCGAAGCGCGTGAGGAAGCCCGCCTTGGAGAGCACTTCGCCCACCAGGTCCGAGAGCGACTTGTCGTCCTCGATGATGAAGATCGAATGGCGCTGGCCGTTGCGCGGCAGGATGCGCTGGCCGGCGTTGCGCGCCATGGCGACGTAGAAGCCGCTTTTCTGCAGCTCCGGGCTGCCCGTGGTCGCCTCCTTCCTTGCGCTCGCGACCTTCTCGGGCGGCGGCGGAGGGGCAGCCTTCTGTGGACTGGTGAAGTCCAGGTCGTCGTCGTCTGATGCACTCATTGCGTCACTGCCCTCTTCTCGCCGATGCGGCTTTCTTCGCCCCTCAGGAGCTTGCCGATGTTGACGCGGTGCCGCAAGACCAGCACCACGCTCATGGCCGCCACGCACGCCAGCACCGCTCCGGTGCCGTCGAAATACCACGCCGCCACGGGCGCCAACACGGCGGCGACGATGGCGGCGAGGGAAGAATACCGGCTAACCACGGCGATGGCGAGCCACGCGGCGATCACCGTGAGCCCCATGCGCCAGTCGAACGCCACGAGCACGCCCGCCGCGGTCGCGACGCCCTTGCCGCCATGGAAACGCAGCCACACGGGATACGCGTGGCCGATAAACGCACTGAATCCCACGAGCGCCACCTGCTCGCCGTCGGCGCCCAGGGCCTGCGCGGCGAGTACCGCGGCCAGGCCCTTGCCCGCATCGCCCACGAGCGTGAGCAGCGCCGCGATGCGGCTTCCCGAGCGAAGGACATTGGTGGTTCCTATGTTGCCGGAGCCATACGTACGCGGGTCCGGCAGGCCCATCGCGCGGCTCACGAGGATCGCGAAGGGAATCGAACCCGCGAGGTATCCGCCGAGGATGCAAACGAGGGTCGCCATGACCATACTTTACAATACGGGCCCATGGACACGATCTTCATCCGCGAGTTCCGCGTGGACGCCTGGGTGGGGATCTACGAGTGGGAAAAGCAGCGCACCCAGACGCTCGAGATGGAGATCGAGATCGGCATCCCGGGCAACGAGGTGGGCCGAACCGACAACATCCACGACACGGTGCACTACGGCGAAGTGGTCGAGCGGATCGCTTCCGAACTATCGTCCCGTAAGTTCAGGCTGCTCGAAGCGCTGGCCGAGCACGTCTGCGCGATCGTTCTCAACGACTTCAAGGCGCCTTGGGTGAGGTTGTCGGTGGCTAAGCTCGGCCACATCCGCAACGTCCGCAAGGTGGGCGTGACCCTCGAACGCCGGCGCGATCCCGGCGAGTGAATCCTACAGCGTGACCGTCGCGGCTTCGGGCCGTGACACTTCGTCGGTGAAGATGTCGCGGTAGCTGGTGTAGATCGCCGCGATCGACATCAGCACGAGGACGAACCAGGCCACGGGGGCGAAGATCCAGCCCAGGATCGGGACGATCATGGCGAGGCTCACGACGACCCCGATCACCAGCATCACGATTCCGTAGACCGCCATCTGGAGGAAGTTGACGATGCACGCCATGAGCGAGGCTTTCATGGCGGCCAGGGGCCGGACGCCGTGCATCAGCACGAGGAAGGGTGCGAACCAGTACGCGGCCAGCAGCGGCACGAAGAGCAGCGCCGCGAAGAGCATCGCGAGCAGGAACGGCAGCAGCATGCCGGTAAGCAGCTCGCCCGCCTGCTGCGGATCGTTCGCCATGAGCGCCGTGAAGAAAGCCGTGAACACCGCCCAGCCGGCGAATCCGACGAAGATCGCCATGAAGAGGGCGAAGATCACGATCCATCCCACCACCATCACCGCGCCGATGATGAGGAGCTCCGTCGAACGCGTCTTGAATCCCGCGAGCAGCTCGCTCAGCTCGAAATCGCCGCCGGTCTCGAGGGAGCGGCAGGCCACGGCGAATCCCGCCATGTAAAGGGGCTGCAGCAGGTTGGCGGCGATGGTGCCGATGATGGGCAGGAACGAGAGCACCGCGTTCGCCACGAAGAGGATGAGGATCGCGAGGACCCACATGAGCGGCGCCGCCTTGACGAGCTTCCAGCTCCTCGGGACCCAGCTCACCGCCTGGCCGAACGTGACGCTCCGGCCCGGCATCACGAGCTGCAGGCCGGGGTCGAACGGTGCCGGAGGGGTCGCGGTCGCGTTATCCATGGTGCGGGAGGCTACTCCTCGATCGCTACATCAACAAGCACGGGTGAAAGCACAGTCGTGAGCACGGTGGGCTCCATGCCGAGGAGGTATCCGCGCCGCCCGCCGTTGATGTAGATGCGCGGAAGGTCCAGCACGCTCTTCTCGAGGTAAACCGGCATCTCCTTGCGCGTCCCGAAAGGTGAAGTTCCGCCGATGAGGTATCCCGAGTGGCGCGTCGCCACTTCCGGCTTGCACGGCGCCACCCTTTTCACACCGGCGCTTCGCGCGAGCTCCTTCGTGGACACCTTGCGGTCGCCGTGCATCAGCACCACGATCGGATCGCCCTTCTCCGTCTCCATGATGAGCGTCTTCACCACGGCGTGCTCGGGCACTCCCATCATCTTCGACGAATGGGAAGTCCCGCCGTGCTCGAGATACTCGAATTCGTGCTCGGTGTAGGGGATGCCGTGCTTGGCGAGGAATGCGGTGGCCGGCGTGACTGAATGCTTTGCCATCAGAAGAATGAACGCGCGAGAAGCGAGCCGCCCGTGACGACCAGCAGGCAACCGATCGCGCGGCGCATCTGCTGCTGCGTGAGTCCCGTGTGGATGTGGTGGCCGAGCCTCAATCCGGCCCACACGAAGGGCGACAGCACCACGAGCCCCGCGAAGATCGCCGCGTGGAAGATGAGTCCCGACACGGCGTAGACGATGGCGCGCGTGAAGGCCGAGATCGAGATCAGCGCCGACATGGTCGAGCGGATCACGGTCTTGTGGTCGAGGCGCCCCGAAAGGTATGACGCGTAGATCGGGCCGCCCGCGCCGAACACCGTGGCGACGGCGCCGCCGACGATGCCCACCGGCACGCACCACCAGGTCGAGATTTTCCGTGCCGCCGTGGGATTCACGATGCTGTAGACGCCGATGCCCATCGCGAAGGCCCCGAGGGCGAGGCGCAGGTACTTGTCCGGCACGTCCACCAGCACGGTGGCTCCCACGACGAAGCCGATGAACATGAACGGGATGATGCGTTTCATCTCTTCCTTCGAGACATGCTCGCGCCCCTGCGTTCCCATGATTGTCGCGGATGTCATGTCCAGCAGCGCCATGAGCGGCACCAGGTACGACACGGGCAGGAAGTGCGCGAGGATCGGCACCGCGATCACAGTCGAGCCGAATCCCGAGAGCCCGAACACCGTGTACGCGACGACGATCACGACGGGCGCCAGCAGCAGCAGCCACGGCGAGAGGTCGTTGAGATGCCCGAGGTCGATCATCCGCGCGGGTGGTGCTTGCGATGCAGCGCCTTCAGGCGCTCGCGGGCCACGTGCGTATAGATCTGCGTGGTAGAGATGTCGGCGTGCCCGAGGAGAAGCTGCACCACCCGAAGGTCGGCGCCGTGGTTGATGAGGTGTGTCGCGAATGCGTGGCGCAACGTGTGGGGAGAAATGGCGCGATGGATGCCGGCCGCGGCCGCGTAGCGCTTGACCAATCCCCAGAAGGATTGGCGTGTCATGGGGCCACCGCGCGCCGTCACGAAAAGCGCGTCGGATTTCCTCGCGCCCAGCAATCGCGGACGCGCCTCGCGCTGGTAACGCGCGATCCAGTCCGCCGCTTCCTCGCCGAGCGGAGTCAACCGCTCCTTGGATCCCTTGCCGAGGATGCGGATCACGTTCATGTCGAGGCTCACCTGCACGCCCTTGAGCCCCACGAGCTCGGAGACGCGAAGGCCGCTCGCATAGAGCGTCTCCAGCATCGCGCGATCGCGCACGCCCTGCGCGGTTTCCACGTCAGGCGCTCCGAGGAGCGCCTCGACCTCTTCTTCCGAGAGCGTCTTGGGAAGCGAGCGCGGAAGCTTGGGCGAATCGAGCTCCGCGGCCGGATCGTCGCCTCGCAGCCCTTCACGCAGCGCGAATTGGTAGAAGCGCTTGAGCGACGACACGAGCCGGCTCGTCGTGCGCGGCTTCGCGTGGCGCGTATCGATCTGCCAGGCGAGATGCCGCTGCAGGTCCGCGGACTGGGCCTCTAGCAGTGTCTTGCCCTGGGATTCGCCGAGCCACGCCGCGAGCTGCGACATGTCGCGGCGATAGCTTTCGAGCGTGTTGCGGGCGAGGCCGTCGTTCAACCACAAGCCGTCGGCGAAACGGTCGAGGACCCGGGAGTCGGCCTCAGAGAGCGCCTTCATGCCCCAGCAGCCAGCGCTTGATGCCGATCTCGAAGCCCTCGCGGCCTCGTGCGCCCATGAAGCCGCCGATGTCGCCGCCCGAGGCGATGATGCGATGGCAGGGAACAATGACGGGAATGGGATTCGCCCCGCAGGCGCCGCCCACCGCGCGGGGCGAGGACTTAAGGTCGGCCGCGACCTCTCCATACGTGCGCGTCTTGCCGGCAGGGATTTGCTGCATCGCTTCCCATACCGCGAGGCGGTGATGCGTGCCCGCGAGCTTGATGGGAACGTCGAAGACGAATGCCGGATCCTCGAGGTACGCCTGAAGCTGGACGCATGCGAGGTGCGCGATGCTGTTGCGCTTCGGGACCTTGGCCGCGACAGTCGGCGCGAGGAAACGGATGCCGGTCAAGTGCGTGGTGCTGGCCGTGATGCCCAGCGTCGCGAAGGGCGTGCGCACGCAGGCGTCGAATGGCGCGTCAGGCATGGGTGCCCTCGCCGGCGAACGCGCGGATCTTGTCGAGCAGGTCGGCCGGAATCTCGACGCCCTCCCGCGAGGCGCGCTCGAGGTTATGCAGGCGCCGCTCGCCGGGAAGCCGGACTTCGGGATCCTCGGTCATCGCCTCCACGAGCGACTCGACACGATCGAGGAACACGTCCTCGCCGGCAAGCGCGCCCGGATTGATCGCGAGAAAGGCCTGCCCGATGCGCGTGGGTTTGCCTTCCTGCGTGAAGAAGCTGTCGGATTCGAATCCGTAGGCCGCGCCGGACAGGGCGCATACGAGCAGCTCGACCACGAGCGCCAGCATCGCGCCCTTCACGCCGCCGGCGGGCAGCATGCTTCCCTCGAGGGCGGCCTTCGCGTCGGTCGTGGGCTTTCCCTCCTTGTCGATGGCCCAGCCTTCGGGAATGGGCTTGCCGTCGCGCGCCGCCACCATGATCTTGCCGCGCGCCACCGCCGAGAGCGAAAGGTCGATCACGAGCGGGGCGTCGTTGCGCCGTGGAAACACCGCCGCGATGGGATTCGTGCCGAAGAGCGCGCGCTTGCCGCCCCATGCGGGCATCGCGGCGGGCGAGTTGCTGAAGGCGAGCCCCACGAAGCCCGCCGACGCGATGGCCTCCAGGTGGTACGCAGCGACACCGAAATGATTGCTGTTGGTGACCGCCACGTAGGCGACACCGAACTGCCGCGCGCGCTTGATGGCTTCGTCGACCGCGAGCGCGCATGCGTCGAACGCGAGTCCCTGCTTCGCATCGACGAGCGCGGCGGCCTTGGAATCTTTCACGACTTCAGGGATTGCCGATCCCTTCGCGCGCCCGATCTTCAGGTGTCCGCAGTATTGGGGAATGCGCGAAGCGCCGTGGGATGCGATCCCCGCGGCTTCCGCGGCGACGAGCGCCCGCGCCGTGGCTCTCGCCATGGCGGGCGTGGCGCCCGAGCGCTGCAGCGCCGCCGCCATGAGCGACTCCAGGTGGTCGAGCGTCAGGGTCTCTGCGGCCATCAGGCCACCAGGGACTCGCCGGGACGCACGCGGGTGAACGCCACGGGCTTCCACGAGATCGCGAGATCGCTGCCTTCCATCTTCACCCTCGTGAATGCCGATTGTGCAAGGTCGCCCGTTTCCGGATGGTCCTCGCGGAAATGCGCGCCGCGGGAATCGGTGCGCGCCCGGGCCGCGGCGCAAATCGCCGCACTCACATCCGCCAGGCTCGCGAGGTTGAGCCAGTCGTGCCAGGTGAGATTGTATCGAAGGTCGGTGCCGTGAATGCCCGTCGCAAGCAGCCGCGCCTGGATTTCCCGCAACGAAGATTCGGCGCGGGCGAGGCTCGAGGCGTCGCGCACGATGCCAGCGTCTTCCCACATCGTGCGATAGAGGTCTTCGCGGATCGCCTCGAGATCGCCCGCCGGGCGCGAGAGCGGCACGCTCGCGCGCGCCTGGGCGTCGTCGAGCACGCCGCCTTCGGGTTCGCGCCACCCGCTTTCACCCGCGGTCCACTTCGCCATGGCGTCGCCCGCGATCGCGCCGAACACAGTGGAGTTGGCCACGCCATTGCCGCCGAGGCGATTGGCGCCGTGCACTCCGCCCGTGTCTTCGCCCGCGGCGAAGAGGCCCTCGATCGACGTCGTGCAGTCGCCGTCGAACTCGACGCCGCCCATCATGTAGTGCGCCGTGGGGACCACCTCCACGAGGCCGCCGGCAAGATCGAACCCGCAGTCGGCGCAGCGTTCCACCATGCCCTTGAAGTTCGCGCGCACGTTGGCGGGCCCGAGGTGGGCCATCGAGATGTAGAGACCGCCATTGGGTGTTGCGTTGCCCGCGCGCATCTCGGCGAACATGGCGCGGGACACGATGTCGCGCGTGGCTCGCTCGTTGCGCGGATCGTACTTGTGCATGAAGCGCTGGTGCCTGGCGTCGAGCAGATACCCGCCGGCGCCGCGAAGCCCTTCCTCGAGGACCGTGCCCGTCATGCGCGTCCCCGTGCCGGCGAGCAAGCCCGTTGGGTGGAACTGCACCATCTCCATGTCGCGAAGCGTGAGCCCCGCGCGAAGCGCCATCGCGAGCCCGTCGCAGCTCTTGTCGCCCGAAGGCGTGTGATAGCGGTACATGGTGGGACCGCCGCCGGTGGCGAGCAGCACGCTCTTCGCCTGAACGAAGACGAAATCGCCCTCGCGCATGTCGATCATGATCACGCCGGCGACAGCACCGTCGGAGGCCTTCACGAGCTCCACGGCGCGATGCTCTTCGAGGCGCTCCACGCCCGACACCCACACCTGCTCGGCGAGGCGATTGATGATCTCGATGCCCGTGAGGTCGCCCTTGTGCACGGTGCGGTCGAACGTCTGCCCCGCGAAGGCCTTCTGGTGGATGGTGCCGTCGGGATTGCGGTCGAAGAAGCAGCCCAGCTCGTTCTCCAGCTCGTGGATGCGCTCGATCGCCTTCGTGACGAGCGTCCACGCGAGCTCCTGGTCCGGGAGCCACTTGCCGCCCTCGATTGTGTCCATGAAGTGGCGCTCGATTGAGTCGCCCTCGGCGAGGGCCACGTTGTAGCCGCCCTGGACCATGCGCGTGCAGCCGCATTTGCCGAGCAGGCCCTTCACCGCGATCGTGACGGAGAGCTCCGGATGCGCGCGCTTCGCATGCAGCGCCGCGAAGAGCCCCGCCCCGCCGGCGCCCAGGATGAGGACGTCGGTCTTCGCGCGTCTCACGCGGGAGCGGGGCGAATTACGCGCGAGCCTCGAGGATCCAGAGGCGGGCCAGGTCCGCGGTGCCGTCGGTGCCCCTCACTTCCTTGAACACGGCGGCGGCCCTGCCCTTATGTCCGGCCTGCAGCAGGGCTTCGCCGTAGAGAAGCTTCGCGTCGTCGGGGCGCTTCAGGCCCCCGCGCTTGATGCCCTGTTCGATCAGCGCAAGCCCCTTGTCGGCGTTGCCCTCGTACACGTAGTTGAGGCCCACCCTCACGAGGTCATTGCCGTCCTTCGAGGCCGTCGCGTCGGCCTCATCCCTGGCGCGGTTCTTCTGCGATTCGGCGAGGCTCTTGTTGACGAGGTCGCGCAGGCGTTGGTGGCGCTCGGCTTCCTTGCCGGTCCCAAGGGCCTTCGAGTCGTAGCCCTTGTCCACGATCGCCTTGGCTTCGGCGGGAACGCCGGCCTGGAGCGCGAGCTGCGCCATTTCCATGTAGTCGTTCGTGTCGAGCGTCATGCCCAGGGCCATGCGCAGGCGGTACACGTGCACCGCGAGGCGGTCAGAAGCGAAGCCGGGCTTCCTCTGCACGTGCGAGAGCAGGTCGACCCAGTAATCCTTCTTCGGATAGTAGAGGACGAGCTTCTCGATGGCGGCGACATAGCCCCCCGTGTCCTTCTGGCGCTGGAAGCAGTTTGCGAGGATCTGCAGCTCTTCCTCGGAAGCCTTGCGCTCCTCGCTGCCGTTGCCGAGCATCTTGTTCACCGATGCGCAGTCATTGCCGAGGTAGTAGCTCTGCAGCATCACGGTACGCATCGCCGCATCCGTGCCGCCTTCCTTGAAGTAACGCTGCGCCCACCTGGCCGCCTCGGCGTAGTCCTTCTTGTTGTAGTGGGCGATTGCGATGCTCTGCACGAGCGTGAGGGCCTCGCGTCCCGAGACCTTGCCTGAATCGAGCAGCGCCTGGTTGGCGCGGATGGTGGCATCGTTGTCGCCCGAGGCCGATGCGACCGCGGCCTTCATCTGCGCGATGATCTGGTTCTCGTAGGGCGTGCGGTTGGGCACGGCTTCGGCCTTGGCGATCTCGGCCATGGCCTCGCCGGCCTTGCGCTGCTTGAGGAGGGCCTGCGCGGCCTGCAGCGGCTTGCCCACCTCGGGCCTCACCGAGTCGGCGGCGCGCGCGGGATTGGCCGCCGCGGCGAACGCGAGGCCTACGCACAGGACGACGTGCAACGCGATGCGATTCATCCTTGATCTCCCGTCAATCCAGGTACTGCTCGGCTCCTATGAGGCCGATCTTCGTGACCCCCAGGCGCTGCGCGGCCGCCATCACGTGGGCGACGTGGTTGTAGGTCACGAGCTTGTTGGGCCGCAGGTGGAATTCCGGCTGCACCGGAAGCGCCGCGGCGCTGCGAAACTTGGCGTCCAGCGTGGGCAGGTCGACCGCCTCGCCGTTCCAGAGGACCGTGCCGTCGAAGTCCACGTCGATCTGCACGACAACGGGCGGCTCCGGCGGCGGGGGCGGATTGCCCACCGGCATGTTGAGCTTCACCGCGTGCGTCTGGATCGGGATCGTGATGATCAGCATGATCAGGAGCACCAGCATCACGTCGATCAGCGGCGTGGTGTTGATGTCGACCATCACTTCCGGATCGCCCGAGCTCCCGCTTCCCACATTCATTGCCATTGCTGCGTTCCTTTTCTCTCGCGCGCGGGCGTCACTCGCCCGCGAGCGACCGGACCGGGGGTTCGGTGATGAAGCCGATCTTGAGGATCGAGGCACGCTGGAGCGTCGCGACCACGCGGCCTACCGATTCGTAGCGCGTGTTCCCGTCGGCGCGGATGTGCACTTCGGGCTGCGGGACGATTGTCGCCACTTCCTTCAGCTTCTCGAAGAGCGCCTTGGAGTCCTTCAGGTATTCCAGCTTCCAGAAGACATCGCCATCCTTGTTGATCGAGATCACGATGTTCTCGGGCTTGGTCTGCGTGACGACGTTGCGCTCCTTCGGAAGCTCGAGCGGGACGTTCTGCACCACCACCGGGATCGTGATGAGGAAGATGATGAGCAGCACCAGCATCACGTCGACGAGCGGCGTGGTGTTGATGGCGGCCATCACCTCCTCTTCGGGGTTTTCGGCGTCCTGGCCGACTGTCATTGCCATGGTTGGCTCCCGATTCGACGTCCTACCGCGCGGCGGCCTGGGGCGCGCGCCTGGCCGCACCGCCGCCACCGCTCATGAGCACCATGTGCAGGTCGGCGCCGAAGGCACGCAGCTGCTCGAGGGCCACCTTGTTGCGGCGCACGAGCCAGTTGTAGCCGAGCACCGCCGGCACCGCGACCGCAAGGCCGAAGGCCGTCATGATGAGCGCCTCGCCCACGGGACCGGCGACCTTGTCGATCGACGCCTGCCCCGCGATGCCGATCGCGGTGAGCGCGTGGTAGATGCCCCACACCGTGCCGAAGAGGCCGACGAACGGGGATGTGGAACCCACCGTCGCGAGGAACGCGAGGCCGTCCTGGAGGCGCGAAGTGACGTTGTCCACGGCGCGCTGCAGCGACATCGTGACCCACGTGTTGAGGTCGATCTGCTCGAGGAGCTTGCCCTCGTGATGCTGGGTCGAGGAAATGCCGCTCTCGGCGATATAACGGAATGCCGTGCCTTCCTTCAACTGGTTCACGCCGTCGCCGACGGAGTTGGCCGCCCAGAATTTCGACTGGACCTCGCGCGCCTGCCTGAAGAGCTTGCCCTGCTCGTAGACCTTCACGAACATGATGTACCACGAGCCCATCGACATGATGACCAGGATGATCAGCACGCCGCGCGAGATGAAGTCGCCCTGCTTCCAGAGGGCCTCGAGCCCGTACGGGTTCTCGATCACTTCCTTCTGGGTGGTGGCGTCCTGGCCGGCGCCCGGGGGCGGGGTCGGCGCTTTCGCCGTGTCCGCCGTCTGGGCATGTGCGCTGCCCGGCGTGACGACGAGCGCGGCGACCGAAGCGATGCCGATGAAAGCGGCCACGAGCAGCGCCGACAGTCGATTGGTGAATTTCATCTTGGTATCTCCGATTTCCAGAAAGATTCGAGGACCTGTCAGTCCTTCAGGTTGAAAACGATTTCGTACTCGCCGATAAAGCCCACCGGCTCAGGGTTGAATTTCCACTGGGACAGCGCGCGGATCACCTCGCGGTCGAACGCCCGGTTGGTGGACTGGCGGATCTCGACGTTGGTGACGTTGCCGTCCGGGGCGACGTGCACCCACGCGACGACCCTGCCTTCGACGTTCTCGCGCATGAGGTTACGCGGGTAGGCCGGGCTCACGCGGTACTTCGCCGTGTATTCCTTGCGGATCGCGGGCTGCGTCTGCGGCGGCGCCTGGATCACCGGCGGCGGCCCGGGCGGCGGCCTCACCGTCGTGACCGTCGTGATCGCGGCCGGCGACTGCACGACCGGAATCTGGATATTGATCTCGGGCGGCGGGATGAACGGCGGCGGCGGCGCGGCCAGTTTCGGCGGCGGCGGCGGCGGCGTGTCGGGCGGCGGCGGCTTCACCTCCTCGATGATCTTGGTCTCGAGGGGCTTCTTCAGCACCTCGATCACGGCACGGCCGAGACCATTGAGCAGCGCATATCCCAGAAAGATGTGAAGGAGCACCACCATGGCGATGCTCGGCAGGTGTTTCGCCGGGTTTCGCTCGCGCTCTGCGTAATTCACTCTGCGACCTCCTTGCTGCAGCGAGGACCCCCGTAGGACCCTGCCCGTTGCGTGGCGCCATTCGTGGTGGCGCCTTGAAATGGATGGCTGCGGGCTCTTATTTCTCCCCGTAAGTCCCGCGCCAGCTTAGGAAAAACACGCAAGTTTACCGCAATCCGAATCGTTTCGGAACTCCGGGTAAACACACTGTTACATGGCCGTGTTAGACCGGCTTGACACCCAGCTTGGCCAATGTCTGGTCTCGCCGGGAGCGCGCCGCGCGGTCCACGTCGTCGTAGAGGCTGGCGCCGTGGCTATCCATCGCCACCAGCAGCGGCCCGAAGCCGCGAACGCGGAATTTCCACAGGGATTCCGGGTTCAGGTCGTCCAGGTCCACGTCCTCGATGGCCTCGACCCAGGTCGTTTCCAGGGCGGCCGTGCCTCCGATGATCGCGAGGTAAGCGCCCCCCAGCTCGCCGAAGGCTTGCAGCGAGGCTTTTCCGAGGCCGCCTTTTCCGATGATGAGGCGGGCGCCCAGCTCTCCGAGCATCGGCCGCGTGAAGCGCTCCATCCGCGCGGAGGTCGTGGTGCCGACGCAGAGGGGCGCGTAGCCCGCCGGATGCTCGGGCGAGGCCGGGACCTTGCGGACGTTGGGCGCCGTGTGGATCGCGGCGTGCCCGCGCATGTCGAAGCGGGTCTTGCGCCCCTTGTCGAACATCGCGATCTGGTTGGCGTCGCGGATGCCGAAGAGCGTGCCCTCGATGGTGACCGTGTCGTTCACGCGGAGGCTCCGCGCCTCACCTTCCGTGATCGGCATCGTGAATGCGTGGTGCGTCATGCGGCCCCGGCCTAGAACCCGTACTCGACGCCGGCCGGCGTGAACGAGGCCGAGGCGCGGCGCGCCGAGTGGCACTGCATGTTCACGGCGACGGGATTCATCGTGATGTGGGTCGCGGCGATCTCCACGTGCACCGCGAACGAGGTCGAGTCGCCGCCCAGGCCCTGCGGCCCCACGCCCAGCGTGTTCACCGCCGCGCTGAGGCTCTTCTCGAGCGCCGCGCCCTCGGGATCGGGGCACGCCGTGCCCAGCGGCCGCGTGGCCGCGCGCTTGGCGAGCGACATGCAAAGGTCCGACGTGCCGCCGATGCCCACACCCACGATCGTCGGCGGACAGGTCTTCCCGCCGGCATCGAGCACGCAATCGACGACGAAGGACTTGATTGCATTCACGCCGTCGGCGGGCACCGCCATCTTCAGCCACGAGTTGTTCTCGCTGCCGCTGCCCTTGGGCACCATCTCGATCACGAGGCGCTCGTCGCCGGAGAAATCGATGTGGATCGGCGGCACGCCCGGCCCGCACGAGGTGTGCTCGTTCTTGCGCGTGATCGGGTGCACGACCGACGAGCGCAGCGGATGCTCGCGGGTGGCGCGCTCGCAGCCGCGGCGGATCGCCGCCTGCAGCTCCACGCCGTCGATCTCGACGCCGCGCCCGATCGTCACGTTGTAGATGGGGATGCCCGTGTCCTGGCAAAGGAGGTTCTCGGTGTCCTCGGCCACCTTGATGTTGGTGATCATGGTGCCCAGGACCTTTTTCGCCGTCGCGTCGGTCTCGCTCGCGGCAAGGCGCCCGAATCCTTCCTTGATGTCGGGCGGAAGGATCTTCAACGCGCGAACGTAGAGCTCGCGCGCGACTTCCTCGACTTGCCTGGGCTCGACCTTCATCAGTTCGCCTGGAGCTTCCTTTCCCGGATGATCTTCGCCCAGTACGCGCTCTCGTCGTGGATCGCGGCGGCGAATTCCGCGGGCGTGTTCCCCACGGGCACCATCGCGAGCTTCGCCAGCCGCGCCCGGAACTCATCGGTGCCGAGGATCCCGGCGCTGTCGCGGTAGACCTTGTCCACGATCTCCTTCGGCGTTCCCGTGGGCGCGAGCAGCCCGAACCATCCCGCGTTCTCGAAGCCCGGGACCGCCTCGGCGGCCGCCGGCACGTCGGGCAGCTGGGCGTTGCGCTCCTTGCTCGTCACGGCGAGGGCGCGAAGCTTCCCGGACTTGATGAAGTTGATCGCGGCCGACAGGTTGATCACCGCGGTCGAGATCTGCCCGCCCATCACGTCGGTGATCGCGTACGCCTCGCCCTTGTAGGGAACGTGCGTCATGTCGATGCCCGCGGAGTAGGCGAAGTTCTCGCCCGCGAGATGCGTCTGCGTGCCGATGCCCGCGCTGCCGAAGGTGACCCTGCCCGGGTTCGCCTTGCCGTACGCGATGAGCTCCTGCAGCGTCTTGAACGGCCCGTCGGGATTGACGATCACCACCTGCGGGCCCGAAGCCACGTTGGTGATGGCGACGAAATCCTTCGTCGGATCGTACGGCAGCGACTTGTACATGTACGGGTTGGCCGTGACGATGGATCCCGACGTCATGAAGAGCGTGTAGCCGTCGGCCGGCGAGTGCGCCGCAGCCTCGCCTCCGATGTTGCCGCCGGCACCGGCGCGGTTCTCGATCACGACCGATTGTCCCCACGCCTCGCCGAGTTTCTGCCCGAGCAACCGCGCGACAACGTCGGTCGCTCCGCCCGCGGGGAACGGGACGATCATCTTCACGGGCCTCGTGGGCCACGCCTGCGCCGCGGCGACCGCCGGCAAAAGCCCCGCGAGCGCGAGGGCCGCGAGCCTGGCAATGACGTTCCTCATCATCGGACTTCCTCCTCGTTTTGTGTCTTGTCCGCGAAGCATAGCGCTCAACGCGCCAGCGCGAACGCGAGGCCCGCGGCCACCGCGAATGCTGCGCCCAGCGCGGCGAGGACCTTGTGCCACTCGCGCCATGGCAGGAATTCCAACGCGAGGAGCCTCAAGCCCCCGGCAAGATGCGCCGCAAGAAGCATGACAAGGATCCACTCGGCAAGTTTCACCACGGGCTGCTCGCTCCAGCGAAGGAAGCCCTCGAGCTTCGCCTCGCCTTCGATCGCCGTGCCCAGCGCGAGGAAGTGCGCCGGCAGGAAGAGCGCCAGCGCGATGCCCGACACGCGATGGACGATGAAGGCCCACCAGCCCGGATGGGAGCGCGAGCGACGGATCACAGCACCACCGCCGCGACGGCGCGAAGGCCGAGCCCGAGGCTCGCCAACGCGATCAAGCCCATCGTCGCGTCGGCCGCGCGCCCGCGGAAGGCAAGCCACTCGGCGGCGACGGTCCTCAGCCCGATGGCGCCATGGATCGCCGCCGCCAGGACGAATAGCGAATAGAAGGCGCCCCACGCATAGTTGCCGTGCGTGCGATCGAGGACCTGCGACGCGGTGAGTCCCATGCGCACCGCATAGACGATCGTCACGAGGTGCACGAGGACGCAGAAGGCGAGGACCGCCGCGGTCGCGCGCTGCGCCATCCAGAGGCGGGCGCCGTTACGCGGGGTCACGCGTCGTCCCCCAGGACGATCCCGACACTCGCGCGCTTCAATCCCGCGATGGAACGCGTGGGCGAGAGTTGCTTGGGACAATGTTCCGTGCAGCTCATCATCGTGTGGCACGAATGGCAGCCCGCGTCGCCCGCGACCGCATGGAGCCTGTCGCGCTGGCCGCCGTCGCGCGCGTCGTTCACGAGCGTCCATGCGCGATTGAGCGCCGCGGGCCCGAGGTAGTCTGGATTCCACTTCACGACGTCGCACGCCGAGTAGCAGACGCCGCACCCGATGCATTCGATCGCCGCGTCCGCTTCGCGCCGCCCGGCGGAATCGGGCCGCACCTTTTCGAGGGCTTCACTGCGTGAAGCAGTGGGCTTGAACTGGCCCCTGGCGCGCGCCCACTTGTCGAAGAACTCGCGCATGTCGGCGACGAGGTCCTTCACGATGGGGAGGTTCTCGAGCGGTCCGATTTGCAGCCGCCCGTTCGCCGCGACCTTGTCCACGTGCGTGCGGCACGTCCACCGCGGCTTGCCGTTCACCGTCATCGCGCACGATCCGCACATGCCGACGCGGCAGGCGAAGCGGTACGAAAGCGTCGGATCGAGATGGCGCTGGATGAACGTGACGGCATCGAGCACCGTCTGACTCCCCCGGCGCGGAATGTCGAAATCCTGGAAGCGGCCCTCGGAGCCGCCCCGCCACACCGACACGCGAAGTGTCCGGGTCACTTCCACACGAGCGCCCCGAGCACCATCGCCGCGAGGAAGAGCGTCTCGACCACGATCAGCATCACGGGCCTCAGCCCCATGTCCACGAGCGACTTGAGCGACGTCTTCATGCCGATGGCGGCGATCGCGGTGACGAGGCACCAGCGCGAGATCATGGAGCCCGCGTCGATCACGGCGGTGGGAATCCAGCCTGTGCTCGTGATCGCGACGAGTGCGGCGAACGCCACCGCGAACCACGGAAGGATCGGCGCCGCGTGGGCCGCCGTCGCGCCACGCACGTGGAGTGCGAGGCCGATCGCGAGGCAAGCGGGCAGCAGCATCGACACGCGCAGCAGCTTCACGATCGTCGCCGCGTCGCCGGTTTCCTGCGAAAGGCTGTAGCCCGCGCCGACGACTTGCGCCACGTCGTGGATCGTGCCGCCGAGAAAGACACCGGCCGCGTGATGGTCGAGGCCGAGGTAGGCGACGACGACCGGATAGAGGATCATCGCGAGCGTCGAAAGGGCCGTGACGCCGATCACCGTGAAGCTCGCATCGCGCTCGGCCTGCGCGTGCTTCGGCAGGATCGAGGCGATCGCAAGCGCGGCCGACGCGCCGCAGATCGCCACCGCGCCGCCCGTGAGCGTGCCGAAGGCGCTACCCAGCTTGAAGAGGCGCGCGATAGCGATCCCGGAGAGGATCGTGAGCGTGACGGTCGCCACCACGAGTGCGATCGTGGCCCATCCGAGCGCCTCGACCTGCGCGATCGTGATTCGAAGGCCGAGGAGTGCCACACCAGTGCGCAGCACCGCCGTGGATGCGAGCTGGATGCCCGGAAGGCAGCGCCCTTCCTCCGCGAGGAAGTTGAGCGCCATGCCGAGCAGCAGCGCGAAGAGCATCGCCGAGGCCTTGTACTGGCTCGACAGGAACGTCGCCGCGATGCCGACGACGGCGGCGACCGCGAGGCCCGGCCAAAGCGTTTTCCATTTCACGCTGCGCTCCCCTTCAAGACAGGAAAGGCGAGAAAATCAAGAGATACTCTTTTCCTTCTCCTGCCTTTCCCGTTCTTCCCGTCTGTAGTCATTCAAGCGCTTTCGTAGAGGCGCGTGAGAACGAACTCGCGATGGCCCAGCGCTTCGGCGGCGGTAAGACGCCCGTTGGCGGTGCGGAACATGCAGTCGAGCAGCACGTCGCCCGCGCGGTCCGGAGTCATCTCCTTGCGAAGCAGCCCCGAGACGTCCACGTCGATGTGCTCGCCCATGAGCTTCACGGTGCGCGGATTGGCGCAGAGCTTGATCACCGGGAGGATCGGGTTGCCGATCACGTTGCCCTGTCCGGTCGGGAAGAGGTGCACGACGTAGCCCGCGGCCGCGCAGAGCGTCACCATCTCCGCCGCCGCCGAGGACGAGTCCATGAACCACAGGCCGGGGTGCGTCGGCATCTCCGCCTTGTCGAGGATGCCGTCGACCACGCACTGGCGCCCGATCTTCTGGATGTTGCCGAGCGCCTTCTCCTCGATCGTGGTGAGGCCGCCGGCGATGTTGCCCTTGGTGGGTTGCGAGTCGCTGAGGTCGCTCGTCTTGTGGCGGTTGATGAGCTCCTGGTACTGGTCGAAGACTTTCTGGAACTTCGCGCGCACCTCGTCGTTGCGGCAACGCGCGGCGACGAGATGCTCGCCGCCCGTGAGCTCCGTGGTCTCGCCGAACACCAGGGTCACGCCGTGCGGGTAGAGCTTGTCGAACGCGTTGCCCACCGTGGGATTCGCGCCGCACCCGGAGGTCGTGTCCGATTCGCCGCACTTGGTGGAGACCCACAGGTCCTTCAGCGGGCGCTCCTCGCGCTTCAGCTCGCTTGCCCACTGCACGTATTCCTTCGCCGCCTTCGAGGCCCGCATGATCGTGTCGTGGTCGCCGTGCCCCTCGATGCCGAAGCCGGTGACGGGCTTGCCGGTGGCGGCGATGCCGTCGACGATCTTCTTCGTCCATCCGTCCTCGATGCCGATCACGACGACGGCCGCGACGTTCGGGTTCGATCCGGTGCCGATCAGCGTGCGGAAGTGCAGGTCGAGATCCGCGCCGAACTGGAGGCGCCCGTACGGATGCGGGATCGCCATCGCGCCCTTGATGTTGTTGGCGACCGCCTCGCACGCGGCGTTCGACAGGTCGTCGACGGGCAGGATGATCACGTGGTTGCGAACGCCGACTCGGCCGTTTTCGCGCTTGTAGCCCCAGAAACTCGAGTTCTTCAGTTCCATGAATTACCCCTTATCCGCAGATAAACGCAGATAAACGCTGATGACTGTCACCAGCGTTTAGTCCGTATGTTGTGAACGTGGGCGTGCTCGCCGACGGCAATGGGCGCGACCACACGGCCGATGTCCACACCATATTTGATCACCGTGGCGTCCTTCGCGAGCGGCTTGATCGCGAGCTTGTGCCCGATTGGAATGTCGGACTTCGCATCGACCTCGATGTCCTTGTCCTGGTCCATGATCCAGCCGGAGAGCTTCTGGCCGGACTTCACGCCTTCGACCACGACGACACCCACGGAATCGTGTTCGTCGTGGACCACGAAATGGATCATATGCGCCTCCTGGTGGGGGAGGCTGATGCTAAGTATCCGGGCCCACCCGAGTCAACTAGATGAGTTGTATGTTATCGTCCGCCGATGGCGCACCTCTACGAGCAGATCCGCGCGCGGTTGATCGAGGGCATCTCGGCCGGCGAGTGGCGCGCGGGCGAGGCGATCCCGACCGAAGCCGAGCTCGCCGCGATGTTCCGCGTGGCCATCGGCACCGTGCGAAAGGCCGTCGACAGTCTCGTGGCCGAGCAGGCGCTCGTGCGCCGCCAGGGCAAGGGCACCTATGTCGCGGCGCACGACGGCCGCCGCCTGATGTACCACTTCTTCCACATCGTGCCGCGCGACGGGCCCAAGTCCTATCCCGAGGTGCGCACGGCGTCGTTCCGGCGCGACCGCGCCGATGCGGCCTCAGCCGCCGCCCTGCACATCGTGCCCTCGGACAAGGTGATCCGCATCCGCAACGTGCTCTCGCTCGCCGGCGCGCCCGTGATCGTGGACGACATCACGCTGCCCGCGGAGCTCTTCCCGGGATTTTCCGAGAAGATCTTCCTCGCGCGCGACAACACGATCTACAACCTCTACCAGAGCCGCTACGGCATCAACGTGCTGCGCACCGACGAGCGGCTTCGCGCCGTGCTGGCCCAGCGAGACGTGGCGCAGGCCCTGGGCGTGCCCGTGGGCGCGCCCCTCCTGGAGATCCGCCGCGTGGCGCTCACGTTCCGCGAGCGGCCCGTGGAGCTTCGCGTCTCGCGCGTGAACACGGCGCGCCACGACTACCACAACACCCTCGGCAAGGAAGTGTGAGTGCGGACGGCGCTGCTCATCCTGCCCAACTTCGCGCTGATCGTGATCGGCCTCGTGCTCGCGCGCCGCTTCGATTTCGGCCGCGATTTCTGGGCGGGGCTGGAGAAGCTCGTCTACTACCTGCTCTTTCCGGCGCTGCTCTTCCGCTCGCTCGCGATCGCGAAGATCGATTTCGCCGCGGCGGCGCTGCCCATCGCATCCGCGCTCGCCTTCACGGCGGCGGGCTTCGGGTTGTCGGTCCTCGCCGGTCCCGTCCTCAATCTCGACAAGAAGCTGAACGCGAGCGGATCGCAGTGCGGCTATCGCTTCAACACCTACGTGGGGCTTGCGATCGCCGGAAGCCTCTTCGGCAATGCCGGCGTGGCGATGGCCGCGCTCCTGCTGGGCGTGATGATCCCGTTGGCCAACTTCTTCGCCGTGGCGATGCTCGCGGCCCACGGCAGCCGCGGGTTCTTCCATGAGCTCGCGACGCATCCATTGCTCGTCTCGTCCGTCGCGGGGCTCGCGTGGAACGCCGCGGGATTGCCGCTGCCCGGATTCGCCGACCAGACGCTCAATTTGCTCGGGGCCTCCGCGCTGCCCGCGGGACTTCTTGCCGTCGGAGCGGCGATGCGCATCGAGGAAGGCATAGGCCGGCCGGCCGCGCATGCCTGGTGGCTCGCGGTGAAGCTCGGCGTGGTTCCGGCGATCGCGTGGGCGCTCGTGCTCGCCTTCGGGCTGCGCGGCCTCGATGCGAGCATCGTGATCCTGTGCGCGGCGCTTCCGACCGCATCGAACGCCTACATCCTCGCGGTGCGCATGACGGGCGACGGCCGCGCGGTCGCCGCACAGATCACCATAGGCACCGTGATTTCAATGCTGACGCTGCCGCTCTGGATGAGCGTTCCGGTGTAGGGTTGCGGCATGGAACTGGACAACCAGCGAGAGAGCGACAACGTCGAAGACCGGCGCGGCATCGGCGTCGGTGCCGGGAGCCTGGGCATCGGCGGGCTGGTGATCGTCGTGATCGCCGCGTTCCTGGGATACGACCCGTCGGACGTGGCAAACGTCGTCGAGGACGTGCAGCAATCGTCGCCACAAACCGACAGCAGCGCGCCGCGCGGCACGCCCTCCGACGCCATGGGCCATTTCGTCTCGAAGGTACTCGGCAGCACCGAGGACGTGTGGGGCGAGATCTTCCAGAAGGCGGGGCACGAGTATCGACGCCCCACGCTCGTGCTCTTCACGGGATCGACACCTACCACCTGCGGAATGGGACGAGACGCCATGGGCCCCTTCTATTGCCCCGGCGATGAGAAGGTCTACATCGACCTCGCGTTCTACAACGATCTGCGCCAGCGTTTCCATGTGCCCGGCGATTTCGCGCAGGCGTACGTGATCGCGCACGAGGTGGGCCACCACGTGCAGAAGCTCACGGGAATCTCGCAGAAGGTCGATGCGGCGCGAGGCCGCGCCTCGAAGGAAGAGGCCAATCGCCTTTCGGTGCGAATGGAGCTGCAGGCCGACTGTTATGCGGGCGTGTGGGGCAGTCATGCCCAAGGGAAAGGTGAGCTCGATCCCGGCGACGTGGGCGAGGCGCTCGCGGCGGCAACCGCCATCGGCGACGATCGATTGCAGAAGGCCGCGCAAGGCTACGTGGTGCCGGAGTCCTTCACGCACGGAACGTCCGAACAACGAACGCGCTGGTTCAAGCGGGGCATGGAAAGCGGCCGCGTGAAGGACTGCGACACTTTCGGCGCGACGACGCTCTGAAGAAAAACGCCCCGGAAGTCCGGGGCGTTTTCGCTAGCGCTTGTCGGTGCCGCGCTTGGCTTCCTTGTCGACGCGCTTCTTCTTGACCTTGACCTTCCGGGTCTTGGCCGGCACACCGCCTTCGGCCGAAGCATCGCCTTCGCCCGCGGGTTCTTCCATCACCTCGTACTCGGCCGCTTCGAGCTTCTCCTTGATGCGGGCCGCCTTGCCGGTGAGGCCGCGCAGGTAGTAGAGCTTGGCGCGGCGCACGTCGCCCTTGCGCTTCACCTCGATCGAGGCGACCGACGGCGAGTAGAGCTGGAACGTACGCTCCACGCCCTCTCCGCTGGAGATCTTGCGCACGATGAACGAGGAGTTGAGTCCGCGGTTGCGCCGCGCGATCACCACGCCCTCGTAGGCCTGCTCGCGCTTCTTGTCGCCTTCGATCACCGTCACCTTCACGATCACGGTGTCGCCCGGGACGAATTCGGGGATGTTGCGGTTCAACCGCTTGATTTCTTCCTGCTCGAGCTTCTGGATCAGGTCCATCTTGAATGTCCTTTCGATTCCGGCCGTCTGGCCTTTCACGCGAGAGCCGCCCGTCGCTTGGCGGTTGCATGCGGTTTATTGTTGCTGCTGCTCCTCAGCCTGCCGCTCTCGACGATATTCCTCGAGCAACTGGCGGTCTTCCCTCGAAAGCTTCGACTCGTCGATCAAGTCGGGCCTGCGGTCCCACGTGCGCCCCAACGCCCGCTTGCGGCGCCATCGCGCGATCGCCGCGTGGTTGCCCGACACCAGCACATCCGGCACCCGCGCGTCCTGCCACTGCTCCGGCCGCGTGTAGTGCGGCCAGTCCAGCAATCCATCGGAGAACGAATCCTGCGCGGCGCTCTGCTCGCCGTTCAGGCTGCCCGGTAGCCGCCTCACCAGGCAATCGATGAGCACCATCGCGGGCAACTCGCCTCCCGAGGTCACGTAGTCGCCGATCGAGACCTCGCGATCGACGGAGCGCTCGACCAGCCGCTCATCCACGCCCTCGTAGCGCCCGGCGATCAGCACCAGGCCGCCTTCCTTCGAAAGTTCCTGCACCAGCGCCTCGGTGAGCCGCTCGCCCTGGGGCGACATCAGCAGCACCTTCGGTACTGCCACTCCCGCATCGCGCTGGCGCTGCTTCGCCGCGTCGATGCACATCTGCAACGGCTCGGCCATCATCACCATGCCGGGACCGCCTCCGTAGGGCCGGTCGTCGACCCTCCGGTAATTATCCTGCGCGAAATCCCTCGGATCCCACGCCTTCAATTCGAAGCGCTTCTCGTCGAGCGACCGAGCCGTGATGCCGTGGTCGGCGAGCGCATCGAGCATCGCCGGGAAGATCGTGATCACGTCGAATTGCTTCACGCGTCATCCGCCTTCCAGTCCACCGTGATGCGCCGGGCATCCCGGTCCACCGACTTCACGTAGGCGGGAATGAAGGGAATCAGCGTCTCCCTGAGGCCACCCCCGGCCACCACCAGCACGCTCGTGTCGCCCGTCTCGAACAATCCCTCGACCTTGCCGAGGGACTCGCCGCCTTGATCCACCACTTCCAGGCCGACCAGGTCGACCCAGTACATCGATCCTTCGCCCGCGTCGCCCAACGCTTCCCGCGTCACCGCGACGTCGAAGCCGCGCATCGCATCGGCCATGTCGCGGTCACCGCAACCGGCGAGCTTCGCGACCGGGCCCTTCGAATGCACTTCGAACTCTTCCAGGTCCATCGCGCGCCAGCCTTCACGCGTGCGCACGATCCAGCCCGGGTATTCGCCCAGCGCGCCCGCGGATCCGGTGAACGCCTTCACCTTCACCCAACCTGCCAGGCCGAACGAGCCGACGATGCGACCCATCACCACCAGCGACGAATCGTCCCCCGTGAAGGGAACGGGCCCGTTACTTGGTGGCTTTCTTCGGATCGGGCTTGCCGGCGACTTTGGCCTTGCCACGCTTGATCAGTTTCTTGACCGCCGAGGAGGGCTGCGCGCCCTGGCCGACCCAGTGCGCCACGCGATCGAGCGCGAGGCGGAACGGCTCCTCGTTCTCCGCGGCCTTGGGGTTGTAGTAGCCGAGGCGCTCGATGAAGCGCCCGTCGCGCGGCATGCGCGAATCGGCGACGACGATGTTGTAGAAGGGGCGGTTCTTGGCACCACCGCGAGCCATGCGGATCACGACCATGTGTCGTACTTTCTCCTGTTGCGAACAGGTAACGGTTAAAACAACGGGTAAGCCTTGAATTATAACCGGAAAACGACTCAGGACGCCAGCGCCCTGGCAAGGCGGTAGAGGTACTCCTGGCCCTCGTAGAGCGACTTCACCGGCACCCGTTCGTCGCGCCCGTGCATGCGGTTCTCGCCGTGCTCCTGGAAGATGCCGCTCGTGCCGTACACCGCGATCCCGATGTTGCGAAGCTCGCTTCCATCCGTCGCGCCAGAGCTCATGACCGGGATCACCGGCACGCCGGGCCACATCGATTCGGAGACTCGCTCGATCGCCTTCACCGCCCACGAATCCGGATCCGAACCGGCGCTTTCACGCACGCCATTCATCGCCTTCACGGTGACGCGATCTCCGGCCACGCGCTTCAACTCGGATTCCACGAAAGCGGATTTCTCGTCCGGCAGCAGGCGGCAGTTCACCACCGCGTGGGCGCGCTGCGGCAGCGCGTTGTCGGCGTGGCCGCCGTCGATGCGAGTGGCCACGCAGGTAGTCCTCAACTGCGCGTTGAGACGCGCCACCGCCGAAACCTGTCGTAGCTGCGCATCGGTGTAGTTGCCGCTCGCGATCGCCCCGATGCCGCCCAATACGGGGCCGGTCTCGCTCCGCACCAGGCTCGCGAAGTATTTCTGCGTTGCCGGCGTCACGTGCGCGGGAAGCTCGAGGCGCGAGAGGCGTTCCAGCGCCGCCGCGAGATCGTAGATCGCGTTATCGCGCCCCGGAATGGAGCTGTGCCCGCCGGGATTCGTCGCCTCGAACGAGAAGCTCTGGTACTTCTTCTCGCTCACCTGAACTCCGTTCATGAAGGGCTTGCCGTCGTGCCACACACCTTCGGCGCCCTCGTTGATGGCAACCTCCGCGTCGATCCCATCGCGCCGGTTCCTGATGAGCCACGCGATCCCGTTGTTCGCGCCCGATTCCTCGTCGGCCGTGAGCGCCACGATGATGTCGCGCTTCGGCTTGAATCCCTCGCGCTTCATGCGGATCAGGTTCGCGATGAAGATCGCGCCCA
This sequence comes from Usitatibacter sp., assembly GCA_049300695.1. Taxonomy (GTDB): domain Bacteria; phylum Pseudomonadota; class Gammaproteobacteria; order Burkholderiales; family Usitatibacteraceae; genus Usitatibacter. The sequence goes on from JBAQKF010000011.1 coordinate 64,454, forward strand.
TGGCCTTGTCGTCGATGGAACCGCGCGCGTAGAAATAGCCGTCGCGCTCGGTGAGCTTGAAGGGATCGAGCCCGTCGGACCAGTCTTCCTTGTTCGCGGCGACCACGTCGAGGTGGGCCATCAGCAACACGGGCTTGCCTTCCCCCGTGCCGCGCAGTCGCGCCACGAGGTTCTGCTTGTCGTGTGTCGGGCCCACCACTTCGACGTCGCGCGGATCGAAGCCCGCATCGAGCAGCCGCTTGGCCATCGCCTCCGCCGCGGGCGTCGTGTTGGCCGCGGGTTGCGCGGTGTTGATCTCGATCAACTCGCGATAGATGCCGACGAGCTCGCCCTGCTGCGATTGCGCGGCGGCCACGGAAACGAACACACACAGAGCCGCAAGAGCAGCGCGCTTCATCTCATCCCCGGCATCATGCCCTTCATGTTGCGCATCATCTTCATGAGGTTGCCCCCGCGCATCATCTTCATCATCTTGCGCATCTGCTCGAACTGCGTGAGGAGGCGATTCACCTCCTGCACCTGCACGCCCGCGCCCGCCGCGATGCGGCGCTTGCGCGAGGCCTTGAGCAGCTCGGGCTTGCGCCGCTCGAGCGGCGTCATCGAGTTGATGATGGCCTCGGTGCGCTTGAGCGCCTTGTCCTGCAGCTCCGGCGAGGTCTGCGCCATCTGCGTGATCTGCGACGGGAGCTTGTCCGCGAGGCTCGCGAGCCCGCCCATCTTCTTCATCTGCGAGATCTGGTTCCTGAAGTCCTCGAGGTCGAAGTCCTTGCCCTTCTTGATCTTGTCGGCGAGCTTCTGCGCCTGGGCCTGGTCCACGTTGGAGCGGGCTTCCTCGACGAGCGAGAGGATGTCGCCCATGCCGAGGATGCGCGAGGCCATGCGGTCCGGGTGGAAGGCTTCGAGGCCGTCCATCTTTTCCGAAACGCCCACGAACTTGATCGGCTTGCCGGTGACGTGGCGCACCGAGAGCGCCGCGCCGCCGCGCGAGTCGCCGTCCAGCTTGGTGAGGATGACGCCCGTGAGCGGAAGCGCCTCGTTGAACGCGCGCGCGACGTTCACCGCGTCCTGGCCCTGCATCGAATCGACGACGAACAAGGTCTCGATGGGTTTCACCTCGGTGTGCAACGCTTTCACTTCCTGCATCATCGCTTCATCGATCGCGAGCCGGCCCGCTGTATCGACGATGAGCACGTCATGGAAATGCTTCCTCGCGTAGTCGAGCGCGGCGCGCGCGATGTCAACGGGTTTCTGCGAGGGATCCGACGGGAAGAACTCGATGTCGAGGTTCTTCGCGAGCGTGGCGAGCTGCTCGATGGCCGCGGGACGATAGACGTCCGTGGAGACGAGCAGGACCTTCTTCTTCGTCGTGTTCTTGATGAGGCGCGCGAGCTTTCCGGCCGAGGTCGTCTTGCCCGAGCCCTGCAGCCCGGCGAGCAGGATCACCGCCGGCGGCTGCGTCGCGAAGGAAAGGGCCGCTTGGGTGCCGCCCATGAGCGACACCAGCTCGTCGTGAACGATGCCGACCAGCGCCTGCCCGGGAGTAAGGCTCCCAACGACCTCCTGGCCGAGGGCCTTCTCCTTCACCTTCGCGACGAAATCCTTCACCACCGGCAGGCCCGCGTCCGCGTCGAGGAGTGCCAGGCGCACCTCGCGCAGCATCTCCTGGACGTTGTCCTCGGTGATCCGCGAATGGCCCCGCAGGGTCTTCACGACCGAAGCAAGGCGTTGGGTCAGCGTGTCGAGCATCGGAATTGATAAACTGGTGGGGAACTCGCGAAAGCGGTACAGAAATGCCTGATTTGCTGTTGTATTTTAGCACCCTGGCGTGCTGGCTCCTGCTGTCGGGCATGGCATGGCGCGCCTCGCGCCCGGCGATGGCCACGGGGGCGGCTACGCGCGCCGAGCCGCGGCTGGAGATCGCCCTCGTCCCCGTGGCGCTGGTGCTGCACGGCACGTTGCTCTACCGCCGCGTGGTGGATCCCGAAGGTCTTGACCTCGGCGTAGCGAACGCGATCTCGATGCTCGTGTGGCTCACCGTGCTGATCTACTGGCTCGCGGGGGTCGCCTACCAGGGACTCGCGGGGATCCTCGGGCTCATGTCGCCGGTGGCGCTCGTTGCCGTGCTGCTGCAGCTCGCGATCCCCACGCACCACATCGTCACCTATGGCGGCGATCCGCTCTTCGCGCTGCATTTCGTGATCGCGATGCTCGCCTACAGCCTCTTCATCGTGGCCACCGTGCACGCGTTCGTGATGCTCGCCGAGGAAAAGTGGCTGCACCGCGGCGTGCTGCCGCCGTTCATTAACCGCCTGCCGCCGCTGCTCGAGATGGAGGCGCTGCTCTTCCGCATCCTGCTCGCGGCCTTCGTGCTGCTCACGCTCACGCTGGTTTCCGGCGCGCTCTTCTCCGAGCGGCTCTTCCACAAACCCTTCACCATTTCCGACAAGACGGTCTTCGCGATCGTCTCCTGGTTCATCTTCGGCGGCTTGCTCGTGGGGCGCTACGTCCGCGGCTGGCGCGGGCGCAAGGCCGTGAACTGGACGATCGCGGGATCGACGGCGCTGCTGATCGCCTACGTGGGCAGCAAGGTCGTCCTCGAGCTGGTCCTCAAGCAATAGCAGTGACCGACGGCTTCCCCCTCTGGTGGTTGTTCGCCCTGCTCGCGGTGCTGCTCGCGGGCTCGGGCTTCTTCTCCATGTCCGAGACCTGCATGATGGCGCTCAACCGCTATCGCCTGCGACACCTCGTGCGCGAAGGCCACATAGGCGCGCGCCTCACCTCGAAGCTCCTCGAGCGCACCGACGAGCTCCTCGCCTTCATCCTCGCGGGCAACACGCTGCTCAACGCCGCGACGACAATCCTCGTGGCGGAAATCTGCCGGCGCCTGCTCGGGGATGGCGAATTCGTCCTCGCCATCGCGACCTTCGCGGCGAGTGTCACGATCCTCGTCTTCGCCGAGATCCTGCCGAAGATCCTCGGCGCCACGTATTCGGAGACGATCGCGCTCGCCTCGTCCTACGCCCTCACGCCGCTCATCCACGCGACGCGCCCGGCCATGTGGATCGTGAACGTGATCGTGAGGATCATCCTCAAGGTGCTTCGCATCCAGCAAGTCGGAGAGCACCCCGCGGAGCCGCTCAGCATGGAGGAGCTGCGCACCCTCGTGCTCGAGGGCGGCAAGTTCATCCCGCAGAAGCACCAGTCGATCTTCTTGAACCTCTTCGAGCTCGAGGACATGACTGTCGACGACACCATGACGCCGCGCGGCCTCATCGAATCCCTCGACCTCCTGGACGAGATCGACGAGATCCGCGCCGCGCTCGCCACCGCGCACCACACGCGCCTCGTGGTGACCGAGGGCGGCCTCGACAACGTCGTGGGGATCCTGCACGTGCGCAAGGTCGTGAACGCGATGCGCGAGGAGGAGGTGGACGTGGATGCGCTTCGCAAGATCATGCGCGATCCGTACTACGTGCCCGAGGGGACGGTGCTCCTCACGCAGCTATCGAACTTCCAGGAGAACCAGCGCCACATGGGGCTCGTCGTGGACGAGTACGGCGAGATCCTGGGCCTCGTCACGATGAAGGACATCCTGGAGGAGATCGTGGGCGAGTTCACGAGCCAGGCCTACGGCGACAGCTCGTCGATGTTCCACCGGGAGCCCGACGGCAGCGTGATCGCCGACGGCGCCTGCTCGCTACGCGTGCTCAATCGCAAGGCGGGCTTCGCATTCCCGTTGGACGGGCCGAAGACAATCAACGGACTGCTGCTCGAGCAGCTCGAGGACATCCCCGAAGCGGGCGTGGCACTCATGGTGGCCGACCATCCCGTGGAGATCCTCCAGGTGCAGAACCGCATGGTGAAGGTCGTGAAGATCCTGCCCACGCCGGTGGCACGCACCCAGGAGCGGCAGGAAGAAGCGGCGTGAGGTTCCTGTCCCCGGCGTCAACGTGAACTGCGGGCGGTGCTTTTTCAACACAGAGGACACAGAGGAACCGCAGGGGGAAAACAAAACCTGAATGTGCTTCGTGCATAAGTTGGATGAGTCGCGAACGAAGCACACCCGATTTGGCTTTTCCTCTGTGGTTCCTCTGTGTCCTCTGTGTTCAATAAATCAGCGCTTCGAGTCCGCGGGAGCCCCTGAGACGGCGGGACTCGCAGCGGGACGCTGTACGACGCGGTAGCGAGCGACGAAACCGCGATCGATGAAGTCCTTCCACAGCCACGCCCAGTAGCCCTGCCACGAGTAGCCGTTCCACATGCCCACGGCGTACCTGCCTCCGGTGGAGACGAGCTGCAGGTGGCGTGGGCTCGTCACGTGGCGTTCGAGCGGCGCCTCGGTGAGGGCGGCGCGCAGGTTGGCCTCGAGCTGCGGCGCGGCGCGCACCGCGAAGACACCCGCCTTCGGCAGGGGATGATGCTCCTGCGATGAACAATCGCCCACGCCGAACACTTCGCGATACGTGACCGATTGCAGGAAATCGTTGGTGAGCAGGAACCCGCGCTCGTCGGTGGCGAATCCGGATTCGCGGATCCACTCCTGCGCGCCGGCGCCGGTGGCCCAGAAGGTCGCGTCCGAGGCGAACTCGATGCCGCTTTGCAGTCGCACGAAATTTTCGCCCACTTCCTTCACGGTGCTTGAAACGTGCACGCCGATGTTGCGCTTCGCCAGGCGCCTGCGAAGGCGCGCCCGGGCGCCCGCGTGCATCTCGGGCAGCGCCACCGGCGTGTCCGCGATGATGCGCACGTGCGGCGCGTCGCCCTTCATCTCGCGGCGAAGCCCGTGGTCCATCGCGAACGCGAGCTCCACGCCGCCGGCGCCCGCGCCCACGACCGTGATGGAGCCGACCTTGCCGGCCCGGGCCCGGCCACGGGCATCGACCCAGCCGCGCACCAGCGCTTCCATGGGACGCATGCATACCGCGAAGCGCTCGACGCCGACCGCATTGCCGATCACCGGGATAGAGCCCACGTCCATCGAGAGCACGTCGTAGGAAAGCACGGTGCCGTCGCTGCACGCGACCTCGCGCTCGTTGGGACGCACGAGCGACGCCGTGGTGAGAAGCATCGTCGCGTTCGCCGCACGCGCAAGAGCGGCCACGTCGATGGCGCTGTCGGCGAGTGCGTAGTGTCCGGCGATCACGCCGGGGACCATGCCCGTGTACACGAGGCGCGAGTACGGCGTGACCACCGTGACCTCGACGTCGTTCAGCGGGCGCGCGGCGATGTTGCGCAGCACTTCGACGTGCGCGTGCCCGCCGCCCAGGAGCACGAGGCGCTTCACTTGCGCGCTTCCAGGCGCAGGTCGCCGAACGACGCGGTCACCGTCTCGCCCGTCTGGTCGGTATCGTTGCCCACGACCACGCCCGTGACCCGCGGGATCTTTCCCTTCCACTTCTCGCCGAACGCGGCGAGGAAGTCGGCCTCGATGTCGCGCTTCTCCGCGACCCATTGTCCCGCGCGTTCGCCGCCGCTTTCCACCACGATCGTGCGCACGTGGCCGAAGTACGGGCTCCACATCGACGCGCCCACGGGATGCTTGTTGTCCCATACGTAGCAGATCGCCGCGGCGGGCACGAAGCCCTCCATGGCGCGCGCGATCTTCAACTTCGCGCGGTCGCCCGCGGAAAGCTCGCTCGCCGGGATGTCGAACGCGACGTAGACGCGCGCCGCGAAGTCCTCGCCTTGCTTCGTCTCGATCCGGGCTTTCTCCACCACGCGGTCCACTTTCCAGCGCCACTCGAGGATCGGCGTCTTCTGCGCGTCGGCCGACAGCCGGTGCGCGAGCGAGCCGAACGAGCCTTCGGCGTGCACCTGCAGCACGCGCTGGCCGCCATCTTCCACGATCCGGAAGTTACTCTTGTTGCCGTAGGGTAACTCGGCCTTCTCCCAACCTTCGGGAATCGCGTTTCCCAGGGCGGCCGTCGAGAATTTCGCGATGGGCGCCTCGTCCGCGGGCGTCGCGTGGACCGCAGCAACCCAGGCGAAGAGCGCAGCGGCGATCGCGCGCTTCAAGCCCCGGCTCCCGCGACGAGTCCCTGGCGCTGCGCCCTCGCGTAATCCTCAGGGCGATCGATGTCCCAGTGCGTCGCGAGCTCTTCCCACCGGGTTCCGGCGACCGCGAGGCGCGCGCGCGTCTGCATCATCACCGCGGGCGATCCCCAGCCGATCGCATCGAAGATTCGCGGCACGGGCTTGGCGAGGCCCACGAGCACGTAGCCTCCGTCCTCCGCCGGAACGAAGACCGCTTCGTTCGTCGCCAGCGCCTTCGCGGCCGCGCGCACCGTGGCCGCCTCCAGCGACGGGCAATCGCAACCGATCAGCACGAGGGATTGGCCTTCCGCATGGCAAGTCTCGAACGCGTGGTTCATCCGCGCGCCCAGGTCCGCGCCGGCCTGCGCGCGCAGCCGCACGCCGTATCGCGCCGCGCGGCTTTCGAAGAAGGGATGCGATTCATCGGGCGCGCACCAGAGCTCCACGTCGCCGACAGCAGACTCCACCGCGGTCGCGATCGCGCGATCCACGAGCTCGGCATGGAGCTTCGCCGCACCTTCCTCCCCCAACAATGGTGCCAGCCGCGTCTTCACGCGACCGGCGACCGGCGCCTTGGCGAAGACCGCGACTCGCATGCCTAGGCCCGCCCGGTGTCGTAGCGGCGCGCGAGCGAGCCCGGATCGGCGCCCATCGCGTACGCGAAGCGCAGCCACCACATGAGCCCGATGGTGCGCAGCGTCCCGTGCTTCTGCCAGCGGCGACCCGAGGTGACGGCGCGCTCGCGAAGGCATGCAGGTGGGGAAACGGCCTTCAGTGCCTTCGAGAGCGCGACGTCTTCCATGAGCGGAATCGACGCGAATCGCCCCGCCTGCTCGAAGGCTTCGCGCCGCGCGAAGATCGCCTGGTCGCCGGTGGCGATCCCGGTCAGGCGCGATCGCGCGTTCATCATCGCCGCGACAATCGCCAGCAACGCGCCGCCTCCCGAGATCGAGACGTCGAAGCGGCCCCATGCATGGCGCGCGTCGAGCTCGTGATCGATCGCGGCGAGCGCGCTCGCGGGAAGGGTCGTGTCCGCGTGCAGGAAAAGCAGCACGTCCCCGCCCGCCACGGCGGCACCCGCATTCATCTGCGAGGCCCGGCCACGCGGCGCATCGATCACGCGATCGGCGAACGCCATGGCGATGGAGCGCGTCGCATCGCGGCTGCCCCCATCGACCACGATCACCTCCGCGCCCGCCGCGCGAAACGCCTTCAACGCCGCGAGCGAGGCCCCGATGCCCGCGGCCTCGTCCAGCACGGGAACGACGATTGAGATCATCTCGCGTCGTTGAGCGACCAGTCGTAGTCGAGGAAGGAGACGTCGGCCTTCTCGCCGCGCACCGCGGCGCGATCCTCGGGCTTGTCGGCAAGTTGGTCTGCGAACTTCGACATCGCCTGCTTCACCGAGGTGAAGCCCTTGTTGCCCTTCTCGAAGTCGCCGCCGTACCACTTGAAGATCATCGAGATCTCGAGCTTCCCCGATTGCGGATCGTAGCGGTTGCGCGTGCGATCCGAGAGGAAGCGCGTCATGCCGTCCTGGTATTGGGCTTCGAGCTTCCCGGCGGTGAACGCCTCGTTGCGAAGCATGGGGCATCCGATGGACGCGCACACCACCGCGAAGTGCACGCGCGGCTCGTCGTACAGGCCGGGCTTGCGCAGGATCTCGTGCTCGATCGTGTCCAGGGCCGCGGGCTCGCCGAAGAGCGTGAAGAACTTGTCCTTCCACGGATTGCCGAAGACGGAGCCGAAATCGCGAATCGACTTGATGCCGGGATAGCGCTGCAGGATCTTCTCGATCGTGAGCGCGTTGTAGTCGTTGATGAGGTAGGCCTGCTGCTCGGGCTTGGTCCACCCGTCGAACTCGGCGCGAGTGACCTTCGCGTAGTCGGCGAGCACGGCCTTCAGCTGCGCATGGTCTTTCACCACCGCGGAGTAGTCCACGCGCGACGCGTTGCCGCCCTGCACGTACTTCACGTGGGCGTGGAGGAAATCGTCCCAGGACTTGTGCGTGTGGTCGAGCGCGAGGGCGGGCGTCGCCGCGATGAGCGCGGTGAGGGCCATGGCGAATCGGCGGGTCATGTTCAATCGTCTCCGTGGCTTTCGGCGGGTGCGTGGTAAGGCCGCTTGTCGCGAAGCGCGAAGAGATTGCCGACGACGCCCGCGAGGCCGCCCGCGCCGCGCGTCCACGCGTTGAAGGCGGCCGCGAACGTGACCTGGCCCCGCGTCACCTGCGCGCGCTTCCACGCGCCCGCGGCGTACTTGTTCGCTTCAGACATCGTAGGATAGGTGTGGATCGTGCCGAGGATCTTGTTCATGCCGAAGCCGTGGCGCATCGCCGCGACGTATTCGGCGAGGATGTCGGCCGCGTGCTCGCCCGCGATCGTGGCACCGAGGATCTTGTCGCTGCCGGGCTGTGTCAGCACCTTCACGAGGCCCTCGGCCTCTCCGTCGGCGATGGCGCGGTCGAGATCGTCGATGCCGTACGTTGTGACCCGGCAGGCGATGCCCTTCTCCTTCGCTTCGGTCTCGCTCAATCCCACGCGTGCGACTTCCGGATCGGTGAACGTCGCCCACGGGATCACCGAGTAGTCCACGCGGAATTTCCTGAAGCGGCCGAAGAGCGCGTTCACGGCGCAATACCACGCCATGTGCGACGCCGTGTGCGTGAACTGGTACGGGCCCGCGACGTCGCCGCACGCGTAGATGTTCGGATAGGTCGTCTGCAGGAACTCGTTCACGTCGACTGTGCGCTGCTTCGTCGTGCGGATGCCCAGCTCCTCGAGGCCGTAGCCTTCGATGTTCGCGGTTCGGCCGACGGCGCAGAGGATCTCGTCGCAAGCGATGTTCCTGTCGCGTCCTTCATGCTCGACCACGATCGTCTTCGTGCCGCCAACGACCCGCACTTCCTTCGCCTTGTGGCCCACGAGGACCTCGATGCCCTCGGAGCGGAACCGCTTCGTCACCAGCTCGGAGAATTCCGGATCCTCGCGGGAGAGCAGGCGCGGCAGCATCTCGACCTGGGTCACCTTCGCCCCCAACCGCGCGAACGCCTGCGCGAGCTCGCAGCCGATAGGACCGCCGCCCAGCACGACCAAGCGCGCGGGAAGCTTGCGGATGTCCCAGACCGTGTCGGAGGTGAGCGGATTCGATTCGCGCAACCCCGGGATCGGAGGCACGAACGGCCGGCCGCCCGCCGCGATCACGATGCTCTTCGTCGTGAGCGTGCGCTTGTCGCCGTTGCCGAGCGTCACCTCGACGGTCCAGGGCGACGTGATCTTCGCGCTGCCCTGCACGCAGTCGACGCCGAGCTTCGTGTAGCGCTCGACGGAGTCGTGGGGCTCGATTTTCGCGACGACCTCCTGCACGCGCTCCATCACCTCCGCGAAGTCGAAGTCCGCCGTGGCGCTGCGGATGCCGTAGTCCTTCGAGCGGCGGATCTGCGAGACGAGCTTGGCGGACTTGATCAGCGCCTTGGACGGCACGCAGCCGGTGTTGAGGCAGTCGCCGCCCATGCGATGCTTCTCGATGAGCGTCACCTTCGCCTTCACGGCCGCCGCGATGTAGGCCGACACGAGTCCAGCCGAACCGCCGCCGATCACGACGAGGTTGTTGTCGTAGCTCGCGGGCCGCGTCCATCGCGCGTAGACCTTGCGGGCCTTGAGGGCGTCGAGGATCTTCTTCGCGACGAGCGGGAAGATGCCCAGCAGCACGAACGCGAGCACGAGGCCGGGGGAGATCTTGAACTGCCCGAGCTGGGTCCCCGCGTAGACGTACACGAACGTTCCCGCGAGCATGCCGACCTGGCTGATGCCGTAGTACGTGCGCACCGTCATCGGCGTGAGGCCCATCAGCAGGTTGATCGCGAAGAACGGGAACGCGGGCACGAGCCGCATGGCGAAGAGGTAGAACGCGCCGTCGCGCTCGATGCCGGCGTTGATCGCCTTCAGCTTCTCGCCGAACCTCGCCTGCACCCAATCGCGAAGCAGATAGCGCGAGGCAAGGAACGCAAGGCTCGCGCCAAGCGTCGACGCAAAGGAAACGATGATCACGCCCCAGAGCAGCCCGAAGATGGCGCCCGCCACGAGCGTGAGGATCGCGGCCCCCGGAAGCGAAAGGCCCGTCACCGCCACGTAGACCACGAAGAAGATCGCGCCGGTCCGCACCGGATTCGCATCGAAGTACGACAGGATCGCCTCGCGCTGCGCCTGGAAGTACTCGAGCGACATGTAGCGCTTGAGATCGAACGCGAAGAACGCCGCGATCAAAGCGACGATCACGATGGCGACGAAGAGCTTGCCCTTGTTCATCTCGGCTCCCGGCGAGCTACGCCGCGCGCGGCAGCGCGCTTTCCAGCTGGAATCGCGGCCCTTCGGAAATCCGGCGCCAGTACGACTCGTGCGCGGGCGAGCCCTCGGGCCAGCTCGCGAGGAAACGCCGGGCCCAGCGGTTGCGGTCGTACGCGATCTCGATCGCCTCCACGTGCACGCCGCGCACCATCGTCGCGTAGAGCGTGGCGCCCCCGAAGGGTTCGATGCCGACGCGCGTGAGGATCCCCGAGGAGCGGCCCGCGAAGTTCGGCATCCCCGCGGCGCCATTGTTGGCCACCGCAACCTCGCCCGCGCCGAAATCGAAGCTGCGCATGGCCGGCAGGCAGGTGTGCGAGCTCGCGAAGACGTCCACGCCGGAATCGCGAAATGCGTTCCCGATCCAGCGCCGGTGCCCGGGCTCGCCCATCCGGTCGTGCGCGAAGCCCCAGCCCGCGAGCGAGGCCGCATCGCCATGCACGATGCCCACGCGCGCATCGCCCACTCGTCCCACGAGGTTCATGGGCAGTTTTCCCAGCGCGTCGCGAAGCTGCGGGAACGCGCGTGCGGTATCGCGCAGGCGCTCGAGGATGCGATTCGAGCGCGAGACCTCGGCATCGCTCACGTCGAGCGGATAGGCGCAGCCGCAGCCCGCGCCCGACGCATCGACGGCGATCTCCGTCTCGACATTGCCGCGGATCGCATAGTGGGCAAGCACGGCGCCGTTCACCGCGACGAAATCCTCGTGCGCCACATCGAACCAGTGGAAGTCGCCGTTGAAGACGAGCGCCGCGCCGGCCTCGGCCGCGACAATCGCGATCACGCGATCCAGCGCTTCGACGTTTCCGTAGAGGCCGCCCACGATGTAGATCGCGCCGGCCACGATCTCCGGGTCGCGCCTGAGGGACGACGGCGGATAGCGATACGCGAGCGGGCAGTTGCGCCCCGGCCGCGTCTCTTCCAGGAGCTCGGGCTTCCTCATCCGGCGAGCGCCCCGCCGCACGACGATCCCTGGCCCGCCGTGCATCCATAGCAGTGATCGCGCACGACGATGGGGTTGCCGTCGAGGTCGCGCGCCATGGCGTCCTTCAGGTGCGGGCGCGGCCGGCCCGCGACGCGAAGCGGCAGGCCCAGCATCTGGTTGAAATCGCAATCGTAGAGATAGCCCAGCCAATCCACGGAGACGAGCGAGCGGCACATCACCGAGTCGAGGTTCGCATCGCTGTGGGCGCCGCGCAGCAGCTTCATGTAGTCGTTGAACTGCCCCTTGGTGACGAGCGTCGAGCCGAAGCGCTGGATCGGCATGTTGGCGAGCGTGAAGAGGCGGTTGAAGACGATGCCGAATTTCTCGCCGAGGACGCGCTTGTAGTCCTGCTCGAGCTTGTCCTGGGGCGGCGGAAGGCTCGGTCCCTGCGGGTTGTAGACGAGGTCGAGCGTGAGTCCGCTCCCCTCGCGCCCATAACCCAATGCGTTCAATTCGCGGATCGCGGCCACGCTCTTCTCGTACACGCCGGCTCCGCGCTGCCGGTCGACGAGTTCCTCCGTGTAGCACGGGAGCGACGCGACGATCTCGACGCCCTCGGCGGCGAGAAACCGCGCGAGGTCGGCCTGGCCGGACTCGAAGAGCACGGTGAGGTTGCAGCGATCGATCACCTTCACCCCTCGCATGCGCGCGCCGAGCACCAGGTGGCGAAAATTCGGATTGAGCTCCGGCGCGCCGCCCGTGATGTCGAGGGTCGTGGCACCGCTCGCGGCGAGGTACTCGAGGACCTGGTCGGCGGTCTCGCGCGCCATCGTTTCGGTCCGCGTGGGGCCCGCGTTCACGTGGCAATGCAGGCACGCCTGGTTGCAGACATAGCCCACGTTCACCTGCAGCGTTTCGAGGCGGCGCCGGGCGATCGGCGGGAAATTCGTATCGACGAGCAGCGGCAGCGTGGCGTGCATGGCGGTTCCTTCGAATCCATATTACCAATTGCGGCTAGACTTAAGGGCTCCCATGGCAGAAGAAAAAACCCCCTCCCACCTGGACGGCGCGCGCCTCGATTTCTCGGGCGCGATGAGCTACGGCGACTACCTGCGGCTCGACCTCGTGCTGGGCGCGCAGCAGCCGCGCTCCACCGACCACAACGAGCTTTTGTTCATCGTCCAGCACCAGGCCTCGGAGCTGTGGATGAAGCTCGCCATCCACGAGCTCGCCGCGGCCCGCGGGCACGTGAGGCGCGACGACCTGCCGCCCGCGTTCAAGATGCTCTCCCGCGTGGCCCGGATCATGGCGCAGCTGAACCAGTCCTGGGACGTCCTCGGGACCCTGACACCCGCGGAGTACTCCTCCTTCCGGGCAGACCTCGGCGCATCGTCGGGGTTCCAGTCGTTCCAGTACCGCTCGATCGAATTCCTCCTCGGCAACAAGAACGCCGTGATGATGGAGCCCCACCGCCATCGTCCGGATGTATTCAATGCCCTGGACGCGCTGCTACGCGAACCTTCCCTCTACGATGAAGCCATACGGGTGCTCGCCCGCCGCGGATTCAAGGTCGATCCCCAATGTGTCGAGCGGGACTGGCGAACCTTGCACGTCTTCAACGAATCGGTGCGCGACGCGTGGGTGCAGGTGTACCGCTCGACGGCCGGGAACTGGGAGCTCTATGAACTGGCCGAAAAGCTCGTGGACCTGGAAGACGCGTTCCGCCAATGGCGCTTCCGCCACGCGACGACAGTCGAACGCATCATCGGGCTGAAACGCGGCACCGGCGGCACCTCGGGCGTGGGTTACCTGCGCAGGGTTCTCGACGTGGAGCTCTTCCCCGAGCTCTGGCGCGCGCGCACCGAGCTCTAGGCCCGTGAGCGAGATCGAGCTCAAGTTCGACATCGCTCCCGAGGCATGGAAGCGATTCGCGGACGCGGCGGCGCTCGCGGGCGCCAACCCGCAGCGCACGCGCATGCGAAGCCTCTATTTCGACACGCCCGAGCGCACGCTCGCGCGCCGCGAGATGGCGTTACGCCTGCGCCGCGAGGGACGCCGCTGGGTGCAGACGCTCAAGGCGGGACGCAGCGGCACCGGCGGATTGCACGAGCGCGACGAGTGGGAGCACGCGCGTCCGGGCCCGACGCTCGACCTCACGCTCCTCGGCGAAACGCCGCTCGCGCGAATGCAGGACGCCGCGAGCCTTGGCGAAAAGCTGGCACCCATCTTCGAGGTGAATGTCACGCGCACGGCCTGGACGGTCGTGCCCGAACCCGGGTGCAGGCTCGAAGTGGCACTCGACAGGGGCGAGGTCGCGAGCGGCGAGCTTACTACCCCGATCTCCGAAGTCGAGATCGAGTGCCTCGAAGGCGACCCGGGGCGCGCGTTCGACCTGGCGGTGCGCCTGATGAAAGAGGTCAAGCTGCATCCCAGCGCGATTTCGAAGGCGCAGCGCGGTTACCGGCTCTCGCGCGGCAAGCCGCTGCAGCCCGTGAAAGCAGAGAGGGTCGTCCTCGATTCCTCCATGCCGACGCCGGAGGCGGCGCGCACGGTCGTGGGCGCGGGCGTCGCGCAACTGCAAGCCAACGAGGAAGGCGTGCTCGCGTCCCCCAATCCCGAGTTCGTGCACCAGGCGCGAGTGGCCCTTCGCCGCACGCGCTCGGCGCTTCGCATGTTCCGCCGCGAGATCGGCGAGACGCGCGCCAACACGTGGCACGACGCGCTCGGCGAAACCAGCCGCGCATTGGGAGACGCGCGCGACTGGGACGTCTTCGGATCGCACACGCTGCCCGCCGCCCTCGAAGCGTTTGGAGACGCCGCGCTCGCGCGATCGCTTCGCGCCCGCGTCGCATACCGGCGCCGCATCGAACGCGCGAAGGCGAGGCAAGCGCTGCGATCGCCGCACTACGCCGCGGTGTTGCTCGAGCTCGGGCGCTGGCTTGCGCATGCCGACTCAGAAGCGGCGCCCGTGCAGGCCGGGACGCTGCAGGAATTCGCCGAGCGCGTGGTACGCAAGCGCCACAAGAAACTCCTCGCAGGCGCGTTGATGCTGGGAAGCCTCCCCCCGGCCGAGCGCCACCGCGTGCGCGTGGACGCGAAGCGGCTTCGCTACGGGCTCGACGCCCTCGCGTCCCTCTTCAAGCCGCGCCCGCTCACGACATTCTCGGCATCGCTGGAATCCATGCAGGACGCGCTGGGCGATTGCAACGACGCGGCCACCGCACTTCGCCTGATGGGGGAGCTGCAAGCGCCCGAACCCTTCGCCGCCTTCGCGCGGGGCTGGTTCGCGGCACGCGAGCGGGGCGAACCCTCCACGCTCGAGCCCATCGTGGCGGAGATCGCGAGGGACCGGCGTTCGTGGCTCAAGATGGCATAGGAGGAACACCTTGTTCGAGTCCGCGGAGATCGGCCACAAGCTCGCCAAGTCCGAGTTCAAGCGCGAAGTCCCGAAGCTGAGGAAGCGCCTGCTGGACCTGCAGTACCGCCTGCTCGGCGATGCGAAGTTCCCCGTCATCATCCTGGTGAACGGCGTGGACGGCGCGGGCAAGGGCGAGACCGTGAACCTGCTGAACGAGTGGATGGACCCGCGGCACATCCGCACGCATGCCTTCGGCGAGAAGTCCGACGCCGAGCGCGAACGTCCCGAGATGTGGCGCTTCTGGCGGGTGCTGCCGCCCAAGGGCCACATCGGGATCCTCTTCGGCTCGTGGTACACGGACCCGATCCTCGACCGCGTGCTGGGCCACGAGAAGCGAAGCGCCTTCGAGCTGCGCATGGAGCACATCCGCCACTTCGAACGCATGCTCGTGTCCGAGGGCGCGCTGCTGCTCAAGTTCTGGTTCCACCTCTCGCACAAGGCCGCGAGGAAGCGCATGAAGGAGCTCTCCGCGGTGCCGTCCACGGCCTGGCGCGTGGGCCCCGGGGAGCGCAAGAACTTCCGCCACTACCGCGAGTTCATTCGCGTCTGCGAGGATGCGCTCCGCGAGACGGGCACCGGCGAAGCGCCGTGGGAAGTGATCGACGGCAGCGACAACGAATACCGCTCGCTCAAGGCGGGGCAGATCCTGGAGCGCGCGCTCAAGGCGCGCCTGAAGGGCGGGCCTGCCGCGATATCGCCGCCTGCGCCGCCGCCCACGCCGCCGCTGGATGGCCGCACGCTCCTCGGCTCGTACGACTACAAGCGCTCGCTTTCCCGCGAGAAATACAGGAGCCGCCTGCCGAAGCTCCAGGGACGCCTCAACGCGCTGCTTCGATCGAAGAAGATGCGCGAGCGCTCGCTCGTGATCGTCTTCGAAGGCATGGACGCGGCCGGCAAGGGCAGCACGATCCGGCGCATCACGCAGGCCATGGACGCGCGCTACTACCGCGTGACCCCCATCGCAGCGCCGACTGAAGAAGAGCGCGCGCAGCCGTACCTCTGGCGCTTCTGGCGCCACGTGCCCGGCCATGGGCGCACCGCGATCTTCGACCGCTCCTGGTACGGGCGCGTGCTCGTGGAGCGGGTCGAGGGATTCTGCTCGGAGACCGACTGGATGCGCGCCTACCCGGAGCTGAACGACTTCGAGTCGCAGCTCACCGGCTCCGGCGCCATCGTCGCCAAGTTCTGGCTCGCCATCACGCCCGAGGAGCAGTTGCGGCGCTTCAAGGCGCGCGAGGAAATTTCCTACAAGCGCTTCAAGATCACCGCCGACGACTGGCGCAACCGCAAGAAATGGCCGCAATACGAGCGCGCGGTGAGCGACATGATCGACCGCACGTCCACGGACGTCGCGCCGTGGAACATCATCGCGTCGAACGACAAGGCGTTCTCGCGCATCGAGACGCTGGAGCGCTTGTGCGAGCGCATCGAGTCGCAGCTCTAGGACGGTGCCGATGAGTGCGAGCGAACTGCTGCGCACCGAGATGGCCTGGGCCATGGGCGTCTCGCTCGCGTTGGCGCTGGCACTCCTCGCGTTGCGCCCCGGTGACCGGCCGAGTGTCCGCAACACGCTGATCCTGCTGGGCGCGTGCGCCCTTGCGCTCGTCGCATCGCAACTCACCACCGCCATGGGCGAGCGCCAGGCCGGTTCAATCGCGGCGGAGGTCGCCGGAGCGCTCGCGGGCATCGTGCTGATCCGCCTCGCGGCGATGTTCGCTTTCCGCGTGATCCTGCCGTACGTGCGCATCCAGCCCGTCGGCATCGTCGAGGATCTCGTGACGGCGGCGCTCTACGTGGGATGGATCTTCGTGTGGCTGCGGCTTTCGGGCGTGGACCCGGCGGGGCTGTTTGCGACATCCGCGGTGATAACGGCGGTGGTCGCCTTCTCGATGCAGACCACGCTCGGCAACGTGCTGGGTGGCGTCGTCTTGCAGCTCGACAACTCGCTTCGCACGGGCGACTGGGTGCGCGTCGACGACATAAGCGGCCGCGTCGTGGACATCACGTGGCGCCACACCAAGGTGCGCACGCGGAACGGCGAGACCGTCGTGATCCCGAACGGGTGGCTCCTTCAGAACCGCTTCACCGTCATCGGCACGCTGGGTGC
Source organism: Usitatibacter sp. (assembly GCA_049300695.1). GTDB lineage: Bacteria > Pseudomonadota > Gammaproteobacteria > Burkholderiales > Usitatibacteraceae > Usitatibacter. Next base: position 81,280 of record JBAQKF010000011.1, read on the forward strand.
CGGCCAATCGCCGTGGCGGCGCTGGGTGCGCGTGAACGTGGACATCGGCGCGGATCCGCGTCGTGTCGTCTCGGTCCTGGAAAGCGCGGTGAAGGATGCGCGCATCGAGCGCGTCGCGACGGATCCTGCGCCGAGCGCGGTGTTGATGGAGATCGGCGCGGGCTTCGGAAACTACGCGCTTCGCTATTGGCTCACGGACCCGCAGCACGACGATCCGACCGACAGCCTGGTACGCGCGCATATCCTGGCCGCACTCGCGCGCAACAACGTGGCGCTCGGGATTCCGCACCAGCAGGACCTCGTGGAGCGCGACGACGACACGCATCGCAGCCTCGAGCAATCGCGCGAGCGAGACCGGAGGATCGCGGCGCTCACCGCCGTGGATCTCTTCCGCCCGCTCACGCCCGAGGAACGTGCTTCGGTCGCTGAACATCTCGTGTATGCGCCCTTCATCGCGGGCGACATCATGACGCGCCAGGGCGCGACGGCCCACTGGCTGTATCTCATCGTCGCGGGAGAAGCCGACGTGTGGATCGACACGCCCGAGGGCCGCAAGCCCATCGCCACGATCGGCGCGGGCAGCGTCTTCGGCGAGATGGGCATGCTCACCGGCGAGCCGCGCCGCGCCACCGTGGGCGCCCGCACCGACGTCACGTGCTATCGCCTCGACAAGTCCGGCTTCGAGCAGATCATCCGCGCGCGTCCCGACGTGGCCGATGCGATCTCGCACGTGCTCGTCACGCGCGAATCCGAGCTCGAGGCGCTGCGCTCGTTGAGCGAGGCGAGAAACATTCCGCCCGCGCCGCACGCGGATATCCACGCGAGGATCCGCGCCTTTTTTGGCCTCGATTGAGTCGGCCAGCTTTTCCGAGCCTGGGAGTGCGGTGTGCCCTCGCATACCCGCAATGACGGCGCCGGCACGAATGCGCGCCAGAATATTCAACGGAACCCTGGGATCCACGTGGCTGGCACGCTTCGTTGCGATGGCTGCACCGTCACTGCGGATAGCATCGGCGCCCTCCAAGGTTCGGGAAAGCGAGCCGGCTCAATCGAGGGTTGCCTCACGCTGGCGCGAGCGTGTGTGGTCGCAGTTGCGTTGCGATCGAAAGCGGGGGCGTTATCGCGCTCGCCATGCACGGCGGTGGTCGCTTTCCCCGGACCCTGGAGGGCGCCGACGCTGTCCGCAGTGACGGTGCAGCCATCGCAACAAAGCGTGCCAGCCGCGACCGCGCCTACGTCTCGACTCGGGTTCTGGCGCGCATTTGTGCCGGCGCCGTCATTGCGGGGATGCGAGGGCACACCGCGCTCCCGGGTCCGGGGAAAGCGACCACCGCCGTGAGGCGAATAGCCTTTACGCGAGCGTGAGGCGGATGCGGTTGCGCCCGAAGACGTAGGCGTAGTCCGCGGTCGCCGTGAGCCCGTGGGCGAGGATCACGCCGAGCCCTCCCTCGCGGCGCGTATCGGCCAGTGCCTCCAGCATCTCGCGCGTGGCGCGCGAGAACGGGTTGAAAGGCCCGGCGAAATCCTCGTACGTGAGCGAAACCTCGCCATCCGAGGCCGCCAGCGTGATCCAGATGGGCGAGTCGCTGCCGCCCCGGTGGCCGTGCTTCACCGTGTTGAGGAAAAGCTCCTCCAGCACGAGGTTCGCCTTGAGGCACTTCTCGCGGGCGATTTGTGCAGTGCCGCAGAAATCGTCCACGAACGCCCGGGCGACCTTCCAGTTCTCCAGCCGGGAGGGAAACATCCCCATCCGCGTAGTGACAAGGTTCACAGGCAGGCCCCCCGAGGATTTGGCATGATAGGGCGGTAAATCGACATCCGTCGAGGGGAGATTGTGATGCGCAAGGCGTGGATCATCGCGGCGGCCCTGTCGGTCGCGGCGCCGGCCCTGGCGGCCGAGAATATCGGCCTGGTCAAGGTTTCCAAGGGAAGCGTGCAGATCCAGCGGGGCGCCGAGAAGCTCCCGGCGAACGTGGGTGCATCGCTCCAGACCTCCGACACGATCGTCACCGGCGCGGACGGCTCCGCGGGCATCACATTCACGGACAACAGCCTCGTGTCCGTGGGTCCCAACAGCGTTTTCTCGATCGACAAGTACAGCTTCGACTCGACCACGCACCAGGGCGAGTTCGCGGGCAACCTCAAGCAGGGCCGCCTCGCCGCAGTGTCCGGCAAGATGGTGAAGCAGTCGCCCGAGTCGATGACGATCCGCACGCCGTCGGCCATCATGGGCGTGCGCGGAACGGAGTTCGTGGTCCAGGTCGAGAAGTAGAAGTCCGCCCTTGAGAGCTCTCGCGCTCCTCGCCGTCGCGGCGCTTGCCGCCGCTTGTGCCGGCGGCCCGAAGCAGGGCGCGCCCGAGCTCTTCGCGGTAGTCCCGGCGCCCGACGGGCACATCGGCGCGATCGTCGTGCACCCGCTGAGCGGCGGCGAGAAGGTCATCAACACCGCCTACGGGTCAGAGCGCATCACGAGCGACGGCTCCGTGGAGCAGGGCAAGCTGTCCGAGAGCGACATCAAGCACACGTTCGGCGATACGCTCGCGGCGCTGCCCGGCAACCCCACGTCCTTCACGCTCTACTTCCTCGCGGACAAGGACGAGCTCACCGCTGAATCGAAGTTGGAGCTGGAGAAGGTGCTGGCGGAATTGAAGCGCCGCCCGCTACCCGACATCGTGGTGATCGGTCACACAGACTCCGTGGGCAGCCTCTCGTACAACGACAAGCTTTCGCTCGCGCGCGCCGAGCGCCTGCGCGAGATGATCATCGCGCTGGGCATCCCGGCCGACCGCATCCAGGCCGCCGGGCGCGGCAAGCGTGAGCTGCTCGTTCCCACGGAAGACAACGTCGCCGAGCCTCGCAACCGGCGCGTGGAGATCGACGTCCGCTAGGTTTCACTCCCAGCGCACCGCAAGCAGCGTGATGTCGTCGGCAGGCTCCGAGCCGGCCGCGAAGCGGTTCACGTCCTCGTTCAACTTGCGCACCAGCTCTTCGGGCTCGACCGCCTCGGGCAACCAGGTGAGCGACGCGCGAAGGCGGTCCACGCCGAAGAATTCCTTGCGCGAATTCTGCGCCTCGGTGGCGCCATCGGTGACGACGCACATCCACTCGCCGCGCTCGAACTGGCGCTGGCCCGTCGGATACTGGAAGCCCGGCACCACGCAAAGCGGCGGGCCGCCCGGGATCTCGAATCGCTCCGGCGTGCCGCGAGGCGTGCGCACGAAGGGCGGCTCGTGGCCGGCGCTCGAGAACTCGAGCATGCCCGTGGCGATATCGAGGATGGCCGCGAACGCGGTCACGAAGAGCTGCTCGGGATTCTCGTGCTCGATCTCGTCCTGTGCGCGCGAGAGCACGACGCCCACGCTCCCGCCTCGCAGTACCGCGCTCTTCAGGTGCGACTTCACCGACGCCATGAAGAGCGCCGCGGGCAATCCCTTGCCCGAGACGTCGGCCACGACGAAGAAGAGGTGCGTCGCATCGATCATGAAGCAGTCGTAGAAATCGCCTCCGACGGTGCGCGCGGGCTCCAGCAGCGCCGCGAGCTTGAAGCGCCGATCCGATCCCACGGCTTCCTTCGGATCGGGAAGCAGTCCCATCTGGATGCGCCGGGCCGCGTCCACTTCGCCGGCCATGCGCGCGGCCGCCTCGCGAAGCTGCCTGCGTTGCCGCTCCGCTTCCGAAAGCGTCCCCACGACCACGCTGCCGAACACCGCGAGCGTGCCGATCGCGGGCCAGGCCCAGTCGAAGAGATACGACTCGAGCCGGAAGAGCACGAGGCCCACGAGGAAGGTCGAGAGCATCAGTACCACGACGAGGTTGATGCCCTGCAGCGCCGACAGCCGCGGGATGAACCAGATGAGGATCATCCCCGATACGATGAGCAGCACCGCCTCCGAATAGCTCATGATCGCCGGGCGCGTGAGCGACACGCCGTTGAACAGGTTCTCGACCACCTGCGCATGCAGCGTGACGCCGGGCACGAACTCACCCAGCGGCGTTGTCTTGTAGTCCTGCACGCCGATCCCGCTGATGCCGATGAGGACGATCTTGTTGCGGATCGCATCGGGATCGACCTTGCCGTCGAGCACCGTCGCCGCCGAGATGTAGCGCGAGCTGTCGGCGTGGCTGATGCGAAGCCATGTGGTGCCGTCGTCCTGCATGTGCGTGTCGACCTGGTCGAAGCGGAGCGTCAGCAGGCCCGCCGGCGCGTCGTCGATGCGGATGCCCGCGCCCGCCGCGACGCGAAGCGCCTCCACGCCGAGCGAGGGAACGATCACGCCCTGCACGCGCTCCACGAGCGGCACGACACGCACGACCGCTTCGGGCTGCCCCGCATCGAGCAGGCCGCGGCCGGCCGCCGCGTCGTCGAGCACCTTGAGGTTGCCGATGTGCCCGGCAAAGCTGCGCAGGCTCTCGGTGCGCTCGCCCTTCGTCACGGTGGGAGGCGCGCGCGGCGGATCGGGAAAGCGCATGTCGGGCACGTCGCCCGAGGCGATGCCCAGCACGACGTTGCGGCCCTTGATCGCCGCGGCGAGCTGCTCGTCGTTGGATGGCAATGCCTTCAGCGCCTGCGCGAGGGTCGTCGGGATGATCGGCATCTCGGCGGCCACCATCGCCGGCGAGAAGCGGTCGGGCTCGCCGTAGATGATGTCGAGGCCGATCGACGCGGGCTCGTTGGCGGAAAGCTTCGTGATGAGCTCGGCCATGCGCGTTCGCGGCCACGGCCACTGGCCATACCTCGCGAGCGCCTCCTCGTCGATCATCACGAGCGCCACCGGATCGACGGTGCGCTCGAGCGGGAAGATGCGCTGGTAGCCGTCGAACTCGACGTTGCGAAGCGAGCGCGTGTACGGCGCGTAGAGGAGGAAGAGCGTCAGCGCCGCGAGCAGTCCCAGGGCGAGAACCCGCAGGCCCCGCAGCGTGTTCAGAGATCGATCTCCAGCCCGTCGTAGGAGGCGGAAACCTTCAACGCCTGGTCGCCCCGGGTGAGCTCCTCGAAGCGGCGCGCTTCCTTGAGCAGGCCTTCGAGCGTCGCGTCGTTGTTGGCGGGCTCATGGTGGAAGAGCACGAGGTGCCTCGCGCGCGCCATCTGGCAGAGCTCCACGCCCACGATGTTGCTCGAGTGGCCCCAGTCGGCCTTCACGCTGATCGCCTCGGCGAGCGCGTACATCGCGTCGAAGATCACGCAGTCGGCGCCGCGGAAGAACTCCGCGAACGCCTCGGCCTCGGCGCGGTTCTCGAGCTTGTGCTCCGAGTCGGTCGAGTACACGGCGCTCTTGCCCTCGTGCTCGAAGCGGAACCCGTAGGAATCGCCCGAGTGCAGCTGCAGGTGCGGCGTCACCGTGAGCGCTCCCACCTTCTGCGGCTTGTCCACCTCGAGCTTCACGAACTCGATCTTCGCCGCGAGCTGCGTGAAGTCCACGGGGAAGCAGGGCTCGCGCATCTGCATGCGATAGGCATCTTCGAGCACGGCGTGCACGCCGTGGATGCGAATCGTGGTGCCGGGGACGTATGCGGGCCCGAAGAAGGGGAAGCCCATGATGTGGTCCCAGTGCACGTGGGACTGGAAGATGTTCACGACCGCGGGCCTGCGCGCCTGGCGCGCGAGCACGTGCACGCCGAAGGGCCGCGCGCCGCTGCCCATGTCGCACACGTAGTACTCCTCGCCGGGCACCTCGATCTCGACGCACGGCGTGTGGCCGCCGAACGTGTGGGTGAGGTTGAAGTCGAGTTCCGAGGACGCGAAGGCGTGCGCCTCCTCATAGCTGTCGAACGTGCGCCCCGAGGCCTGCACCAGCGCCTGGGCGAGCTTGTCGCGGATGTCCGCTGCCGTCAGCGCGACCGGGATGGAACCTCGGGTTCCCCAGAAGCGGACGCGCATGGACTCATCCCTTCTCGAACGCCGCCGTGGCTTCCGTGCCGACGGCCCCGATGGCCTCGCGCACCGACGGGAAGACCTGGAACACGAGGTTGAAGTGGGAGATCTCGAAGATTTCCTTGACCATCGGCTGCAGCGCCGCCACGAAGATGCGGCCGTGCTGGCTCTTCACCTTGCGCGAAGCGAGCATGAAGCATCGCAGCCCCGCGCTCGACACGTACTCGAGCTTGGACAGGTCCAGGACGATCGCGCCGCCGTCGTGCGCGCTCGCTTCCACGTGCGTCGTGAGCTTTGCGGTGAATTCCGTGCACGTATCCTGGTCGAGCCGTCCCTCCACGTGGAGTACGTCCGCATTTGCAAAGCGCCGGGAGGAGACGTTCATTTTGTAATAGTTCTGACGACTGGCGGCCTATTGTGTCACAGCCTCTGCTCCCGGAAGAACCCGAGCTTCTCCTCGGCAGCGCGGTCGGAGTAGGAGAACAGGGTCCAGCGGTCGCCGGCGGCCAGCGTGTAGGACGCCCATCCCGGGACCACCGCGACGTCGTGGGGCTCGAGCTCCAGCACCTTCCCGCCCGTCTCGATGCGGCCGCGCCCCTCGACGCAGGCGAAGACCATGCTGTCGGTCGACCGGTAGGGCTTCGTCGCGAATCCCGCGGGCAGCGTCCGGATCATCGAGGCGATGGTGGGCATGGCCCATCCGCCGTCGACCGGATCCTCGTAGCGCATGAGGTATCCCAGGTGCGGGTCGGGCGGGCCGGCGCGCTCCATGGCGTCGAGCGCTTCGCGGGCCTTCGTGTAGGGGAAATAGATGAGGCCGCCGAAGCGCGCCTGGGGCGGCTGCCACGCGTCGTGGTCCTCGCGGAACGACGTGTTGAAGCCCTGGACCATCGGGATGTCGAGGCCGTCGAGCCACACCATGGGCCCGGAGGTCTCGTTGCCGTGGGTGTGCCAGCGCCACGCGGGCGTCACGATGAAATCGCCCGGATGCATGACCACCTTCTCGTCGTCGATCGTGGTGTAGGCGCCGCTGCCCTCGATGATGAATCGAAGCGCCGACTGCGTATGGCGATGGGCCGGAGCGATCTCGCCGGGCATGATGAGCTGCAGCCCCGCGAAGAGCGTCGGCGTGACGCGCGAGGCGCCGCGGAAGGCCGGGTTCTCGAGGATCAGCACGCGCCGCTCGGCCTCCTCGGCGCTGATGTGCGTGGCCGATTCCATGAGGTAGGGCCTCACTTCGCCGTAGCTCCATCGATGAGCCTCGCCCGGCGCGGGCTCGCGGCGCACTAGGCCCTTCAGGCGCGTCCAGAGCGGCGCCATCGACAGCGGCTCGATGCTCTCGTAGAAGGCGTTGCGCAGCGCTTCGGGGTCACGGGTGTTCATAGGCAGTTCTCCACGCGCCATCCGTACAGCCATTCGACTGCATCGTAATACCTTTCGGGCGTGCGATCCTTCCAGAGATCGTTGCGCACGAGCCGTTCCACTCCTTTGGCGTGGTACACGCGCCCCATCTCGCGCACCATCAGCACGACCCGCGCGGCCCGCGTGACACGCGCCTTTTCATAGGCACGGAACGCGGCGGCGAAATCCCCATCGCAGGCGTGGACCGCTTCACCGAGCGTCACGGCGTCTTCGAGGGCCATGCACGCGCCCTGCGCGAGGTACTGCATCATGGGATGCGCTGCGTCGCCCAGCAAGGTCACGCGATCGAAGGACCAGGTCGCGATGGGTTCGCGATCGGCGGTGGCCCAGCGCTTCCAGCTCTTCGGAAGGTCGAGCAGCTGCCGCGGCCGCGCACCGATGCCGTCGAAATACGACAGCACTTCCTCGCGGCTTCCCTCGGTCACGCCCCACTCCTCGGACTTGCGGCTGTGGAATGTGACGACCAAGTTGTATTGGCCGCCGCCACGAAGCGGATAGTGGACGAGATGGCAGTCGGGACCGGCCCAGAGGCACGGCGCGTTCAACTTCAGGTTCGCGGGGAAATCGGCGACATCGACCACGGCGCGATAGACGACGTGTCCCGTCACGCGATGCGCGTCGCCTACGTATTGCGCGCGAATGTTCGACTTCACGCCGTCGCATCCGACGAGCGCCGCGCCGCGATGCCGCTCGCCGTGCTGGTCGATCGCCGTGACGCCGTCGCCATCCTGCTCGGCGCGCTCGATGTGCGTGGCCGTGACAAGCTCCACGCGCTCGGAGTTGCGCACGGCCTCCAGCAGCGCACCGTGCACGTCGGCGCGATGGCATACCGCGTAGGGATTTGCGAAGCGCTTGCGGAATGCGTCTCCGACGGGCATCGATGCGACTTCCGTCTCGTCGATCGCGTCCATCATCACGAGGCGATCGACATAGACCGCGTCGCCGCGCGTGCGCTCGCCGATGCCCAGTGCGTCGAAGGCCGAGAACGCGTTGGGCCCGAGCTGGATGCCCGCGCCGATCTCGCCGATTGAAGCCGATTGCTCCATCACCTTCACGGGATGCCCGTGCCGCGCGAGTGCCAGCGCCGCCGCGAGGCCGCCGATGCCGCCGCCGGCCACGAGAACGGGCAGCGCCATCAGGCCTTGAACTTGATCGTGATGTGCGTGCCGTCGCAGAACGGCTTGTTGGCCGAGCCGCCGCAACGGCAGAGCGTCTGGCGATTGCGGACTTCGTAGGGGGTTCCGTCCGCCGACACGACGGGGATTCCGCCGCGCAGCCACAGCGGCCCGCTGCATTCTTCGGCGGGATCGTCGACCAACCCGATTGAAATGGGCAGCCGCGGCTCGATCGCTTCGCCGGTGCGCTTGTCCCAGGCGACGAGGCGCCCCGACGGACAGTCGCACACCTGGCGGATGAACATCGCGCGGACCTTCGGATCGTCGGTGCGCTCGACCTGCGACCACACCGTCCCGTTGGGATCGCAGAAGCGGCCGGCCGAGCAGAGCTTCTCCGCGTCGGAAAGCAGCATCGTCGGGCCGTCGAGCATTTTCGCCTGCACGCCGTAGGGCTCGCGGCTCGCCGTTTCCGTTCCGTCGAAACCGATGCGCTTGTGGGTGCCGTCGCAGAAGGGCTTGTTGGCCGAGTGGCCGCAGCGGCAGAGCTTGTAGCTCGCGGGCGCCTCGACGGCCGGGCCCTCGATCCACTTCTCGGCGCCGCCTTCGTTGTCGCCGACGATGGTCTGCTTCGCCAATGGCACCGCACCTGTCACGACGTAAGGACCGTTCAACGTGACGACGACTCGGACATCAGCCATGGTGACCTCGCGCTAGGGAGGTGCGGCACTTTGAAATTTGGTGGCCTGGGGCGCGTACAAACTAGCAGGCCTGTACGTGGTGGACGCGCACGCGCAAATTGTAGCGCAAAGAGGCACCGTTACCCTGCTCGTTACCCGCCGTGCGCCGCAGCAGCGCAGCACGAAGTTCTCGGTACTCCGCGCGCCGTATTCAACGCGCGCGCGCTACCCCCCTATAACCCCCCAGCCGCATGCGGCGCTGCGGCGCGGAAGGCCGCGCGCTGCATTGGCGCTGCATACACCTCATTCACATGCGGCGCTGCGGCGCGGACGTTGATCAAGCAGGTGAAACTCCACGCGCTCGGTGCCTCCGCGCGTCGCATGTAAGCAGCGCGCTGCATACAGCATGCAGCGCGGGGTGCGCGCAGTGCACGCCTCTACCGCTCCTCGTTGACCGGCGCGCTCGCCGCTGAGGGCTGAGGCGCTGAGGGCGGAGGTACTTGGGGCGTGGCCGTCTTGGAGCCTGCGGCTCGTCGGACCAAGCGCACCACGAGAACGATCAGTCCAATGAGGACCACCCACCCCACAACGTGCCCAAATCCGTTAGCCAAAGCCCCAAGTATCACCACCACCCATCCGTACTGGGCCACGTCCGCCGAATTCCCGGCAAGTGCCGGTACCAACGCGAAGAACGAGTAGACAAGCCACGCGGCCAAGGCGAGAAGGGTGAACTGTTTCAGCGTCATTTGCGCTCCGGTCTAAAGCAGTGCGGCCATTCGCTCCCGTAGCGTGTGGAATTTCTCGACACTCGCGTTGTACGCCTCGCACTTCTCGTCAGTGTCGCGCGGCTCAATGAAGCGCCGCTGCATTTCATCGAACGCAGCGCCGACTTCTCGGTCCGCTACCTGCCATTGTTCCTGGGTCATTGGTAATGCTCCTTTCCGAACACTCATTATCCGCGTCCTCCGCGCTGCGTAAACCTGTTCGTCGCGGGTTTGTTTTTAGGCATCGAGGACCTTGCCCACGCCGCCCAAAGCCGCTACCGCCTCGCCCGACTGCGATGTTGCGGTCATCTTCTCCACAGAACGCCCCGACGTGCCCCGCATCCCTGCCCCACGCGCGCCCGCAACACCTCGACAGGAATATCGCACTTGCGATATCGCACTTGCAATACCTGTGCTATCATCTTGTTTTTGCACGTTTCGTGCGTCTATTAGGCCTCTATTGACACCTACGGCCCGCACATGCCTATAATGCAGCATCATGACCAACACGTCGGGAGGTTCTGTGGAGAAGATGACCGCAACATCGCAGTCGGGCGAAGCGGTGGCGGCTCCGGGCGACCCGCTCGTTGAGCTGGTCGTCATGCAGGGCATCGCGGAGCACCTTCAGAAGCTCCGTGGCGACACGAAGGCTGTGCGCCGCGTTCTCCAATGGGCCGGGCAAGCGTTCGGTGTCGAGGATGTCGTTCCCCAAGCGCCAGCGGCCAAGGTGGAGTCGAAGGAACCCAGTGGTGGGTCCGCTGCTCCCGAACCCGCCCACGCACTTCTGCCGAGGTTCGACAGCCTGCCGGATTTCTTCAGCGCCGCAGCCCCGTCGCGCGAGACGGATAAGGCCCTGGTGGTCGGCTACTGGGTGCAGGTTGTACAGGGCACCGGCGAGTTCGACTCGTTCACCATCAACAAGGAACTCCGCCACCTTGGATACGCGGTGGCGAACATCACCAGCGCGTTCGACAACCTCATCAACCGCAAGCCTCAGCTCGTCATCCAGACGCGCAAGTCCGGAACGTCGCAGCAGGCTCGCAAGATGTACAAGCTCACGATGGAAGGGCAGCGCGCCGTGGAGCGCATGCTCGGAGACGGCCAAGAATAGGCCACAGTGACTGACGAGGCCACCAAGTCACGCAGCCGTCCAACCGCTGCGTGATCCACAAGCCTCGTCAGTCTTCGCGTTGCGTCCAACACAACGTCTGTGGCCTACCTATTGTAGTGCGGGCGCGCGGCAGGAGTAACCTGCCCCGCCCGAATAGAGAGAACTCGCAGGGTAGAAAACATGATCACGTGGACCGACGTTCAAGCCTTCTTGACCAACCCGGTTGTCACGTTCTTCGGTGGCAGCGCGATCACCGGGGCCTTGGCCTACGCGCGGCGCAACCTGCGCACCCTTGAGTACACAGTGCGCCACGACCGCGTCGGCATCACGGCGAACGATGTGAACTTGGGCAGCGTGAGCGTCACGTGGCAAGGCCATCAGGTGGACAACCTGTGGATCACGAACATCCACCTGACCAACCCAACGTGGCAGGACTTCACCAACCTCTCGGTCACTGCGTACACCCGCGAGGAAACGATCCTGCTCAACCAGTACGCCGAGGTCACGGGGACGACGAAGGTGCTTGTGTGGACTCAGGAGTTCGCCGCGCTCATCTCCGTACCTGCGGGTCAGGAAGCTACAGAAGCCCAGCTCAACATTCTCCGCCACAAGAGGGAGTTCACGGTTCCGGTGCTGAATCGCGGCCAGACCATTGTGATTCGCTTCCTCACCACCGTACCGGGCAAGCCCCAAGGGCCTACGGTGTGGGTGGACTTGGTGCACCCCGGAGTGCGGGTCGAATACCGCAAGATCGAACCCATGATGCACAACGTTCCCGTGCGGATCACGTTCCCTGTCGGGCTGCTCGCTGCAATCGGGATACTCATCGCCTGCGCTCTCTACGTAGAGCCGCCGTGGCTTGGTGCGACGATTGCATTCGTGGTTGGAGCCTTCGCGCAGAGCATTGGAGCGCTTCTCTACAAGGCGTACCGCGTCGTTAAGCGAGTCATCGTGGCCTAGCGCCGGGGTGGAGTGTGGGTAGGTGTGGGCCGCGCACACTCCGTTGCTCTCGCGTGTTCCTCGCACGCCCGAAGCGCACCGGAAGGGCAGGGCTCCCTCTCCGATGCGCTGCCCCGGTGCTGTTCTCCGGGTAGCCACAGGTCTCCGGGATCGTCGAAATCCGGAGACCCGAGGTGTTCTAGATGCCGCTGATCTTCATGAATCGCATGCGCTCGACGTTGTAGAGGCAGGCGTAGCGCGCCGCGTCTGCACCGTGGTCCGGACCGCTAGAATCCACGTCCTCCGTGCGCCGCGCGTCGCGCTCAAGGTAGGGCACAGTGGCCCAGAAATACGCGCAGGAGCGCGCCACGTAGAGGCCCGGAACATCGCTCTTGCCGGCGTCCGCCAGCAGCGTGCGCATCTTGGTCCAGCCGGTGATGCGGTCGGCCTTGCGCGCAGGATGGAAGTAGACCCGCGCACGCTGGAACTCCTCGGCAATCGAGCCAGCCGCGTGCCCTGCTCTGGCAAAGATCGCGTCATCCGCACAGCCCTCAGCGCGAACCTTCCACCGCTTGGCCATGGCAACGATCTCCTCGCTCAGCACCGGAACCGTCCAGCCCACGCCTTCGTTGAGTCGGTCGCGCTTGTTCGTCGCCAACTCATCCACCAGGACGAGCGAGCGCCGTGGATAGTAGCGCCCGAACGCCTCAGCGCCCGGAGACTGCGCGACGATGTATGTCACGCTCGGCGCGCTGGAGCCGAAGTCGTGGGCGAGGAACGTTGTCCATGGGTCGCCGTGGTACTTGGGAATCGACGGCCACGCGTCGATGGCATTGCGGGACTCGGACAGCACGGAGGCGAAGTACGCGCCGCGCGCGACGGTCCAGTCCCCGAGGATCCACGCGCGCAGTAGCTCCGGGTCATGCGGGCATGAGCTTTCGAGTTGCGCCCGGTACTGGTCGCGGTCGATGAAGGCGTTCTCCTCGAACGTCGAAGGGGCGTAGACCCAGTCGCGCTTGGAGGTCGGCTCGAGGAACGCGCGCCACGGTGCGCCCTTGAACACGTAGCGCCGCGCCAGCCAGTGATGGCCCGGACCACCGGGGTTTGCAGCGATCACCATTCGGATAGCCATATCGCGAGGCCCGCGGAGGTTGGAACGCAGACGGTCTAGCAAGTCCGGCTCGGAGAACTGCCCCGCCTCATCCACCATCAACAGGGTGAAGCTGCGGCCCTGGTACTTCGTGTAGTCAGCCTCCGTCTCTAGCTGCCCCAGCTCGATATACGCGCCATTGGGCAGCCGCCAGATGTGCTCGGCCGCGTTGTAGCGCGCCGCTGTGCCGTACACCATGCCGAATAGCTCGCGCGTCAACAGCTCAAGGTCTGCAAGGCCCTTGTAGGTCTTCCGGATGATGAGCACGCGGGCGCGCGCGTCGTACTGCTCCACGTGCCGCAGCGCGAGGAGCGCGAGCGCGTAGCTCTTGCCGCCACCGCGACCGCCACCGAGAAAGAGGTCAGCGGCCTCGGGAACGAGTAACGCGCGGTGCTGGAATGGGTTCGTCGTGAGTTGCTGTTCCATCGATCGTCCTAAATTGCTCCATCGACATAGCGCCGGGGAGCGTGAATGTGACGTGCATGTGGTTGCCTTGCTCGGCTTGGTCGCCCTCGCGGTATCCGTGGCGCGCCTTGAGCAAGAACATCGCGGCCACGATGTTCCCCTTGTCTGCCTCGCGGGCGAGGATGTGGTGGAGTGCGTCACGCTCTCGCTCTCGGCCGCGCTCGTACGCCTCCCGCAACGCGGGCACCTCCGTGAACCACTTCTGGAGCGTGATCAACGCGACTCCGACGGCGGACGCGATTCCACGCTGATTGGCGCCGCGCGCTGCCGCCTGCTCGATGACGGCGGCAGCGTTGGTCGGAACCAGCTTGCGGGGACGCGCCACGCTAACGCTTCATCGGCGTCGTGCGCACGAGATTGTGGCCCGCAGCTGCTACGTTACGCACCCAGTCCACGCCGTTCCGCAGGCGCGCAAGCTCGGAGAACGCGTTGGCCTTGGTCTTCTTGACCTCCTCGCGCCAGCGGTGCATGCCGGTCTCGTAGAACGTCGGCGTCTTCAGCGGGTCGCGCGCGAATGCCACAGCGAGGCGGAGATCCTCGGCGACTCGGCGGAGCAACTTCGTGCGTTCATCGCCTTGCAGCGAGCGTGCGTGGGCGCGAATCTCCGCGTCCTCCGCGACCTCGACCGGATTGGTCGCGGGCGGCAGATACAGCTCGGCCTCTTGCTTGTCCAGAGAACCGCTGAAGTTCTCGACGTTGTGCTGGACGACCTTGGCCCTCTCGAGGAGTTCCCTCCAGTGCGCGGCGTCGACTGCGCCACGACCCACGTGAAGCATTGCCTCCGCGTCTTCCACGACTTCGAGAATTGCGTCGGCGTGGAGCTGCGCCTCATTGCCCCTCTCTTGGATCGGATTGGGACCGACCGTGAGAGTGCGGCCCGAGGGGAACGTGTAGACCTTGTGGGGCCGTTCGCCCGGAACTTCCTTGATTTGGACTTGGAGTCCCTGTGCCTTCAGTGCTTGGCTGCTCATTGCTTCGTCTCCTTGGTTGTGTCGGCCTTGCCGACGGGTGGAAGTAGAACCCTCGCCGCGCGTAGGCGAATCTCGATGGGCACGCGCTCGTCGCGCCAAACCTCGTCCAGCACTTCGCGCGCTGTCGGCGTTGGCGGAAACTCAATGTGCATTCGTCTGCCGACCTCCACGAGAGCTTGGATTCGCTCGTGATCCGAGTAGCTCGGGTCTTCCGAGGCGCGTAGCAGTTGCTGCGTGGATATGGAAGGGGAATTGAAGTTGGTGATCTTCATTTCAGAATTTCCTTTCCTTGGGATCGGTCGCGTCGCGTGCGAGGAGCTGCTCGATGCGGTGACGGTTGGGTTTCACATGCACGCCATCGAACACGTCGCCCGAGTGACGCAGCGCCTCGATGTGGGCCCAAAATCTCTTGCCCCCCGCCTTGCCTGTCTTCAACGCCTCCGGGAACGCTGGGTGCTCCGACATAACGATGTAGGCCGAGCGTGGCCCGCTGCGCGCCGATGGGATGACGACCCCTTGCGCCATGCACTTGCGGATGACGCTCAACAGCGCCTCGCGCTCGGAGTGCTCTTGTTGCACTCGCTCGGTGGGCGTTGTGGGCGTGATGGCCGCGCCGACGAACATCTGCGCCGCGTCGTCCCATCGAAACTCGAACTGCGTACCCACTGTTCCGTGGTTGGACTTCTGCAATTCGAGAATCAGCCGCTTGCGCTGCGAGCCGTCTGTCTCGTAGTACAGCAGGAGCAGCGTGCGGAAGGCGTTCCACCAGCCGGTGCTCCCCGAATACGCGTCTCGTTTGGCGTCGTTGCGCGCACTCGCCTTGTCTATGTGTCCCAATACGACGACCGCACCACGTTCTGGCGGTATCAGCCCGACCACCATGGAGACGAAGCCCTTCGATTCTGGCCGCACGTTCTCGTTGCCTCCGAAGAAGCCCGCGAGTCCATCGAAGAACAGCACTTCAAGCCCATGCTCACGCACGCGCTCCTTGGCCATGCTGTAGACGATGGTGCGAGGATCCGCGCCGCGAGTGTTGGGCTGGTACAGGATCGTGTCCTGGCCCACGAGGTCATATGCGAACAGGCGGCCGTCCAGCGCGGCCATGCTGATCTTGAGGTACTTGCAGATGTGCGACAGGCGCGCATGGAGAACGCTCGCGCGGTCTTCCTCACTGAACCAACCGACACGTCGCCGTTCCACTGGCATGCCGCAGAACGGAGTTCCCGTCGCAATGCACACGGCGAGCATGAGGCCGATGTAAGACTTGCCCGCGCCTCCGTGCCCATAGAGGCCGCAGGCATAGCCGGTCAACACCCCCGGCGCAATGAACTGCGGCCTGAGTGGCTCCGTGAGCGCCAGCTTCGTGAGGTCGAGGTGAGGCCTCCACTCCTCGGTCGCGTCCGCAGCCCAATCAGCAAGAGCCTCGACCTCCGCACGCGGCAGCGGAGGGTCGCACAGCTCCGCATTGATTCCGTGGATGGTGGCCTTGCGCAGGTGTGGCGGTAGGCGACGCAGATCGGAGAGCTGTGAGAGCAGGAAGTCGTGGCGCTTGCTCTTGATCTTGCCCGGCGTCCGCGTGTCCGGTGCCGTCTGGCCGGGGGGCGGAGCGGCAAGGAACACGTCCACGCCGAGTGGCTTGCCCTTGTAGCGCCACGCCTTGGCCTCACCCACTGGGACGTCCGCGCACTGCTCGGGCCGGAACTGGTTGGCGTCCAAGTCGATTCCGCACTTGTCGCGGAACAGGGTCTGAATCTGCGCCCCGACGTGCAATTGCTCATCGCGAGTCATCGCACGGTCTGTTGCAATGACCGCACGCATGCGCGGCTTGTCGCGGGTGCTCGATGGAGTCTCGTAGGCGAAGCACTCGAACTGAGCGAACGCCTTGCGCGCGAGCAACGCGCTGTCGTAGGTCAGCTCATCGAGGTCGAGCACGAGAAACGTCGAGGGCAGCACGCTGGCCTTGTCTCGGTGCGCGCGGCCGTCGCCATTGGGTCTACACGGCGCGCAGATGTACGCCTCGCCTTTGCGCTGGGCGCGGTCGCTGAGGATCGCCTCTTGGAATTCGTGGAACGTGCGAGCGTGGCGCTGCTCTGGCGAAGCGTCATGCTTCGCGCAACCACGCGAATATGCGATCCCTGCGTGCTTCACGAGGCGCGCGTCTGACGAGCCGCCACGAGCTGGCGGACGAGTGCCTTACGCTGCTCCTCGCTGTCGCCGCGAATCTCCGCAGCTACGACAGCTTCGATCTCGTCGAGAATGAAGCGCGAGTAGCGACGTCCACGTTTAATGGGCGGTGGCAGCAACCCCGCCTTGATGTCCTCGTATCGCTTTGTCGGGCCATGCGCCCGCACGCGATCAAGCTCTGGGCCGCGAATGAGAACTCGCGCGGCAATGGACTTCCTGTCAGCCATGACGCCCCCGCTAGTGCCCGGATGTGCCCGGTAGGGACGCCTAGTTACCGCTTACGATTCAGGAAGGCAAATTCGTTACTTATTTGTGGGGCTACGTGGGGGTAATGAGTAAAGGACCACGTTACTTATTGGGTTCGGCGTTACTTATTCGCCTTGGCCGGAAGGGCCATCACCTTGGCACCGTCGCGCGCCGCAATCAGGGTCGCTTCGTACCACTTCATCAGCTCGCGTCGCAGCTCAACCCGTTTGGCTCTGTCGTAAATCGATGCCACCTTGTCCTGGCCCACCTTGTGGTCGAGCTGCGCCTCGATCACGTCGCCGTCCTTGCCCGCCTCGCGACAGATTGTGCTGAATGTAGACCGCCAGCTGTGAGGTGAATGTTTGTCTGCGAGCCCGAGCTTGTTCCGATAGTGCTTATCGACGGTCTCCGGTGTGATCGGATTGCTCGCCCCGACGCGGGGCAGGCATACATACACCGCGCGTTTGCCGTCAGCTTCTCGCCATGTTCTGAGCTGCCGGAGCAGCTCCGGTGGCAGGGGCACCACATGATCCCCACGCGCGGTGTCCTTGTGCTGCTTCATCCGGCTGCGCGGCACAGTCCAGTTGCCCGCGTTGGGGTCGTGCTTGTGGGCGTGGCCCTCGCCAATCGGGACCTCAACGCCATGCAGTGCGAACTCGTCCCACCGCGCGCCGACGATCTCTCCGATACGCAGCGCCGTAAACGCGAGCAGCACGTGCGTGCGCTGCACTCCGATGCAGGGCTGAGGGTCTAGGTCTCTTGCGTGTCTGAGGATCGCACCCACGCCCTTGAGGTCTACGATGGCGGGGTAGTTCCTCGCGGCTGCCGTGCGCTTCGTCATCTGCGGCCTTGGCAGCGGATTGACCTCGATATGGCCTTCCTCGCATGCGAAGTTGAGCACGGCGTTGATGCGCGCGCGAATCTTCGCCGCCATCATTGGGGCGTCGTTCGCCGCGACGTCCTTCATGACGGAGCTCACGAGTTTGGCGCGTACCTCCTTGACTGCAACCGCGTTGAGCTTGCTGCGGATGATGGCACCACTGCCCTTGCGCTCTTTGTCCTTGTCCGCGAGGCCGAAGCTCTGACGGACCTTGAGCGCGTGGTCCTCGCTCCAGCCCATGTTCTTTACTCGCTCCTTGATCCACGCCTCCGCTACGGAGCCGAAAGTGTTTGCCTTGGCTTCGTTGCGCTCGGTCTCCTCGGCAATGCGCTCTTCCTTCTGAATGTCTCGGTACTCAGTGAGCTGTTTGCCCTTGGCGACGAGCTTGAGCAACTCGGCGGCCTCGTCCCGCGCCTCTGCGAGCGAGAACCGCTTGAGCTTGCCGATGGTGTAAATCTGCTCGCGCCCATTGTGTGAATAGCGGAGCTGCCAAGACTTCACGCCGGTGGGTGCGACGCGAAGCCACAGGCAATCGCCGTCGCTCAACCGGTAGGGATTGGCCTTCGGTTTTGCGTTGCGGATTTTCAGGTCGCTGAGATTCCCCATTTCTGCGCCTCCTCGTGTACGGCGGGTAACGAATGCCGTTACCCGTTCGGTTACCCGTACCATACTGCGGTTTTGAGCGGGCAGTAGGGTTATTAAGCGGGTACTCAGTACAGAGGACAGAGAGGGAAAACCGCACCGCTTTGTGCGGTTTTCAGTCGTCGAAAAAGACGGAATTGGTGGCCTGGGGCGGAATTGAACCACCGACACACGGATTTTCAGTCCGCTGCTCTACCAACTGAGCTACCAGGCCTTGGAAAGCATTAAATTATAACCGTTTCGACCCTTTCGAAGCCACTCCCGACGTGGACAGGATGCGCAGGGCCGCCTTCATCGCCGGCGGAATCGCGGTATCGGCGCTGGGAGGCGCGATGTGCGCCTGGATCGGCACGCCGCTGCCGTGGATGATCGGCGCGATCTTCGGAATGTCCGCGGCGCAGCTCGCAGGCGCGCCTTTCGAGCCCCTGCCGGGCGCGCGACAGGCCGCCTTCGTCGTGGTCGGCACTTCGCTCGGCCTTTATTTCACCGCGCCCGTCGTAGCCCAGGTCGCCAACCAGTGGCCCTGGTTCATCGCACTGGGCTTCACGGCGATCGGATTCGGCACGGCGAGCGCGTGGGTGCTCGCGCGGCTGTCGGGCTGCGATCGCACGACCGCGTATTTCGCAAGCATGCCCGGCGGCGCGGCGGAGATGGCGCTGATGGGAGAGCGCTATGGCGCGAAGGCCGATCGCGTGGCGCTCGGGCACTCGATGCGCGTGATCATCGTGGTGACGCTTTTCCCCGTCGGCATCACGCTCGCGGGATTCCATTCGACCGAGGACTATCGCCCGGTCACGATCCCGTTCGACCTCCTGCGGCTCGCGATGCTGCTCGCCATCACGGGGACCGCCGGCGGCCTTGCGCGCCTCGCGAGGATTCCCACGCCGTTCATGATGGGCGCCCTCGCGACGACGATCGCGCTCACGGTCTCGGGCTTCACGTTCTCCTCGGTCCCCACGCCGTTCACGAATGCCGCGCAGGTGTTCATGGGCTGCGCGCTCGGCGCGCGCTTCGACCGCGATTTTCTCGTAGCGGCGCCCTCGTTCCTCAAGGGACTCGCCCCATCGATCGCGGTGACGCTCGTGCTGTCACTCATCGTGGGCTGGGGGCTTTCGGCCGGGGCCGGCGTGTATCTCGGCGCGGGATTGCTCGCGGCCGCGCCGGGCGGAATCGCGGAGATGTCCATCACCGCGAAGGTGCTTCGCATCAACGTGGCGTTCGTCACCGCCGCCCACGTGATCCGCTACGCGACAGTCGTGCTGCTCACCGTCCCGATCTACCGATTTTTCATCCGGCGCTAGAACGCCGCGAACTGCGCCCGAAGCTCCGTGCGATCTTCTTCCGAAAGCGACGGACTGAAGTGCAGCAACCGATCGAGGATGTCGTCGGCCTCGAAGTAGGCTTTTCGGCACGTGAGATGCACGAATCCCCCCGGCGAGAAATTGCCCTCCTCGTGGAAGACGAGCCGCACGCGCCACACGCCCTTCTCGATCATTTCCTTGCAGTTGCGGCAACGCGCTTGCCCCGACGGTGACCGCTCGGCGCCGTCGATGCGCGGAACGCGGCGATGCAGGAGCCCGAAGTTCGCGGCGCGTTCGAGCGATTCGCGACCGGGCACCTCGCCCGTCGCGGCGGCGAGGCCATCCACCAACGCCTGCGGAATCTTGTACGCGGCACAGAGCGGATGGAACCAGTGCGTGACCTCGCCGTCGGCGAAGGGATTGGGCAAGCGCTCGCCGAAGCGAATCTCGCCCTTCGCGAGCGGCTGCTTGCATCCGCGGCACTTGGAGCGGCCGGAGGCGGCCGGTTCGAAGGTGTGGGGCATGCGGTCATTGTAAAAAGAAAAAGCCCCGCCGAAGCGGGGCTTTTTTTCGTCGGGCTGGATCCCCGCCTTCGCGGGGATGACCCTTCTTACATATCCATGTCACCCATGCCGCCCATGCCGCCGCCGCCGCCACCCATCTGGGGCTTGTCGTCCTTCGGAAGCTCCGCGACCATCGCATCGGTCGTAAGGATGAGCGCGGCCACCGAGGCGGCGTTCTGCAGCGCGTAGCGCGTGACTTTCGTCGGATCCAGCACGCCCATCGCCACCATGTCGCCGTACTCGCCCGTCTGGGCGTTGTAGCCGAAGTTGCCCTTGCCTTCGCTCACCTTGTTGATGACCACGCTCGGCTCGTCGCCGGCGTTGCGCGCGATCTCGCGCATCGGCTGCTCGAGCGCGCGGACGATGATCTTCACGCCCGCGGCCTGGTCCTCGTTGTCGGTCTTGATCTTGGAGACCGCATCCTTCGCGCGCAGGAGTGCCACGCCGCCACCCGGAACGATGCCTTCTTCGACGGCGGCGCGAGTGGCGTGCAGCGCATCTTCCACGCGGGCCTTCTTCTCCTTCATCTCGACTTCAGTCGCGGCGCCGACCTTGATCACGGCAACTCCACCGGCGAGTTTCGCAACGCGCTCCTGGAGCTTTTCCTTGTCGTAGTCGCTGGTGGCTTCCTCGACCTGCTTGCGGATCGTCTCGACGCGGGACTTGATGTTCTCTTCCTTGCCGGCGCCGTCGATGAGCGTTGTGTTCTCCTTGCCCACCTCGACGCGCTTGGCGCGGCCCAGGTCCTTCAGCTGGACGTTCTCGAGCTTCAGGCCCAGCTCTTCGGCGATCACCGTGCCGCCTGTGAGGATCGCGATGTCTTCCAGCATGGCCTTGCGACGGTCGCCGAAGCCCGGGGCCTTGACGGCCGTGGTCTTCAGGATGCCGCGCAGGTTGTTCACCACGAGGGTCGCGAGCGCCTCGCCGTCGACATCTTCGGCGACGATGAGGAGCGGGCGTCCCGCCTTCGCGACTTGCTCGAGCACCGGCAGCAGGTCACGGATGTTCGAGATCTTCTTGTCGTGCAGGAGGATGAACGGATCTTCCAGGACGGCGATCTGCTTGTCCGGGTTGTTGATGAAGTACGGGGAGATGTAGCCGCGGTCGAACTGCATGCCCTCGACGAGGTCGAGCTCGTTCTCGAGGCCCTTGCCGTCTTCCACGGTGATGACGCCTTCCTTGCCCACCTTGTCCATCGCCTCGGCGATCGTCTTGCCGATCTCCGGATCCGCGTTGGCGGAGATGGAGCCGACCTGCGCGATTTCCTTCGAGTCCTTGCAGGGCTTGGAGAGTTTCTTCAGCTCTTCGACCGCGACAGTCACGGCCTTGTCGATGCCGCGCTTCAGGTCCATCGGGTTCATGCCGGCGGCAACGTACTTCATGCCTTCGGACACGATCGCCTGGGCGAGCACGGTCGCGGTCGTGGTGCCGTCGCCGGCGACATCGGAAGTCTTCGAAGCGACTTCCTTCACGAGCTGCGCGCCCATGTTCTCGAACTTGTCCTTCAGCTCGATTTCCTTCGCGACCGACACGCCGTCCTTGGTGACGGTGGGCGCGCCGAACGAGCGCTCGAGGACTACGTTGCGGCCCTTGGGACCGAGTGTGACCTTGACCGCATCGGCCAGGATGTTCACGCCCGCGATCAAGCGTACGCGAGCGTTCTCTTTGAATTTGACGTCTTTGGCTGCCATGTTGATTCCTCTCGAATTCGGATGTGTTTGGCGGTCAGTTCACGACGGCCATGATGTCTTCCTCGCGCATCACGAGCAGCTCATCGCCGTCGATCTTGACGGTGCTGCCCGAGTACTTGCCGAAGAGGACTTTGTCGCCGACCTTCACGTCGACGGCGGTGACTTTTCCGTCGTCGTTCTTCTTGCCGGGACCGACGGCGAGGACTTCGCCCTGGTCGGGTTTCTCGGCGGCGGTGTCGGGGATCACGATGCCCGAGGCGGTCTTCCGCTCTTCTTCGAGGCGCTTGACGATCACGCGGTCATGCAAAGGGCGCAGTTTCATGGCTTCTACTCCTGAAAAAGGGGTTTGAATATTAGGGCTGCGTGTAGTCTAGCACTCACACGTAGCGAGTGCTAATAATAGGTCCGGCTCCCTGCGATTTCAAGCCTCTCGCGGGAAGTGCGAGCGCTTGCTAACCTAGGTGACGCGCCCGAACTGGTACACCACCTTGCGGGCCCGGCGCATGCGTGGGGGCCGCGTCGGCAGCGCGAGATACGGGCATGGCGGGTTGCGGTATCCGCCCTGCTCCAGGGTCGCATCCTCGGCGACCTCGGCCCACACTCCGCCGCGCACGGGGCGGAAAAGCCACTGCAGGTAACCCGCCCGCGACGCGGTCGAGACGAGATCGTCCGAATCCGGCACTTCGGACACGATGGGGAGTTGCCCGTCGAGGGTGATGGGCGCCGTGCCGAAGGCGCTCATGCATTCGAGCGATTCCTGCTCCGGCGCGCCGGGCCGCACGAAGGGCAGCGCCTCGATGCGCGCGAGATCCCAGGAGCCGAGCTCCCAGGCTACGTCGAGCACCTCGTTCTCGAGCTGGTCGAGGCGGTCCCAGCGATCGTTCACCTGCAGGGCGGAGCTGGGCACGGCCTGGTACGAAACGACCTCGGCATCCTCCACATCCGCGAGGCGATTCTCGATGAAGCCGTGCCAGTGCAGCGTGAGCACGACCGGCGTGTTCGCGTAGGGCACGGCGGCCACCGTGATCGCCACGAGGGGCAGGCGGTTGGAGACGAGCTGCGTTTCGATGCGGTCGAGCAGGTGCATTCGACGCCCTCCGTACGATGTTCACGAACTTGTCGCATGAAAACCGGCCGCCATGTTGCTAGCACTCGATGCCGGTGGTTGCTACAGTCGAAAAACAACGTGTGACGCGCCTAACGGTTGATTTTCCGGAGGGGCGATAGAATGTTTCAAACAGTTTCAGGGGAGGGATCGCCGAAGTGCCACTGCTGGGTAACGCTGAAAAGGGAGAGCTCGAGCGCCTCACGCTCGCACGGCTGAAGGAGTACTACGGGAAGAACGGTCCCGGCGGGCTCCTCGTGGAAGGGGTTCGCGTGGTCGTCACCGTGGACGGCGTGGCGATCGACGAGGGGCAGACCCGGGATCCGCTCGCCGCCATCGAGGTCCGCTCGCTCTTCACCGCGCTTTGCTACATCACCGGCGGCACCATCGCGCTGCCCCCGGATTCGCTCGAGACGCTCGCCACCGAGGCGACCAGCGCCGCCGCGCAGCAGATCAATCGCATCGCCGCTGTCTGAAAGTTCCATGACCAATCGGGAGATGGTCGACCGCAGCCTCGCGGCGGTGTGGCATCCCTGCACGCAGATGAAGTCCCACGAGCGCTTCCCGCTCGTGCCCGTGTCGCGCGCCGAGGGCGTGTGGCTCCACGACTTCGACGGCAAGCGCTATCTCGATGCCGTGAGCTCCTGGTGGGTGAACCTCTTCGGCCACGCGCATCCCGCGATCGACGCCGCCGTGCGCGACCAGGTGGGCAGGCTCGAGCACGTGATGATCGCGGGCTTCACTCACGCGCCTGTCGTGGAGCTTGCCGAAAGACTCTCGAAGATCGCGCCCGGAAAGCTCGGGCACGCATTCTTCGCCTCGGACGGAGCCTCCGCCGCCGAAATCGCCCTCAAGATGGCGTTCCACTACTGGGCCAATCTCGGCGATCGCGGCAAGCGGCGTTTCGTGTCGCTCGAGGGTGGCTACCATGGTGAAACGGTGGGCGCGCTCGCAGTGACCGACGTCGCGATCTTTCGCGACGCGTATGCGCCGCTGGTGCGCGAATCGATCGTGGTCCCGTTGCCCGCGAATGCCACTAACGCCGCCGATGCGCTGGAGAAGCTCCTCGCGGAACGGCACGGAGAAATCGCCGCGATGATCGTGGAGCCGCTCGTGCAAGGCGCTTCCGGCATGCGCATGTATCCGGCCGATTACCTGCGCCGAGCGCGCGAGCTTTGCACGCGCTACGGCGTGCTCCTCATCGCCGACGAGATCATGACGGGCTTCGGGCGCACCGGAACGATGTTCGCGTGCGAGCGGGCGGGCGTCGCGCCGGACCTGCTCTGCCTTTCGAAGGGAATCACCGGCGGCTACCTGCCCCTTTCCTGCGTCCTTTCGACCGATGCGATCTACGGCGGGTTCTACGACGACGATCCCCGGCGCGGATTCCTGCATTCGCACTCGTACACGGGCAACGCGCTCGCTTGCCGCGCGGCGTGCGCGGTGCTCGACCTTTTCGAGCGCGACGATGTGATCGCCGCCAATGCCGCGAAGGCCGCGCGATTCACCCAGGCGGCGGAGCCGCTCGCGAAGCACGCGAACGCGCGGAACTTTCGCCACCTCGGCATGATCTGGGCTTTCGAGGCCGCGACGAACGATCCCGCGTTCGCCTCCCGCGCGTTCGCGCTGGCGCTGGAGCGCGGCGTCCTGCTGCGGCCCATCGGCAACACGGTCTACTTCATGCCACCCTATGTGATCGACGACGCGCAATTCTCGATGCTGGTGGATACCTCGCTCGAAATCCTGGACAAGCTGGCGCGATGAGGCTCGCCGCGCTGGTATTGGCGTTCGCCCTGCCCGCTTCGGCGGCCACCCATGCGCTGCCGCGATCCGTGCACGATGCGCTCGCGCGCGCCGGGGTGCCGGATTCGGCCGCGGCGGTGGTCGTGGAGCCCGTGGACTCGGGCGCGCCGGTGCTCGAGGTTCGTGCCAGCGTGCCGATGAATCCCGCGTCGGTGATGAAGCTCCTCACCACATACGCGGCGCTGGACCTCCTCGGCCCCGCATTCACGTTCCACACCGACGTCCTTCTCTCGGGCGAGCTCTCGTCCGACGGCGTGCTCAACGGGGACCTCGTGATCCGCGGCGGCGGCGATCCCAAGCTCACCTACGAGCGCGCCTGGCAGCTCGCGCACGAGCTTCGCGCCCGCGGCCTTCGCGAGGTGAAGGGCGACATCATCCTCGATCGCAGCTACTTCGCGCCCGCCACCTACGATCCGGGCCGCTTCGACGGCGAACCCAAGCGCGGCTACAACGTGGGCCCCGATGCGCTGCTCGTGAACTTCCAGGCGGTCCAGTTCAACTTCACGCCCGACGGCGACGCCGTGCGGGTCACCGCCGAGCCGGACCTGCCCTCCATCGAGATCGCAAGCCGCATGCATACCGTGAAGGAGCCGTGCGGCTGGTGGCGCAGGAACCTCCAGTACGACGTGCAGCAGAACGGGATGCTCGCGCTCGTGAGCTTCTCAGGCACGATGCCCGCGGAGTGCGGCGAGAAGATCTTCACGCTGTCGGTGCTCGATGGGCCGACGTTCACCGAGGCGATCCTGCGCTGGACATGGTCGGAGGCGGGCGTTGTGATTCGCGGCAAGGTGCGCGCGGGCTCGACGCCCGACGGCGCGAAGCTCTTCTACCGCGACGAGTCGGAGCCCCTCGCGAACCTCGTCCGCGACATGAACAAGTTCTCCAACAACGTGATGGCGCGGCACATCTACCTCGCGCTTTCGGCCGAGCGCGGCACGCCCGGCAGCGAGGCGGCGAGCGATGCGGTCGTGCGCGAGTGGCTCCAGTTGAAATCCATCGACGCGCCGGGCCTGGCGATCGAGAACGGATCGGGACTTTCACGCGAGACGCGCATCACGGCAGGCACGCTCGCGGCGATCCTTCGCAGCGCCTGGGCGAGCGCCGACATGCCCGAGTTCGTTTCTTCGCTTTCGGTCTTCGCCACCGACGGCACGTTGAGGATGCGCCCTGCGTCGGGCGCGGCAGGGCACGCGCACCTGAAGGGCGGCACGCTCAACGGCGTGCAGAGCATCGCCGGCTACGTGATCGACGAGAAGGGCCGGCGCTGGATCGTGGCGATGATGGTGAACCACGCGAACGCGAACGGGGCGCAGCCCGCGCTCGACGCGCTGGTCGAGTGGATCTACGCGGGGCGGCCATGACCAACGACGCCCTCAACCAGCCGCCGCCGCTCGAAGGCTACGACGCATATTCGGCCGACGCGTGGCTCGCGAATGCGGTCCAACGCGCGAAGGTCGATTGGATTGCCGGCGCCGCCTCCGACCTCGGCCGTTACGTGGGATCGGCGCAAGCGCAGGCGCTCGCCGTCACCGCGAATCGCAACACGCCGCAGCTGAAGACTCACGATCGCTTCGGAAATCGCATCGACTTCGTCGAATACGACCCGGCCTATCACGCCCTGATGGGCCGCGCGATTTCGAGCGGAGTCCATTCCCTCGCATGGAAGCGCGACAGCGGCGGCTTCGCGGGGCGCGCGGTCCTCTTCTACCTCTGGAACCAGCTCGAGGTGGGCACGTCATGCCCGATGACGATGACCTTCGCCTCGATCCCGGTCCTCAAGCACGCGCCGGCCATCGCAAGCGCATGGAAGCCCAGGATCCTCGCCGATGCCTACGATCCGCGGCCCGTGCGCGTCGAGGAAAAATCCGGCGCGACGATCGGCATGGCGATGACGGAAAAGCAGGGCGGATCGGATTTGCGGGCGGTGCAAACCGCGGCGACGAAATCCGCGGAGACGTGGCGCCTCGAGGGTCACAAGTGGTTCTGCTCCGCGCCCATGAGCGATGCCTTCTTCACCCTGGCGCGCACGGCCGAAGGCGTCACGTGCTTCTTCGTGCCGCGGTCGCTCCCCGATGGAACGCGCAACGACTTCGAGATCCAGCGGCTCAAGGACAAGTGCGGCAATCGCTCGAACGCTTCTTCCGAGATCGAATATCACGGCACGCACGCGTGGCTCGTGGGCGAGCCCGGACGCGGCATCGCGACGCTGATCGAGATGGCGCACCACACCCGCTTCGACATCGTGGTGGGCGTGGCCGGCATGATGCGCGCGGGCCTCAACCAGGCGATCCACCATGCGCGCCACCGCAGCGCCTTCGGCAAGCACCTCGTCGAACACGCGCTGATGACTAACGTGCTCGCGGACCTGGCGCTCGAGACCGAAGCCGCGGCGCTCATCGCGTTTCGCCTCGCGCAGGCATTCGACGCGTCGGCGGCCGACGCGAACGAGCGCAACCTCCAGCGCATCCTCACGCCCATCGCCAAGTACTGGCTCTGCAAGCGCATGACGCCGGTCGCGGTCGAGGCGATGGAGTGCCTCGGCGGCAACGGTTACGTGGAGGAAGCGCCGCTCGCGCGCCTCTATCGCGAAGCGCCGTTGAACGGAATCTGGGAAGGAAGCGCCAACGTGATCTGCCTCGATGCGCTGCGGGCCATCGCGCGGTCGCCCGAGTCTTTCGCCGCGCTCGCGGCCGAGATCGCGATGGCGTCCGACACGCGCACCGGGAAGGCCCTTGCTTCCGTGAAGGGCATTCTCTCCAACCCCGACGCTGCCGAGGGCCAGGCGCGCGCGGTCGTCGAGAAGCTCGCGCTTTGCGTGCAGGCCTCGTTGATGAAGCGCTTCTCGGATGCGAAAGCCGCGGAGGCGTTCTGCGATTCGCGGCTGGGCGGCGATGGGTTTCGCGCGCTAGGAACGCTTCCCGCGGGAACCGGCACGCGCGACCTTGTCGACCGCGCCGCGCTTCGCGTCTAGTTTCGGGCGCTTGTCCTCGGGACGATTTCCGCCGTGCACGATGTGGTATTCGTACAGGCGGCATTCGAGCGCTCCGTTGTACAGCACGGTCTTGCGCGTAGCGTGCAGCCGAATAAGCCGCGCGAGCTCCGGATCGCCCGAGAAGATGTACGCCGTCCATCCCGCGAACTTCTTCTTCAGCGCGTCACCCAGCTGCGGATAGAACTCCGCGAGCTTTTCCTTCTCGCCCAGGCGAACGCCGTAGGGCGGATTCGTCACGATGGAACCGTGTCCCGAAGGAGCGGAGAGCTCGAGCAGGTTCACCTGTTTCAGCGTCACCGCGGATTCGAGGCCCGCTTCACGAAGGTTCAGCACCGCGTGCCCGAGCGAACGCCCGTAGAGGTCCGATCCGTAGATCGGCAGTGCCTCGATTGATTTCTCGGACTTCTTCGCGTTCGAGAGGAGCCGCTCCCAGTTGAGCTCGTTGTAGCGCGCGAGCTTCTCGAAGGCGAAGGAGCGCTCGCGTCCCGCGGCGCGGCCGAGTGACATTTCCGCGGCCTCCGTGAGGAACGTTCCCGCGCCGCACATGGGATCGAGCAGCGCCGTGCCCGGGCGCCACCCCGCGATGCGCAGGATTCCCGCCGCGAGGTTCTTCTTGAGCGGCGCCTCGCCCACGTGGTCGCGCCGCCCGCGCTTGAAGAGCGATTCCCCGCTCGTGTCGATGTAGAGCGCGCACATCTTGTCGTCGAGGAATGCGTGAATGCGCAGATCCGGATCGCGCGACTCGACGCTGGGGCGCCGCCCCGTGGCGCTGCGGAAATGGTCGGCGATGGCGTCCTTCACGCGCAGCGTCACGAAATCGAGGCTCTTCACGGGACTGCGATGCGCGTTGGTTTCCACCTTGAACGTGCGGTCGGCCGTGAAATAGACGTGCCAGCGCACCGCGGATGCGGCCTGGTAGACGTCTTCCTCGTTCTTGTAGGCCACGTGGGTCACGCGCCAGAGGACACGGCTCGCAATGCGCGAGTAAAGATTCGTCACATAGATGAGATCGAACGGGCCGTCGAACGAAACGCCCGCATCGGCGGCGACGCAGTGCTGGGCACCCAGGCTCGTGAGCTCCTCGGCAAGCGCCGCGGCGAGGCCCCTCGGGCACGGGGCGAAGAAATAATGCAGGCCCATGTCCTGTTTAACCAGGATGCGGGGCTTCGTTTCCCCGGCCATCAGAAAGGTTTCACGACTGCAAGGATCACGACCGCGGCGAGCAGCAGCGTCGGCACCTCGTTCACCCAGCGGTAATAGACATGGCTGCGAGTGTTCGCCCCGCGAGCAAAGTCGCGCGCGATCTTGCCCATCCAGAAGTGATAGGCCACCAGGAGGGCCACCAGGAACAGCTTTACGTCCAGCCACGCACCCGTGAACCCATACTCCAGCCAGAGCCACGTCCCGAACACGATCGTGGCGACCATGGCCGGCGTCATGATGCCCCGGTAGAGCTTTCGCTCCATGACGATGAACCGATCGCGGGATTCACTGTCAGTGGACATGGCGTGGTACACGAACAGCCGCGGCAAATAGAACAACCCCGCGAACCACGCGACCACTGCGATTAGGTGCAGGGACTTGATCCAGAGCATGAGCCTATAATTTTACGTGATGTCCAGAACCGCTTCCGGAATCGTTTTCGCGCTCGCCGTCCTCGCCTGGACGGCGCCCCCGGCGCTTGCCGCCTCCACATTCAAGACCGAACACGTCGAAGCGGAGCTCGTCACCGACGATGCGTCTGCCGTGCCCGGCAAGCCTACGCTCGTGGGACTGAAGCTGCGCATGGTGCAGGAGTGGCACACCTACTGGAGGAACCCCGGCGATTCGGGCCTTCCGACGAAGATCAAGTGGACCTTGCCCGAAGGATGGAAGGCGGGCGAGATCCAGTGGCCGTATCCGCAGCCGCTGCCCGTGGGCCCGCTCATGAACTACGGCTACGACGACGAGGTCGTGCTGCTTTCCGAGCTCACGCCGCCCGCGAACGCGCCCGAGGGCCCGGCGAGCCTCAAGGCCCATGCGGAATGGCTCGTCTGCAAGGACATCTGCGTTCCCGAGAAGGGCGACCTCGACATCTCGTTTCCCGTCTCGAAGGCGCAGCCAAAGAAAAACCCGATGTTCCAGGCGCACATCGACCGCGCGCGCCGCCAGCTGCCCGTCGACGTGACCGGATGGAAATCGGAAGCGGCGATGACGGGCCAGATGCTAGTCGTGCGACTCACGGCGCCCGAAGGCGCCGAGGCTCCGGCGGCGGCACGCTTCTTCCCCGAACAGGAAGGATTGATCGAGCCGTCGGCGCCCGAGAAGATCACGCACGCGGGACGCACCCTCACCATCGAGATGAAGCTCGCCGATCCGCCCCTGAAGGACGTGAAATCGCTCGAGGGCGTGGCGGTCTCCGATGGCGGCTGGAACGGGTCCGACGGGCGCAGGGCGATGAACGTCGCCGCGAGCCTCGGCACCACGCCGCTCGCCGGGGGAACCCTCGTGGACACATCGGTCGGCGGGAGCGTGGGCGGCAGCACGCTCGCCGCGCTCGCGTTCGCGTTCATCGGCGGCATCCTGTTGAACCTGATGCCGTGCGTGTTCCCCGTCCTCGGCATCAAGGTGATGGGCTTCGTGCGGCACGCGCATGGCGAGGCGCGCGTGATGAAGATGCAGGGCATCGTCTTCCTCGCGGGCGTGATGCTCTCGTTCCTCATCCTCGCGGGACTGATGCTCGCACTTCGCGCCGGCGGATCGCAGCTGGGCTGGGGCTTCCAGCTCCAATCGCCGGTATTCGTGACGCTGCTTGCCGCGCTCTTCTTCGTGCTCGCGCTCAATCTTTCCGGAGTGTTCGAGTGGGGCGCCTTCGCGCAGTCGATGACCTCGAACCTCTCGGCGCGTGGCCGGTACGCGGACGCGCTCCTCGCCGGCGTGCTCGCCACCGCAGTGGCCACGCCGTGCACGGCGCCGTTCATGGGTGCGGCCGTCGGATTCACGATCACGCAGGACGCGCTGCACTCGCTCGCGGTGTTCGCGATGATCGGCCTGGGCATGGGGCTTCCGGTCCTGCTGCTCGCTTACTTCCCGGCGCTGCTTCGCATGCTGCCGAAGCCGGGCCCGTGGATGGAGACGTTCAAGCAGGTCCTCGCATTCCCGCTCTATGCGACTGTCGCGTGGCTCACGTGGGTGCTGGGCGCGCAGGCGGGCAACGATGCGGTGCTGGCGCTCCTCGCGGGACTCGTGCTGATCGCGATCGGCGCATGGCTGCAGGGGCGCGGCGCGTACTCGTCGGGCATCTGGCGCTCGGCGCTCGCGGCGGTCTTCGTCGCCGTGGGCATCGTCGTCGCCGTGCCGAGCGCTCCGGGCGAGCGCGAGGCGCTGATGTCGAAGGACGAGTCGTGGCAGGAATGGTCGCCGGAAAAAGTGAAGCAACTCGTCCAATCGGGAAGGCCCGTGTTCGTGGACTTCACCGCGGCCTGGTGCGTGACCTGCCAGGTGAACAAGCGCACCTCGCTCTACAACCTCCAGGTCGCCAAGGCCTTCGCCGATCGCGAGATCGTGACGATGAAGGCGGACTGGACGCGCCAGAATCCGCGCATCACCGCCGAGCTCGCGTCGATGGGCCGCAACGCCGTGCCCGTGTACGCGCTCTACATCCCCGGCGAATCGAAACCACACCTGCTGCCCGAGGTGCTCACGCCTTCGCTCGTCCTGGACGAGATTTCCCGGCTGCCCGCGGCCAAGGTCGCGTCGGCCATGCCGTTATCGAAGCAGGGAGCTGTACGATGAAATCCATCGCTGCCGGCTTGATCATCGCGGGTTCCCTTCTGGCCTCGGGCTGTGCGCCCTTCGTCACGCAAAGTCCCGGCGCAGGCTTGAGTCCGGTGAACGCCGTGAAGGATGGCGACGACGCGCACCTCATGCTCTTTGGCTACGACGTGGTCAACTACTTCACCGACCACAAGGAAGCGAAGGGCTCCCCCGCGATCAAGAGCGTGTACAAGGACGTGACCTTCCGCTTCGTCTCGGCCGAGCACAAGAAGATGTTCGACGAGTCGCCGGTGAAGTACATCCCGCAGTTCGGCGGCTATTGCACCGACGGCATCGTGTACGGCATCCCGTGGGGCGGCGACGCGGACACGTGGTCGATGATCGACGGCAAGCTCTACATCTTCGGCGGCCAGGGCGCGAAGGACGCGTTCTTCCTCCATCCGGAGCGCAACATGGGGCTCGCGAACAAGTACTGGAACGAGGAGATGAACGGATCCAACGCGTTCATCCAACGGGTTTATCGCCTCACGTGGCGCGTGCCCCACTACAAGACGGGCAAGGAGTTGGCGGACGAAGTGGCCGCCGCGAAGGCCGCGGGAACGCTCAAGATCCCACCGAATAGCTGATTTGCCCCTGCCGCGTGTGAGATATTCGCCATCCCCGGCGAATAACGCGGCATGGACCCTTCCGAAGAGGCTCGTTTCCTCGCGCTGCTGAACTGGCATCGCGCGATCCTGCACAAGGTCGCGTACGGCTATTGCCGCGACCGCGACGATCGCGCCGACCTCGTCCAGGAGATGGCGATCGCGCTCTGGCGATCGTTCCCGCGGTTCGACGCCCGCGCGAAGTTCGCGACCTGGGCGTACCGTGTGGCGATGAACGTCGCGATCTCCCGCTTCCGCGGCGAGGGCCGGCGCGTGCGCGACACGACATCAATCGACGAGCTCGCCACGGAACCGGCATTCGAGGATCCGTCGCTCGATGACGCGAGCGACAACATGCGCGTATTGCGGCGCCTGGTCGACGGCCTCGACGAGCTCAACCGCGCGCTGATCCTGCTGTACCTCGACGGACATTCATCCGAGGAGATCGCCGAAGTGCTCGGGATCTCCCCCGGCAACGTCACCACTCGCGTGAACCGCCTGAAGCAGCGCCTCCAGGACGAATTCGCGCGCCTCGACAAGGAGACTGCAAAATGAGCCCCACCCTCGAAACGCTTCGCGACGAATGGGCCGAACGCGCGCGCCGCCTCGACTTCCTGCAAGAGGACTGGATCGAGCGTAACCGCGAGCGCATCCGCAAGTCCGGAGCCTTCGGCGCCTTCGAGATGATCGCCTGGATCGCGACACTCGCGATGCTCGGCCATTTCCTCGCAAGCCACGTGGATCACCCGGCGCTCTTCGCGACGGCGCTCGTCCTGGATGCCTGGGTGATCGCCATGGGCGTGGCGGGCCTGCGCGTGCAGCAGGCGCTGCGTAGCCTCGATTACGGGCGACCCATCGTTCACCTGCAGGCCGAAGTGGAGAAGCTTCGCATCGCGCGCATCCGCACCTTCAACTGGGGATTCCTCACGGGCCAGGTCGTGTGGTGGATCCCGTTCGTGGTTGTAGTGTTCGCGGCGCTCACCGGCGTGGACCTCTACGAGTCCCGGCACTTCGTGACCTTCGCCGCGTGGAACATCGCCGGCGGCCTCGCCTTCATTCCGTTCGCACTCTGGCTCGCGCGCCGCCACGGCGACCGCCTGTCGAAGGTGAAGGCCGTTCGCTACATCGCCGATTCGATCGCCGGCCGCGACATCGCCGCCGCGCGCGAATTCATCGAGAAGCTGCGCCGGTTCGACTCCGGCGCCGCCTAGGGGTGCACTCAGCATCGGGCGAGTTACGCGAACGCCTCGCGAAACTGATTCGCGGGATTTTGAACACAGAGGCGCACAGAGGAACCACAGAGGAAAAGCAAGATCTATTGATGGCGTTTCGTGGCCAAGTCGACGGGGTTACGAAGCAATGGACGGTTTGGATTTCCTCTGTGGTTCCTCTGTGCGCCT
Source organism: Usitatibacter sp. (assembly GCA_049300695.1). GTDB lineage: Bacteria > Pseudomonadota > Gammaproteobacteria > Burkholderiales > Usitatibacteraceae > Usitatibacter. The sequence goes on from JBAQKF010000011.1 coordinate 114,973, forward strand.
CTGTGTTCAAAACGCACCGCCCGCGATTCGTAACGCTCCCTGAATCACTCTCTCCAGCAAACTACGGGCGAATCCAGCGCGTCACGACCTCGCGCAGGATGTGGAGCTTGCGGTGGAAGAAATGCTCGCCCCCGGGCACGACGACCACCGGCACGTCGCGCACCGCGGCCCAGGCGATCGAATCCGAAAGCGGCACGGTCTCGTCCAGGTCGCCGTGGATCACGATCGTGTTCGACGTGGTGTGCCGTCCAGGCGGCCCAAGATTGGCGTCGCGCGGATCGGGCGCCTCGGCGAAGCCGTGCTCGGTGAAGCGGCGGAACCCGGGCGCCACGAGCACGAGCTGGTCGAAGTCGGCCCGAACGCTTGCACGCGTAGCCACCGCGCCGCCGAACGAGAAGCCCGCGATGAGGAGCGGCAGCGATTTCCATTCGCTTCGCGCATGCTCGATCACGCGCAGCATGTCGTCGGTTTCGCCGCGGCCCTCGTCATGCGCGCCCTGGGTGGAACCCACGCCACGAAAATTGAACCGGTAGGTCGCCGCACCCGACTCGACGAAGGCCTTCGCGAGCGTGGTCACGACCTTGTTGTCCATCGAGCCGCCGAAGAGCGGGTGCGGATGCGCGATCACCGCCACCGCGCGCGTCGAATCGGGAACCTGGGTCGCGACCTCGATCGTGCCCGCGGCGCCGGCGATATTCTGCCTCGCGCTGCCGGCGGCCATCTAGATGAGGAGGCGCTCGACCACGCGGCCGTTCACGAAGTGCTCTTCCACGATCTCGTCGATGTCCTCCTTGTCGACGTACGTGTACCAGGTGCCCTCGGGATAGACGACGATGCAGGGGCCTTCCGCGCAGCGGTCGAGGCAGCCTGCGTTGTTGATGCGCACCTTGCCCGGACCCGACAGGCCCAGGGCCTTCACGCGGGCCTTCGCATAGCCGCGCATATCCTCGGCACCGTGGCGCGCGCAACAAGCCTCGGGCGCGTCGCGCTTGTTGGTGCAGAAGAAAACGTGATGCTTGTAGAAGTTCATGGCCCCGATTCTACCCTTCGGGATCGCAGGAAGAGCGCGATGAGAAAGCCCACCGCCATGAAAGGCCAGAGCTCGTGGAGGAACCGCGTGAGCGTCACGAAGTTGGCGAGCTGGCCGTAGGGCCAGCGGAAGACGCGCAGGAACTCATCCAGCGGGCTGTAGGCGCCGGCGATCTTGGAGAAGAGCGCCCCCGCGAGGATCAGCACCATTGCGAGGTACGTGCGAGCCATGCGCGCGAAGCGGCGCGTCGGAACGAGCAGCAGCACGCCCACGACGAGGCCCGCGATGCGGCCCGCGCTCATCCATCCTTCCGAAAAATGGGGCTGGAGCATGAGCGAGGCCGCCGTGAACTTGAGCCACAGCGCCACCGAGAGCAACACCAGCGTCGCGCGGAGGCCCCCCTGGTCGCGCGCGAGCAGCACCGAGACGAAGAGCCCGAAGCCCCAGATGCTCATGGCGGCCGCGGCCGAGGCCAGGATCGTGAGGTCGTCCATGTCGAGGCCGTTGCCCACGATGTTGCCGGCGCCGAAGAACGGCAGCGCGGGATTGAGCTGCGCGATGGTCCAGATCGCCAGGAGCACGAGCCCCGCATCTCCCCACGTCCCCGGGATCACGAGCGCCTCGCGCTTCTCGCCCAGGGGCTTCGTCGCGATCGAGTGCCACGGCTCGGCGAACGAGAGCGCGCCCAGCAGCGTACCCGCCGTATTGGCGATCGTGTCGTAGATCGACGAGATCCTTCCGGGAATGAAGAACTGCGCGGTCTCCATGCAGGCGCTGAATGCCGCGCCGAACAGCGTCGCTTTCAGGATCGCCGAGCGGGTCGTGGATCCGCCCTGCAGGAAATGGCGGCACACGAGCATGCCGAGCGGCGCGTAGGCGAGCACGTTCACGGTGACGTCGAAGCCCGTGATGTAGCGAACGCCGCCGAAGATCGAGGCGATGGACTCGCCTACGGGCATGCGCAACGGCACGAAAGGGTAAAGGCTCGCGTACGCGAGCAGCAGGATCCACGCCGCCGCCGAGCCGCTGAAACGGCCGCGCGTCATCCGAGGCGCTTGAGGCCCTTGCGGTAGATCGCCGCGCGCTCGACGTAGTGCTGCGCGATCCAGGTGTTCATGACGACCTCCTCGGGCGTGAGGGTTCGCACGATCTTGTTCACGCCGAGCACGAGGCAGTTGTCGGGGATCACCTTGCCCTCGGTCACGGTGGCGCCGGCGCCGACGAGGCAGTTCTTCCCGACCACGGCGCGATTGAGGACGATGGCACCGATGCCGATCAGCGAGTTCTCGCCGATCGTGCACCCATGCAGCATCACGAGGTGGCCCACGCTCACGTTCTTACCGAGCGTGACCTGGATGCCGCCGTCGGTGTGGACGACGCTGCCGTCCTGCACGTTCACGTTCTCGCCGAGCGTGATGAGGTCGTTGTCGCCGCGGATCGTGACGTTGAACCAGACGCTGGCGCCCGGCTCCATCACCACCGACCCGATCACGGCGGCATTGTCCGCCACGAAGTAGTCGCCCTTGAAGGCGGGCTTGCGGTCGTCGAGCTGGTAGATCATGCGGCCCCGGTCATTCCCGCGAAAGCGGGAATCCAGCCCATTATCACATCTGCTTGAACAGGTGCGAGTAGATGCGGGAGACCACCAGCGATTCGTCCTTGCCCTTGATCTTCACGTGGGCCTGGCCGCGGAAATCGCGCGTGATCTGCGCGATCGCGGTCACGTTCACAAGCGTCGAGCGATGGATCTGCCAGAACTGCCCGGGGTCCAGGCCATCGATCAACTCGCGGATCGGCGTCTTGATGAGCGCCTCGTTCTCGGCGGTCACCACGCGCGTGTACTTCTCGTCGGATTGGAAGAAGAGCACCTCGTTCACGGGAATGAGGCGCAGGTTCTGGCCGAGGGTCGCCTTGATCCACTGCAGGCGTTCCTTCTTCCCTCCGAGGTGCCCGCCCAGCTTCGAGAGCACCGCGTTCAAGTCCATCGGCGGCGCGGCGAGCTTCGCCTTCAGGCGCTCGATCGTCACCGCGAGGCGCTCGTCGGCCGCGGGCTTGAGGATGTAGTCCACGGCGCCGGTCTCGAAAGCCTGGATCGCGTACTGGTCGTATGCGGTCACGAAGACGACGTGCGCCCGGCCTGCGACGTGCCGCGCGACTTCCACGCCGGTCATCTCGGGCATCTGGATGTCGAGGAACATGAAGTCCGGCACGCGGTCCTCGAGGGCCTCGAGCGCCGAGGCGCCGTCCTCGACGGAAGCGATGATCTCCAGCTCGGGCCAGAGCTTGTGCAGCTTGCCCTCGAGCTGGGTGCGCAGGATCGCTTCGTCTTCGGCGAGGATCGCGGTCGGCATGGCCGCCATTCTACGGCGCCGGCGGCGGCGTCTTCGAGTTGGCCCTTCGCACGAGCCACCACACGGCGAGCCCGACGAGGATGAACGGCGCCAGCGCCGGCGTCATCGCGACGAGGATCGCCACGGGGATGAAGATCGCGAGGCCCGCCATCAGGAAGCCCAGTCCGTACACCACGGCGAGCACGATCGCGAGCACGAGGACGATCACGGCGAACGCGATGGCGATCCCGGCCGTGCCGATCAATGCGCCCGTGGGGCCGCCGACCACCTCGTCGCCGATCTGCACCGGCAACACGCCCGTGGCCACGCCGACGATGGCGAGCCCCGCGAGCACCGCGGCGACCACGACGAGCACGACGAAAGCGAACGAAAGCCCCTTGCGCCACGCGCGCTCGGCCGTGCCCATGGCGGCGAACGTGCGCGCGGCCGTGCCCTTGGGCGGCTCGGGCTTCACGGGCTCGTCGCCGCCGAATCCGGCGGCCTGCGCCGTGGCGGAGCGCGTGCCGTCGCGCGGCACCTCGATCGTCGCCACGACACCATGGGGCTCACCCGCCACGAGCGTGAGCTTGCCCTTGTCGCCATAGAGCGCGACCAGGCGCTCGCGGATATTGGTGAGGCCCACGCCCGTGCCCAGCGAATCGCCGAAGCCGCGGCCGGTGTCGGTGACCGTGAGGCGAAGCACATCGCCTTCGGCCGACGCCGTGATGCGCACGGATCCGCCTTCGCGCAACGGCTCGAGGCCGTGCTTGATCGCGTTCTCGACGAGCGAGGGCAGCATGAGCGGCGGGAACGGCGCGTCCATCAGTTCCTGCGGCACGTCGATCTCGAAGGAAAGCCGCTTGCCCATGCGCATCTGCAGGATGTTCAGGTATGCACGCACGAGGTCCATCTCCTGGCCTACCGTGGAGACCGACTCGCGCATCTTCGGCAAAGCGTTGCGCAGGTACTGGATGAGGTGGCCCGTCATCAGGTTCGCCTGCTGCGGATCGACCTCGGTGAGCGCCTGGACGCTCGCGAGCGTGTTGTAGAGGAAGTGGGGTTCCACCTGCGCCTGCAGCGCGGAGAGCTTCGCCTCGGTCACCTGCTGGCTCATGCGGTGGAATTCCGCCTCGCGCTTCTTCGATTCCGCAACGGCCTGCGAGGCGCGCGATCGGTCGATGAAGAACTTCGAGACGATGGTGAGGGCAAGCAGCGGGATGAAAATGAGGATGAGGCCACCGCCCACGCCCATGCGATAGAAACTGCCCGTCACGTTCTTCTGGATTTCCTTGCGCAGCTCCGGCGGCAGCTGCACCTGGGGTACGGCCGGCGGATCGGTGTCCACCTGGACGATCACGATGGGCTTGCCGTCGGGACCCGTGAGCTTCATGTCGGGAAGCCTTGGTGCCCCGGGCGCGTCGGGCGGGGAAACTTCGGGAGCGGGTGTCGCGGGCAGGGCCGCAACGTCGTCGACGGCCTTCCCGGCGTCTTGCGCAGCGGCGAGCGATTTATTGAGTGACTTGAGCGCCTTCTTGTTCTCGACGCCCGCGTCCTTCAGGGCGCGCTGGGTCTGGCGCCGGGCATCGGCGATGGCGCGCTGGGCTTCCTTGATCGCATCGGCGACGTCGCTCGCCGCCTGTCTCTTGGCGCGCAGGACTTCCTTGCCGGCTTCCTGCGCCGTATCGTGCGCCGCCTCGATTTCCCGGAGCGCGTCCTCGATCTCCTCGCGCCGAGCCGGGTCCTTCGTGTGCGAGAGCATCTCCCTCAGGACACCGCGCCCGATGTTGAGGGCGCTGTCCGTGACGGCCGAGTCGATTTCCGCGTTGATCGCCTGCTTCTCCGCCGGCGTGGCGCCCTTGCGCTGCAGGTGCATCAGGCTGAGCGGCGCCGCGAACATCGCGAGGCCGAGCAGCAATGCGACACCCGTGGTGAGCAGGAGCCACCAGGGCGTGTTGTGCAGGAGGTTGGAGATGGGCTTCATTCGTCTTGTCGGTTCCGGCGCCCGCGGCGCCGGCGGTCAATAGTCCGCGAGCAGGGCGATTATCGCCGTGGTCAGGGAGAAAAGGACGACGCCGACTACGATCAGGACCAGATGCGGCCCGAACGACTGGAGGGTGGACATGTTGTTTGGCCTCTTGGAAATGGGGTTCGACGGCTTCGTGGAGCAATTCTGGGGACGCCAGCCCCGGCCGGCCATGGCCGAGCGGCGAACTGCAGAAAACGGGGGGTGAAATGGCCATTGGGAGGACGAAACGACTACCGGACTCCTTCGGGGACAGACCCCTAGAAACAAGAGGCTTAGGGGTCTGTCCCCGAAGG